>NZ_QTPO01000050.1 GCF_003853645.1 Burkholderia sp. Bp9143 | reverse complement strand
ATCAGGCTCGCGGTGTTCGGGCTTTCGGCGATCGCACGCATCGCGCGGCCGAGCTTGGTCTTGTGCACGAGCAGCAGCAGGCCGCCCATCACGATGAACGCCACCGCGATGATCACGATTTCGGTCACCGAGATCACGGCGCCGGGTGTCGTGTCGGTGGCCTTGATCACGTTGATCGGATCGGTCGAGATGAGCTGGGGGAACGCGAGCGGATTGCGGCCCCAGATGATCATGGCGAGCGTCTGCAGCAGGATCGACACGCCGATCGCGGTGATCAGCGGGGCGAGGCGCGGCGCGCGGCGCAGCGGCCGGTACGCGACCTTTTCGATCGTGTACCCGACGACCGCACAGACGACCGCGGCAACCGCGAGCGCAATGCACAGCGTGGGGATGCTCCCGAGGCCCGGGAAGTGATTGTGGAGCACGTTGATCACGGAGAGCGCGACCATGGCGCCCACCATGAGCACGTCGCCATGCGCGAAGTTGATGATGCCCAGAATCCCGTACACCATGGTGTAGCCCAGTGCGATGATGGCGTAGATGCTGCCAAGCACCAGCCCATTCAAGATTTGTTGGACGAAGATGTCCATGTCTCTCCCACTCCGTTAGCCGCTTTCGCGTTGCATGCACACAGGAACGGCGGCCGCGGCTGCGCGTTCACTGAAAAAGGTCTTAGTGGATCAGATTAAGGTTACCGCCCGAGACCTTATAGACGGTTATAGGCGCAGCAACCAACTCGCCAGTCCTTTCTAAAGTAACCTTCTCCCCCAAGGTTGTGAAATGAAAGCGCCACGAACAACGTCTCCTTTTTAAGGTCACTCATGAATCTGCCTCCTCGAATTGATCAGCCCGCGAGCGGCCCACCTCCGCTCTGATACTCACCTTGCTTCTGCGGACCCGATCCGCGTTTTGAGGACCGGCCTATTCTTCTCTCGAAAATTCAATGCAACGTGCAAAGTCTCCGCCCGGCCCTCAAACCTGTACAGTTACCGCAGAAAGCATGTACTCGCGCCTTATGAGACATGGCCAACAATCCCGCCGCGAGCGGCTCGCCGCCTTATATCTTTTATTGTAAGTATTCCCCAAGCTCGCGGGCGTCGTTCCTTATGCGGGGTTGATCCGAAGCACATTTTTCTAGTGGTCGATGCGCATCATATTAGCCACGAATCCGAGATAAAAAAATTCGAAATGAAGCGACAAATGGGATTTTTTCTCGTTCACAGTTGGTCAGCTCCGCCACACATAAACGCACACTAAATTCCATAGCGATCGCAGCGCAATATCCCGCCCGATTCGAGAAAAGCTGGGCCCGAAGCCACCACGTCGCCTATCGGAAGCGCGCGGTCCTTGTTTTATCCGACGAAAAACGCGAAGGCCTGGGAGAATCCGATTTCAGGGAACCAGGCTCTTCCAAGTCGACGTTGAACCTTACAAGCCGCCCCGAATAATCTTCGCCAGGTCGGTAAAGATTGGGGGTATGCAAGCGCGAGACTAGGTGTGTCCCCTCAGCTCATACCAATATTGAACAGCTTTAGAAGTTGAGCTGGTACGGAGCCTTGTCGAAACTCGTTACCAACCGCAATCGTGAAGATAAGCACCATTGCCATATGCCCATCATGGCCGCATGCGTGCATCCTGCCCGGCAAGAGTGAAACGTAGGGACGGCAGTCAGCTACTTCGGTAAGTGGAAGGGCGTCGAGCTCAGCTCGCAGCGCAATTGCCGGGCCGCCCCCCGCAAAGTAGATCTTTCCGACTACTCCCGCACCACACGATACCCGTGTGAACCTCGATTCCCAACTCTCTCGGCCGCTCAGCGATATAGTTTGAAGTCCGCGTTGTTCGTCAAATCCTAGCTCCGGGTATTCGACCGCGACAATGGCCGGCTCATATGCTTGAAAAGCAGCAGCGCTAGTTCGAACTCCTTCTGCATCAGCATGACGGAATTGCCGCGCATAAAAACGCGCTTCGAGACAGACTCGAATTCGAAATCATCAAACACTTCTTTCTTGGCCATGGTCTCTCTCGGATTATGGCGGTGTAACAGCATGCCAACGCGCACAAACGGCTCCGTAGCCTTCAACAGCCTCCACGGCAGCAAATAATTCGACGAATTTCTAACTCTGGACACTAGCCATAGAGTATCTTCTGAGCATTCGCAGCCAACTGATGGGTTCGGTCGACTGCCATCAGCCTTACCTTGCAAAGTTTCGGAATTTCGATAAAAATATATTGCATCGTCGCTGGTAAATACGCTCAACATGCGGGGCCAGTTTGCAAAACTTCCGTGCCACCGGTCGTGCCACCCACGAACACAGTCATCTGGGGCCGGTTCGCATTGGGCTTTAGGCGTCGATGGTGGCATTCGCCCAGCAGTACAATCCTCTGGCTCCTGACCGAATTAATAAGATGGCTTCTCTCAAACCTTCTGACCTCGACTCATTTGACATCGCAATTCTTGCGGAACTCGAACGATGCAACACCACGCCACTGCGAGTCATCGGAGAGAGGGTCAATCTTTCCACCGCTGCAGTACAGAGGCGAATTCGTTCTCTTGAAAAGGGCGGCGTCATTCAGGGCAACGTCGCCATAATCGACCCCGAGTGGGCCGGAAAGCCTATTACGGTCGTCACCGAAGTTCACATGGAGCGAACGGATATCAGCGAGTTGAATGCGCTCAAGGCAGCCTTCTCCATCCCGGAAATCCAGCAGTGTTACTACGTTACAGGCGACGCGGATTTTTTCATTATAATGAACGTTAGGACAATGAAAGACTATGAAGATATCGCCAGAAGGATCTTCTATGAACATAAAAGCGTTAAATGGTTTCGCACGATTGTTGTCATGGATCGTGTCAAGATAGGAATCTCTGCACCGTTTGACGTCGACAAATAACGCATCGCATTCCCACGTTTAAGGCCTCTTTGTGCTAATAGTTTGCGCCGTCGCGTCAGAAAGAAACAATATTAAAAGCTGCATGCAGATCAGCGACGGCAACAACCAGTCCCTATCCAGCTAAGGCTGAGAATGCTTGTTTCAGATCGGAGATGAGATCGCTCGGTTCTTCCAGTCCGATATTAAATCGTACAAGTCGTCCGGCGTAGTCTTTTCCAGGCCGATCGATGTTCGGATACACCAAGGCGAGGCTGGTGGTTCCTCCCCAGCTCATTCCAATCTTGAACAACTTTAGCGACTCAACAAATTCTTCCACTTGAGCAGCGGTGTAGTCGGATGAGAATTGAACAGAGAAAACGCTTGTTGAGCCTGTGAAGTCACGCGCCCAGAATTCATGGCCAGGGCATGACGGTAGCGCGGGATGGAGCACCGTCTCGATTGCCGGGTTCTCATTGAGCCAACGAGCAACTGTCAATGTGGAACTCTCCAGGCGGTCGAGGCGTACTCCCAAGGTTTGCATTCCCCTAAGCGCGAGACTGCAATCGTCAGGCGACACGGCCATGCCCAACTGCTTGAGCGTTGAACCGAGCAACTCAGCTAGCGGGGCATCTTTCGCCGATACCGTTCCCAAAAGGAGGTCACTATGTCCACCGATGTACTTGGTCAACGCCTGCATGCTGACGTCCACGCCATGGCCAAATGCGTCAAACATTACTCCCGCCGCATACGTGTTATCCAGGGCAACGGGCACATTTCTAGCATGTGCAGCCGCGACAATGGCAGGAACGTCCTGCACCTCCATCGTCACCGAGCCGGGACTTTCCGTCCAGATCAGCGTCGTATTGTCTCGAATCAGCGCGCTGATTCCTGATCCAATCGATGGGTCGTAGGCCTCGACTTCGATACCAAGCCGGCGAAGGATAGAAAGCGACATTTCCCGATTTGGACCGTACGCTGTGACCGGCACCAGCGCGTGACTACCGCTACTGCAGAAGGCCAAATAAATCGCTGCGATTGCCGCCTGTCCACCTGGTACAACGAAAGTCCGATGTGCGCCTTCGAGTTCGCATACCCGGGCTGCAAGTTCAAGTGTCGTTGGCGTCCCATACAACCCGTACGAGTAGCCATTTTCCGTTTGTCGCCAGTCGTCAATCACCTCCGATACGCGATCGAACAACACGGTTGATCCACGATAGACTGGAAAAACTAGTGATTTAAAGTCTTGACGGACTTGAACTTCGGACTGAATCAGTTTTGTACGCCAATGCATATAGAGAACTCGCGCTGTGAGTTAAACAGGCCATGCGGTTCACTTCTGAACACTAGACCTGAGAGAAAAATGCCACGTGCGTGGCGAATTCCTCAATTCTATGTCTGTCCGGAAGATAAATTTCTTCGATACGGAGGGGGCTAATGGTAACTTTTCTCACTCGGCTGAACGCACGGCGGTGGGTGTCTAACGTGCCCGTGCATAAGCTTCCTACGTAGTTCGCCGCGGAGCATCGAGGGACTATCCAGAAGGGCGCACGGCGTGATCGCGCCCGACGTGATCTCGGCCTCGCAGAAAGGTGCCTATTTGCCGGCCGCGGCAATCGCCATCCATTTTCCGGTTTGGACCTCGTACAACGTGGAAACCGGATTGCTGACATCGCCTTTGCTGTCAAAAGCGATCTTTCCGGTCAAGCGTGTGCGCTACTTCTCGACCGTGGAGCCGACCAACGCGCTGGAGCTCGAGAAGTCGACCGGCAAACAAGGCCAGATCGCTCACAAGCTGATGTACGTGGATCTGGTGATTCTCGATGAACTTGGCTATCTGCCGTTCAGCCAGACCGGTGGCGCGCTGCTGTTCCATCTGCTCTCAAAGTCGCTGCCGAAGTTGAGCGACTGGTGCTTGCTCACCCTCTTTGGCCGGTCCTGACCAGCATGCCCGGAGTCGGCGTCAGGACCGCCGCCAGACTCCTGACTGAGGTCGCCCATAAAGCGTTCGCTTCGGCTGCGCATCTAGCGGCCTACGCCGGCCTCGCGCCGGTCACTCGGCGCTCAGGTTCATCGATACGCGGCGAACATCCATCCAGACGCGGTAACAAGGTACTCAAGCGCGCCTTGTTCCTATCCGCCTTCGCGGCCTTGCGAGACCCCGTCTCGCGAGACTATTACGCACGCAAGATCCAGCAGGGTAGCGACATCGGTCAACGGCATGATGCACCTTACAGCCCAAGGGGGCATTTTTTGTCGGGGGCATCGACCATCCACAAAAATTCCCCCGAAGGTGCCCCCACATGCCCCCGGATTATCGCGGACACCGTTGGATGATTCAGGAACAAAAAACCCGCGAAGCCTTGTGCTATCACGGGTTTCTGGATTAACGAGGATCGCCTCGGAAGGGTATTTGGTGCCGGGGACCGGACTCGAACCGGCAAGCCAATTAAGGCGGCGGATTTTCGTCACACTGCTTCTTTCAAAGCCGGCGCCGTCGAAACGACGCCGTTCGTGCGCTGGACTATGCCTTCGCCGTCGCGCGCGGGCGTGATCGCCGCCCGTGCGCCTTAGGCGCCCCCCGTCTAGTCTCTACACCTTCCTCGTTGTAACGGTAGCTGTACCGCGAGGCTTGGCTCGGCGTTGCCTCGACGCACGGTGCGCGTCAGGGGTTTCACCGAATTTGAAGGGTTCTGCACCGGCCGTTTCCGGCCGGGCACTCAATCGTTTAAGTCCGCTATGTTTACCAATTTCATCACCCCGGCAAAAGGGCGGACGCGATTCTACCATTGCTTGCACATGCGTTAGCTGATTCATGCGCGGTACATCGCGACGCAGCATGTCTGCATGCTCCATCTTCGCCCAAATGCATGCGCCGCAATCGACATCGTCGCGACGCTGCCACGGATTTCGTCCCGCGCCGCAGCATCCGCCGCTACAATCGACTCCGCCCCGCTCGTCGGGCGCCAAACATCTGATGTTTGTATCGTACTTTTTGCGAAACAGACATCTCGTGCGTCATCGCGAAGTCACAAACGTTTTCGATAATTTCCCGGCCGAAAACGTTTACATCGCGTAACTTCATGACCCCGACCATCAAGGACGTCGCCGCGCTCGCCGGCTTCTCGATCGCCACCGTCTCGCGCGCGATCAACGCGCCGCATACCGTCAGCCCCGCCACGCTGGCGACGATCCGCACCGCCATCGACACGTTGCAGTTCCGCCCGAGCCCGCTCGGCCGGCAGTTGCGCGGCGAGCGCACGCGCCTCGTCGGCGTCGTCGTGCCGACGCTGTCGAACCCGGTGTTCGCCGACTGCCTGCAGGGCATCGACGAACTCGCGACCGCGGCCGGCTTCAAGCTGATCCTGATGACGACCGAATACGACGAAGCGCGCGAGCGCCACGCGATCGAGACGCTGCGCGAGCAGCGCGTCGAAGGGCTGATCCTGACCGTCGCCGATGCGGACACGCATCCGCTGCTCGACATGCTCGACCACGACGGACCGCACTACGTGCTGATGCACAACGACACGCAACGCCGCCCGTCGGTATCGGTCGACAACCGCCGCGCGGCCTACGACGGCGTCCGCCTGCTGACCGCGCGCGGCCATCGCCGCGTGCTGATGCTGGCCGGCTCGCTCGCCGCGTCGGATCGCGCACGCCAGCGTCACCTCGGCTACGCACAGGCACTCGAGGAAGCCGGTGTCGCGACGCTGCCGCCGGTCGAAGTCGACTTCAACGCAGCCGAACTGCCCGACGCGGTGCTCGCGCATCTCACCGCGCAAGCCACGCGCCCGACCGCCCTCTTCTGCAGCAACGACCTGCTCGCGATGGTCGTGATGCGCGGCCTGCGCCGCGCGGGCTTCTCGATTCCCGACGACCTGTCGGTGCTCGGCTTCGACGGCATCGCGATCGGCGAGCTGCTCGCGCCGCCGCTCGCGAGCGTCGCGACGCCGAACCAGGACATCGGCCGCCATGCATGGCGGCGCCTCGTCGAATGCATCGGCGGCGCGACGATCGAGCGCACGTCGCTGATCCTGCCGCACACGGTGCGCGACGGCGCGACGGTCGCGTCGCCGGCCGCCGACCTGCAGTTGCGCCACGCCTGAACGCACGCGCCGCGCCATCGTGCGCGGCGCGGCGAAATACCCACACCCCGCCCGGAGACCCACCGTGTCCTTTCGCCTGACCTCGCTGCTGCGCGTGCTCGCAGCACCCGTCGCCTGCGCCGCGCTCGTCGCGTTCGCGCCTGCCGCCCATGCCGACGAAACCGCGATCTGCTACAACTGCCCGCCCGAATGGGCCGACTGGGCCGCGCAAATCGCGGCGATCAAGCAGAAGACCGGCATCCGCGTGCCGTTCGACAACAAGAACTCGGGCCAGGCGATCGCGCAGCTGATCGCCGAACAGAAGAGCCCGGTCGCCGACGTCGTCTATCTCGGCGTGTCATCCGCATTCCAGGCGAAGGACAAGGGCGTGATCGCACCGTACAAGCCCGCGCACTGGAACGACATCCCCGCGAACCTGAAGGACCCGCAAGGCTACTGGTTCGCGATCCACTCGGGCACGCTCGGCTTCTTCGTGAACAAGGACGCGCTCGAAGGCAAGCCGGTCCCGCGCTCGTGGTCCGATCTGCTCAAGCCCGAATACAAGGGCATGGTCGGCTACCTCGATCCGTCTAGCGCGTTCGTCGGCTATGCAGGCGCGGTCGCCGTCAACCAGGCGCTCGGCGGCAGCCTCGACGACTTCAAGCCGGGGCTCGACTGGTTCCGCAAGCTGAAGGCGAACGCACCGATCGTGCCGAAGCAGACCGCGTATGCGCGCGTGCTGTCCGGCGAGATTCCGATCCTGCTCGACTACGACTTCGATGCGTATCGCGCGAAGTACAAGGATCACGCGAACGTCGAGTTCGTGATTCCGAAGGAAGGCACGATCGCGGTGCCCTACGTGATGAGCCTCGTGAAGGGCGCGCCGCACGACGCGAACGGCAGGAAGGTGCTCGACTTCGTGCTGTCCGACGAAGGCCAGAAGCTGTGGGCCAACGCGTACCTGCGTCCGGTGCGCGCGCAGACGCTCGGCGCCGACGTCGCCGCGAAGTTCCTGCCGGCGAGCGAATACGCCCGGGCGAAACCGGTCGACTTCGGCAAGATGGCGGCCGGCCAGCAAGCGTTCGGCCAGCAATACCTGCAGGTGATGCAGTAAGCGCCGGACCCACGCCATGCTCGACCTGACTTTCCCGCTGCGCTGGCGTGTCGCGCTCGTCGCGCCGGCGCTCGCGATGTTCGCCGCGTTCTGGCTACTGCCGATGGCGGCACTCGTGCAGGTGTCCGCCGACGGCGCGTTCTTCACGCAGTACGCGGCGCTGCTCGGCAACGCGCGCTACATGAAGAGCCTCGGCGAGACAGTCGCGTTGTCGGCCGGCGTCACGCTCGCGACGCTCGCGCTGTCGACGATCTCGGGCCTGCTGCTCGCACGCCGTGAGTTCGCGGGCAAACGCGTGCTGCTCGCGCTGCTCACCTTTCCGCTCGCGTTCCCGGGTGTCGTGGTCGGCTTCATGGTGATCATGCTCGCGGGCCGGCAGGGGCTGATCGGGATGCTGTCCGCGAAGCTGACCGGCGACAAGTGGGTGTTCGCGTATTCGGTTGCCGGGCTGTTCGTCGGCTACCTGTACTTCTCGATTCCGCGCGTGATCGTCACCGTGATCGCGGCTGCGTCGAAGCTCGACGCGTCGCTCGAGGAAGCCGCACGCTCGCTCGGCGCGTCGCCGTGGCGCATCTTCATCGACATCGTGCTGCCGGCGCTCGCGCCGGGCCTGATCGCGGCCGGCGCGATCTGCTTCGCGACCGCGATGGGCGCGTTCGGCACCGCATTCACGCTCGCCACCGACCTGAACGTGCTGCCGATGACGATCTACACCGAGTTCACGCTGAACGCGAACATCGCGACGGCGGCCGGCCTGTCGATCGTGCTCGGCATCGTCACGTGGGCCGTGCTCGCGCTCGCGCGCCGGTTCACCGGCCATACCGCCGCCGCCGCGGCCTGAGGATTCCTACATGCAATCGCTTTCCGGTTCGTCCACGCCGTCGCCGGCGCCCGCTCCGTCACATGCGAACGGAGCCGCACGACGCGCGCCGCGTGTGTCGGGCGCGCGCGCGATCGCCACGCTGCAATGGGGCGTCACGCTGCTGCTGTGCGCGTTCCTGATCGTGCCCGTCGTGATGTCGGTGCTCGCGGGCCTCACCGTCAACTATTTCCGCGGGCTGTCGAGCGGCCTCACGCTGCGCTGGCTCGAACAGGTGTGGCAGCAGTACCAGGGCTCGGTCGCGCTGTCGCTCGGCGTCGCGTTCGCGACGCTCGCGATCGTGCTCGTCGTCGGCGTGCCGGCCGGCTATGCGCTCGCGCGCAGCAAGAGCCGCATCGCCCGCGTGATCGAGGAAGCGCTCGTGCTGCCGGTCGCGCTGCCGGGCCTCGCGTCGGCGCTCGCGCTGCTGGTCGTGTACGGCGGTTTCACCGCGTTCCGGATGAGCCTGTGGTTCATCGTCGTCGGCCACGTCGTGTTCACGCTGCCGTTCATGGTGCGCGCGGTCGCGGCCGTCGCCGCCGGGGCCGACCTGCGCACGCTCGAGGAAGGTGCGGCGAGCCTCGGCGCGTCGTTCGTCACGCGCTTCGTCACGATCGTGCTGCCGAACCTGCGCCCCGGCATCGTCGCGGGCGCGCTCGCGGTGCTCACGCTGTCGATCGGCGAATTCAACCTGACGTGGATGCTGCATACGCCCGACACGAAAACACTGCCCGTCGGGCTCGCCGATACCTATGCGTCGCTGCGTCTCGAAGTCGGCAGCGCGTACACGATCGTGTTCCTGCTGATGACGCTGCCGCTCCTCGTCGCGATGCAGTGGCTCGGCGTCGATCCGTCCGGCACGCGCGCGTTGAAGCGCCGGCCGCGCTGAACCTACCGCTCCCATGAAACTCGATTCCACTCCCATCACCCTGACCCGCTGCGCGAAGACGTTCCGCGGCACACGCGTGCTCGAACCGCTCGACCTGTCGATCGGCGCGGGCGAGACGCTCGTGCTGCTCGGCCCGTCGGGCTGCGGCAAGACGACGACGCTGCGCCTGATCGCCGGCCTCGACACGCCGGACGCCGGCGGCACGATCCTGTTCGGCGGCGACGACGTGACGCTGCTTCCGATCGAGCGCCGCCAGGTCGGCATGGTGTTCCAGAACTACGCGCTGTTCCCGAACCTGACGGTACGCGGCAACGTCGGCTACGGGCTGAAGATTCGCAAGACCGAGCCGCGCGCGCTGCGCGAACGCGTCGACGAATTGCTCGCGATGATGCGGCTCGACGCGCATGCGGACAAACCGGTCGATCAGCTGTCGGGCGGCCAGCGCCAGCGTGTCGCGCTGGCGCGCGCGCTCGCGGTGCGCCCGCGCGTGCTGCTGCTCGACGAGCCGCTGACCGCGCTCGACGCGAAGCTGCGCGACGTGCTGCGCCGCGAGATGAATGCGCTGTTGCGCGAACTCGGCGTGACGACCGTGTACGTGACGCACGACCAGGCCGAGGCGATGGAACTGGGCGACCGGATCGTCGTGATGGGCGCGGGCCGCATCGAGCAGATCGGCACGCCGCGCGACATCTACTACCGGCCGGCGAACCGCACGGTCGCGCAGTTCATCGGCACGCTGAACCGGCTTGCGGGACAATGGCGTGACGGCGCGCTCGTGACGACGGGTGGCTCGATCGTCACGCCGCATGCCGCCGACGAGTGGTTCTTCCGCCCGGAGGACGCGCAGCTCGCCGATCCCGCGCATGCGCCGCTGCGCGGCGCGATCGGCGCGTGCGCGTTCCTCGGCGAGCGCACGCGGCTCACGATCGAGCATGCGGCGCCCGACGCGCTCGTGATCGACGTGCCGGGCCGCATCGAGCTCGCGCGCGGCACGGCGGTCGGCCTCACGATCGCGGCGGAAGGCCTGATCGCACTCGCCGCGTAACACCGCCCCACAATAATCAGACATTCCGAGGAACGACGATGCTGCTTGCTCAAATCAGCGATCTTCACATCAAACGTCCGGGCCAGCTCGCGTACCGGCGCGTCGACACCGCCGCCGCGCTCGCGCGCTGCATCGCAAAGCTGAACGCGCTGGTGCCGCGCCCCGACGCGGTGCTCGTCACGGGCGACCTGACGGACTTCGGCCACGACGACGAATACCGCCACCTGCGCGACCTGCTCGCGCCGCTCGAGATTCCGTACTACCTGATGGTCGGCAATCACGACGATCGTGCGGGGCTGCGCCGCGTGTTCGCCGACCGCCCCGAATTGCAGGACGGCGAGTTCGTGCAGTACGCGCTCGACCTCGGCGCCGTGCGCGTGCTCGCGCTCGATTCGCAGGTGCCCGGCACGAGCCACGGCGACCTGTGCGATGCAAGGCTGGCGTGGCTCGCCGCGCAGCTCGACGCCGCGCACGACCGGCCGGTGATCGTCGCGCTGCATCATCCGCCGTTCGCGTCCGGAATCGGGCACATGGACGCGCTGCGCCTCGCACCCGCCGCCGCCGAAAAACTCGATGCGCTGCTGCGCGGCTATCCGAACGTCGAACGCGTGCTGTGCGGCCACGTGCACCGGACGATGTTCACGCGCTTCGGCGGCACGCTCGCGTCGGCCGTGCCGGCGCCCGCGCACCAGGTTGCGTTCGACCTGCGCGCGGACGCGCCGTCCGCGTTCCGGCTCGAGCCGCCCGCGTTCGCGGTGCACGCCCATACGCCTGAAACGGGGATGACGTCCCATCACGTGTACGTGGACGAAGGCGACGGGCCTTATCCGTTCTATGAACCGAACGGGAACCTGGTCGACTGACGGCGCGCAGCGCGGGCGAATGACGGGCGACAGCGGCCGATCGGAACCCGTCGCGGCCGAGCGGCACAGCCGGCATCCCGTCATGCCCCGATCGCGCCGGCTGCCTGGCCGCCCGGCCGGCAGGATTCACGGTGCTCCGGTATGATCGGCACCCTCGATCGGCGCCCGGCCGCCTGCGCAACCGATGCCGCGCCGCGCGCCATGCCGCCCAACTCCGTTCCGTTGCCGCCATGTCCGTCGCCTCCACCGACCGTCCGACCGACGCCGCCTCGCCCCACTACTCGCGCAGCCTGCTGTTGCTGCTCGCGACGATCGCGGGCGTGTCGGTCGCGAACATCTATTACAACCAGCCGCTGCTCGACAGCTTCCGCTCGGCCTTTCCCGACGGCGCGTCGTGGATCGGCGCAGTGCCGACCGCGACGCAGCTCGGCTATGCGGCCGGCATGTTCCTGCTCGCGCCGCTCGGCGACCGTTTCGATCGTCGCCGACTGATCCTGCTGCAGATCGCGGGCCTGTCGATCGCGCTGATCGTCGCCGCGACCGCGCCGTCGCTGGCGGTGCTCGCCGCGGCGAGCCTCGGGATCGGCGTGCTCGCGACGATCGCGCAGCAGGCCGTGCCGTTCGCGGCCGAAATCGCGCCGCCGGCCGAGCGCGGGCATGCGGTCGGCACCGTGATGAGCGGCCTGCTGCTCGGCATCCTGCTGGCGCGCACGGCAGCCGGCTTCGTCGCCGAATATTTCGGGTGGCGGGCGGTGTTCGGCGCGTCGGTCGCGGCGCTCGTCGCGCTGGCCGCGGTGATCGTGCTGCGGCTGCCGCGCAGTTCGCCGACGTCGACGCTGTCGTACGGCAAGCTGCTCGGCTCGATGTGGCACCTGGCGGTCGAACTGCGCGGGCTGCGCGAGGCGTCGCTGACGGGCGCCGCGCTGTTCGCCGCGTTCAGTGCGTTCTGGCCGGTGCTCACGCTGCTGCTCGCCGGCGCGCCGTTCCATCTCGGCCCGCAGGCCGCAGGTCTGTTCGGCATCGTCGGCGCGGCCGGTGCGCTGGCCGCGCCGTACGCGGGCCGTTTCGCGGACAAGCGCGGCCCGCGCGCGATCATCTCGCTCGCGATCGCCCTGCTCGCGGTGTCGTTCGTGATTTTCGCTGTGTCGGGGACGAGCCTCGTCGGGCTCGTGATCGGCGTGATCGTGCTGGATGTCGGCGTGCAGGCCGCGCAGATCTCGAACCAGTCGCGCATCTACGCGCTGAAGCCCGAGGCGCGCAGCCGCGTGAATACCGTGTACATGGTGTGCTATTTCATCGGCGGCGCGCTCGGCTCGTCGGCCGGTGTCGCCGCGTGGCGCGCGTTCGGCTGGACCGGCATGTGCGCGGCCGGGCTGTTGTTTACCGCGCTCGCCGGCTGGTTCCATCATCGCGGCGCACGGCGCGGCTGAACGCCGCCGCGCGCGCCGGCATCATGCGTCGGCGCGCGATGCGGCCGGTTCGCCGGCAGGCGGCGGCGCGAATGCCTGCACGGGATCCATGACCGCGGCCGGGGCCACGACGGCCGCCGGTGCCGGCACCGCAAGCGGTACCGCGGACGGCGCGAGGATCGGCGCCGGCTCCGGCATCGCGGCCTGATCCGGTGCGGACGCCGCACCCGCCGCCGATTCGGCGGCTACGGTTGCCGCGGTCGCCACGACCGGCGAAGCATCGGCTGCCGCGCGCGTCACGGGCCGGCGCGCCGGATCGAACAGGAACGACAGCCCGACGCTGCCGAGGATCGCGACCGTCGCGATCACGGTCGCCATCGTCACGGGCTCGCCGAGCATCAGCGCGCCGAGCGCGACCGCGACGATCGGGTTCACGTACATGCAGCTGCTCGCGATGATCGGGCTCGTGTGGCGAATCAGGTAGCCGTAAGCGACGTACGCGGCCATCGTGCAGAACACCATCAGGTACACGAACGCGAACACCGGCACGACCGCGACCTGTTCGATGCGCTCGCCCATCAGCCACGCGGCGATCGTGGACATCAACCCGCCCAGGCCGATCTGCAGTGACGTCGACAGGAACAGGTCCGACGGCAGCTTGAGCCGCGTCGCGAGATGCGCGCCGCCCGCCCAGAACAGCGCGCCGGCCAGTACGCAGACCGTGCCGAGCGCCGAGTTCGCGGCGGCCGCGCCACCCGAATTCAGCACGACGATGCCGACCATCCCGAGCGCGACGGCCGACCACTCTCCTTTCGCCACCGGGCGCCCCGCGACCGCCGCGATCACGGTCGCGAACAGCGGCACCGTGGCGACCATCACCGCGGCCGAGCCGCTGCCGACCGTGCGCATCCCGAGCGCGATCGTGCCGGACGACAGCGCGACCAGCATCGTACCGACGATCGCCGAGTTGCGGATTTCCAGCAGCGTCGGCCATTCGGGCTTGCGTCGCAGCGCGAAGATGAACAGGCCCATCCCGCCGAGCAGGTTGCGCAGCCCCGACAGCAGCAGCGGCGGGAACGACTGCAGCGCGAAATGCAGGCCGCTGTAGGTCGAACCCCAGACGAAATAGATGAATACGAGGGCCAGCGCGACGCGGCCGCCGCGGCTTTGCGGCAGGCGGATCCGGATCGGCAGGCGAGCGAGGAAATCGAGGAGGCGGTCGAGCGGTGTCATTGTTCAGCCCGCCCGCACGACGTGGCGCGTGCTCCGCTGAAAGACGCCGGAGAGGCCGGCAAACGGCCCTGACGGGACCGGGAAGGCGGAGACGGACGTGCGGAACGACATGGCAGTGCGAACGGCGACGAATAAGAACCGGCAAGCGGCGGCAGAGGGTCAGTGCGCAAACGGCTTCGTCAACGCACGCTCGGCATTATGGCATCAAGGATTCGAAAGCATCGTCAGACCAGACTGAAAGGATATCGACTGACGTTTCGGCGCGACATTTTTCGGCATCCGCCCGAACGGAATCCGGGGCCGGATACTCGCCGCACGGGCTCCGCGAGCCCCTATTCAAGCCCCTCCCGCACATCGAGATCGGTACCTCGGCCTGATGGCCGGTCATGCGCTTCAGGTGCCGCTTCGCGCTTAGCGCGGCAGTCGGCCGGCCCTCCGGCCGCCGACGCTCCGCTCGTCCGACCCGCACGCCAGCCGGCCGAGGCCGAGAACATGAAGCTGCGCTCCGAACTGATGATGGCGCTCAAGCAGCGCATCGCGCAGCTCGAACTCAGCCAGGCCCAGGCCGCGAAACAGCTGGGTGTCACGCAGCCGCGCGTGTCCGATCTGCTGCGTGGCAAGATCAACCTGTTCGGGCTCGACGCGCTCGTGAACATGGCGGCGGCGGTCGGCCTGCGCGTCGACCTGCAGGTGCGCGAATCCGCGTAAGGCGCCGTGAATCAGGGCAACGCGCGCTTGCGTGTGCCCCCGCCGTTCACGATCCGCCGAACCAGTTGTACCCCTGATCGACCCAGTAGCCGCCCGGGAAAGTATCGGTCACGAAGATTTCCATGATGTGCTTCGGATTCTTGTAGCCGAGCTTGGTCGGCATCCGCAGCTTCATCGGAAAGCCGAATTCGGGCGGCAGGCGATGGCCGTCGTAGTCGAACGCGAGCAGCGTCTGCGGATGCAGCGCGGTCGGCATGTCGATGCTTTCGTAGTAGTCGTCCGCGCATTTGAAACCGACGTATTTCGCGTGCGTGTCGGCACCGGCGCGTGCCAGAAACGCGCCGAACGGCGTGCCGCCCCAGCGGCCGATCGCGCTCCACCCTTCCACGCAGATGTGCCGCGTGATCTGCTCCGCGTGCGGCAGCGCATACAGTTCGTCGAGCGTCCACACGCGCTTGCCCGTCACGCGGCCCGACAGCATGAGCCGGTAGGTCGACGCATCGACGTGCGGCACGTCGTCGATGCCGTAATACGCATTGAACGGGAACGGCCGCGTGATGTCGGCTTCGGTATAGGTCGGCGCGAGCCGCTCGCCGCTGAACAGCCAGGCCTGCACGCGATCGTTCATGCGCGACACCTTCTCGAGGAACGTATTGACCGACGCGTCGTCGTGCAGCGTGCAGCCGGTCAGCATCGTCAACCCGCCGAGCGTCAGGATGCGCCGGTTGAACAGCCGCCGCGACGGCATCTCCAGCTCGCGGCGCACGTCGAGCTCGAGCGACTTGCGGTCGAGCGTCCAGCGCGAACCATCGCGCTTGTATTCGGATTCCGACATGATGATTTCCTTCACCCGGAGTTGACCGGTCAGCGCCCGCGCAGCATCGCGAGCAGCGAACGCGGCACCAGCAGCGCCATCGCGACGTGCACGACGAAGAACGCGACGAGCAGCGACATCGCCCAGAAATGCACGACGCGCGCATTGTCGTAACCGCCGAACAGTTCGCGCAGCAGCGGAAACTGCACCGACTTCCAGATCGTCAGCCCGGACAGCACCAGCACGATCAGATCGACGATCGCGACCAGGTACGCGGCACGCTGCACCGCGTTGTAGACGCTCAAGTCGTCGTGCGCGAGCCGGCCGCGCAGCGCGGCGCGCACGTCGCGCCACACGGACGCCGGCGTGACGGGCAGCATCTTGCGCGCGAGGCGTCCCGTCGCGATCGACATCGTCAGGTAGAACAGCCCGTTGCCAACGAGCAGCCACATCGCCGCGAAATGCCATAACAGCGCGCCGCCGAGCCAGCCGCCGAGCGTGATGCCGTGCGGAAACACGAATGGCGGATAAATCGGCGACGCATCGTAGATGCGCCAGCCGGACAGCACCATCAGGATGGCCGCGAGCGCGTTGAGCCAGTGGCTCACCCGCACCCACAGCGGATGGATCGGGCGCGCGGGCGGCGTGGCGGCCGCGCGCCCGGTGGCGGGAACGGTTTGCATGATGAGGACTCCCGGAACGCGTCGACGAGACGAGACAACACGAGACACGGGCGGGCGGCCGTCGTCCAGCACACGCGCCGGCCGCGCCCCTTGCACGGCTCCGTCAGTTCGACGGCGCCATCTTGTCGCCCGACGACTTGCCCATCGCGTCGTGCGACATCGCGTCCTTCTTCATCGGATGTTTCTTCATGGCGCCCTTCTTCATCGCGCCATCCTTCGCCATTGCGTCGTGGCCCATCGCGTCCTTCGCCATCGCGTCGTGGCCCATCGCGTCCTTCGACATCGACGCACCGTTTTGCGACATCGCGTCGTTCTGCGCATACGCGCCCGCTGCAAAGGTGGCGAAAGCAGCAACACAGGTGGCGATCAGTACGTTTTTCATGACATCTCTCCAAAACACGGGTTTAAGGAGCCGAATAGACGGACGACGTCGCGTGAAATGACAGCCGCTGCGAAATTTTTTTTTAGGCTGCGCGAAGGCGCGCCATGTTGCACCGCTTCGCCGCTGTCGGCCGAGCCATGGGGCCGTGCGGCGGCGACGCGCGCTGCCATTTCGACGGGCCATCGTACCGCCCGCCATGCTGCGGTCGCACCGGGGTGGCCGATCCCCTCCCGGTTGAAACCGCCGCCAAGCCAGTGTATCGTGTGCGCTGCTAACGCGGGGGTCCTGCAATGCGCCCGGTCAAACAACCGGCATTGCGGGTGAGAAATACCCTTTGAACCTGATCTGGATAATGCCAGCGCAGGGAAGCGTACGGATTTCACGCCATCCTTCTGACGAAATCCGCCGCCTCACCAAGCCTCGTCTCCTGCTTAGCGCGAGCCCCACATTCGTCAAGGGCTCCGGGCAAGCGCCGAAGCGCCTGTCCGGCGCTCACACAGGAGATTGCATGAACGCCAATCCGAAGTTTCTGTCTGCCGACGCCCACGTCGACGCCGCTGCCGTCGCGCCGCTGCCCAATTCGCGAAAGGTTTATGTAACCGGCTCGCAGCCCGACATCCGCGTGCCGATGCGTGAAATCACGCAGGCCGACACCCCGACCGGCTTCGGCGGCGAAAAGAATCCGCCGATCTACGTGTACGACACGTCGGGCCCCTACACCGATCCGGACGCGAAGATCGACATCCGTGCGGGCCTGCCCGCGCTGCGCCAGCGCTGGATCGAAGCGCGCGGCGACACCGAAGTGCTCGACGGCCTGTCGAGCCAGTACGGCCTCGAGCGCGCAGCCGACCCGGCCACCGCCGACCTGCGCTTCCCGGGCCTGCACCGCAACCCGCGCCGCGCGCAGGCCGGCAAGAACGTCACGCAGATGCACTATGCGCGCCAAGGCATCATCACCCCGGAAATGGAATACATCGCGATCCGCGAGAACCAGCGCCGCGCCGAGTACATCGAGAGCCTGAAGTCGAGCGGCCCGAACGGCGCGAAGCTGGCCGCGATGATGGGCCGCCAGCACCCGGGCCAGGCGTTCGGCGCTGCGGCCTTCGGCGCGAACGCGCTCGCCGAGATCACCCCCGAGTTCGTGCGCGACGAAATCGCGCGCGGCCGCGCGATCATCCCCGCGAACATCAACCACCCGGAATCCGAGCCGATGATCATCGGCCGCAACTTCCTCGTGAAGATCAACGCGAACATCGGCAACTCGGCCGTCACGTCGTCGATCGGCGAGGAAGTCGACAAGATGACGTGGGCGATCCGCTGGGGCGGCGACACGGTGATGGACCTGTCGACCGGCAAGCACATCCATGAAACGCGCGAGTGGATCATCCGCAACAGCCCGGTGCCGATCGGCACGGTGCCGATCTACCAGGCACTCGAAAAGGTCAACGGCAAGGCCGAGGACCTGACCTGGGAAATCTTCCGCGACACGCTGATCGAACAGGCCGAGCAAGGCGTCGACTACTTCACGATCCACGCGGGCGTGCGCCTGCAGTACGTGCCGCTCACCGCGAACCGGATGACGGGCATCGTGTCGCGCGGCGGCTCGATCATGGCGAAGTGGTGCCTCGCGCATCACAAGGAAAGCTTCCTGTACGAACACTTCGAAGAGATCTGCGAGATCATGAAGGCGTACGACGTGAGCTTCTCGCTCGGCGACGGCCTGCGTCCCGGCTCGATCTACGACGCGAACGACGAAGCGCAGCTCGGCGAACTGAAGACGCTCGGCGAGCTCACGCAGATCGCGTGGAAGCACGACGTGCAGGTGATGATCGAAGGCCCCGGCCACGTGCCGATGCAGTTGATCAAGGAGAACATGGATCTCCAGCTCGACTGGTGCAAGGAAGCGCCGTTCTACACGCTCGGGCCGCTGACCACCGACATCGCGCCGGGCTACGACCACATCACGTCGGGCATCGGCGCCGCGATGATCGGCTGGTTCGGCACCGCGATGCTGTGCTACGTGACGCCGAAGGAGCACCTTGGCCTGCCGAACAAGGACGACGTGAAGGAAGGGATCATCACGTACAAGCTCGCCGCGCACGCAGCCGACCTCGCCAAGGGTCATCCCGGCGCGCAGGTGCGCGACAACGCGCTGTCGAAGGCGCGTTTCGAGTTCCGCTGGGAAGACCAGTTCAACATCGGTCTCGATCCGGACAAGGCGCGCGAATTCCACGACGAGACGCTGCCGAAGGATTCCGCGAAGGTCGCGCACTTCTGCTCGATGTGCGGCCCGCACTTCTGCTCGATGAAGATCACGCAGGACGTGCGCGAGTTCGCGGCGCAGCAGGGCGTGTCGGAAAGCGAAGCGCTGAAAAAGGGGATGGAAGTCAAGGCGGTCGAGTTCGTGAAGACCGGCGCCGAGATCTATCACCGTCAGTAAGCCAGCAAGCGAACGCGGCGGTCCGCACGGACCGCATCGTGGCCCACTGCACGAAGCCCGCTTTCGAGCGGGCTTCTTTTTTGTGCTCGCGCATGCGTTGTGCCTGCCGGCGCAAGGGAAACAATTGATTACGAAACCGTCCGCGCCTTAACAAGTCCTTACAGCAGCCCCACGGGACGGCAGGTAGATTGGTTTCATGCACGGCCGCCATGCGGTCACGCGATCTCTGTTCACTACCACAAGGACAACGATCATGAATGCTTCGATTCGGCGTTTTGGGGTATGCGCGCTGCTCGTCACGACGGTGGCCAGCCTGTCGGCTTGCGATTCGATGACACGGCGCCAGCGCGATACGGCAATCGGTGCGGGTGTCGGCGGCGTCGCCGGCGCGGCGATCGGCGGCAACGCGCTGTCGACGCTGGGCGGCGCGGCAGCCGGCGGCATCATCGGCAACCAGATCGGCAAGTAAGCCGGCCCGGCGCCCGCCTGCCGCGCGACGCGCGGCACGTTTCGACCAGACGGCGCTTCCGCGATGCGGAAGCGCCGTTTTCGCATCCGGCGGCGGCGTTCGCCGGGCGTGCCGGATCCGTATGCGGAAATGATCCGTTACCGTTTTGCGCATCTTGTCATCACCGCGCGGCCTAAGCTTAAGCATCTGCCGATTGCCGGCGCCGCCGGAGAAACATCATGAACAGGACCCTCGTCGCCGCGACGCTCGCGTGCGCGACACTCGCCGGCTGTTACTACCCTTACGGCTACTATCCGTCCGGCTATTACGCGGCGGCGCCGGTGCAGCCCGCGCCCGTGTACGTCGACCCCGGCCCCGTGTATTACTATCCGGCCCCCGCCTATGCCCCGGCCTGGGGCGGTTACTGGGGCCCCGCGGTGTCACTGAACTTCGGCTTCGGCGGACGCGGCGGCCGGCGCCATCATTGAACGGCCGCGCCGGCCGCCCGGCCGGTTCGCGGCGACGGAGAACGGATTTCCCGTTTCTTGTCGTTTCATCCGATCGTGAAACGACGGCGCGGTCACGCGGTGTAAGATCCTTCGCATCCCGTCCCCTCGCCCGCCACGCTCGATGTCGCCCAAGAACGCCTTTCTGCTGACCATCCTCGCCGCCCTGTGGGGCGCGTCGTTCCTGTTCATCCGGATCGGCGTCGCCGACTTCGGCGTCGCGCCGCTGATGGCGCTGCGGGTGGGTATCGGCGCACTGTTCCTGACGGGCCTCGCGCTCACGCGCTTCAAGCCAGCCGACCTCGGCGCGCGGCTGCGCCGGCACGCGTGGCCATTGTTCGTCGTCGGCGTACTGAACTCGGGCGCACCGTTCTGCCTGTTCGCCTATGCCGAACTGACGCTGTCGGCCGGCGTGACATCGGTGATCAACGCGACGACGCCGCTGTGGGGCGCGCTCGTCGCGTACCTGTGGCTGAAGGACAAGCTGTCGCTGCCGCGCGCACTCGGCCTCGTGATCGGCTTTGCCGGCGTGCTCACGCTCGTGTGGGATCAGATCGCCCACGCACACGGCAGCACCGGTGCCAGTGCGACCGCGCTGGCCGCCGCCGCCGCCGCGCTCGGCGCGACGCTGCTGTACGGCATCGCGGCCAACTATACGAAACGCAAGCTCAGCGGCGTCGATCCGCTCGTCAACGCGACCGGCAGCATGATCGGCTCGACCGTGCTGCTGCTGCCGTTCGCGATCGCGACCTGGCCCGCGGCAGCCGTCAGCACGCATGCGTGGGGCGCCGTGCTCGCGCTCGGCATCGCGTGCACCGGCATCGCATATTTCATCTTCTTCTATCTGATCGCGCATGTCGGGCCGGCTCGCGCGATTACGGTGACGTTCGTGATCCCGGTGTTCGGCCTGCTGTGGGGCGCGCTGTTCCTCGGCGAACATGTATCGGTCGTGATGATCGAAGGCTGCGCGATCGTGCTCGTCGGCACCGCGCTTGCGACCGGCGTGATCAAGCGAATTCCGGGGCTCCGTCCGCGCGGCGGCGAAGCGGCCTGAGCGGCGGTCGGGGCCGGCACCCCGCCAGCCCGGGTTCCCCGCGACGCGCCGGCCGCCGATCCGCATGCGCCGCACGTCGGCCGGTGCGCGACGGCGCTGATCGTTTTTCACCCGATGCCGATGCAGCCGCCCGGCTTCCCGGTTTTCCCGCTCCCCCCATTCTTCGCACGCAATGCACGCGGCACACGCGGCGCTGTCGCCGCTTGCAGGACAGCGGCCCTTGCGTGTCGCGCGCTTCCGGGCGAACAGCCACCGTTCAGGCGCCGGTGTAGCGTTTGCGTGTGGAGTTACCCTGATACGCGTGCCGCGCCATTCCCGTTACACTCGTAACACTCATCCGCAGAAGGCGGTCACGATGCACCACGTTTTTTCGCGTCCACCTGCGCGTGCGACGGCTTCTGCGTGGCGCGCACGATACCGCCCCCCCGATCGCCCCAGGGCACCGTTGACATGAAGCCCTCCCGCGACCTCTCGCTCGATTCCCTGCTCGAACGCCTGACACCGACGCCCAGCGGATGGATCGCCACGTTTCGCGACACGACGCTGCGCAGCGTGTTTCAACCCGTGCTGTCGATCACGCACAAGCGCGTGGTCGGCTATGAAGCGCTGCTGCGCGTGGTGGACGAGAACGGCACGCTGGCTTCGCCGGTCGCGCTGTTCGACAAGACGCGCGCCGCCGCCGACGCGTTGCTGCTCGACCGGCTCGCCCGCTGCCTGCATACGGCCAACTTCGTCGCGCAAGGCATCGGCGACGGTTGGCTGTTCCTGAACGTGACGCCGCGCGTGCTCGATACGGGCCTCGTGCAGCGCGAATTCGTCGAGGCGCTCTGCCGTCATTTCGCACTGCCGCCGAACCGCATCGTGCTGGAAGTCGTCGAGCAGCCGGCGCGCGACGAAGCCGCGCTCGCCCGCACGATCGACATGATCCAGCATCGCGACTTCCTGATCGCGATCGACGATTTCGGCACCGGATTCTCGAATTTCGATCGCGTGTGGCGCGCACGGCCCGATATCGTCAAGCTCGATCGATCGCTCGTCGAGCGCGCGAACGCGTCGGCCGAGGATCGCCGCATCATGCATCACCTGGTATCGATGCTCCACCAGGCCGGCGCGATGGTGCTCGCCGAGGGCGTCGAAAGCGACGATGCGCTGCAGGCGCTGATGGAGGCCGATATCGATTTCGTCCAGGGCTTCCAGTTCGGCCAGCCCGATGCGTCGATCGCACACGCGAGCGCCGCGGCACCCGCGATGCTCGACGCCGCGTGGCAACGCTTCATCGCCAACCGGCATACGCCGGCGATCGCCGAGCAACCGGGCTTCGACGCGATCGAGCGCCTCGTGCTCACCGGCGCGGCCGCGTTTTCCGCGAGCGGCAACCTGCACGACGCCGCGCAGCGCGTATTCGCGGTGCCGGCCGCACGCCGCGTGTTCGTCACGGACGAGATCGGCGAACAGTTCCTGCCGTCGATCGGCGCACGCCCCGAGGACGGTCAGGCGAGCGGCACTCGGCTCGCGCCGCTGTTTCCGGAGACGCACAGCAACTGGTCGCGGCGCCCGTACTTCCAACGCGCGATCGCGGCGCCGGGGCGCGTCGCGCTGATGGGCCCGCACTTCTCACTGACCGAAGGCCGCGACTGCTATACGGCGGCCGTCGCGATTCGCGCGCAGAGCCGTCTCGTCGTGTTCTGCGTCGACTTCGTGCTCGACAGCGCGGGCACCGTGATGCGATAGCGGACGCGGCGGCACGGGCTCGCCCGCCACACCGGCCGGCTCGGCCTTTCGTCAGTCGATCACCTTCCCTCTTCCGGACTTCACCACGCTGCGGCGCGACTTGTGTTCGAGCCGCCGCTCCTTCGATGCGCGCGTCGGCCGTGTCGCGACCCGCGCGCGCGGCGTGAACGCGACGCCGCCGATCAAAGCATCGAGCCGCGCGAGCGCCGCCTCCCGGTTTTTCTCCTGGGTGCGGTATTCCTGCGACTTGATCACGACGATGCCGTCGCGCGTGATGCGCTGGTCGGACAGCGCGAGGAGCCGCTCCTTGATGACGGGCGGCAGCGACGACGCGCGGATGTCGAAACGCAGGTGAATCGCGCTCGACACCTTGTTGACGTTCTGGCCGCCGGCGCCCTGCGCGCGCACGGCGGTCCATTCGACTTCGGCCGGATCGAGCGTGTAGCGGATCATCATCGCAACGTCTCCTTGCGGCGCCGCGCGAGCGCCTCGTCGACGCGGGCCGCGAGGCCCGAATCGCGTTGCGTGCGCGTCGCGACCGCCTGCGCGAGCACGCGTCGCGGGCCGATCACCTGCACGCGCGTCCGCGCGCGCGTGACGGCCGTATAGACGAGCTCGCGCGTAAGCACACGGCTGAACGAAGCCGGCAGCACGAGCGCGGCCTCGTCGAATTCGGAGCCCTGCGATTTGTGGACGGTCAGCGCGAACGCCGTTTCGTGCGGCGGTAGCGCTGCAGGCGACACGGCGCGCGCGGTACCGTCCGCGCGGCGGAACCACACGCGCAGCACGCCGTGCGCGTCCGGCAACGCGATGCCGATGTCGCCGTTGAACAGCCCGAGCGCATAGTCGTTGCGCGTCACCATGATCGGCCGCCCGGTAAACCAGTGTGCGCCGACCGCGAGCGGAACACGCGCGGCATGTCGCACATGCGTGGCCACCAGCGCATTGACGTGCTCGGCGCCGCGCGATCCGGTGCGCGTCGCGCACAGGATCCGGAAGCGGTTGAGCGCATCGAACAAGGGCAACGGATCGGGCACCGGCTCGGACAACGCGGCGCGCAACGCGTCGAGGTAGGCGCCGAACCGGCGCGCGAGCCGCTCGACCGTCGACGCCGCAAGCATGTCGCCCCCATCGTCATGAAACGACGCGGCAGCGGCATCGTCCGTCGGCAACGCGTCGAGCGCGCCTTGCACGTCGCCGCGACGGATCGCGAGCGACAGACGGCCGATCGCCGAATCGAGACCGAAACGGTAATTGCGCTCGAGCCACACGACGCAGTCTGCGAGCGGTGCGGGCGCGGGAGACGCGGCGGCAATGCCGTCGTCGGCTTGCTTTGCAACGGTCGACGCCCATGCCGAATCTCCCGCATTGGCCGGATCGAACGGCGTGAGCTCGACCGCGTCGAGCCACGCGAGTTCGTCGGCCTCGATCCAAGCACGATCGGTGGCCGCAGAGGCGCTCTCGGTATCGGTCGGGGCAAGCGCCGCAGGCGGCAACGAAGCCGCTGGTGGCGCCGCATCAGCCGGGGAAACCGCTTCGTCCTGCGGGTCGTCGTCGAACAGCGACGCCTGGCGCGTATCCACGTTCCGCCGCGCCGACGGCTTGCGCGCGGCAGTCGCCGATAACGGAACAGATGCTGGCGCTGGTGCTGGAATTGGCGCGGCAACCGCCCCCGCCGCCTCGCCGTCCGGCACCGGCAACGCCGCGACGAACGCCGCTTCGTCGATCCCGAGCGCACCCGCGATGCGCGTGCGCGCCGTGGCGGTAAACGTCGGCCGTGCGCTGAGTTCGGCGAACACGGCACCGGCTTCGACCGCTGCAAGCTGATCCTTGTCGCCGAGCAGCACGAGCCGTGCACCGGGCGCGAGCGCATCGAGCAGATGCGCGGCGAGCGCGACGTCGATCATCGACGCCTCGTCGACCACGATCAGGTCGTACGGCAACGGATTGTCGCGATGATGGCGGAAGCCCGCCGCGCCACCGCCGCCCAGCAGGCGGTGCAGCGTGTACGACGTGTCGGGCAGGCGCGCGGCAAGTTCCGGCGGCAGGTCGCCTGCCCGCGCGTGCAGCGCTTCCTGCATCCGCTGCGCGGCCTTGCCGGTCGGTGCCGCCAGCGCGATGCGCAACCCCGGATGCGCGTCGAGCAGACAAGCCAGCACGCCGACGACGGTCGTCGTCTTGCCGGTGCCGGGGCCGCCGCTGACGATCGTCACGCGCCCTGTCAGCGCGACGATCGCCGCGACGCGCTGCCAGTCCACGTCGCCCGTCGCGGGCCCGAAGTAACGCGCGAGACTGTCGCGCAACCGGTCCGGCGACAGCGCGTCGCCCGGTGCGGCAACGCCGGCCTGCGCGACGAGGGCATCGGCGAGCCGTCGTTCGTAGTCGAAGTAGCGCGACAGATACAGGTGGTCGTGCCGGTCGACGATCAGCGGCCGCTCGTCGCCGCGCGCGAGCGTGCCGAACGCCACCACGCCGCTGGCGGCAAGCGCCGCGCGCACGTCTTCGACCGGTTCCTCATAGCGCTGCGCGAGCGCGCCGAGCGACACGCACACGTGACCGCCTGCGGTCGCCCGGCTCGTCGCGAACGCGGCACGCGCCGCCCAGCGCGCGGCCGCGGCCGGCGCACCCGCACGGCGCGACAGGTCGCCGATGCGCCGCGCGAATCCTTCCGCGAGCGCGATGCCGAAATCAGCCGGCTCTGGCAAGCGCGCGACGAGGCCGCCGGTGAATTCGAGCGTATCGTCGGACACGTTCATGCGCGGCCCCCTTCCATCATCCGGTCGAGCGCGTCGACGAGTTCGCGCGAGGGCCGCCGCGCATGCACGCCGGCCGGTTCGCCGCCGCTGCGCCAGCCGGGCCGCACGCCGCGCACGAACAGGTACAGGTAGCCCGCCATGTGCGTGTCGTAGTCGTAGTCGGGCAGCCGCCCACGCAGATAGCGATGCAGCGCAACCGTATAGAGCAACGCCTGCAGGTGATACGCGTGATCGGCCATCGCGACGTCGAGCGCGCGCGGGCCATAGGAATCCGGCGTATTGCCGAGATGGTTCGACTTCCAGTCGACGATCCAGAAGCGGCCGTCGTGTTCGACGATCATGTCGATGAAACCCTTGATGAAACCGGCGAGCATGCCCGCGTCCAGCGCAACGTCCGGATAGCCGTGCGCGACCAGCAACCGGCGCAGCGCGCCCAGCTCGAGCGACGGCGCCGGGAACAGGAAACCCATTTCGTCGAGCCGCTTGGCGGGATCGAGATTCGCAAGCCGCATGCCCGGCACGAGCTCCGTGCGCACGACATCGTCGACGAGCCGCGCCATCATCGCCGGCAGGCGCGTCGCGAGTTCGGGCTCGGCCTCGACCGGCCGGTCATGCAGCGCGCCGAGCGCCGCCTGGTGCCACGAGTCGGGCTCGGTGAACCGGCTGAGTTCGAACAGGCGGTGCAGGCACTCGCCCGCCGCCGCGCCGCGCGGAAACACGAGGATGTCGTCGTCCGGCGGCTCGACCGCAACCGTGTCGGAAGCGGCAAACGCGCCGTCCGCCGCCACGGCGGCAAACGCATCGTGATCGGGCCGCAGCTCCTCGTCCGGCACGACCGCAACGCCTGCCTCCTCGCGTGCCATCGACGCGGTCAGTGAACTGAAGCTCGCCATCCGCCATGCGTCGCGCAGCACGCGCGTCGCGTGGCGTGCGGTGAGCGTCTGCGACGCATCGTGCCCGGCCGCGAGCCGCTCACGGCGCGCCGGCACCGGCAACGGTGCAACGCTCACCGGCCCGCTCGCGAGCGCTTGCCACGCGGCGTCGAGCGCCGCTTCGTCGGGCGGCTCGTCGAGCCACGCGTCGAACGACTGGCCGGCGCCGGCCACAAGCCAGTTCAGCACGCTGCGCCGCGCCTCGCGGGTCGAGCGCGACGACAGATAAGGCCCGGCGACGAGATAGCACCGATAGACCGCGCGCGTGAGCGCCACGTAGACGAGCCGCGCGCGTTCCGCCGCCTGTTCACGCAGCGCCTGGCGCGCGGCATGCTCGGCGGCTTCGTCGTCGCACCCGTAATGCAGCACGGCGTCGCCCGCGTCGTCGTGATACTCGCGCGCGTCGGGCAGCGCCGACGCGGGCGGCTCGCGCAGCCCGCCGTCGTTCAGGAACGGACAGAACACGACCGCGTATTCGAGGCCCTTTGACTTGTGCACGGTCACGATCTGCACGAGGTTGCGATCGGATTCGAGACGCAGCTGCGCTTCCTCGCCGCCGCCATCGAGCCGTTGCGCGGCGAGCCAGCGCAGCGTCGGCGCGATGCCCGGCTGCGCGGACGCGCGCGCCTGCGTCAGTTCGGCCAGATGGTTGATGTCGGTCACGCGGCGTTCGCCGTCCGCGCCGGCCATCAGCCGCTCGGCGATCCGCAGCTCGCGCGTGAACGTGCGCCACATCACCGCGAAGCCGCGTTCGCGCCACAGCAGCCGATAGCGCGAGAAGCGCTCGACCCAGCTCATCGCGTCCGCGCTGTCGGCCGCCTCGCGCGACGCGTCGCCGTCGCCCTGCTCCATCCGCCACAGCGCCCCCGCATCGAGGCCGAACCAGTCGGCCGCCAGCGCCGCACGCAGGCGCCGCAGATCGCCCGGCGCATCGATCGCCGCCAGCACGCGCTCGAGCTGCTCCGCATCGCCGGTCGAAAACACCGACGCCTGCGCGAGCTCGACACTGCCGATGCCCCACGTGGCGAGCACGCGCTTCACGAGGCTGCCCTGGCGGTGCGTCTGCACCAGCACCGCGATGTCGCCCGGCGACAGCGGCGTATCGCCGAGCCGCACATGCCCTTCGCGCGCGCCGCGCATCAGCCGGGCAATCTCGGCCGCGCACGCCTGGGCAGCCTGTGCCTGCGCGTCGCGCTTGAGCAGCGTGCCGTCGCCTCCCGGCAGCGCCCAGATCCGGAAATCGCCGGCCGGGCCCGGATCGGTCCCGTCGACGAACGGTGCGCGCACGCGCGTGCCGGCCCGCACCGCGTAATAGTCGAGCCCGTCGAGCACGAACGCGCGCGGGTTCGACATGAAGAAGCGATTGCACGCATCGACGACCGCCGGCGTCGAGCGCTGGTTGACCGCGAGCGTGTAGCACGCGCTCGCGCTTGCCCGCGCGGCGAGATACGTATGGAGATCGGCCGCGCGGAAGCTGTAGATGGCCTGCTTCGGATCGCCGACCAGAAAGAGCGGCCCGCCCGGCGCGAAGATCCGGTCGAAGATCGCGAACTGCAGCGGGTCGGTATCCTGGAATTCGTCGATCAGCGCGGCCGGATAGCGCGCGCGCAGTGTCTCGGCGAGCCACGGATGCGCATGCAGCGCGTGATACAGGTTCGCGAGCAGGTCGTCGAACGACACGACGCGGCGCGTACGCTTGCGTTCGGCCAGCGCGCCCGGCGCCGTGTCGAGCCAGTCGGCGATCAGCGCGAGCCAGCGCGCGCGCTGCGCGGCCTCGGCCGCCGCCACCGCCGCTTCGAGCGCGTCGGCCACGTCGAAGAACGGGTGTTCGGGGGTCACGCCGCCCTTTTTCGTTGCCTTCGCGAGCGCGGTGCGCGTGAGCTTGAGCGCCGCCTTCGGCAGCGCGGCCGCGGCATTGCCCTGCGCGAAATGCGCAGACCACGCTGCGAGCGCATCGGCGACCGCGTCGGGCTTGTGCGAGCGCTGGTTGAGCACGGGCTGCGCGGTGTGCAGCAACGCGTCGATCGCCTCGCGCTCGTCGGCCCACATCCGCGCGGCCTCCGCAAAGCATTCGGCGGCAGCGGCCTCCGCCGATTCGTCCGGTTCGACGACGCCGTCCCAGCGCAGCGCGGCGAGCGGCTTCTTCAGCCGGCGCGCGAGCTGCGCATCGAGCGCGGCCGGGCCCGCGCCCGAATCGACGAGCCACGTCGCGAAGCCCGGCCAGCGCGCGGCCATCGGTTCGACGCGCGTGCGCCAGAAGTCCGCCGCAAGCTCGAAGCGCAGCGCCGCATCGTCGGCCTGCATGTCGAACGCGAACGGCATCGCGGCCGCGAACGGCGCTTCCTGCAGCGCACGCTGGCAGAACGCGTGGATCGTGTGGATCGCCGCCTGGTCGAATGCGCGCAGCGCACGCCGGATCCGCTTCGCGGCGGTCTCGGGATCGAGCGCGCCGGCTTCGCCGAGCGTCGTCTCGAGCAGGCGCGCGACGAACGGATCGCCGCCGTCGTCGCCGGTATCGAGCGCGTGCGCGAGCTGCGCGAGCCGCCCGCGAATCCGCTCGTGCAGTTCGGCGGTCGCCGCCTTCGTGAAGGTCACGACGAGGATTTCATCCGCGCCGAGATCCTTCTCCAGCAACAGGCGCACGTAAAGCGCGCAAATGTTCCACGTCTTGCCGGTGCCGGCCGACGCCTCGATCTGGTTGACGCCGTCGAGCGGGCACGCGAACACGTCGAGTTCGAGCGCCGCCTGCGGCTGGGATGCGGCGCTCATGCGACCTCCTTCAGGTGTTCGAGCATCGGCTCGAACACGAGCCGCGCGAGCGTACCGAACGGCTCGTCGAGCGACGGATGCGCACCGCGCCATGCGATCGCGATGGCCGGATCGTCCGCTTCGCTTGCCACGCGCTCGTTGATCCACACGCTCGCGGCCTTCGCCTCGCCGTCGGAAACGCGCGCCCATGCGCTGCGCGGGAAGAACCGCAGCGGCATGCGCCGCCCAGCGCGAAACAGCGCGGCGAGCGGCGCAAGGCGCTCGAGCGGCGCCGCGACCGGCGTGAGTTCGAAGGCACCGCCGCTGCCGAACCACAGCGTGCGGCGCGGACCGTCGGGCTCCACCGCGCAGTAGACGAGGTGCGCGAGCCACGCGGACAGGTAGTCGCGTGCGCTCGGCCGTGCATAGCGATAGATGATCTGGCCCGCCGGCGTGAGCCGGTTCAGCGTACCGTGCAGTTCGAGCGGCGCACTCACCGCATCGCCCGACAGCATCGCGTCATCGGCGCCGAACAGCGTCTGGTCGGTATCGGGCCATGCGGGCGCGAGCGAGAGCGTGAACGGCCGCCGTTCCATGCCGTCGGCCAGTGCACGCCGCACGTTCGACGCAAGCTGCGTCATCGAGCCGAGCGCCTGGTCGCGCCAGACGGCGCCCGTCGCGCCGCCCGGCAGCTCCGGGCTGGCGTCCGCGATACGCAGCGCATGATCGTGCACGCCCCCTTCATCCGATTCGATCAGGAGCGGCAACACGCGCTCGGCGAGCGCGTCGCTGCCCGCGAAGTCGAGTGCGAACGGCTCCGTGTCGAGCAGTTCGGCCTGCGCGTCGGACAGCACGATGCCGAGCCGCGCGCGCAGCAGCGCGCGGGCCGGATGCCGCCAGAAACGTTCGAATTCGCTGAACGCGACGGGCTCGGCCTGCTCGGCCGGCAGCGGCTGCGCGAAGAACGGCTGCTCGCGGGTCGCGTCGCGCGCGGCTTCGGCTGCCAGCAGCGACGCGAGCGTCGCGCGCTCGGCGTCGTACGAAGCCAGTTCGCTGCCGGGCCTGAAATACTCGGCCGCGAACGGTTGCAGCGGATGCTCGACGATGAACGCGCGCCGCGCGGCGTCGACCGCGTCCGGCGCGGCGTCCTCGCCGGCCGTGACGAGCGCGAGATGGTCGAGCAGTTCGTCGACGAGCGCCGCTGGCGGCAACGGCGCGTTGTCGCGAATGCTGCGCCCCGTATAGGCAATCAGCAGCCGGTCGCGCGCGGCGAGCAGCAGGTCGAGGAACAGGTTGCGCTCGTCGTCGCGGCGCTGCCGGTCGCCGAGCTTCGGCAGCACGGCCATCAGGTCGAACTCGTCCGCGCGGGCGAGGCTCGGCAGCACGCCGTCGTCCATCCCGAGCAGGCACACGACGCGATACGGCAACCCGCGCAAGCTCGTCAGCGACGAGAACGTCACGCCGCCCCACGGCACCCCGCCGCGCGCCGGATCGTCGAGCGCGGCTGCCAGCCCCGCGCGCACGACGGCGGCGGGCAGGGCCTCGTCGGGCGCGCCTTCCGTCATCGCGGCGAGCATCGCGTCGAGCGCGTCGCGCACGCCCGAGAGCGCATCGGCATATGCGGCGCCGGAGTCGAAGAACCGCGCGAGCGCGTCGGCGAACAGTTCGCTCCATGCGCGCGGCGTGTGCGCGTCGGCAAGCCGTCGCGAGAAGCCGTCGAGATCGTCCGTGAAGCGCGCGAGCCGGCCGAGCAGTTCGGCCTCGCTGCCGGTGGCCGCCTCGATCGGCAGCCACGCGCCGACCGGTGCGGCGCCTTCGGGCATCGCATAGCCGAGGAAGAGTCGCGCGAGCGCATCGGAAAACGTATGGCGTGGCGCAGGCACCGCCGCATCGTCGCTCGCCACCGGCGACAGCCCGCGCCGCGCGCCGGCGGCCGCAAGCCAGGTCTGCACCGTCTCGAGCGCGGCTGCGTCGATGCCGTAACGGGCCGCCACCGCGTCGACGCGCAGCCATTCGACCAGCTCCGGCGCGCCGACCTGCCGCTCCGGCAACGCGAGCCATTCGAGCAGCACGCGCGCGACCGGGTTCGCCTGCGACGGCGGCAGGCCGGTGATCCGGTAAGGCACGCGCGCGCCGCCGGCGCCCGCCGTGCCGAACACGGCATCGATCAGCGGCCCGGCCGCCGCGAGATCGGCGACCGCCACCAGCACATCGGACGGCTGCAGCGTCGCGTCCGCATCGAACCACGCGAGCAGGCGGTCATGCAGCACCTCGAGCTGGCGCGCGAGGCTGTGGCACACGTGCACCTCGATCCCGCGCTCGGCCGGCGCTTCGCCGAGCTCGGCCTCCGGCTGCAGGTCGAGGATCGCGTTCTGCACGCGCGCGAGCCAGGTCGGCGCGGGGTTCCCGACGAACCGCGACGCATCGCCTGACGCGGCGCTTTCGGTCAGTTCGTGCAGCATGTGCAGTTGCGCCTGCGTTTGCCGGCCCCACTCCGCGAGCAGCGGATGGCCGACTTCCTGGTAGTCGAGCCGGCCGGCCGCGTCGAGCGCCTCGGCATGCGCGGCGGTGACGATGTCGAACCAGAATTCGCGGCACGGGTTGAGCGCATAGACGCGCACGTCGATCCAGCGCGACAGCTCGCGCAGCAGCGCGACGTGCAGCGGCGGCATCGTCGGCAGCGCGAACACGCTGACCGATTCCGGCCAGTCGGCACGCGCGACGGTTTCGGGATCGAGGTTGCGCGCCTCCACGAGGAAGCGATGTGCGGGCGGCGTACCGCTGTCGCTCAGCTCCGCGAGCAGCGCGCGCCACAGCGCGGCCTGCCAGTGCTCGTCGTCGCGTGCGGCATCGCTGACGCCGCGCGGCGCGGCGTCGCCCGCGAGCACCGACTCGCCGGCCTGCCACGCGGCCAGCCATTCGGGCCGGTAGGTCAGGTAATGATCGAGCACGGCCGCGACGCGCTGCGCGAGTTCGTAGCGCATCGCGTCGTCGGACGCGGACAGATACGCGGCCAGCCGCGGCGACGCGCGCCACGGCGCGCCGCCCGCGCCCTGCGCGAACATCCGGTAGCAGCGCCACACGAGGCGATCGGGTGCGAACGGCGAGCGTGCGGGCACCGTCAGCACGCGGCCGATCTGCGCCCACAGCCATTGCGCGAGATACGTGAACTCGACGTTCGCGCACACGCCGTGGCGCGCGGCGATGTCGAGTTCCAGACGACGGCGCAGCGCCGCGCTCGGCACGATGACCTGTTGCGGCGACCACGGGCCGTTGCGGGCCGGGAACGCGGCCAGGTCGTCGAGCAGCGCGTCGGCCAGCGTTTCGTGACGGTTCGAATAGAAGAGATGGAGCATGAAGCGGGTGTCGGAGCCTCGCGCCGGACCGGCCGGGCGAACGGGAGCACCAAGGATAGCAAAAGGACCGTCGCGATGAACCTCATCCGAAAGGCCAGGTTTTGCGGGCCGCGAAATACGATAGACTCGTCGCCAGTCAATACGCCGCCCCGGGCGTCTTCGTCTGTCATTCAACCCATCGATGCGCTATTCGGTCGAAATCAGAAAGTTTTTCTACAGCCAGTACTTTTTCGGCGGCCTGCGGATCGCGGTCGGCGTATCGCTGCCGGCCGTGCTGAGCCTGATCGTGTTTCACAACCGGGAGCTCGGCTTCACGATCGCGACCGGCGCGCTCGGCGCGTGCGTCGTCGACATGCCGGGCCCGCTGAAGTACAAGCACAACGAAATGCTCGCGTGCAGCGTGATCGGCTTCCTGGCCGCGCTCGCGACCGGCCTCGCCACGCCGAACATCTTCGCGCTGTGGCTGACGATCGTGCCGCTCACGTTCGTGCTGTCGCTGATCGTCGTCTACGGCAACCGCTGGCCGCAGATCAGCTTCGCGACGCTGTTCATGATGGTGATGACGCTCGAGGAGAAGTTCACGCCGCTGCAGGCGTTCATCAATGCCGGCTGGATTCTCGCGGGCGGCCTCTGGTACACGTACTGGGCAACGCTCGTGTCGCAATGGCAGGCGCGCCGGATCGAGCAGCAGGCGCTGGCCGAAAGCCTGTTCGCGTGCGCCGACTACCTGCTCGCGCGCGCGCAGTTCTACGATCTCGACGCCGATCTCGACGAGTGCTACCGCAATCTCGTCGCGAAGCAGATCACCGCGGTCGAAACGCAGGAAACCGCGCGCGACATCGTGTTGCGCAACCTGCCGAAGCTGCGCCGCGGCAAGCTCGATCCCGGCCGCACGACGATGTACAACCTGTTCATCAACAGCGTCGACCTGCACGAACTGTTCGTCGGCGCACACACCGACTACCCGCTCGTGCGCAACACGTTCGGCGGCTCCGACCTGATCATTTTCTATCGCGACCTGATCCGCAAGGCGGCCGCCGATCTCGAGGAGATCGGCCTCGCGGTGCTCGAGAACCGCGCGCCCCATTCGCGGATCAGCGTGAAGGCCGAACTGCGCGCGATCGAGTACGAGATCGAGCTGATGCGCAAGAAGAACTTCCCGGCCACCAACGCGGAAGCCTACGCGGCCGTCCTCGCGACGTTCCGGCGCATCTGGAGCGCGACGCGCCTGATCGACCGGATGCGCCGCAACCTGTCGGGCCATGCCGACCCGCAGCAGACCGAACTGAAGATCGACAAGGCGCTCACGCGCTTCCTGCAGCGGCGCCGGATGTCGCCGCTCCTGATCTTCTCGAACCTGAACATGGGCTCGCCGAGCCTCCGCCACGCGCTGCGCATGACGATCGCGGTCGCGGTCGGCTTCTGGCTCGGCCGGCTGCTGCCGCTCACGAACGCCTACTGGATCGTGATGACGACCATCATCATCCTGAAGCCCGGCTACTCGCTCACCAAGCAGCGCAACGCGCAGCGTATCGTCGGCACGCTGATCGGCTGCGCGGCGAGCATTGCGCTGATCTACACGGTCAAGGAGCCGCACCTGCTGATCGCGATCATGTTCGGGTCGATGGTCATGAGCTACAGCCTGCTGCTGTTCAATTACGCGGCGAGCGTCGTGTTCACGTCGTCTTACGTGCTGCTGATGTTCCACCTGCTCGCGCCGGGCAGCATGCGGATCATCGGCGAGCGCGCGATCGACACGGTGGTCGGCTGCATGATCGCGATCGCCGCGAGCCGCCTGTTCCCGTACTGGGAATACCGGCTGATGGGTAAGCTCGTCACCGACATGCTGACGTCGACCCGCAAGTATTTCGAGGCCGTCTGGCGTGCCGGGCGCGGCGCATCGACACCGCCCGTGCCGGCCGCCGACGGCGCGGCGGTCGTGCCGGTCGTCGCCGCGGCCATCGAGACACCGGCCGCCGCCCTCGACGACGACTACCGCTACCGCCTCGCGCGCAAGGACGTGCACATCGCGTTCGCGAACCTCGGCCAGGCGTTCCAGCGGATGATGATCGAGCCGAAGGCGCACCAGCGCTTCGTGCCGGAGCTGAACGACCTGCTCGTGCAGACGCACGTGCTCGGCGCGCAGATCACCGCCGCCGCGCCGCTGATCCGCAGCGCGTGCGTGGCCGACGAGAACCTCGTCCACGACGACGCGCTGCACCGCGGCCTGTTCGCCGTGCTCGAGAATCTCGAGAAGGCGGAAGCCGGCGAGGCGCCGCCGGCCGACCAGCTCGACGCGACGAAGCAGATCACGCGCGACCTCGACGCGATGGTCGTGTCCGCGGAAAAATCCGACGCGGTGGGCGCCGAGCTCACGCACGACCTGAAGGTGCTCGCGCACCAGTGCAAGCAGATGCTCGCGTCGTCGTTGCTGATCCGCAAGGACGCAAGCGTCATCCGCCTGCCCGCATGACGGCATGAAGCTGTCCCGCCGCCGGCCGCCCGCGCATGCAAGCGGGCCGGCCAGCGGCGCGTCCCCGCTCCCGCAACGCCGCCCCCCACCGAAGCATGTCCCGCCCGCCCCGCACGGCCCGTGCGCACGCCGGGCGATGGCCCCACCCCGATTCCGCCGGCTGCGCCAGTCAGGGAATACCCGATTCCGGTCACACGGCCCGGCTTGTTATCATTTGTTCACATTCAAGTTGTATATACAACTTGAGCCAGCCGGGCCGGCCCCGCTTGACCGGTCCGTCGCATAACGATATCGGAGACTCGATGAAGAACTTGCAGCGCCACCTGAGCGCGCGGCACATCCGCTTTCTCGCGCTGGGCTCGGCGATCGGCACCGGCCTGTTCTACGGCTCGGCGTCCGCGATCCAGCTCGCGGGCCCGGCGGTGATCCTGGCCTACATCCTGGGCGGCGCGGCCGTCTACATGGTGATGCGCGCACTCGGCGAGATGGCCGTGCGCGAGCCCGTCGCCGGCTCGTTCGGCCACTACGCGACCGAAAACCTCGGCCCGTTCGCGGGCTTCGTCACCGGCTGGACCTACACGCTCGAAATGGTGATCGTCGCGATCGCCGACATCACCGCGTTCGGCATCTACATGGGCTTCTGGTTTCCGGATGTCCCGCAATGGATCTGGGTGCTCGGCGTCGTCGCGGTCATCTGCGGGCTGAACCTGTGCCACGTGAAGGTGTTCGGCGAGCTCGAGTTCTGGCTGTCGATCATCAAGGTCGGCGCGATCGTCGCGATGATCGGCGGCGGCGTCGCGATCCTGCTGACCGGCATGCATTTCGGCCATTCGGCCGACGTGCCGACGTTCGCGAACCTGTGGAACCATGGCGGCTTCTTCCCGAACGGGATCGGCGGGCTGATCGCGTCGCTGTCGGTCGTGATCTTCGCGTACGGCGGCATCGAGGTGATCGGGATGAGCGCCGGCGAGGCGAAGGACCCGGAGCGCGTGATTCCGCGCGCGATCAACGCGGTGCCCGCGCGCATCCTGCTGTTCTACGTGCTGACGATGGTCGTGCTGATGTCGATCAGCCCGTGGACCGGCGTCGGCAGCGACGGCAGCCCGTTCGTGCAGATCTTCTCGGCGCTCGGCGTGAAGTCGGCCGCGACGATCCTCAACCTCGTGGTGATCAGCGCGGCGATCTCGGCGATCAACAGCGACATCTTCGGCGCGGGCCGGATGATGTTCGGGATGGCGCGGCAGGGCCACGCGCCGCGCGTGCTGATGACGACGTCGCGGCACGGCGTGCCGTGGGTCACGGTGCTCGTGATGGCCGGCGCGCTGCTGGTCGGCGTGCTGCTCAACTACCTGATGCCGAAGGACGTGTTCCTGGTGGTCGCGGCGATCGCGACGTTCGCGACCGTGTGGGTGTGGCTGATGATCCTGCTGTCGCAGGTCGCGATGCGCCGTCGCCTGTCGAGCGCGGAAGTCGCGGCGCTGAAGTTCAAGGTGCCGCTGTGGCCCGTCGCCCCCGTGCTGACGATCGCGTTCATGGGTTTCGTGATCGTGATGCTCGGCTGGTTCGACGATACGCGCGTCGCACTCTACGTCGGCGCGGCATGGCTCGTGCTGCTCGCGGTCGTGTTCTACGCACGGATCCGCCCGAAATTCGCGCCTGCGTCACGATGACGCACGACTGACCCTTCCATGCGGCGCGCCGGCTTCGGCGCCCGCGTCTCTCCCGGCGTAACGCGACGCCTCGCGCGTCGCCCGCCGCCGGGTCTACCCTTCCCGCCATTCCCGCGCATCGCCGGCTGCCCGGCCGGGCCGCGCAGCGATCATGCGCATCCGCACCGGCGTCAGTGCGACGCGGCGCTAGCGGCCTCGGCCGGATGGGCCTCGTCGTACGCGTGCTTCTGCGAGATCGCGTTGTACAGGATCGTCCCGATCACGAGCAGCACGGCCACGACGATCAGGATGCTCACGTTGCGGACAGGGTTCTTCTTGCGCTGATCGTTCATGGTCGGTGCGGCTCCGTCGAATTCGTTGAAGCGGGCATTCTACGCGCTTGCGCCCGCGCTGCGACGCCCCGTTGCGCACCCTCCTCCCGCCTTCCACCCTGCCTTCCATCACCTTTCATTTGATAATCATTCCCATTCCGATCTAGAATCCGAAATCTTTCGCTTTGTGATGTTTCGGGTCGCTCGGGCGGCAGGCACGCCCCGGAACGCTTCTTCGTCCGCCTGCCTCACCGGAGTCTCCATGTCGAATCCGCGCACCCGCCTGCTGCCGCTCGCCGGCGCCCTCGCCCTTGCCGCCGCCGCGTTCGCGCCGCTGGCCCACGCGGCCGAGGAAGTGAGCCTGTACACCACCCGCGAACCGAAGCTGATCCAGCCGCTGATCGACGCGTTCACGAAACAGAGCGGCGTCAAGGTCAACACGGTGTTCGTGAAGGACGGCCTGCTCGAGCGCGTGAAGGCGGAAGGCGCGCAATCGCCGGCCGACGTGCTGATGACGGTCGACATCGGCAACCTGCTCGACCTCGTCGACGGCGGGCTCGCGCAGCCGGTGCGCTCGAAGGTGCTCGACGACGCGATTCCCGCGAACCTGCGCGGCGCGCAAGGCGACTGGTACGCGCTGTCGCTGCGCGATCGCGTGCTGTACGTGGAGAAGGACCTGAAGGTCGACGCATTCCGCTACGAGGATCTCGCCGATCCGAAACGGAAGGGCAAGGTCTGCATCCGCTCGGGGCAGCACCCGTACAACACGGCACTCGTCGCGGCGATGATCGCGCACGACGGCGAAGCCGCGACCGAAAAGTGGCTGCGCGGCGTGAAGGCGAACCTCGCGCGCAAGGCGACGGGCGGCGACCGCGACGTCGCGCGCGACATTCTCGGCGGCATCTGCGACGTCGGCCTCGCGAATGCGTACTACGTCGGTCACATGAAGAACGCGGAAGCCGGCACCGATGCGCGCAAGTGGGGCGACGCGATCAAGGTCGTGCGGCCGACGTTCGCGAACGCCAGGAGCGGCGGCACGCACGTGAACGTCAGCGGTGCGACGGTTGCGAAGCACGCGCCGCACAAGGCCAACGCGGTGAAGCTGCTCGAATACCTCGTGTCGCCGGAAGCGCAGGCGCTGTATGCGCAGGCGAACTACGAGTACCCGGTGCGCGCGAACGTGAAGCTCGATCCGGTGATCGCGAGCTTCGGCACGCTGAAGGTCGACCCGCTGCCGCTGACCGACATCGCGAAGCACCGCAAGGCGGCCAGCCAGCTCGTCGACAAGGTCGGCTTTGACAACTGATGCATCGGTCGTCCGCGCGCGCCGCCAGCCGCTCCGTTCGCGCGTGGGCAGCCTCTGGCTGGGCGCGGCCGTCGCGATCGCCGCGGCGGTCGCGGCGCCGCTCGCGGTGCTGGTCGCCGCCGCATTCGGCGCCGATCTCGCACACTGGAAGCATCTCGCCGAATTCGTGCTGCCGCAGGCGCTCGTCAACACGCTGCTGCTGCTCGCGGGCGTCGGCGCGATCGTCACGGTAATCGGCACCGGTTGCGCGTGGCTCGTCACCGCGTACGATTTTCCCGGCCGCCGGATGCTGACCTGGGCGCTGTTGCTGCCGCTCGCGGTGCCCACCTATATCGTCGCGTTCGCGTATCTCGACCTGCTCCACCCGATCGGCCCCGTGCAGGGCGCGATCCGCTGGCTGCTCGGCTTCGACAGCCCGCGCCAGTTCCGCCTGCCCGACCTGCGCGCGCTGCCCGGTGCGATCTTCGTGCTCGGCTTCGTGCTGTATCCGTATGTGTACCTGAGCACGCGCGCGATGTTCGTCACGCAGTCCGCGAGTCTTCTCGAAGCCGCGCGCACGCTCGGCGCGGGACGCATCGCGACGTTCTGGCGCGTCGTCGTGCCGCTCGCGCGGCCCGCGATCGCGGTCGGCGTGAGCCTCGCGCTGCTCGAAACGCTGAACGACATCGGCGCGTCGGAATTCCTCGGCGTGCAGACGCTGACTGTATCGGTCTACACCACGTGGATCACGCGCTCCGATCTCGCCGGCGCCGCGCAGATCGCGCTCGCGATGCTCGCGATCGTCGTCGGCATGATCGTGCTCGAACGCTACGGGCGCCGCCGCCAGCGCTACGCGCACGGCCGGCGCATGCGTCCGGTCGAGCCGCGCAAGCTGACGGGCGTGGCCGCGTGGAGCGCCGCCGCGTTCGGCTGGCTGCCGGTGCTGCTCGGCTTCGGCGCACCGGCCGCGTACCTCGCGGTCGAGACCGGCAAGCGGCTGCATCTCGTCGGCGGCGTCTCCGCGCAGTTGCTGACCGGGCTCGCGAACACGCTGACGATCGCCGCCGCCGCAACGGTCGCGACGCTCGTGTGCGGGCTGGTCGTCGCGTGGGCGGCGCGCGCGCAGCGCGACAGCGCGCGTGCGGGCCCGGCCCGCGTGTGCGCGCGGATCGCGAGCCTCGGCTACGCGGTGCCGGGCACCGTGCTCGCGATCGGCCTGCTGATCCCGTTCGCGACGGCCGACCGGCTGCTCGGCGCGGCGCTCGGCCGCGACGGGCTGCTGCTGATGGGGTCGGCGGCCGCGCTCGTGATCGCATACACCGTGCGCTTTCTCGCGATCTCGGCCGGCAGCATCGAAGCCGGCCTCGCGCGCATTCCGCCGTCGCTCGAACAGGCCGCGCGCTCGCTCGGCGAGACGGCCGGCGGCACGCTGCGCCGCGTGCACCTGCCGCTGCTGCGGCCCGCGCTCACGACCAGCGCGCTGCTCGTCTTCGTCGATGCGATGAAGGAGCTGCCGGCGACGCTGCTGCTGCGTCCGCTGAATTTCGACACGCTCGCGACCTGGCTGTACGCGGAAGCCGCGCGCGGCACCTATGAGGAAGGCGCGGTCGCCGCGCTCGCGATCGTGCTGGCCGGGCTCGTGCCAGTGATCCTGCTCGCGCGCACCCGTCACAAGATCGGAGCCTGATATCGTGAACCTGCTCGAACTCGACGACCTCTGCGTCGCCTACGACACGCCGCATGGCCGCCGCACGGTGGTCGACGGGCTGAGCCTCGCGCTGCCGCGCGGCGACATCGGCTGCCTGCTCGGTGCCTCCGGCTGCGGCAAGACCACCGTGCTGCGCGCGATCGCGGGCTTCGAGCCCGTGCGCATGGGGCGCATCATGCTGGACGGCACGCCCGTCGCGGCGCCGTCGCTCGACGTGCCGCCCGAGCGGCGGCGCATCGGCATGATGTTCCAGGACTATGCGCTGTTCCCGCACTTGAGTGCGGCCGACAACGTCGCGTTCGGCCTGCGGCGCCTGCCGAAGGCCGAGCGGCGCGCCCGCGTCGCGGACATGCTCGAGCTCGTCGGCCTCGCCGCTTCAGGCAGCGCGTATCCGCACGAACTGTCGGGCGGCCAGCAGCAGCGCGTTGCCCTCGCCCGCGCGCTCGCGCCGTCGCCGGAGCTGCTGCTGCTCGACGAGCCGTTCTCGAATCTCGACGTCGACACGCGCGAGCGGCTCGCGTTCGAGCTGCGCGACATCCTCAAGCGCACGGGTCACACCGCGATCCTCGTCACGCACAACCAGGCTGAAGCGTTCGCGATCGCCGACCGGATCGGCGTGATGAAGGATGGCCAGCTCGCGCAATGGGACACGCCGTACGCGCTCCACCACCATCCGGCCAGCCCGTTCGTCGCGGAATTCGTGCGCCGCGACGCGCTGGCGGACGAACGCGCACGCGCCATGGCGCGCGGCCGCTGAGCGGGCAATCACGACAACGGCGCGCCTCGGCGGCGGGTACACGTAACACACGCCCGCATCGACGCGATGCGCTGCCGTCCCGCGCGCTACGCCGGCTCGGACAGATCCCGCACCGGCAACGCGGTCGAATACTTGATCTGCTCCATCGCGAACGACGAGCTCACGTCGAACAGCGGCACCGCGCGGATCAGTTGCTTGTACACGCGATCGAAATCGTCGATGCCGGCCACCACGACCCGCAGCAAATAGTCGGTCTCGCCGCTCATCCGGTACACCTCGACGACTTCCGGCATGTCGCGCACGGCCTGCGTGAAACGCTGCGCCCACTCCTCGGTATGCTGGTTCGTGCGGATCGCGACGAACACGGTCGTGCCGACCCCGAGCTTGCGCGGATCGCACAGCGCGACCTGCGCGCGGATCGCGCCGGTTTCCTTGAGCCGCTGCACGCGCTTCCAGCAGGGCGTCTGCGACAGGTTCACGCGCTGCGCGAGTTCCGCGATCGGCAACGTGGCATCTGCCTGCAACAGCTCCAGCAGCTTGCGATCGATGGCATCCATTTACCCGGTCCCTCGTAGATAGAAATTTTTTCTATGCATCCTGCATGACGGGGAACAATATGTAAACCGATGCGCGGCGTCGACCGGGATAAATACCAATCAGGCCGGGAAGGATCCGCGTCACGCACGATCCCGTGCGCATCGGTCCATCGATAACCGGCACCCCAGACGAAACAGGCGATTCCACCCGTCGAGGTGGAATCGCCCGAAGCTACCGCGACTGCGCTGCCTGCCGCGAGCCACTCACGGCGAATACGGCACTGGCGTGCCGCCTCGCCGCGATGCCGTTCAATACGCGACCGTCGCGATCTCACGCACGAAGCCGTGTTGCTCGAGCGCATCGACGAACGCGACCGCGTAGTCTTCCGCCGAGATCTTGCTGTTGCCTTCCGCGTCCACGATCAGCTTGCCGACGCCCGTGCGGAACGTGCCCGTGCGCTCGCCCGGCGCGATCAGGGCGGCCGGCGCGAAGAACGTCCAGTCGAGATCGCCGACCGTCTTCAGATAGTCGAGCGCATCGCGGTGCGCGAGCGCGACCGCCTTGTACACGTCCGGGAAACCTTCGGTGTCGACCAGTTGCTTGCCCGGCGCGACTTCGAGCGAACCGGCGCCCCCCACGACGACGAGTCGCTTCAGGCCTGCCTGACGCACGCCGGCAACCAGCGCCTTCGCCACCGCAGCCACCTTGGCGGCATCCTCCTGCTTCGGTCCGTAGGCACTCGCGACGACGTCGTGCCCCGGCAGCGCGGCCGCGATGCTGGCCGCATCGAACAGATCGGCCGCCTTGGCAGTGATGCCGTCGCCGGCCGCGCCCGGACGGCGCGACAGCGCGGTCACGCGATGGCCGCGGCGCACGGCTTCCGCGGCGATGCGCGAGCCGATCATCCCGGTGGCGCCAAACAGTGCGATGTTCAAGGTACGTTGCGTCATGTCGATTCTCCAGAAAGAAAAAAGTAACTAAAGCAATTACATATAAGACCGAAAAAAAACGGAGCAACCCTCCGTCGTGCCGGTCGCCGCGCGTGCGCGCCACCCGGCCTCCTGCCCTGCAGCATCCGTTGCCTGCGCTCACCCGCTGGCGCTTCCCGCCGGCCGGCCACGCTGCTCCGATTCGAGCACGTCGGCCGTGACGTCGGCGAGCGTGCGCGTGGCGAGCGATGCTTCCATCGCACGCTGCGCGTCGCCGATATAGTCGGTCAGCACACCCTGGATGTGCCGCCCGACGAGACACGCGGGATTCGGCGCCTCGCGGTGCAGCGCGAACAGCTGCGCATCGTCGACCGCGCGATAGACGTCGAGCAGCGTGATCTCGCCCGGCTCGCGCGCCAGCAGCGCACCGCCACCCGCGCCGAGCTGCGACGTGGTCAGCCCCGCGGCCGCCAGCATCGACAGCAGACGGCGGATCAGCGCCGGATTCGTGTTCACGCTGCCCGCGATGATGTCGGACGACAGCGGCGCGCCCTCCTGCATCGACAGCAAGGCAAGCACGTGAACGGCAAACGCGAACCGGCTGCTGGTATTCATTCCTCACTCACTCGGCGACGCCGGCCCGAACAGCAGCCGGCGACAATGTGCAACTACTATAATTACATTTCACGGATTGCGCAAGGCCCTTTGCAAGGCCCGTTACTCGCCGCTGGCCGGCTTCGCACCCGACGCGTTCTGCTGGCTCCACTGCTGGAGCTTCTTGCCGGCCTCCGCCATCTTCGCGCCCGCTTCCGATGCCGCGTGGGCGACGACCGCGGAAGCGGCCGCGTCGATCTGCGCCTGCGCGGCGGACGCGAGGCCGCTCGCGGACAGCGGCGGCACGGCCGATGCCGCGCTCGCGAGGCCGGCCTTCGCGGCATTGATCTGCTGGTTGACGGTGCTCGCCACCTGGTCGAGCGCCTTCGCCGCGTTGTTCGCGGCATCGGCGGCCGCGCTCGCGGCCGTATCGGGTTGCGTGGCCGGCATGCCGGACTTCTCGCAGCCTGCGAGCAACAGCACCGCACCGACGGCCGCGGCCGCCAGCACGGACCCGGGCACGCGACGCGCCCGCGAAGTCTTCATCTTCATCAGCAATCTCCGGCCGTGCACGCACGGCCTGAATGGTTGGACCGATGTCGATGATACCGCCTGTGGAACAGGGTCAATGACGACTTCCGATTAAAAATGCCTTTCAATTTCGGATTCGTCTGATTCAATCGCAGGCGCGCCGACACTAAAGTGGGCAGGCTTCCATCCGCTCCGTCCGCTTCCCGGTTCTTCATGGCTTTCCTCATCGACTGGTTCATCGCGCTAGCCGCCGTGCTCGCCGCCACCCTGTTCCTGTGTCTTCGTTCACCGTCCGCGCCGCGCCTGCGTGCAGTCGGGCGCTCGCGCCGCGTGGCGTGCGCGCGCCTGCTCGCCCAGGCGGTGATCGGCTTCTGGATGGCGGCGCTGATCGTCGCGCAAGGCATCCTCGGCCCCGGCGGCGATGGCCAGTCGCACGCCGGCTTCGCGGCGCTCGCATTCGCCGCGCTCGGGCTTGCCACCGCCGCCGCCTACTGGTCCGCCTGCGCGCTGCGGCTGTGTCGGCCACGCGTGCTGTTCGCGCGCCGCTGACGCGCCAGACCGGTGCATCTCGGCGCACCATGTCGCACCATGTCGCACCGCGTCGCTTATCACGCGCACCAGCAGCGCACACGTCGCACCACACACGTGCACCTGCGGCGGCATCCGCGCCGCCGGCGACATGCCCCGCCAGGGTGCACACGTCACGGGAATGCCGCACCGCGCGGCCTTCCGCACCAATTTCACGCAACCTTTCACCAAGTTGGCTCGATACTTGCATTCCTCGCCCGTTTTTTGCGCAAGGAAGCCACGGCATGGATGGTCTGAAATCCGGCGTCGACACACTGTTCCTGTTGATCGGCGCCGTCATGGTGCTCGCGATGCACGCGGGCTTCGCATTTCTCGAGCTCGGCACGGTCCGCAAGAAGAACCAGGTCAACGCGCTCGTGAAGATCCTGGTCGACTTCTCCGTGTCGACGCTCGCGTACTTCTTCATCGGCTATACGATCGCGTACGGCGTCGAGTTCTTCGACGACATCGGCACGCTGTCGCAGCACAGCGGCTACGCGCTCGTACGTTTCTTCTTCCTGCTGACGTTCGCGGCGGCCATCCCCGCGATCGTGTCCGGCGGCATCGCGGAGCGCGCGAAATTCAATCCGCAGCTTGTCGCGACGCTGATCATCGTCGGCTTCATCTATCCGTTCTTCGAAGGGATCGCATGGAACGAGCGCTTCGGCGTGCAAGCGTGGCTCACGCATGCATTCGGCGCGCCGTTCCACGATTTCGCGGGCTCGGTCGTCGTGCACGCGTTCGGCGGCTGGGTCGCGCTGCCGGCCGTGCTGCTCCTCGGCGCCCGCCACGGCCGCTATGCGAAGGACGGCCGGATCGCCGCGCATCCGCCGTCGAACATCCCGTTCCTCGCGCTCGGCGCGTGGGTGCTCGCGGTCGGCTGGTTCGGCTTCAACGTGATGAGCGCGCAGACGCTCGACAAGATCAGCGGCCTCGTCGCCGTGAACTCGCTGATGGCGATGGTCGGCGGCACGCTCGCCGCGTGGATGGCCGGCCGCAACGATCCGGGCTTCACGTACAACGGCCCGCTCGCGGGCCTCGTGGCGGTATGCGCGGGCTCCGACGTGATGCACCCGATCGGTGCGCTCGTCACCGGCGCGGCAGCCGGCGCGGTGTTCGTCGCGATGTTCACCTGCGTGCAGAACAAGTGGCGCATCGACGACGTGCTCGGCGTGTGGCCGCTGCACGGGATGTGCGGCGCGCTCGGCGGCCTCGCGGCCGGCGTGTTCGGGCAGCCCGCGCTCGGCGGCCTCGGCGGCGTGTCGTTCGTGTCGCAGCTGATCGGCACGCTCGGCGGCATCGCGATCGCCACCGCGGGCGGCACGCTCGTGTACGGCGCGCTAAAGGCGACGGTCGGCCTGCGTCTCGATCACGAAGACGAATTCGACGGCGCCGACCTGTCGATCCACCGCATCTCGGCGACGCCCGAGCGCGACTGAGCGCAATCGCTTGCAACCGGCGTCCGGCAGTTCACCTGACGGACGCCCGGCAAATCATTACGTTTCCAATTCAAAAAACTTTCATCGAGCATCCTTACACTTCGGTCCAGTTTTCAACTTGCCTTCGCGTTGCTTGCTGATCGCCTGCTTCGCGACAAGCCATTCTTCCAACATTAGAAACTGGACTCCACATGCCCGCGTTGCCCAATGCTTCCCGTCGTCAGGCCCTGAAGATCCTCGCCGGCGCGCCCATGCTGCCCCTCTCCGGCCTCGCGCTGCCGGCCCTGCTGACGGGCTGCGGCGGCGACGACAATCCGGCGGCGACGCCGGCCGCCGCCGCATACGCGTCGGCGGCGTTCTCGGCAATGGCCGCGCCCACGCTCGACAACGCGGCCGCGATGGCCACGACGACGGTCGGCTCGACGCTGTCGGTATCGTTCTCGGATGGCTCGTCGCGCAACTTCAAGCTCGCGTACCGGCCGTTCTTCGTGACGGGCGACATGGTGCCGGACGGCAAGGGCGGCACGACGCTCGCAGGCGGCTACTACGACATCAACAACCAGCCGATCATCGACCGCTCGGTGGCGGGCAAGGAGCGCCAGTTCTATTCGGACTGCCCGGACGGCAGCTCGCTGCTGACGCTGAAGAACGCGAGCGTCGCCGGCGTGAAGGGCAACACGGTCTTCGCGGTCGTGCAGTTCGAATACACGACGCGCGACCAGGCGAGCGCGTCGCAGTATGGCCAGCTGCCGTCGCCGATCGCGGTGATCACGCTCGACCAGGATCCGTCCAGCGGCGCGCTGAAGGTCGTCAAGTACCACAACGTCGACACGTCGAAGGCGCACGGCCTGTGGATCACGTGTGGCGCGAGCCTGTCGCCGTGGGGCACGCACCTGTCGAGCGAGGAATACGAGCCGGACGCGACGAAGGCGGCGACCGACGCGCAGTTCAAGGCATTCAGCAAGAACACGTTCGGCGACGAGACGAAGGCGAACCCCTACCACTACGGCCACCTGCCCGAGATCACGGTGAACCCGGACGGCACCGGCACGGTGAAGAAGCACTACTGCCTCGGCCGCATCTCGCACGAGCTGATCCAGGTGATGCCGGACCAGCGCACCGTGATGATGGGTGACGACGCCACCAACGGCGGCCTGTTCATGTTCGTCGCCGACAAGGCGGCCGACCTGTCGGCCGGCACGCTGTACGTTGCGAAGTGGACGCAGACGTCGTCCGCCGGCGCGGGCAGCGCGACGCTCACGTGGCTCAGGATCGGCCACGCGACGAGCAGCGAGATCGAGACGCTCGCGAACACGCTGAAGGCGTCGGACATCATGGACCTGACGACGACCGACCCGAACGACGCGAGCTATACGAAGATCCACTTCGGCGGCAAGTTCAACTGGATGCGCGTGAAGCCCGGGATGGAAAAGGCGGCCGCGTTCCTCGAGACGCACCGCTACGCGGCGCTGATCGGCGGCAGCATGGCGTTCACGAAGCTCGAAGGCACGACGGTCGACGCGAAGGACAAGATCGTCTACACGGCGATGTCGCGGGTCGAGACGTCGATGGTCAAGGGCAATGCGGTGTCGCGCGACGTCGCGGTGGACAAGAAGATCGCCGCGGGCGCCGTCTATGCGCTGAACCTGAAGGCCGGCCAGCGCGACACGTCGGGCGGCGCGATCGACAGCGAGTGGGTGCCGGTCGACATGAGCGCGCCGGCCGCGCTCGTCGGCGAGGACCTCGCCGCGGCCGATGCGCTCGGCAACCTCGCGAACCCGGACAAGATCGCGAACCCCGACAACCTGAAGTTCTCCGAGAAGCTGCGCACGCTCTTCATCGGCGAAGACTCGGGCATGCACGTGAACAACTTCCTGTGGGCGTACAACGTCGACACGAAGTCGCTCGCGCGCGTGCTGTCGTGCCCGGCCGGCGCCGAATCGACGGGCCTGCACGCGGTCGACGAGATCAACGGCTGGACCTACATCATGAGCAACTTCCAGCACGTGGGCGACTGGGAGACGCCGCTGCACGACAAGGTCAAGGCGACGCTCGATCCGCTCGTGCGCGCGAACTACAAGGACCGCTTCGGCGCCAGCGTCGGCTACCTGACGGCCGAGCCGACCAGCATCAAGCTCGCGAAGGCCTGAGCTCCCTGGGCCGGGCGCCGCTAGCCGGGCGTCCCTAACCGGGCGTCCCTAGCCGGGCGCCCCTAACCGGGCGTCCCTTTCCTCATCACGTTTCATTCGTCGGCGCTCCACGCCGTTTTACGCGCGATGCCCGTTGCGGGCGTCGCGCTTTTTTTCGCGCGCGGTCTGCATCGCGTGGTGCCGAACCCGCGTCAACGCAAGCCGGCCGGCACCCGTCCGGGCAGCGAGCCGCCCGCAAAACCGGACAGGCTCGGCGCACTGGCCGGCAGCGTCGGCACCGCCGCCGACGCGTCGCCAGCCGGCACGGCAAGACCCGGCGCGAGGTAAATAAACTTCCATTGCCGATAGGTTTCGACGCCCTCGAAGTCCTTGTATCGATCCGGAAATCCCGCGCGCTTGATCGTCGCGCCATCCGAGCTGCTGTATATGCCGTAGAAACGGTCGGCCCGCCACAGGAACGACCAGTCGTTCTTGCCGCTGACCGGATCCGGATACGCGCGGCGCAGGTGAGGCATGGGCTTCGCGAAGCGGGTATCGTCAAGCAGGTCGTCGACCGTTTGCGGGTACGCGCGCGCGAGACGGTAGTACCCGACGATGGCCCTCCGGTACTGGTCGCCGACGAACAGCAGTTGCCGCTCCTGTTCGCGGCGCCGCTGCAACGACCAGACATCCAGTGCGCCGGCCAGCGCGATCGACATCAGCATCAGCGCGATCAGCAGCGCAAGCAGCACGAGCCCGCGCTGCCGCCCGCCGCGCCGGCAGGCAGGCATCGCACGCGCGACGCCGCGCCCTGCCCGGTTCATTTCGCCGCTCCGGCGGCGGCCGCCGTCCCCGCAACGCCCGGCAGCACGCCCTGCGCGCTGCTCGCGGGCCCCACATCGTAGACGCCCGGCTTGGTCTCGTCCGGCGATGCAAGCGTCGCCCATTTGTCGTCGCCATTCACCGGATCGACCGGAACCGCACGCAAATAGTGCTTCGCGACCAGCTCGTCGAGCGTCTCGGGGTACTGCCCGTTGTCGCCGTAATACTGGTCGATCGCGTTGCGCATCACCGCGAGGTTCTGCCGCCGCACCTGCTCCTTGCCGCGCTCGATGCTGTGCATGTAGCGCGGCACGGCCAGCGTCAGAAGCAGCCCGATGATGGCCATCACGACCACGATTTCGATCAGCGTAAAGCCGCGGATCCTGCGGATGCGAGCGGGTGTCATGATGAACCGTCACCATTGTTTGTACGGAATGCCGTTGATGCCGACGCGAGCGGATTTCGACGTCACGTCGAACACGTCGTTGCCGGACTCGATCCCGGCAGGCGCCGCGTCGGCCGCCGGATCCGGCGGCGTGCCGTACGCGCGCACGTCCCAGGTGTCCTCGGCCCGCGTATCGGGATCGCCGGTGAAGAACGGATCGCGCGGCACCCGGCGCAGGAACATCACCAGGCCGCCCTTCGGATCGCGGGCGTTTTTCACGCCCGTCACGAGCACGGTCAGCGACGGCGGATAGCCGGACGCTTCCGCCTCCTTCTCGATCTGCCCCGTATCGCTCGCGTCCTTGTACGCATCGAGCGCGGTGCGGATCTCGCGCAGCGCGGCGCTCAGTTCCTGCTCCTTCTGACGCTGCACGATCAGTTCGGAGAACGGCATGATCGCGAGCGCGAGGATCGCCACGAGCGCGAGCGTGATGACCATCTCGATCAACGTGAAGCCGCGCCGGCCGATACGGCCGACGCGCGTTGCCGCGTTACGGGCAGCCACGGCTCACTTCCCGACCGGGCGAAGCGGGTTTTCGCTCGGGATATCGCCCGCCGGCATCTGCAGCGTCGCGGGCGCGGCGGCCGGTGCGGCGGCTGGTGCGTTGACCGCCGCGGCAGCCTGCTCGGCCGGCGCCGGCGACGCAACCGGCGTCACGGTCGTGCCCGGCGCGGGCGCCACTTCATTGCCCGCCGGCGCCGCCGCCTGCGCAGCACCGCCCGCCGGCTGCTCCGCCGCGGCGGCCCCGGTGGACGGCGCCGGCGACGCCGGCTGAGGCCTCGAGAAGCGCCCGCCGTAAGGGTCGGGCGGCGGCGTCGTGCGCGGGGCGGCCGGAAGTTGCCCGAACGCGCCGCTCCCCGGCGACGGCTGCGCACGGTTCGCCGCGGCCTCCAACGGCGACGGCGCCGCGCCACCCGACGTCCCGCCGCCCACGCTACCCGGCACGACCTTCGCCTCCGGCGCCGCAGGTGCCTCCTTCGCGTCCTTCGCGTCCTTCGCGTCCTTCCCCTCCTTCGCCTCCGGCGCCGCGGGCGCCTCCGCGTTCAGCGCCACCGGGTCGAGTCGCAACTGGTCGGCGTGCACGTTGACGTCGGTGCCCGACCACACTTCCTGCATGTCCGCATCCGCCGCCACTTGCGGCCGGATGACATGCGGCGTGATCTGCAGCACGATCTCGGTCTTCTTGTGATCGCCGCCGTGATCCGAGAACAGGCGGCCGAGCACCGGCAACTGACCAAGACCCGGCACCTTGTTCGCGTTGCGGCGGTCCTCGTCCGAAATCAGGCCGCCCATGATCTGCGTTTCGCCGTCCCGAAGCCGCAGGCTGGTCGACGCGCTGCGCGTGCCGATCTGATAGGCAAGCGAGCTCAGCCCCTGCGAGTTGCCGCTCGAGATCGTGTTGGTGATGTTGCTGACTTCGAGATTCAGCTTGATGCCGACGTCGCCGTCGCGATAGACCTGCGGCTCGACCTCGAGCTTGATGCCCACGTCGAGGTACTGGATCATCTGCGTAAACGACGGTCCACTGGTGCTCGGCGTGCTCGAACTCGAAATCACCGGCACCTTGTCGCCGATCATGATGCGCGCCTTTTCCTTGTTGCGCGCGCGGATGCGCGGACTCGCGAGCAGATTCGCGTCGGTATCGGTCAGCTTGAAATCCGCGGTGGCCGACAGGCCGCTGACGTTCAGCGCATTGACCGGCAGATGGTGCAGCGCCCCCCAGGTATCGACCGAGCTCGGCGTCGACACCGTAAACGAGTTGGGCCAATTGATGCCCAGTTGCGACATCCGGTCATGCGATACCTCCAGCACCTCGACCTCGAGCATCACCTCCGGCTCGGGCAAGTCCTGGGCGGCAATCATCTCCTCGGCGACCTTGATCGTGTCCGGCGTGCCGCGAATCGTCACCGTGTTCGCGCGCTCGTCGATCACGGCCTCCTTCACCTTCAACAGGCTCTTCAGCAGCGACTGGATCTGCTTCGCGTCGACGTTCGACAACTGGAACGTGCGCACCTTGAGCTCCTGGTATTCGAGCTCCTTGGCCGGCGTCGCCGGATAGATGAACAGCGTGTTCGCATTCATCTGCTTCTTGTCGAGCTGGTTCTGCAACAGGATCATGTCGACCGTGTCCTGCAGCGACGCGTTCTGCACGAAGATCGTCGTCTTCAGGTCGGCGCGCACGTCGCGATCGAAAATGACGTTCAGCCCGGACGTCCGCGACAATGCCTCGAACACCATCCGCACGTTCGCGTCGCGGAACTGCAGCGACACCGGCGTGCGCATGATCGACGACGCCGCGAGCTTGTCGTCGCGCTCCGCGTGTTGCTGGCGGCGCTTTTCGTCGAGTTCCGCCTGCATCCGCGTCGCCATCGCATTGGCCGGATCCTCGACCAGCACGCGATGCACGCGTTCGGCCGCCTGCGCGTACGAACCGCGCTTCATCATGCGGTCCGCCTCCTGCAGGATCGCGAGATGCTTGCGGTCCTGGTCGATCATCGTGCCGATCCGGCGCGCGCGCTCGCTGGTCGGATCGAGCTGCTTCGCCATGTAGACGGAGCGCGCCGCGTCGTCGAACGCGTTCTGCTGGCGAAACGTGTCCGCGTTGTCGAGCAGCTGGTCGACCGCGTCGTTGCGCTCGTGCAATGCGTCGATCCTCACCTGCGCGTTGGTCGGATCGTCCTGAAGGTTCGGCACATGCGCGCAGCCGCCGCATGCGAGCAGCGCCGCCGCGATCGCCAGCGCGCGCTTCGTCGCAAGCCGGTTCGGTGATGCCGGCCGCGCGTCGTCCGTCGCGACGGAACAATGGCGTATCGGCCGGCCGCCGTCCCCATCGCGGCACGCATCCCGTGTACGTATGGTTTCCATTTACTTTCCTTCCACTGGAATGGGCACCATCTGAATCTGGTTCAGCGGCAGATAGGTGAGCACCACGTTCGACTCGGACACCGACTCGACCCGATACTGGCTGTCGATCACGTCACCCGGCGAAACGATCAGCAACTGATCTCCGTTGCCGAGAAACACCTGCGGCTTCGCCGACCTGGCATCCTGCTGGCCGAGATAGACGAACGGTACGGGCGGCGCGGTCGGCGGCGCCGGACGCGTTTCGGGCGGCGGCGGCACGACGGGAGGCGGCGGCAACCATGACGACGCCGTGAATGGATCATGCGCCGCGTCGACGGACACGGGCGCACGCAATGCGGCGAGCCTTTCCCGCGGGGTCGCCGCCGCTTCATGCGACGCGGGTGCGGGCGCCGCGGCATGAGAGGCCGCCGCGATGCGCGCGCGTGCCGGCGCGGGCGCCACGCGCGCACTGTCGCGATGGACGATGCCGCTTGCGGCAGCCGGCGCCGGCTGCTGCATCGCCGCCACCAGCACGCGATATCCGGTACCGGCGACGACGAGGCAACCCAGCACGAGCGCGAGTCGAATGCGCGAAGCGGGTTTCGTGACGGCGGAGATCATGGCTGGGCGCTCCGATAGACGAGTTCGAAACGCACCCGCGCGTCGAGAATGCTGCTGCCCACCGCCGGACGCTCGACGTGGATCTCCTGCAACGCCGCGTTCGGCACGTTGTTCAGCACCGAGGCGAGAAAATGCCGGATCGCACCGTACTCATCCTTCACCGGCAGCAGCACCTGGTAGCGCGCGAAGCGCGCACCCGACTCGGTCGTCATCTGGTACTCGGCGGACCCGAGCGCCAGATGGCTGTCGCGCGCCTGCTCGAAGATCGATGCGATGTCGTCCGCGCTTTGCGAAAAGCGCGGGAAGAGCTCCGGCAACGTGTCGAGCGTCGCCACGTCCACAGCCGTGCCGCGCACGTCGGCCGGACGATGGCCGCGTGCGGCGCGCACCACGCCGAGCGGCGCCTGCATCGCGCGCGTGTCGGACTCCACGCTGGCGATCGCCGCGTACGTGATGCCCGCGGCACCGAGCATCAGTATCCCGGCGAGCCCGGGCAGACCGAATGCGCGCCGCCACGCGAAACGAAGCGTGAGCAGGCCGTCCGCGACACGATCGGCTTTCATGATTTCCTCCAGACGGCCGTGATCTGGAAACGCACCGGCTTGCCCGCCACGTTTTCCTCGACGAGATGACCGTTGAGCGTCGCCTCGCGCAGCATGACGCTCGTCTGCAAGTACTTCAGGTACGCGATCATCGCGTCCGGGTCCTTCGCTTCGGCCGTGATGCGAATCTGGCCCTGTGCCGGATTCTGGTCGATGCCGATCAGCGCGACGTCATGGCCCGGATAGTCCTCCACCAGCGAGAAGAGCGTCTGCCATGGCACGGTCAGTTCGCGCAGCACGGCCTGGCTCTGCTTTTCCGCGAGCCGCGCGGCCGCGGTCGGCGGCGGCTTCGCGACGTGTTGCTGCGCGAATGTGCGATGCTGGACGACCGCCAGACGCTCCCGGATGCGATCGTTTTCCGCATACGCATGCCAGAGCCGGACGGCGCACGCGCCCCACAGCAACGCGGCGACGCCGAGCAGGATCACGCCGCTCGTGCCGATGCGCGTGCGGCGCCGGCAAAAATCGATGTCGAGCGTGCGGATCATGATGCGTACTCCAGCAACCGGCACGCAGCTGAACCGTCGAGCGCCGCGCGGCGCGGCGGCACGACCGCGGCAAAACGCGCCTCGAACGGCGCGGCATCCGTGTCGACACCGGACAGATAGACCTTGCAGTCGTCGCGCTTCAGGCCCGTGCGCGTCGCCGAGCGCTCGAACAGTTGCTCGGCGAGTTCGGCAAGCCGCGACGCATCGCCGGACTCGCCCGGAAAGAGGCGCTGCGCATCGTACGCGGTCCACTCGCCGCGTTCGATCATCACAGCCTGCAGCAACGCTTCGCCGACGACGAGCAGCATCGCGTCGCCGTCCGACTTCACCGCGACCCGATTGAGCGTTTCCGGAAGCCCCGCGCGAAGGCAGCGGATGCGGACGTCGCCGGATGCGCTCGTCGCGAGAATGCCGTCGTACAGCGTGCGCGGCAGCGCGCTTGCAAAGAGCGCACGGCCGCCATGCCGGACGTCGAAGCGCGTGACCAGCGACTCGACGGCGACCCCGTACGTGTCCGAGAAATGCGCGAGCGCGATTTCCTCGAGTTCGCGTGCGTGCAGCGCGCGGAAATCGCCGCGCAGGATCGCATGGCAACACCAGAAATCGTCGAGCACGATGTGCGCGCCGCGCGCGGGCGGCCGCTTTGCGCCGCCGTCGCTGCCGGCCGTCGCGGCCAGCGCGGCACCCAGCGCGTCGAGCACCCCCGTCTCGCTCCCGAAGTGTGCGTCGGGAATGACGACGCTGAGCGGATCGGCGACGAACCCCTGCCGGCCCGGCCGCCACAGTGCGGGCGAGCGGATGCCGACGACGATCTCGCGCGTACCGACGCCGACAGCAAGCCGATCATTCGACCATGGTGACACGATTGATCTCCTCGAGCGTCGTTTCGCCGCGCTTCACCAGATCGATTGCCGACGCCCGCAACGTCGTCATGCCGTAGCGCAGCGCCGCCGCCTTGATGTGTCCGAGCGGCGAGCGCTCCGACAGCAGTTGTCGCAGCTCGTCGTTCATGCGCAGCGCCTCCGCGATCGCTCGCCGGCCGCGATAGCCGCTGCCGCGGCACATCGCACACCCGGTACCGCGGCGAAACAGGTAGCTGCCGGCCGTGTCCGGGTCGATACCCGAGCGAGCGAGCGCATCCGCGTCGACCGTGTCCTCGTCCAGGCAGTCCGGGCAGCACTGGCGCAGCAGTCGCTGCGCGATCACGCCGTTCAACGCCGATACGAAGCTGTACGGGTCGACCTCCATGTTGGTGAAACGGCCGATCACGTCGAACACGTTGTTCGCATGCACGGTGGTGAACACCTGGTGACCGGTCAGCGCGGCCTGCACGGCGATCTGCGCGGTTTCGGGATCGCGGATTTCGCCGACCATGATCTTGTCCGGATCGTGCCGCAGGATCGACCGCAATCCGCGCGCGAACGTCAGGCCCTTCGCCTCATTGACCGGAATCTGCAGGATCTCGCCCAGCTGGTATTCGACCGGATCCTCGATCGTCACGATCTTCTCGAGCCCGTTGTTGATTTCAGTGAGGATCGCGTAAAGCGTCGTGGTCTTGCCGCTGCCGGTGGGGCCGGTGACGAGCAGCATGCCGTACGGCATCGACGCGACCGACCGCATGAAGCACGTGTCGGCGGGCTGGAACCCCAGCGCCTCGAGCGTCAGGCCGCCCGACGCCTGTGAAAGCTGGTAGCGGTCGAGAATCCGCAACACCGCGTCCTCGCCGAACTGGTTCGGCATGATCGACACGCGAAAGTCGATCTCGCGTCCGGCGTACATCGCCTTGAAGCGCCCGTCCTGAGGAATGCGGCGCTCCGCGATATCGAGCTCGGAGATCACCTTCACGCGCGACAGCACCTGGTCCGCGACGTCGCGGCCCTCCACGCGCCCCACCACCGTCAGCACGCCATCGACCCGGCACTTGATCATCAATCCGTTCGCCCGGCATTCGAGGTGGATGTCGCTCGCCAGCATCTTGAGCGCGTCGTAGATCGTCGAATTGAGCAGACGCACCACCGGGCTGTCGTCGCTGCTGATGCCCTGCAGCGTCAGTGCGAGCGACGCCGGATCGGGCGCGCTCTCGATCGGATCGTCGAACGCGAGCGAATCCATCGCGCGGATGTCCTTCTCGCGCACGGCGAGATAGGCGCCCAGGTCGCCCGCGCTCGCGAGCGCCCATCCGTACGGCAGCGCCGGGTGCGCACGCATCCGGTGCTCGACCCAGCCGCGCGTGCGGGCATCGAGCGGATCGGCGATCGCGAACAGCAGCGCGCCGCAGTCGGGATCGCGCAGGCACACGCAGAGGCGTGCCGTCGCCTCGACGAACGGCACCAGCTCGAAATCCGGCTCCAGGCGGTTCAGTTCGCGGATGCCGATCGGCTTCATCCGGAATTGCGATGCGAGCCGCTCGCGCATCTCGTCCGCGCCCAGCGCCGTCTGCGCCGTCAACGCCTCGAGCGCGCGGATGCCGGAACCGTGCCGTTCGCCGAGCGTGCGAAGCAGGTCGCGCAGTTCGGCGTCCGCGTCGGGACGGTTGTCGGGGGAGGATGTGACGGTGTCCACGCGCGCCTCCAGGACGGCCTACTGAATGCTCGACGCGATCTCGAAGATCGGCATGTACATCAACACGACGATGCCGCCGATCACCACGCCGATCACGATCATCATCGCGGGCTCGATCAGGCGCGAAATCAGGTCGATCGTGCGCGATACCTGCGCTTCCTGAAACGCGGCGATCCGGTCGAGGACGGGGCCGAGCCCGCCGGTCTTCTCGGCCACCGTCAGCAGGCGGTAGCCGATCGCATTCGCGAGACCGGCCTGCTGGAACGCATCGGACATCTTCGCGCCGTTGCGGACCTGCTGCAGCGCGCGCGCAAGCGCGGCCTGGTCCGCGCGGCCGACCAGGCCGCGTGCGAGATCGAATGCGCGAATGGCGGGAATGCCGCCGTCGACCAGCATCGCCGTCGTGCGATAGAACTGCGACTGGCGAAACACGCGGAAGTGTTGCCCGATGCCGGGCAGCGCCAGCAGACGATCGGCGAGCCAGATTCGCAGTGCCGGACGCCGCAGCGCGATACCGGCGGCCACCGCCAGTACCGCGAGGCCTCCCGTCAGCTCGGCACCGTGCGCGTGCACCATGCCGCCCCACGCCATCAGCAGCCGCGACATCAGCGGCAGTTCGCGCCCGCTGTGTTCGAGCAGCGTCGCGAAGCGCGGCACCACGAAGCCGAGCAGGAACAGCACGACGGCCGCACCGACGAACAGCAGCACCGTCGGGTAGATCGCGGCCGACACGACCCGCGCGCGCAACTCGCGCAGCGTCGTGCTATTGAGCGAATAGCGCGTCAGGCTGTCGGCGAGGCCGCCGGTCTGCTCGCTCGCCCTCACGCACGCCACCAGCACCGGCGGAAAGATCGGGCTCGCGTGCTCGAGCGCCGTCGACAGCGACTGCCCTTCCTCGAGGTGGCGCAGCAGGTCGCGGCACACCTGTGCCGACGCTTCGCGCCGCGCGTTGCCGCCGAGCGTGCGCAATGCGTCGACGAGGCCGACACCCGCATCGAGCAGCGCCGCCAGCTCGCGCGCGAACATGTCGACGTCGAACCGTGCACCCGGCATCCCGAGCCGGTTCGCGCCGCGCCGCTGCCGCCCGGCGTCCGTGCTGACCGAGACGACGCGAAGGCCGCGCGCTCGCGCGAGCGACGCGGCGTTCGCCGGCGAATCGCTGTCGATGCGAAGCGTCTGTACCGAGCCGCTCGTATCGAATACCCGCAGCACGAATTTCACGTCGACTCTCCTTGCGGACTGCTCACGACGCGCGCGGCAGCCGCCCCCCTACCACGACGAGATCGTCACGTTCTCGCCGGTACCGCTGCCGCGTCCATCCTTGCCGAGCGAAAACAGGTCGTAGTCGCCGTGCTCGCCCGGTGAACGATACTGATAGGGCCGATCCCACGGATCCACCGGTACGGCCTTCTGCAGATAGGGGCCGCTCCACCGCGACTCGCTTTGCGGCTTGTTCACGAGCGCATCCAGCCCCTCCTCCGTCGTCGGATAGGCACCGACGTCGAGCCGGTATTGATCCAGCGCCTGGCCGAGCGACACGATCTGCGCACGCGCGATCTTCACGTTCGACTTGCCGACCTGTTCGAAATATCGCGGCGCGACGAGCCCCGCGAGCAAGCCGATGATGACCATCACGACGAGCAGCTCGAGCAACGTGAAGCCGCGGCTCGCGCACGCGCGGCACACGCGTCGTTCGTCACGCTGCCGCTGGCCCGGCCCGCCGGTCGGGATCGACGATTCATGGCTCACGGCTCCCTCCCTGTATCGACCCGCGGCGTCGGCACTGCCGATGCCGTTGACTGCATTCTTGTTCACGCCGGTACGCGTCAGAAGTAGGGAGTGCCGTCCATCCCCATGGGTAAATCCCCCCCAGTTGGGCCATGCCGCGATGGGGGGTGTTCACATACGGTCGTCGTCGTTCAGCGCGAGTACGCCGATGTCGATCGCGAAGTGGACCAGGCCGGTCAGGTTCGCGATGCCGAGCTTGCGCATGAGATTGGCACGGTGCTTGTCCACCGTTTTCGGACTGACCTTCAGGCACTCGCCGACCTGCCGGCTCGTGTGTCCCTCGACGACGAGGCGCAACACCGTGCGCTCGCGATTCGTCAGCGCATTCCACAATCGCGCCCTGTGCGCGTTCGCGTCGCGCAGCCCTTGCAGGCCGGCGCGGGCCCGATACGCGTCGAGGCTGACCACGCACTTGCCCTGCATCACGAAGCGCATCTCGCGAACCAGGTCGGCGAACGGCGAATCCTTGACCACGTACCCGTCCGCGCCGGCGGCAAACGCTTCCCTGACGTTGTCTTCGCTGCGATGAACCGTGAGGACGATGATTCGCGCATGCGGCACGTCGCGCTTGATCGTCGCGATCGCCTCGAAGCCGCTGCCGCCCGGCATGGACAGATCCATCAGGATCAGGTCGGGCCGCGTCTTCTCGGCGAGACGGCAGGCCTCGACCCCGCCGCTCGCCGCGCCGACGATGCAGTAGTCGGCCAGCTCGGCAACCAGATGACTCAGGCCGACTCGCAACAGATGCTGGTCCTCGACGATCAGCACACGATGCTTGTTGTCCAATTTCGACGCTCCCTTGCAGAGACGCGGCACCTAGTTGGACGCGACGACATCGCGATAGGCCGCGAGCAGTTCGGTCGGCGTCGCGAAGCCGTCGATACGCAGCCACGGCTGGCCCGGCGCGGCCCGCACGAACGTCACCGGCGTGTGGTTCATCTTGTCGCCGCGATACACGTTGAACGCGCGCTGCGCGGCAACGCTGGCGTCGACGGTACCCGTGTAGTGCTGCCATTCGGGGCCGGCGTCGAAGTGCGCCGCGTAGGTCCTGAGCCGCTCGGGCGTGTCCGCCTCCGGATCGATCGAGATCGACATGATGTGCACCTTGTCGCGGTCGACGCCGAGTTCGCCCTGCAGCTGTTCGAGCGTCTGGCTGATCATCGGGCAGATGGTCGTGCAACTGGTATAGATGAACGTCAGGATCACCGGCCGGCCGTCGTCGAGCTCCTTGGGCAGCGAGACGGCCTGACCGTCGTCGCGCACGAGCTGGACCGACGGCACCGCGTACTGGACCATCGTGTGCACGGTGCCCGGCATCACGGCGTGATGCATGTGCATGCCGGCGGCTTCGGTCGCACCCTCGGCCATGGGCGATTCGGTTTTGCTCACCGCGCTCTCGGTGGGTGCGGCCGGTGCGTGCTCCTTGGGGCTTTCGGTGGCGGGCTCCGTGGCGGGCTGCGTCGCCGGCTCGGTAGCGGGCTCCGTCGCGTGCTCCGCGGCGGGCTGCATCGCGGGCTCGGTAGCCGGCTCCATCGCGTGCTCCGCGGTGTGCGTCGCCGCGCTGTCGGCGGCACTCCCGTCGGCGCTGTCGGCGGCGTTCGTGACGGGATTTTCGACACCGTTCTGCATGTTCTTTTCCATCAGACTCTCGATGGCATCCGGCGCGGTATCCTGCGTGACGCTCGTGTTCGCGGCGGCGTTTTCCGCGGCCGCACCGCCGGCGTTCTCGATCGCGCTGCCATCGGGCGCACACCACGCGGGCGTCGCGGCAAGCGCGACGCCCGCGACCACGAGTGCGCCCATCGTCGATCTTCCGATCCTGTTCATACCAGCCTCCCTGACACGCGCCCTGGCAGCGGACAATTCCGTGCCCCGCCAATGCAGTGTCATGAATCCGATCGCGAGCGTCATGGGATGACGCCCCCCAAAGGTCGGTAGGACATGCCCGCTTGCCGGAATTCCCCACCGCACGCGGAAGGTATGTCCCTATGACGGACGCGCGAAATCCCCATGTTGCGGCCCGAGTCGGTCGCGTCCTAGAATGATCGAAAACTTACGGTTTCCTGAAAACTGCGCATCAGGAGCTGCCATGACTGAACGCCAGCCCGCAGGGCCACGGATCAGGTTGCTCGATCTGATCGATGCGATGCGCAAGCTGCGCAGTGCGCTTCGTCCCGACGATCGCCAGACCGCTGTCGTCACCGATGCACGTGGCGCGGCGCTCGCCATTCTCGCCGACGACGGCACCTTCGTATCGGTCAATCGCAGTGCCGCGGCGCTGTTCGGATATACGACCGCGGAACTCGTCGGCCGGCATCTATTCGATCTGGCGCCCGACGACGCCCACGCCGAGCTGGCAAACGATCTGTCCACGAGCGCCGCCCTTCAGCATCATTCGTTCACCGTGATGCTCAGCGGGCGAAGCGGCCATCCCGCGCGATTCGTCGTACATCAACAGGCGCTTCCCGACGCGCACCTGTCGCTGACGCTGTTCGAGGAACCGTCGACGCCCGAGCCCGAACGGCGCGGCGCCGCGGCGAACGATGCGGGCGTGCACGCCTGCCACACGTATCTGCTGATGGGCCAGCAGAAGGAACGACATCGGCTTGCCGCTGAATTGCACGACGGGCTCGGCCAGGCACTGACACTCATCAAGCTGATGAATGAGGACGCGCTCATGCGCATTCGCCGTGGCGAGATCGACGACGCGACGAATCTGCTCGACGTCGCCGTGTTGCGGATCCGCGAGACGATCGGCGAAGTGCGCCGGATCTGCGGCGAACTGAAGCCGCCCATGCTCGACAGGCTCGGGCTGCCGGCCGCGCTCGCCTCGCTGTGCCGCCGCATCGAGCGCGACGCGAACCAGCTGTCGGTCGAGTTCAATTGCGACGTCGACGACGACGACATTCCGGATCATCTGAAGGCGGACATGTTCCGGGTCGCGCAGGAGGCGCTGCACAACGTCGTCAAGCATGCACAGGCCACCGACATCGTGCTCGGCCTGCAACACGATGCGGGCGGCCTGCGGCTGACGATCGACGACAACGGTGTCGGCTACGAGCGTCACCCGCTTTCGACGGACGACGCGCGCGCGGCGGGGCTCGGATTGATCGGCATGCAGCACCGCATCGAGTCGCACGGCGGCACGTTCGCGATCCGGTCGTCCGCCACGACGGGTACGCACGTCTCGGCAACCTGGCCGCTCTGACGTACAGCCGCGCTCAGCACTTCGCGCTGCCTGCCGGATAGTCGTCCAGCCGCGCGACTGCGTCTGCCTCTCGGTCGACGACCGGGTGCGTCGGCACGTCATCCACGTTCGGTTCCGCGCATTTCGCCGCCAGCGTGGTCAACAGCCCCATGTTCATCGCGACGAGTACCAGTTCCGTCAGATTCGCGAGATGGAGCTTGTGCATCATGCTCGCCCGATACTTCTCGATCGTCTTCGGGCTCAGGTTCAGGTACTGGCCGACCTGCCGGTTGGTACGCCCTTCCGCGATCAGTTTCAGTACGCTGCGTTCGCGCGCGGTCAGGACGTCCCAGGCCTTTTTCGGCGCAGGCATTTCGCGACCGGTCACGAACGAGTCGACCATGTAGCCGTACACATCCGCACTCAGGTGCTTCTTCCCCTGCATGACCATGCGCATCGCGAGCAGCAATTCGTCAAACGAAACGTCCTTGAGCACGTAGCCGTCGACGCCCGCGCGCAGTGCCTCGCGCACGTATTCCTCGTTCTGATGCACCGTGAGCACGACGATCCGGATGGTCGGCGCTCGACGCTTGATCGTCGCGCTCGCATCGATGCCGTTCATCCCGCGCATCGACAGATCCATCAGGATCAGATCCGGCGCGAGCGTCATGGCTTGCTGGCATGCCTCCTTGCCGTCCCGCGCTTCTCCGACGACTTCATATTCGCCTTGTGCGCAAAGCATCGACCGGAGCCCGTTTCTCAGCAGATCGTGATCCTCTGCAATGATCACGCGATATTTAGTATTCACGACTTCCCCCAAGTTTTCCCGCGCTTGCACCACGTCGGACATCGATGCCCCGATTGCACGATTGCACGGTGCCGGACGCCTTTTTTTGATGCATTCCTCGGTCCGGTCTGGTGGCCCGTCTCGCGAGCGACTGGCCACGCCCGTGGTCCGAGCAAGGATCGCGCCACCGCGCTGCGCGCCAGCGCCCGCGCCGGGCACAGTCCTGCGACAACGTTGCGCAATGACGGGGATGTTTCAGGGTTGAATCGATTGGGTGTGCGCGTCGCATCCGTAGGACTACGGATGGCGGGACTATCCGATCGCTTCCGCAGCGCGGGAAATGGTTTCTTCTGCAACAACGGTTGCATTGAGCAGAAAACAACTGTTCCGCGTAAGGATCGTCAACTTCGCCGGATTACCTCCCGCTACCGTCGTTTACTTGTGTAACGGTTTTGCAGCGCCGCCGCGGGACGTCTCTTCCGGCATCGAAGTGTAGGAGGGTTCCCCATTGTCGATGCGATGACCCGGCCACGACAATGCAGATGCAGGAGGCCAGAAAGATGTACCGTTGCCGTTCATCCGGATTGTGCAAGACCGTCATTGCCGCATGCGTGGGATTCGGCTCGGCATGGTCATGCACCGCGCACGCGCAGATCTTCGGCACGGTGACGAGCAACGGGGTCATCGTCCTGACCAACGTGCCCGGCACGGTCAATCTGAAAGTGATCGTCGCGGCCGCCAGGCCGGCCGGATCGGCGACGAAGCGGGCCACGCCGAAACGGGCTGTCGCATCGTCGTTCTCGGACGTGATTGCCGAGGCGAGTCGGGCGTTCAATGTTCCGCCCGAACTCCTTCGCGCCGTGATCGACGTCGAATCGGGATACAACCCGAAGGCGGTATCGGACAAAGGCGCGCTCGGGCTCATGCAGTTGATGCCGGAAACGGCGCGGCGCTTCTCGGGCGGCGACATGTTCGATCCGCGTGACAACGTGCTGGCCGGCGCACGGTATCTGCGCTTCCTGCTCACCCTGTTCAAGGAGAACGTCGAGCTCACGCTCGCTGCCTACAATGCCGGAGAAAACGCCGTGATTCGGGCCGGGTATCGCATTCCGTCGCTGCCGCAGACGCGCGAATATGTGCCGCGCGTGCTCGCGCGCTACAAACGGCTGCTCGCCGCGAGTTGAAACACGCGAGACGCGCGGCGGCCTGCACGCGGCAACGCCGCCTGCGTCGTGCGCACGACGCATTGCCCGGCGCCATGAAGCGATGGCGTCCGGCAACGCGCGGCGGCCGGCGTTCGGCCGGCCGACGGTTCATGGAAAGGCCGGGACGGTCGGATCCTCTCCCTGCAGGTGCGCGTCCGTATGATGACGCCTGATCGCGTCCTCGATCTCGTGAACGCGGTCGGTCGGAACGTCGATCATCATCAGCAGTTCGCCGTGCTCGATGCCGTCCTCGAAGCGCTTCAGGCGCGTGCTGGGCATGTCGACGCCGATCATCGTCGCCACCCATGCACCGAAGGCCGCACCGAACAGCGTGATCGCCACGACGACGCCGCCGCCGATCGGCAAACCCGTGGGCGGGAACACCAGAAGGATCAGCCCCAGCAGCATGCCGGTTCCAAACCCGACCGCGGTGCCGCGCGCGAACGACGGCAGGAGGTCGCTGCGTTGCGCCAGCGTGGCTTCCGGCAAGCCGTCGCGCATGACATCGTGATTCGCGATGCAATGGATATGCCGCCACTCGATTCGGAGCGACAGCAGTTCGCCGACGACCGACTGCGCACAATGCGCCGTCGGCACTAGAAAATAGACACGTCTCATGGCAGCTCCTCCTACGTCACATCCGCGATGCGGCGATGCTCGTCAGGACATTGTGGTCCGGCACGCCTCCGGCTTGTAGTGGTAATGCCCGCCGAAGTGCATGGGTAGAACACGGTAGGAAACACTGCACGCGCTTCAGAGTTGTCCGTAGCTGTGCAGCCCGGACAGGAACATGTTGACGCCGAGGAACGCGAACGTCGTCACGAGCAGGCCCGTGAGCGC
>NZ_QTPO01000049.1 GCF_003853645.1 Burkholderia sp. Bp9143 | reverse complement strand
GTGACCCGAAAATCATGAACCGCAAAGAGCTTCAATTTGCATAATGCGGAATAGTGGAGCTAAGTGGATAGCCCTTATATATTTACAGTGCCGTTTTCTCTTTATGCCAGCGATCTCCCAATGCTGGCTCGCCTCCGCCATATACTCAGAACAGGACCAACCGAACGTTGATCTCGTGCAATACGAGCACGCCGTGCAGCGCGCGGCACACGATCTACAGCGCATCGTCGCCACGCTCGCACAACGGTTCAGCCGCGCCGCCGACCCTCGCCTGCTCAGCTGGCGCGCGTTGCTCGAAATCGAGGAGCAGGCGTTTTCCGATCTGGGCTTTCAGGGACGGCACGACCCGGCCGTCATCCGCGCGTTCGCTCGGTTGAGCGAGAGCCGCCTACCGGGCGGCAATCCCGACGCCGCGGTCGACTGGTGCCGCGATGATTCGCACCTTCCCACCGTGTACGCAATCGTTCGGACGATGGTCCAGGCGAACTCGGGCAAGCGCGCATGAGTGACACGATGATCGAGCGCTCAGCGCTGCACACCGCTCAGAAAGAAGACGAGTGGCGTGTAGCAGGGGACCAGGGCTGGACCCACCCCGATGGATGGACGATCGACCGAACCATGGTGTCGGGCGTTGACATTTTTCTGGTGCGGAACACGGACGGTAAGATGCACGGCCCGAACGGGAACACTGGCGCAGCAAAAACGGCGTTCCGCCGGCTTTGCATGTGACGAGGCATCCTCCCCTTCCGGTTGGACGCTCAGGCGCGAATCGCAGATTCGCGTCCGGTGGTGACGAGCAGACATTCAGTATATAAAGTACGTCATGAACCCAATCTCCGACTGGCTTTCCGCCCCGACCGATGCCTATCGGCAATGGCAGCACACCGAAGCCGCCGGCGCGGATCGACGCGCGTTCTCACCCCGCTCGATCACTCAGCACGAAGCGATGTTCGAGCGCTTCATGCGACACCTCGCGGCCGCACGCAAAACGCTAGCCACCTTCGGCCCCGAGCATCTCGAATCGTTCTTTGTCGACCTCGACAACCGTTGCCAGCCCGGCACGACGACACGCCTTCGGTACCAGAAGCTGATCGACCGCCTGTGTCGCCACCTGACTGACGTTGGCGTGCGGCAAACGAATCCCGCGTCCGCATTCGCGCTGGCTCAGGCCTGGCCCGAAGACGAACCGAATCCTGTGTATGTCCCCGAGGCCGACGACATTCGGCTGCAGGCGCACGTGCTCGACATCGACGGCATGGACACCCGCGTACTCCGCAACCGTGCGATCGTCGCCTTACTGCTTGCCACCGGCATCACGGCGCAAGAGATCCGTTTGGCGAAGGCCGCCGAGGTCGACCTGTCACCTGTCCGTCCAAACATCGAAATCCCGAAGCGCGGCGCGCGCGATGCGCGTCGCATCGGTATTGCCGAGTTCGCCCTGCCAGCCCTGTCCCGTTGGTACACGCAGCTGGCGGCAACGGATGATGGCCTTCTCTTTCCATCACCGCGCGCCGGCGGTCCGATGAACGACGCGCTGCTTGGACTCGCCGTGCGCGACGAGCTGCTCGCAATCGATATCCGCCTGCCCGACATGAGTCCGCGCACCTTGCGCAACACTTACGCTCGCCGCCTGCTCATCGCGGGCCGCAGCAACGAGGATACGAGCCGGTTGTTGGGTCTCACTAGCCAGCGCACCGTTGTGCGACTGCGATCGACGATTCCCGCGTCCGGCGACGGCACCTGACCTTGACTTCGTCGGCTACTCGGTACGTTGAACGGACTACCCATCGCGCTGGCTTTTCTTTCGATCGGAGATGCCGGATGCACCACAAGACGCCATACAGCGAACTCGACGACCTGCCCGCGGGCAAGGCGCTTGCCGATTTCGATTGATCGTCTCCGACGGCGACCAGCCGATCGTCGTCGTGCACATCGATATGTGCGCGACAATGGGTTTCTGGTCGGCGGGATTCTATGCGGCCTGATGATGGGTGGACGCAACCGTCACTTCCGAATTCCAGCCCAATCCAATACACGTTGGGAAGTCGTGGCCGGCACTGACGAGGATGCCACAGTGCACATGCGCGTCGCCCGCAGGCTCGCAAGCAATGTCCGACCCTGCCCGAGCTATGGAATGCACTGGTGATCCTCACGACTAACGCTCGCGGGCGAGTCCGGATTCTGTTGACTCCGCTCGTTGATCGCCGGCGCTTCAAACCTGCCAACATCGTCCGCTCGTGAAAGAATGCGGACCACACGCCTGACCTGCATGCGGCGGACCGTTTCCAAGATGAACGGAAAACGAGGTCGAGTCATTGAGCGCCGTCTCGCCTTGCGCAACGTCGGCGCTGGGGAGAGGCCACCAAAAATATCATCACACCCTACTATTGGCCACCGCACTTCGGTTGCTTTAACAGTCGTACTCGTCCACCCTCATCGGTCTGCCGGTCCTAGAAACGACAGTTCAATCACGCCATCCATAGCGCCCCGATGTGCCGAACCCCCTAGTACCAACTGGGCTCTGGCTATCCTGGCAAAATCCTAGTGGCATTGCCAGGCAAAATAGTAGTGATATCGAATAGCACAAAAGTAGTGTCATCAAATAACGCGATTTTAGTGATATTCTGAGACAGAAAAGTAGTGAACTCACCTAGGTCAACAAAATGGCGGCACCCAACGAAAAACTGGCGGACTCTCTGAACGTACTTAAGGCGTTGCAGGACCAAGGCTTCCGGGTATTCCAGCCTTCGGTCATACCGTCGCTCACTCGCACTCATCGAGAACGACTGGTTAGGGCCGGGTTCCTGAGGCAGGTCATCCAGGGATGGTATCTCGCGAACAATCCAGAAGATGCTGACGGCGATTCGACACACTGGTACGCCAACATGGAGGTCTTTGTCGCGGCGTACGCCAACTCGCGCTTCGATGACGACTGGCAACTCAGCGCCGAACTGTCGCTTCTGAAACACAGCGGTCACACCAGCATTGCGAAACAGCTACAGTTGCAGTCGCCGAAAGCCAACAACCAGATGCAGGCGCTGCCGCACGACTGCTCCCTGTTTCTCTACCGCATTCCGGAATCCCAACTCGTCGCCTCGCGAGCCCCGGACGCCAGTGGGCTAATACTTATGCCGTTGCCCGACGCGCTGATTCGCGTCAGCCCGACGTTCTTCACTCAGCATGAGATGGCCGCCCAGATTGCGATGCGACAAGTCGACATCTCGCTGCTCATCGCACGCCTGCTCGAGGGAGGGCACAGCCTGGTTGCTGGCCGACTGGCCGGCGCCCTCAGGGCCGTAGGACGTACGGCCGATGCAAACCAGTTGCTAACCACCATGAAGGCCGCAATGTACACGACAACGGAGAACAATCCGTTCGAGCGGCCTCTTGCGCAAATCAACGGACGACGCAACGAATCCCCCTACGTCCTACGCATCAAGGCGATGTGGTCAACCATGCGCGAGACTGTCCTCAAGCGGTTTGAGAACGTTCCGAGGCGGGGATTAACTGATGCAAACAGCCTACTCTCGGACATCGCCGCCCGGTACGTCGCGGACGCATACCATTCGCTGTCCATCGAAGGGTACCGGGTCGGCGCGGAGCTCATAGAAAAGGTCCGTAATGGCCAGTGGAGCCCGCTCACGCACCCTGAAGACCGGCAGACCCGAGACGCCATGGCAGCAAAGGGGTACGCAGAAACGCACAGTCACGTCAAGGCGCTCATCGGCCGCGTGGTGAATGAAGGGCTGAAACCGGCTGAAGCCTTCAGCGCAGATTTTTTCCAATGGTACGTGACGCTTTTTTCGCCGAGTGTGCAGGCCGGTATTCTCAAGGCAGGAGACTTGGCTGGTTTTCGCAACAATCAGGTTTTCATCCGTAACGCCCTCCACGTGCCCCCCTCTCCAGAGGCCGTACGCGAATGCATGCCAGCTTTGATGGACCTGCTGGAAAGCGAAGAGCACGCCGGCGTCAGAGCAGTGCTGGGCCACTTCATTTTCGTTTTCATTCACCCGTACATGGACGGTAATGGACGCCTGTCACGATTCGTCATGAACTTCATGCTGACCACGGGCGGCTACCCATGGACAATCGTGACCGTCCAGTCGCGCAAGGCTTACCTGGACGCGCTCGAACAAGCCAGTACCTATGGCAACATCGAACCGTTCGCTGACCTGCTTTGCAGTCTGATATCAGAACAAGCAGTGACACCCGTCGAGCGTATCACTCAGCGCCCAGAAGCAGGGGATTGGACAGTGCCTCCGGTCTGACGGCCTCACCTTCCACCGACTGGCTTCAAGCGCAATAGCGTCGTTCGAGAACTTGGGGGTATCGTAGCGCTTCGGCTGCCCGACAGGAAAGACGCGGACTCGACCATCCTTGAAGATGATGAAATCCGACTCCTCTTCGATCCAACGCTACACACTGATCGTCGGGCGCCGGACCAGCCGCTGAAGCTCCGGCTGGCTGGCCGGAAGCGGTCCTTAATCCGCGATCAGGAGCATGATCAAATTTGACCTCACTGACCTCCGGCGCTCAGACAACTTGAAATGGTACCGCCGTCGCGGAGACGGTGATCCACTGACCGTCGATCAACATGTCGCGTAGTTCCGAGCCATTCAGGGTGTAGACGTGCTCGACACCCACGCGCGGACGCGCCCGGCGAATCGCCAACGTGATCGCCATCGCCGTGTTCGATTGAACGGATTTCAGTTGCATTGCGTTCCTCACAAAAAAGAAAAGCGAGGAACGCCCCAGCGGGGACATTCCCCGCCAGGGTTCAAAGAAATAGACGCCGCCCTACTGGGCAAGCGCTGCTACATCAATCACTGCATCGGCTTCGGCGATCAACTCGGGCGTCTGCGAGATGAAGAATTCCCGCTCGTAACCGCCCTGCTTCAACACCTCCCGCTTCATACGCATGAACTGCACCTTGCGCTGCGGATCCAGCGGCCCATCCGACTCGTCGCTGAACAGCGACTGGTATGGCTGACTCGCATTCCCCGCGATATACAACGCAATACCGCGCGTCAGGCACTCGTTGATCCAGACCTTCTGCCCACCGGACATGACCCCGACCGACTTGCTGCTGTCGCTGTCGGCGTCGTGCACGAGGATTTCGAAGCCCTCACGCAGTTCGCCGTTCGCAAGCGCCCGCTGTGTCTGGATCTCGACCGTAAATCGCATGCCGTAGCACGCAAGCAGCAGGTCGTTCACCGTCTTTGTCAGGGCGGGACCGGCATCGTCGATCGTCAACGCAATTACGCCGTCGTTGCCGAGGGCTTTCGCCACCAGCTTCCAGTGGGCGATCTCGTCCGAGATGCGCGCCGCCAGCGACTGCGTTGCCGCCAGGCCGCCTAGTTCACGCTCCAGCGAACCAAGCTCGGTTTCGCGTGCCGCCTGACTGCGGATCAATGCTTCGATCCGCGCGTCGAGCGCCGTGCCTGCGTCGCGGTGCGATGCCATCTGCCGGTCCACATCCGCGATTGCCTGCGTGACGTCCACTGCGACGAGACGAGCAATTTCCGTCTCGATCTCACGCGACAGCGCAGCCAGCCGGCCCATTTCCGTCTCACGACGTTTCTGGGCTTCACTGTCTTCGACATTGAGGGTGGCAAGCTCAGCGCACGCCGTCGCCAGCCCCGCATCTGCCGCATCCAGCAACGGCTTGCGAGCCGCCAGGTCCGTCGCACGCTGCAACGCCTGTCGTGCCGCCGTGATACTGGCGCTCACCTGCTGAAGTTCAGCGCGCTTTGCGGACAGCGATGCGATTACCGGTGTGAGCACATCCCGTTCCTCTCTCTGCGCCTTGTAGCGGGTGCGGAGATCCTTCAGGGAAACGGTCTGAACTTGCGCCTGTTGTGCTGCATTGCGCGCTTGCACGAGCAACGGGCACGTGGCGTGAATCTCCATCCCGGCGCACGGCACCGACTCAACGACAGCCGCTTGCCCCTGCAGGTTCTTCAGTAACTCGGCTTTGGTCGCGCCTTCCGATTCGAGACCGGTCATCGCAGACTGAACCGTCGCCAGCCGAAGCTGCTTCGCATCCATGTCGGCGATGGCCTGCTGTAATGGCCCGAACTGCGCTTCCAGTTGTGAGGCGCGAAGCTGCGCTTCGTCCCTCGCGGCAGCGGCACCAAGAATGGCGTCGCGTTGCTTCACCACTGCTTCGTGGCCGGTCATCGTCGTGCGAATCGCGGTGCGGCGTTGCGTGAAACGTTGCTGATCCGCCGCCGTATCCCGTTCGATGCTTTGCAGGGACGTGGCCACCTCATTGCGCCGCACGTTGAGTTCACGCAGTCGTGCTTCGACACCCGTGTTCTCGCCCTGCTTTGCCACGAGCGTCGCCCGCTGCTGCATCAGGCCGGCGAGCACGGTTTGCATCGACTCCCGTTCAGCGCGCGCCGAGACAGTTGCCGCGGCATCCGCTTCGATCGACTTGCGCGTCTGATCGGCACGCTCACGCTTGCCGGCAAACGCCACAATGTCCTGCTGCACGGCATCCAGACGCCTGGTCAGCACTTTGGCGACGTCGGCCGCCTTCGCAGCCAGCGCACGCAGATGGTCGATCTTGAGCAACTCGGCGAGCAGCGTCTTGATCTCGTTAGCGCCATAGGACGCGAGCGGACGCCGGTTCTGCGCGGAAAACACGCTGGTGAAGAACGATTCCAGCGAGCCGCAGATCGCTTCGACACAACGGTCGTAGGTCTCGCCCTTGCCGTCCGAAACCGTGCCGTCCGGCAACGTCACCGGGCGCCACTCCCCGTCCATCGAGCGATAGAACAGGAAGTAGTCCGCCTTGTTGGTCTTACCCGGCTTGCGGAATGCAAAGGTTGAGCGATAGCGGATACCGTCGTGCTCCCACTCGAACTCCTTGCGCGCCTGGACACCGCAGATATGATCCCAATAGGAAAACGCATCGACAGACAGCTTCGACGCGCGCGACGGCATGATCCGGTACGGATGCAAGTTGTCCATGATCGTCGTCTTCCCAGCACCGTTCGGGCCGGTCAACGCAATCAGTCCGTGAGGCAAGGATTCGAGATCGAGTTCGACGCTGTCGCGCTTCATTCCGTCTCGTACCCCATAGAACCCCTCGAGGAACAATCTCAACGGACGCATGATTCCGCCTCCAAAAAAGAGATCTCCTGCAGGTATTCCGACGGCAGGAACGGGATGTCCTCGTCGTCGATCGGCAGCACCGGCTCCGGTCGGATAACCTTGGTGCCAAGCTTGCCTGCCACGGCTTGCCGAACCGTGTCGCAAAGTTGCGCGAACGACGCGGAGGCCTGCTTGATCAGCGCGTCCCAATCGGTACAGCCGGTCAGGATCTGGAGCTCGCGCCCCGACCACTGACTGGCGTATCCCGAACTGAACGACCAAAGCAGATTCTGCATCTGGACGTCGGGTACCACAGCGACTTCCGGGGAATCGACGTCGGTCGCATGCACGAGCACGAGGAAACAGTCGCGCTGCGCAATCGTGACGCCGCGACCAGAGCCGAAGGGCTGATGAAACAGCGCGGCCGTGCATCCGCCGTGGTCAACGAGACCCTTCTGCAACGCCTTTGCGTCGTTTGACGCGGAAAACTGCTGGACCCAACGGGCACCTGCGGGATAAAGGCCAAACATAGACACACTCCTGTGAAATGGACGGAGTGCGCCCGGTAGGGATCGCTCCCCGCCAGGGTAGATAAGAAAATGGATGTAGCGGTGCTGCGATCGATGCGCCTGTGGGCGCGGGGTGAACCTCGTTTCGATAGCCACGTGGGCTATCGGAACACGGCTGTGCTCAATGCCGGGCATCGTGCTGACCGTCGAGACAGGCAGCGCTCAGGCCGCGAACAGATCATCGTTCAGCCATGACAGCGACGGCTTCGATTCCGGCTCCGGCGTAGCTTCGAGACCGGCGGCAACCAGCGGGACGGCATTCGCCATGCCGCCGGGAATCTCCGGCACCTCGATCGGATCGCCAACCTGCGCAATTCGATCAAGCACCGACGTCGCGATGGCTTCCGGGTCGCCCGTCTCGAGCAGTTGCAGCCGTTCGAGAAGCGGGTCGGGCTCGACCGCAGTCAGCTCGCACCAGCGCGACAGCTTCGCATCGACCGTTACCGCCTTGCTGATCCCCTCCGCTCGACTGCGCATCACCGGCAGGATGCGCGGCTCGAGCTTCAGGCCAGCGGCCGACGCAAACATCGATTCGATTGCCTTCCGGTCGACCAGCTGCTTGTGCTCCTCGTCGATCTGCCAGCGAACCCGGACGAACTTGCCGGCAGAGTCCGCGGCGAGCGCCGCAAGCTGTGCTTCGTCGGGCGGCCCGTCGAACGCGATGCATACCATCTCGCGCGACGGCGTCGTCACCAGCTCGGCACGTGCTTCTGCCGCCAGCACGTCCCATAACAGGTAACCTTTGTCGCCTTGCTCGCCGTAGTGAAATCGACCGATCGAGCCGGGATATCCCACTGCGCGCCCTTCGCGCAACCAGATCTGGTTCTTATGGATGTGACCCAGCATGAACGCGGCACACTCCGCGTCGAACAGCGTGCCGAGGCTGAACTCGTGATCGAATCCCGCCATCGTCACACCATGCTCTGTTGTGCATCCGGCCACCGTGCCGTGCGAAATCCCAATTGTCGGCACGCCGATCGCGCGCAAGCGGGCGTTATTCCTGCCAGCTGCAGCGAGGTACGTTCCGAGCACGTCGCCGAGCTCGGTCGACGCTGACAACGCACCGACCCTCAGTGCGAGATCGGCCTTGTTCATCGTCGGCAGACAGGTGAAGACCGCGTCCGGATAGAGTCCATCGAAGGCAAGCATCTCCGCGTCGTCGAACACCGGACCGTCGGACGCTCGGAACTGCGTGCCGATCAGCGCAACCTGACCAATCCGATCTGCAACGAACACGGGATGCCGCGCGCCCATCAACGCAAAGTTGTCGAGCGTGCCGGGCGGCTCATGCGAGAACGTGCCCTGCAACATGATGACGGGCATCGCTTCGGCCAATCGGTGCACCTGTGTCGCGAGCGCATGCAGCGACGGCGCGTGTGCGTCGAGGCGATGATCGGTCGAGTCGCCCGAGATCACCGCCACCCGCGCCCCGCGCGAGATCGCGTCGCCGACTGCGAACGCGAAACAGCGATCGGCCTCGTCTGCGTTCTCCGGCGAGTAATGCAAGTCAGAAAAATGCGCAATTTTCATCGACGCCTCCAAAATTAAAAAGGCCGCCTCGCGGCAGCCGACAATTGATGAACACCGACACGCGGCGAGGGCGAATTACTGCTGGAACAGAACGTCGCGGACCCGCATCAGCGTCTTGCCGAGCAGGTTCAGCCCTTGCCAGTTCGACGGATCCGCGAGGCGCGGATCGGACTCGCCGAGTCCGACACCCCAGACCCGATCGTACGGACTCGCCTCGACCAGCACGCTCGAACCGGTATCCCGCAGAACTGCCGCGAGCTCGGCGTTTTGCCGAAATTTTTCCCGGCAGCCGACGAACATGATGGATTCGCGACAGCGTTCCCACATGGCGTTATCGAAACCACGAACAGCACGTCCCAGCCGCTTCTGCTCGCGCGGCAATGACGCGGCGAGAATCTTCGACGCGGTGTCGTGATCCTCGAACAGCATCGCCTTCGCGTACATCATGAATTGCTCGGTGCTCGCGAAAGCCACCTCGTGATAGCTGAAATGGCACGGATGCCAATTGCTCAGCACGTCGGCGGCGCCGAAAAACGCCGTGATGTTGCCGATCCGGCGCATGAATTCCTCCGAAATGGAAAGTCAAGAGATGGCCGCTTGCGCGGACGGTTTCGATGCGTGAACGACGCGGTCGAAAGCACTTGAGCAAAGGGACTTTGCTGAAAGGCTCTCGGAGTCGCTGAGAAGAGGAAAAAAACGCCAGCCCCGAAGGGCTGGCTCAAGGAAAAGCCGCTATCGGCGGTTGAACGATTCGACTGCCTCGCTGATCTCGCGGTCGAGAACATCCGGCGCATCGAGGGCACCGGTCAGCCGTCCGATCATCTTGTCGACGTCCGCGGGCCGTTCCGTCCAGCCGCGCCCGAACTTGACGTGGCCGTAGACACGAAACTGCTCGCGGCGCGCGTCTGCGTTGAGGCGAAGACGCTGTAGCAGATCCTGCAGGCGATGCCGCTTCTCTTCGATCGGCTCCGGGGGCGAGTCGTCGTGTCCATCGCGTTGAGCATCGCCGGCGTGCGTCGCCGGTTGGGTGTCACCCGACCCGGCCCCGCCGCTTCCTTCAGTCGGATGGAGCGGAATCACCGTGCCGCCCGCACCGAGCAGTGCGGCCGCACCGTGCGCGACCTCGATCGCCGGCGCCGCTTCGTCCGCGCCATCCAGCAGCGCCCCGATGTCGATATCCGCGTCGAGAACCGTCAACATCTGGGGCTGACGCACGGCCTCGCCATTCTCGTTGATCCGCGTGATGTCGAATTCCCGCTTCGAGAGCCAGAAGCGCGTGCCGGTGAGCCTGCCACGCGCCAACTGCACCGTCTGCATCGCGGCGTAGGCTTTCTGGAGCACGTAGATCGAGTTCGTCGGCAGCTCGACCAAGCCGAGCCCCTTGATGTCGGGGACCGCGAACACGAAATGCGCGGAGAGATTGCACTGCCGGCTCTGATACTGCGGGCATTGCTCGGGATCGCAGACGCCGTCCGGGATTGCGTCGTCCTGGCGGAAGATCACGTCACGGCCGCCGAAATGGCGTGTGCCCCGCTGGGCCCGCGGATCTCGGTCGACCTTCGCGTAGGTCTTGCAGTACCGGATGCCGTCGGGACCATACTGCGAGAAGAACTTCCGGCCAGTGGCGCCCCACGCGGCCATTTCGTTCGGGAGGTTCTGCATCCAGTCGTTGAAGGCGAACAGCACCGGGAAACGGTACAGCCGCACTCCCTGCCCGCGATCCTCGCCGTATAGCTTGAGAATCTCGTCGGCCACGTCCGGGTTGTTGAAGTCCGATCGGCGGCACGTGAAGTAGTCGACGTTCTTCGGCGCCAGTGCGTTCCGGAGCTGGCAGCGCGATTCGATCGCTTTGCCGATCGTCTCGAATGAGTCGCCGGCGGCGACCATCGTTTCGTACAGCCTCACCGCCTCCTGATTGGCGCGCGCCTTGGACGTCAGCACCTTGATGCCGGGCCGGATACGTCCGATCACCGGCGGGCGCATCGCACGCTCTTCGACCAGGCTGCGCACAGGGCCGCCCAGCATAGGGACTACAGCATTCATGAAGGTTTCCTCGCAAGATAGAAAATCGCCTGAGTGCGCATCGCGCTCGCTGACTGCTCGAGCGTGCTGGCGGCCGCCTCTCCGCGGCGTTCGGCGATGTGGGACAGAAAGATGCGGCGGTCGGGATCGCTGTACATCGCGACCTGAGCCACCTCGCACCGCGCACGCCAGGCTGGCGACGCGGTATCGGCAGTTGCGCGCTCGTCAGCGATCGTGTCGCTGATCACGTTGGCGATGCGCGCGTCGAGACGGTTGGGAAGCATGTGAACCTCCGGGACAGGAACAAACGACGAAAAAAAAGCGCGTCCCTCGGCAAGAGGAACGCGCTTTTCGGATTCGTGGAAATGACCCAAGCGCCACGTCCCTTCTGGGGACGTGGCGCTCAGGGAGCCGGTCGGCTCATATCGAGGACGTTAGGTCGTCCTCGCGCAGCATGGTCACGCTGCGCAACAGCCCATTTTCGGAAATACCACTCCGCCGCAGGATCACGGCTCAGTCGACTACGATCGTTCTACCCAGACTCTGGTCTGGAGAGAGACACCCGATGTCCGGGCTCGAACGATGTCGCGGCGCAAATACATGCGGCCGGCGACGAGTTTTATGACTGAAAGATGGGAAGTGCTGGCTAGGCACTCATCAGCAGAAGATTCCACACCAGTTGCCGGCTGGTCGGAGCATGCCCATTGGCACGGCTTGTACAGAAGATGGACTTCGGGCTACGAAGTCTAGGTCGATGCGTCGTGGACGCGAGAAGTAGAGTCAGTATTGCGGAAATTTGCGACCGGAAAGGGTGGAAAGCTCACGAAAACAGGCCCGCTTTTGCCTGAATTGTTAAATCGGGTTAACCCAAAATCATTGGTGAGAGAGACCACCCGAAAACATCATGTCCGCCGTTCTCGAACCACCGCACGACCCGCAGCGGGACGCGCCCCTGCTCGACCCGATCTCCGTTGATCCCAACACTCGATCGTCGAACGATTCGCTGTCCCCGTCGTCAACGGGACTCAAGCCGATCCAGCGTCTGACGAGCGATAGCCGCATCGATCGAATCATCCCCGATTCCGACGCGGTCACCGTGCTGCGCTACAGCTCGCAGTTTGCCCGCAATTTCATTCGCGGCGACTACAACTTCTGCGCGTCGAAAATCACCGTCGCGCGCGGCGGAAAAACGCATGCGCTCGAGTCCGCGCTGCGTGATACGGCGGAGTGGCTGCGCAAGGCGCTGGTGTGGGTCGAAAAGCACGAGGCCCGGACGATCGCGTTCCCCGCCGAGCATATTGAACTGAAGGTCACGCGACCGCTCGCCGGTCTGCTGGTGCGTTGCCTCACCCAATACGACAAGCTCTTTGTGGCGACGATGGAAGCCGTGCTCGCCGAAAAAATCACCGCGCAGGACCGGGCCACCATCCTCGCGAACGCCGAGGGGCGGATCAAGCACATCTCGCTCGTGTGCGTGCCCGACAACGATCGCTACCAGGCAGACGGGTCGCTGCGCGATTGAAGGTTCATCGCCCGATGGACTTGACACGCTGCCGGAATGGCTACGCTGGCAAAGACCACGTGCCCGGGTGCGATACACGGGCAAGCGCTCGCGCGTCGACCGAACGCGCACACGTGAGCAATCTCGCAATCTCGTATAAGCGTCCCTAACCGAGGCGCCTTCACATGCGGAGAACCATGGACATCCGAGAAATTCAGGCGCTGCACGCCAAGTACGCCACGCAACCGGTCGTGATTGACATCAACGGCCACGTCGAAGCCATGCCGGCACTCCCGGCTCCCGAGGGAAATCGCAGACGAATTGCACTGCCCCGCCTCGGCCGGTTCAAACGGCTGATCAGGCCCGTCGCCATTGCCGTGGCAGCCGCCGCGATCGCTGCGGGCGGCGGCGTGAGTGCCGCCAAGCTGTGGCGGGCTCTGCGCGCACCATCGCACGCCGAGCTGGCGCACGAAGCCACTACGCCAGCTCCCCGCCCTGCGCCGGCCGCCGCTTCCGCTGTCACCGGCGCCCACGCCCTGACAGCCGCCGACTTCGCCGGTTCGACCAGCGCGCCAACGGGAGCTCTCGCGAGCGTCGATCCGCGCTCGTTGACGACCCGTCATGATGCGCCACCCGGCAATCCATCGCCGCGAGAGCAGCCCGCGCCGAGCGACTCGGACAAGGCGGCAGCAGCACCGATCCGTGCGCCGCGGGCCGCGCCCGTCGCGCCGACTGCAGCGGCGGCCGCGGCTTCCGCAACGACCGAACCGGCACGTCCACCGGCCGCCGCGCCGAAGACCGCTCCCCGGCATATCCACCGTGGCACTACGCGGCCGCACGCCACACCGGCAGAACATACCGAACCTGCCTCGCCTGCGTCCATGCAGGCGCCGGCGCCTGCCGCCAAAGCGCCGGCAGCAGCCAAGTCCGGCGACGTCCAACTCTTCTAACGAGGCGACCATGAATCCCAAAACCATCAACGTGACACTGCTGGCCACCGGCCTGGTTGTTCAGGGCGATCTGATCCTCGATCACGGGATGAGCACGTTCGCGCTCGTGAGCGGCAGCATCATCTCGACGGCCGGCCTGCTGCATATCGGGCAAGGCGGAATGATCAAGGGTAAGGTGCAAGGCGAGATCGTACGCATCGACGGCGTCGTGGAAGGCGATGTGCATGCCCGCGACATGCTTGAGATCAACGGGGTGGTCAAGGGCAATGTCTACTACTGCGGCACGATCCGGCTTGGGCCGCAAGCCGCCCTCAACGGTCAGCTCAAACGCGTCCCGCGTGAATTGACCATTGAAGCGCCGACCACCGGCGCACCCATCACCGACAACACCAATACTTCGGCACTCGCCACGTCATGACCAAAGCGCGAAAACTCCTCGGCACGATTATCCGGCGGTCGGTACCTTTGGCGATCGTCATCTCGTCGATCGCTGCTTCGGCGAGCCTTGCTGTCAGCGGTCTCGCACGGTTATGGGGATCGCCCGGCAATATTACGACTGAGGCGATTGGGAACACTGTCCATTTCGTTGCTTACGTGCTTGCCTGGCGCAACGAAGACGTAGCCGACATCTGGCTTCTCCAGGCTCCGATCGCGCTCATCACCTACCTCCTGATGACCGCGGTCCCGTTGTTCATCGGATGTTTAGCTGTTGAACTGTGGGAGATGTGCCACGAAAAAGCCGAATCACACGACGTAAACACGGCGCCATAAGGCTTCGAATTTCGCCGCAGGTCGGCCACCTCGCGTGGCCGATTTCTATTCGATTCCGGACTCGATCACGAACCGCGAAACGGCGTTCTTCTGGATCGACGTGATGACAAGATTCTCCCGCGCGCGCGTCATCGCCACATAGAAAAGCCGGCGCTCCTCGGATTCTGGGCTCTTGTCGTCCGGCACGACGCCCTCCTCCGCGCGGCTAATCCACACGTGATCCCACTCAAGCCCCTTGGAGCCGTGCATCGTCGTGAGCACCAATACACCGTCGCCCGGCTTGTTGTTATCCCGCTGCAGGAACTCGATGCGATTGGAAAACGGGCCGTTCAGGCGGCTGATCACGTCGTAGGTGCACTGGAGCGCGCGGATGGCTGCGTCCCCTTTCGCGTACCCGATCATCCATTCGAACACGCCCTCGAGCGCGAGCGAGTGGAATTCTCGCTCGCAGAGCGACTGCCATTCAGCCAGACGCTTCATGAAGGCTCGATACGCGGTCGCTGTGTCCTCGGTCAGGCCGAGCGCGACCAGATCCTGTTTCTGGCGCTGAACGAACTCGGTGCCCATGTCCCGATGGAGTGCGCGCAGATCGTGCGAACTGATCCCCATGTATCCCAGCACCGCGTCGACACCATTCTGCTTCCGACCTTCGACGATCTGGAGGAGATTGCACATCAGTGCCGCCTGCGGCCGGTTGAGCACCGAACCGCCGGACGCACGGTAGTACGGCACACCGTGCGACCGGCAGACCGATTCGATCGGATCGAGGTTGCGGTTGGTGCGCGCGAGAATCGCACACGTGCGGCCTGCCGCCAGTTGTGCCTGCAGCGCCTCGACTGCGGCAACGGCGTCTGCGTATTCGTCCTCGAAGCGCTGCGACGACACTGCGCCGCCGCCGCCGCGGTCGGCGTGCAGCACCTTCGGAATCCGGTCGACGTTGTTGCGGATCACTCGGTCGGCTGCCGACAGGATCTCCGAGCGGCAACGGTAATTGCTGCCGAGCACGATCTTCTGCGCGTCGAACGTCCCGGAGAAGCTCTCCATGCCGCGGACGCCCAAGGCCGAGCGGAAACCGTAGATGCTCTGGTCGTCATCACCGACCACGGTGACCTGCGCGCCGGCGCGCGCGTGCAACTCGACCCACCTATACTGAAGCGGGTCAGTGTCCTGAAACTCGTCGACGAGCAGGTCCGTGAAGCGATATGGACGGATATCGCCGCTTTCCATGCCTGCCACGGCCAACCGCAGCATGTCCTGGAAATCGATCTTGCCGTTGCGCTCGAGCGCCTCCTGATAGGCGGCATAGAGCCTCGCTTCAGACGATCCCGGCTCAGACCGACCGAAGTTCGTCTTGATCCGCTCGATGATCGGCACGGCTTCCTCAACCTTCCACTCGAAGCCGAGCTCCGCGATCACACGGCCCAGCATGCCCAACCGGTCGCCGTCGGACGCGATATCGTGGCGCGCACGGCCGGGCTGACCGATCTGCCTGAACGCCAGTGAATGGAACGTCCCGGCGATGAGCCGCCGCTTCGCGTCCGGCACGGCGATCGCCAGGATCCGCTCGCGCAGTTCGACCGCCGCGTCCTTACTGAACGTCACCGCACCTACCACCGCGGCCGGATCCTCCAGGAGGCGCGCGGCCTTGGTCGCGATCGTCTTGGTTTTCCCCGCGCCCGGACACGCGATCGCGACGCAATGGCGGCGCAGGAGTGCCACCTCGCGCTGTTGGGGGTTCAGCTCGTCGAGCATGGCACTCACCGCGCCCCCTTATCGACCGCGGACGGTCGTCATCAGGCGCAGGTGCGTCATGTAGCCCCGCACGCCGATCGGATGGAACTTGCGCAGGAAGCGCGACGTTTCCTCGTCGGCGTCCGACTGATCACGCACGCCGTTCCAGACCAGAAAGTCGAAGTGGTCCATCACCTGGTCGTACCTCAGCATCACCGACAGCAGCCGCATCGAGAAACGCGAATACGCCTCGACCGTGATGTCGAGGGACGGCTTCGTCACCGTCGGCGAGAACACGATGTCGCCGCGCTCGCGCATCTCGGTCTCGGTTCGCTCCCGAAAGCCGTGCGCGACTTCCAGCTGCTCATTGACGTACGCTTCGAGGTCGTTCAGCTGCTTATCGAAAAAGGTCGTCACCGTCTCTTGATCGTCAGCGCCGAACGTCGCCCGGCCGAACCGCTGCATGTTGATGCTCATCCGGTTCAGATACGGCCACCATTGCTCAAACAGCGGCTTGAGCCGCGTGTGCTTCAGTCGAACGTCAGTCGACACGACCGCCGCGCCGGACAGTTGCTTGTTCATCAGCTCGCGGCCGATTTCGCGGCGGCGCTGAATGATGCGGACCCGCTCGGCCGGCGGCAATTCGCGGAACAGCTTGCGCGTGCGCGCGACCTGCTCGCGCTTCTCATCGGCTTCGGCGGCACTGATCATGCCCTCCCGTTGCAGCGTCGCCGCATCCGATTCCATCTGCGCCAGCTCGTTCTCGAGCTCGACGTCGTCCGCACCGTCGGTCGTCGGCCGCGCGGCCGCGTCGATGGAGGTACTTTCGGTTCCGCCGGCGGCCGCAGTCGGGACCGGCCCGTTCGTCGGATGCTCCGCCGTCCTCTCTCGTGCCTCGTCATCGAGGACGTGCGTCTCGTTGTCAATCGTGGTCATCATGGTCCTTTGGATGGTGAGTAACCGCACGCGCGGCATGCTTCTATTCTTGCGAGGTGGCGGCCAGGAATCGGCCCGAAACATGGACGATTTCGGCACGCTTTTGCCCGTGGTCGCGCGGCATCGGCGCGATCGATGTGTTGTCACAAAAACAATGCCCCTCAACCGGTTGAGGGGCATTTGGCGGAAAGCTCCACAAATTCGTATCGCTTTCTGTCGTATTTCGTCTTGGCCGCAGGCGGATGTGGGAGGTATGCCGCGAGGAACGGCGTTACTGGTACGACGATGCTGCCTTCCAGAGCAGCACACCGAGGCACCCGGCGATCGCGATCCAGTACGGTGCCAACAACGGAATCGGCGCGATCAACACCGAGAATGCGACGCCGAACACCAGCAGGATGCCGTGACCCGCCAGGTGAAACGAAACCGGACTCACATACCCGGCAGCAGCAGCCCGGATCTTCCGACGCACTGTCCCGTCGACGAACATGGCAACGCAGAAGGCCAACGTACCGAATAGCCAAAGCTTCATGATCGTGAGCCGGTACACCACGCGATAAACCAGCCGCCAGAAGTTGTGAACCCACGTGCTGGCCAGATTGGTCATCCCGCCGTCATCTGCGTCCGAGCCCCGTGTGGTTTCGAGCGATGCCGCCACGACCCCGGTGTCCACGAAGTACCGCCTGAACAGCCGGTTCGTGGTCGCCACTGCCTGATCCGCCCTATCCTCGCCGATCGTCGCCACCACCGAGCGAGTTTCCGCCTCCGGAATCTCGAATAGCGATCGCTTCGGCACGGCCGGCATGATCGCGACGGCCACCAGTGGCACGAAGAAGAACCACACCTTCACATGCCGGACAAACCGACTATCCGCCATGGCTGCCTCCGATCAGCGCCAGCAGGGATGCAATTGCCTGACAGGCCAGATAGCTCGGAAACGCGACGAGACCAAACAGCCCGACGTAGAAGTGAAGTGGGCGGCGATCGATGAACATCGCGAGCGCATAGGCCATCGCATTGCGCCCACGCGCGAACTCGGCCGGTACCGGCGCGTTCGCGTCATCCTGGGCGGACGCGGTCGACATCACGCGGCGCACGACGTCGTCGTCAACCCTGGCCAGCGTCCGAATCAGAAAACGCGTGAGCGACATCGTATCCCTCGAAGTAGAGTCGGAAGTTCTCGCCCGTCAGCGCACGCGCGGCGAGCTGGAATGCGGCGGAGCGCTGGCTGATGTTCTCCGGGCAGCGTTCGTCGACCACCTCGGTCGGCAGATGTGCATGACGCGCCTCGAACACCGTGACCGGCTCGAACATCGGTGACCACACATGGCAGCGCTCGCCGTCGCGTGCAACGTAGCGTCGGGCATAGAGCAGGTGCGCCGACGCGAACAGCCCCTGCATGAACGCAACGTGCGGATCGCCGGTTTTTCGAACGCGCCTGACACCATCGAGTCCCTCCGTGAGCATCTCCTTGACGAGCGGGCCCGACTTGCCGATGAATTTCTCACCGATGAAGTCGGCCACACGCGTGCACGCGAGCTCCAGTTCCGGCGCCAGTGTGAACACCGGGATCAGGCGGGCCGAAAGCTTATGGTCGCGGATGATTTTTTTGAAGACGACAGACATGCTTTGGTTTTCAGCCATTTAGGATTGGAATGCGTCCCTGATACACCGCGCCGCCCGAAATCCGCATGAAGTACTGCAGGTTCGGAAGGCTCTGTATCAGACGGGATGGAATCAGCGGTACTTTCTCCAGTTGGAGCGAGCGAGACACCGATCCCGTAAATTCACCGACGTGCGACTCGCTACCCGTGCTGGTCGAACTCGACATCACCAGGTTGCGAATCGCCGTCTCCCCGACCTTGTCGGAGAACCAGTCCGCCGTGTCGGTGTCCTCTAAGCGTAAGATGATCTGGTTGTTCAAATTGCCCAAAACCTGCAGCATTTTTGCGGCATTCCCGAGCTTCGCCTCGATGTCCGAGCGCGTCTGGAATGCGACGAACGCCTTGAAACCTGCACCACGCCCCTTGTTCAGGATCTGGATCACCTGTTCGTTGATCGCCTCCGCGACCTCGTCGATGATCAGCACGACTTCAGGCGGGGTCTCGTAGAAGTTGTAGATCGAGCCGCACACCGCCGACACGTCGGCGAGCAGCACCGACATGATCGCCTTCGCCACGATGCTGTTCGACAGCGAGTCGGCCCCCACGTGGAGCACCGCCTTCTGGCGAATGATCTTCTCAATGGTCCAGATTTCGCGCTCGTCCTCGAAGTCGTCGACCTTCGGCGCCAGCATCAGGCCGGTTTCGCCGGTCGCGAGCATCTGCAGCAGCGGGAGCGCCGACGCGATGATCCGCATGTAGTGTTCGCGGTCGTGCGTGTGCGTCGAGATCAGGCCATCGATCGCCTCGTGGCCGCGGTCGAGTGCCGCGAACCGTGCCTGGTACAGCGCGGCCATGCCGTCAACTTTGGAGACACCGGGCTTGTTGGCCATCTTCACGGTGTCGGCTGCGACCTGCGTTTCCCAATCCGTCAGGCCCTGTTCGAGGAAGAAGCGCTTCAGCGCCTTCTCGAGCAGCGTCGCGATGCCCGACTGGGCATACTTGAGGATCGACCGCAGGTTCGGCTTGTCGCCGATGTACAGCTCGCCGTTTACCGAGCGGCTGATGAACAGGTACGCAAAATCCCGGAACGGCCCCTCTTCCATCAGCTGCGCGATGCGGCTCGGGATTTCCGACGGTTGCGACCAACTATCGAGCGGCTCCAGGCGAATCGATTCCGACGGCTTCGCCTGATTGAAGTACAGGAACTTCCGGCCGGCCCGCTGGCACTCCCGCTCCACCCGCAGCTTCCATTCCTTGTCGTTTTTCGGATCGAAGTCGAGCAACACATCGCCGAGATGGATCACCTGGGTGGAAATGCACTCGTAGGTACGCGTCTTCCCCGCACCGGTCGTGCCGCCCACCGCGGTATGGCCGCCCATCGCCTTGTAGTGGAATGGCACGTAGCCCTTCGCCGGTTCCAGCCCGTGGATCCACGAGACCCCTTGCGGCATGCGGTCCCTGATACTGTCTTTCGGAGCAAAGAGCCGTTCGATCATCTCCTCGAACTGGCGCCCGGTTTTGGTCTTCGGCAACCACTTCGGAAGGCCCGGGATATCTGTCGACGGCATGCGAAGAATGTCATGCGCAATCTGGCAGTGCTTCTGTGTCCACTCAAAGCCCGTGCCAAGAAACATCGCATTCGCTTCCGCTTTCATGCGCGCCTGGATCGCGAGCAGCTTGGGCACCGCGAGCGTCGTCAGCCATTTCGTCGAGATGGCCATGCGAAATTTCAGCGCGCGCCAGACCTGCCCCGATCGAATCGCAAGCGCCACCAGCGCTATCAGCGCGAATGCCCACGCATGCGGCATCCCGGACAGGGGCAACATGACAATCGCAAGCAGCCATGCGAGCGCGGCCCTGAGCTCGTAGATCGGCCGGAAATGGTTGATGTAGCCGTTCATAGGCCACGCCCCTGAATCAGCTCACCGGCGCGCGGTGCGAGCGTGACTTCCATCGGCTCGTTGGCAAGCAACAGACTGCGGCGACGCATGTGCTCGATCAGGGTGTCGCTCGCGATGCCGTAGCTACCGATCAGGCGCTTGGGCAGCACCAGGCCCAGCTCGCTCCACCGCACCTTGGCCTTCCCCGCCTGAACATCCTGACCGAGCGCGCGGAAGAAATCCACGATCATGCGCGGCGCGCCCTTGAGCACCGCGTCGAAGGCTTCCGGGGAGGGCTCAACTCGACGCTCCCCTGCCACGTGCGTCGCGGCCGGATCGATCACCGCTGACGGGTCGCCGGATTGCGCCGGCTGCGCGACCAGCTCGCGTGATCCGGCAGGCGTTGGCGCGGCCAGTTGAGGTGTGCCTGTGGGCGGCGGCGGCGCCGGGCTAGGCACGCTGACCGCGCTCGCCGTCGCCCCTTCCGCAGTGGTCGCCGCTGGAGTGGTGGGCGTAATCGGTGACGGCGGACGTCCTGTCGCCGTCGGACTAGCCGGCGTCGGCGCGGCAACCGTCGACGAGGCTGGGGCGGCGGCCGGCGTCACCACCGGCTCGAGCTCGCCCGCGACGTGGATCGCAGACGGCACGGCAAACTTCACCGGTTCGAACACGCCGCGCTGCGCTTTCCGGTCGAACTCGGCCGCCGTCGAAATCGCCTGGCGGACCACCCGATGGGTCAACGATTCGACACCGACCGGACTGGCCGTCGGGTTCATCGCCCCGAACACCTCGGCCAGCACCTCCGCATCCAGGCCCGATAGCAGTCCACTGCCGACCAGCGCCTGCGCGAGCATACCGGTGCGCATCCGCTCGACCGCAAGCGGCGCCGCCCGGCGCGTTACCCGGTAGGGCTGATCCCCCAGCCATGGCCCGGCCGGCCCGTGAATCGACGGATTCCAGACCAGCTGATCGGCTTCACGTACCACCTCGAAATGCCGATACGGTTCATCCAGCCACGAGCAGATTGCGGCGAGGAACACGCCATAGTTGTATTGCGGCTCGATGCGCCGCCGGCGTTCCGACGGGAGGTTTGTGCCGAACTTCTGCCCGCCGGCCAGGCGCATCGCATAGAAGGCCGTCTCGATCGTGCAGCGGAATGCACCGCCGGGCTCCCGGTACAGCTCCGGACTGAGCGGCACGGACGAGAACCAGTCGGCGCACCGATGCACGAGCGTACGCCACTTGCGGTCGAAGTCCGCTTGGCTGACTTCGTTTGCGCATTGCGCGATCAGATCGATCCGCCGTTCGTTGTTCGCGACCAGCACGCTGCGATCGACCGACTGAAAGAGACGTGGCTCACTCATCATGCCAGGCCCTTCGTCGCAACCTTCGTCAGACTCTTGAACGCCCCGCCGCTCGCATTCGCGCCACCGCCGAACATGGAGGCGAACTTCGGAACCTCGAACGACAGAATCAGGACGAAGATCGACAGATCGAGCGTGAGCGACCCGGCATAAGGTGTGGTTAAGCCCTTCGAGATCGCGTTGGTAAACGCGCTCGTAATCGTGGTCGTGACCAAACGCTGAAGGATCGCCGCGACAACCATATACATGCCCGCACTGATCATGTAATCAAACCAGGTCTTGAAGTAGCCGCGGGTGAACTCCGATATGCCCAACGCCAAGGCGATCTTGCCCATCACGATGCCGACGGCCATCTGAATGGTCCCAAGTGAGATGAAGAAGAGAAATACGAGCGACGCGATCATCAGAAAGCCCCACGCGAACAACAATGGCATGAGATTGATCGCCAGCGCGATGTAGCTCCACCAATGCGCGGCCTGGAAAGCCTCGATAACGGCATCGAAGATCGATCCAGCGGATTTGACCATCGCAGTCGGAAGCGACTGTGCATCGGTGCCAGACACCGCGACCGCCATATCGTTAAACCATTTATAGAACCCGGGCGCCCAGGTGGCATACATCAGGAAGATCGAACCGAAGATGCCGAGAATCGCCAGGTCTTCAATCAGGGACTGCCACGCCGGCACGGGATCCCTGGTTGCGGCATACCGAACGCCCGCGAGTGCGATCGTGATGCCTGCCAGCCCGCCAGCCATCTTGTTCGCGTACTGATCGAGCGGTTGACTCAGCGTCACCGCGAGGTCGATCAGATCCTTCATGATCTTCGCGATCTCCTCGATCGCTGCCATTGCACCCTTTGCCACCTCGCCCGGTTGGTAGCTCGAGCTCCATCCCGTAGTGATCGGCGGCCAATCGGCGGCGTGCGCGCTCGAAGCCGTGACGACGCCCAGCAGCATCACCGCGAGCAGCGTCAAGGCACCGCGACGCAACCACTTCGCAGAATCGTTCGCCATTCCCACCTCAGAACCCATATGCGGACCGCTCGGCCTGCTGCTTCGAGATGAAGCGGTTCGCGTCAGCCGCCTTCTCCTTGTCGTCTTCAACCTGCTGCGCATCTTTCTGCGAGTCGCGTTGCGCCTTCGCCGCGTTGAGTTGAAGAATGTCGGCGTTCTGGCTCGTCACGATGTCGAGGTAGTGCGTCGTGATCTCCGCCGTCGCCTGCGCGGTCGGCGACAACGACAGTTGAGACTGCAACTCTTGTCGACGCTTCGCCAGATCGTTCGTGTGCTGCATGATGTTCGATCCCATCTGGAACAGGTTGCGCACCACCTTGTCGTTCTGCTGATAGAGCGTGTTCATGTCGGCAAACCACTGCTCATTGGTCTTGCCTGACCGACTCACCAAGGTCTGCACCTGAGACACCCACTCGCGCCCCTGCTTCAGATCGCCATAAAGGTCTTGCATGGTCCCGACCAGAGTCTTGACCTTGTTGATGTCGCCGGCGATCTGGTCATACGCGGCCTTCCACGCGGCTGGATCGAGATTCTTCGCCTGCAACAGCTGGTTCGCCATCATCTGGTACTGGTAGATGATGTTGGTGTTCTGGTAAATCTCGCCACGCACCGCCTTCGCCGCCGTGATGATGTTTTGCGCGAAGTTGGCTGCGTCGAACACAGGCATGCCCGTCGCCGACGCGCGTCCGGCCACGAGAAACATGACGGCGGCTACCGCCGCGCGGAAATAGCGGATATTCATGGGGTCCCCAGTCAGTCGAGAGTCATCATTTCTTGGAGGTACTCTTCACGCCAGTGCGGCGAGCCAGATTCGTGGTGTTTGTCGAGCACCCGTTGGGCGGCGCCGTCGGCGCGCAACACGGCGAGTGCTTCTTTCGGGAATTGCGCCTGTAGCATCCGTGCGTGGTCAGGGGTCACCCACAGGTAATCGCGGTTCGGCACCGCGTCGGCAATCATGTCGATCAGGTCGTCGGTCAGGCCGAACACATCCCGATACAGGTGCTTGTTGTTGCGCGCGTCCCGGTTCGGCAGGAAGAAGAAGTTCGGGATGTTCTCCTTGAGAATCTCGAAGTTCTTCACGCGGGCAAGCTGCCCGAGCGACTGGGTTGCCATCACGAGGGTCCCGTTCAAGCCGCGGATCGTGACGGCCCACAGTTCCAGGCGAGCATAGAAGCGCTCATACTGGAAGAAGAACCCGCACTCTTCGACCTCGATGATCGTGAAGCGCTTCCCGTCCAGCCATTGCGAAATGCGGTAGAACGCGTAATCCATGAATAGCGCGGCGGCGACCGGGTACTTCTCGAACAGGTCACCCATCTCGATCGCGATATCGTCCGACAGCGAGAACGCATCCTCGACGTGATCGAAGAAGCGACCGTTCTTCTCGCCCTGCGTCCAGATCTGGAGCCGCTCACGCAGTTCCATCGGCAACAACGTGTTCAGCATCGACAGCGTCCAGAGTTCGCGGTCGTACTCGCCGCCGCCGAGCGTCGCGACAGCCTGATAGATATCGGTCTGCTGCTGCGGCGTGCAGTGGAAGTCCTCATCCTCGATCGCCATCTGCACCCATTCCGCCACATAGGTCCAGTGCCGCTTGTCCGCCAGCAGCGAAAGCGGATTGACCGGCGTGGCCGCGCCGAACCGGCCCGTCGCATCGACAAAGCGGCCGTTGGCCATCACGGTCGGAATCCGCGTCGACCGGTTCTTGTCGAACTTGATCCGGCGAGGGTTGTGGCGCCCCGACTGCGACACGAGAAAGTTCAGGAAGATGGTCTTGCCCGCGCCGATCGGGCCGACCACGAGCGTGTGCGACTTGCCGCCCGGTTGGTGCAGCGTCACGCGCTGCAGCGTGCGGTGACGCGTAGGCAGAACGGTAAGCGGCCCCGTCTGCTCGCCGGTCTGTTGGGTCAGCCACTGGTTGACCGGACTGCCTTCCTCGACCCCGCGCAACGGCGCTATGTCGGAAACGCACGGTGTTTCGACGAACTGCAGGCGCTTTTGCTGATCCCACCGTCCGGGCAACGTGGTTGCCCATGCCGCCGGGATGTTGCGGGTCTCCAGGATGACGCCAAACCCCGCATTACCGATACGGCCGACGACTTCGCGCGTATTGTCGTCGCACTCCTCGACCGTGTCCCCATAGACGACCACCGAGATGTTGGCGAACCCATACTGCGTCCCATCGGCCACCAGCTTCGCCAGTGCGTTCTCGGCCTCTTCGGCAAGGATTTCACGGCCCTTGTCGTTCTTTTCCGCCTCCTGCTTTTCATCCTTCGAGAAGAAACTCTTCAGGATCGCAAGCGGGTTGAACGCCGCGACCTTGTAGAACTTGCGCATCTTCTCGATGTAGACCCGTGCCTTGTGGGTCGACAGGAAGCGGAACATGACGCAGATGTCGAGCTCAGCGTCGACGTCAGCCAGGACATCGAGGGCGGCCTCCTGAAACCCCATCCATTCCTTCACGGACACGATCTTCGCGTACCGTTTTCCGTACGCCGACTCGAACATCAGATGTTCCGTGCCGTACGTTACGAACGTCTCGGTCAAATGGGTGTCCAGCATCGTGACCGGGTAGCGAACGCGGCGCGGCGGAACGGACGGGTTCGCGGTCTGGTGCAGGAACGCCATGGCGTTCTGCAGTTGCAGGCGCTTCATCTTGAGACGCGTCACGCCCCCCTTGAAAGCGTCGATAACCCCCTCGAACCGCTTGATGTCCGACGTGATCCGGTCCATGTCGAACGCGAAGGCGCTGCGTGCAAAGAGCACGTCACGGAGGGTTTCCCACAGAGCGACCGGCACCGACTTGCCGCCGACCGTCATGTGGTAAGCCACTTTCTCGAAGATCTTGTTGATCCCGGTCTCGGGCGTATAAGCCAGCGCCAGCGAATGGGTATTGCGGAAGAACTTGCCGCTGCCGACGTGCGCGCGGTTGATGGCATCAATGCGCTCGTCGATCCGGGACGAGAATCCGCCCTGTATGTCTCCACGGACACGCCGATGCGACAGTCGCCACCACGCCGTTACACGGTGGTCGAAGTTCTTGCACGCATGATCGAGGTTGTCTCGCGCCGCCGAAATATCAGCCTTGTTCGGCGAGTCGGCGTCGATCCCGTCGAACGTGAATAGCGTCAGCAGCGACCCATCCTTGTTCAGGACCAGCTCAGGGGTGACCATCGTCGCCCACGGCGCGATCTCCTGCACGGGGCCGCGCTTGATTTTCGAACTCAACATTGCAGATCCTGATCGAACCCGTAGGGACGCTTAAACCGAACCGAAAACTTCGTCGTGGGCAGTGGCTCGTGTACGTCCGGATAGCGGTTGTAGACGATGAGCACTTCCTTCCACCACGGATCGGTCGACGACAGCCATCGGAGCACCCAATGGATGCCAATTCCGACGAGGAGGAACGCGGGCGTCATCGCGCTGTAGCAGAGCAGCGTCGTGATCGTCCCGTTCGCGATGGCGAGTCCGCGCTCCGCCCCGCCCAGCTGGCGGGGCAGCGACAGCGAACGGCTGACCTTTTTCGGCTTACGCACAGGTGTAGTCGATGTGCATGCGGTTCTTCACGATCGGAATCGCACACGCCGCCACGCCGAGGCCGATGAAGACGGTCGCGAGAAACTTGACGATGTTGCTCTCGGAGTTCGCGATCATGATGGCCGCCATGATGATCACCACGATGCCGATACAGAACAGCACCGGCCCGCTCACATAGGCCTGGATCAGACAGATCATCGACGCCGCGTTGCCGAGATCGCTCAGATCCACTGCATGGGCCGCCGGTGTGGCAAACGCGATCGCAGCCGCGATCAACGTGGAGCGGATCTGGCCGCGACCGAACAGGTAGTGCGCCGCGCTGCGTACTTTGGCGGTCACCGGTCGAAGGAAGGCGCTGGCAGTTTTGGCGAGCGCCGAGAGAGCAAAAGCATTGAACAACTTCTTCATTGGAAACCCCGTATGGTTAGAAAACGCGCTCGAGGACGTAGTCCCCGTTTTTGAAACCCTTGATGGCGAGCACTTCCGACGCGTGGCGCAGCTCGCCCGTGCGACGCAGGTGCACGACGTAGTGAAAGCAATCCGCGATGGCCTTGCGCATGTCGGCAAGCTCCCAGCGGCTCCCCGTGGGAATACCGAGCATCGCCAGACTCTCGAGACGACTCAGCGCGCCGCGCGCATCGTTCGAGTGGATCGAGCCCATGCCACCGTCGTGGCCGGTGCTCAGTGCCTGAATAAAGTCGTAGGCTTCGCCGCCGCGAACCTCACCGACGATGATTCGGTCGGGCCGGAAGCGCAGACATAGCGCGACCAAGACCTGCGTGGTGACACCTTTGTCGGGATTCGACAGCAGCCGCACACGATTCGGCGCGGACAGCTTCAGTTCCATCGTGTCTTCGATCGTGATGACACGCTCCTCGGGTGGGATCTCCGCATTCAGCGCGTTCAGGAACGTCGTCTTGCCGGTCGACGTGCCGCCGGCAACGAGAACGTTCGCTCGCGATCGAACCAGCGCACGGAATGCTTCTCCCAGCACCTCGTCATGCGCACCCGGCGGAAAGATCGCGCGCTCAACCTCGCGGCGCGCGTGAACGAGCGAGAACGCCCCCATGCCGACGTAGTCCGACAACAACAGGTTCGATTCCCGATGCTTCCGGATCGCAAGCGCATGCCCGTCAATCGCGGTCGGCCGCATCACGGAGGCGATGCGGAGATTCTTGTGACCGCCGTTGATGATCCCCTGCGCAGTACCGGCTTTCGCGGACTTTTCGACCGACGATGCGAGCGACAGAATTGCGCCCTGCAGCTTCGCGGGATTGAAGCGCATGTCGAGCTTGTGCATCTCCCCTCGCCGCTCGATCCAGACGTTGTCGTAGTCGTTGATCATGATTTCGGCAACGTCGGGCGCTTCCAGCGGACCGGTCAGTTGGTCGAGCGACGCGAAAAACAGCTTCACCGCGTTGTCTTCGAGCGGACGGACCTTGAGCAGCTCTTCGGCAGTCATCTGCGCGCTCGGGCGAGACGCCGGCGCATCAGCCAGCGGACGTTCAACGCTCGGCTGATTCGGGGTTGGCGGATTCTGGGCAATTTCGGACATGCAGCTATTGTTCAAGCTGCGCGCGCCGCCGGCGGACCGAAAGAATGGCGAATTTCAGCAGCTTTCGTCGCACCCCAAACGCTCGCGGATTCGACGGTTCTGGCATGCGTCCGCGTCAACCGGTTGAGGGGGCTAACCGAGAAAGCTCCAGAAAAACGTATAGCTTTCTCGGGATTCCCCGCCAACGTTCCATGGTTGCCGTTTCGTACGGACGAAAAAAAACCCGGTCACGAGGACCGGGTGGGGGAGAGAAGATGGGCGCTTGACCGCGGCGCTCAACAGATGACCTCGACCATCTCACCGAACGGCGCGCGCCGCGCACGCTTGAGCGGCGTGGTCGACGCCCAAAGCACCGGATAAGCCGGCTCATCGGACGGAAACGTACCATCCATGTCGGTCAGGTAGACGAGAAACGCCGGATCGATTCCTTCCGCCAAAATGCGACGGAAGGGATCGACAAACGACGTACCCCCGCCACCTTTCAGCGGAGCCAGGGCGAGCCGCTCGCCACGCTCGAACACCTGCACTTGCGTGACGCGCGTGTCACAGTCCATGACAACCAGACGGCGAGGTCGTACGGCATCGAACATGGACTCGATCTCGGTGGCAAACTGCGCCTGCGTCGCATCCCACACCGAGCCGCTGGCGTCACGCACGAACACCGCGTCGCCTACCGCCGGCTCATTCAACGACGGCAGATACAGCCCGGCGTGAAGGTAGCGGCGATTCGGCTGCGCCCACGTGTAGTCGGTCGGTGCCGCTTCCTGCGCAAACCGGTGCAGGAGCGAGCGCCAATCGACAACCGGTGCAACGGCTTGCTCGATGCCAGCTTGCAGCGCACCGCCGAGCTTGCCAGAGGCCTGGGCGGCTTTCGCCGCCTGCAGGACCGCGACCTTCCATTCGGCTTCCTTCGCCGCCTTGTCGGGCCCCGCGTACCGGCGAACCTCGCCGCACGACGGACCGCCATCGGGTTGAACATCGGGCGCAGCGCCTGCGGACGAAAGATTCGCGCCGTTCGCGGGTTGTGGCAGACGAGAGCCGCCGGGACCGGCCGACGGCTGATTCCCGTCTGCTTTACCCGATTGCCCGTCGCCTTGCTTCCCAGCGCCCTGCTTGGCCTTCCGCCGTGCCTCGTTCAACCGCGCACCGTAGATTTCCTCGGCCGACCGTCCCTTGAAGCGCGGGTCGACGAGTCCACCAGGCGGCAACTGCAGCCCGGCATCGAGCACGATCGGATTCACGGCGTAATCGCATGCCTCGTTCCAACCCTCGTGCTCGCGGTAGCCCTGACGCCAACAATGCCCGTTCGCGACGTGCCACACCTCGTGGGCGAGCACGCCGCGAACCTGCAGGTCGTTCAGGCCGGCCGCATACACCGGGTTGTAGCCCAGCGATTCGCTGTCCGTCCAGAACGTTTTGCAGCCCGGATCCTCGACAACCTTGAGCCGAAGCGCCAACGCCCCGATGAACGGGTGGTCGAGGACAAGCGCCGTGCGCTGCTTCGCGATGCGTTCATAAAGTCGCGCGTCCATGGCGATCTCATGCGGCAAAGCGCAGCGGCGGAAGCTGGATCGCCTGATCGGTCACCTGATCCGCGATCGGCGCCGGTGCGCCTCCCATGAAGGCCGCCATCAACCCTTCGATCTCGGTCGCCTTGGCAGCGACTTGCGAACGCAGGACGTTGGATTCCTTCAGTTCCGCGCCGGTGTGTGTGGCCAGATGCGTCTTGGCCTGCTCGAGAATGTGCGCCAGCTTCGGATCGTTGCTGAAATTCAGCTTCGGCAACAGCTCGCAGAGCTCACGGACATGGTTGGCGACGTCCATGCGAACGTTACTGGATGCGTACAGACGGTTCGCCATCGTCGACACGGCCTCGTACAGCCGGCCGACCAGATCGTTGTTCGCCGTCTTGATCGACTCGAACACGTGCTGGTCGATCTCGGTACGCAGGTTCGTCAGCACGTCGTTCGGCAGATCGACGCCGAACTGGTTCGCGTCCGGGAATGGCAGCACCGACAGCTTGATGCCGAATTTGCCGGACAACTCAGCCAGCGACGGATAGTCGGCCTCGTTGTACAGACCGTTCATCTCGGCGCGCGCCTGTTCCTTCAGATCCAGGTAGTTCGTCAGGAAAACGGACACTGCGAGATCGAACTCGTCCTTCATCGCGCGCATCCGCTCGGCCACATCCATGTAAATCATGGTCGGCAGCAGGCGGACGCCCAGTTGGTCGTACTTCAGCGTCCGGCCGTAGTAGTAGGAACGGATCCGGTTGCCGATCGACACCACTTCGGCATAGCTCGGCGCGTGCTCGGGCAGCAGGCGCTTGTTGAAGCGGCCAATGCCGCGCGCGTGGTGGCTCTTCTCGACCTCCTCCGTGACCTTGCCGTCATAGCGACGGGCAACCCACGTGGAAATCGTGACGGACGACAGCATGACCTTGGACTTCAGATCGGTGATGTTCATGGAATGACTCCAGATAGAAAGTGAATGGATGAGGCGAAAAAAAGCCACGGCGCGCGAGCGGGCCGTGGCAACAGGAACTGCGATGGAAGGAAGGTGGCGATCAGTCTTCGCCGCGGATGATCTTGCCGATCTCCCCGCCTTGCGCGCGGACGAAGGCAGGATGGCTCTGCAGCTCAGGCTTGCGCACGGTCGCGTCGCGAACCAGAACTGCCGTGAATTCGCGGTGGCCGGCGTCGACGAGGCGATCCGCGTACCGCAGGACCCGCTCGAAGTTGCCTTCGCCGGCCTGGCAGGCAAGCGCCGTCGTCAGCGCATACAGCACGCTCGGCTCATCCGGAATCGGCCCGAGATCGGGGTTCATCAGGATCGCGTCGACCGACGGCAGCGTCCGGTAAATCGAGAGGAAGCTGACGAACTCGGTCGCCGCACCCTCGCCCACCGCGCCACTGACCGCATGGGTCAGCAAGTGCGCGGGAACGGACCGGAACACCTTGGCAACGAAGCCCCAGCTGCGCGGGCTCGGCGATGCCTCGATGTCTCGGCTCGTCTTAACGACCGACAGCAGATCGGGCCGGAACCGGAGAAATGCGATCAGCTCCGCCGGTACGTTGTGCGCAACCGCCCACCGCGTCCAGTCGTTGATCGTCGGCTCCAGTTCGACCACCGCGGCAAAGCGCGAGATCACCGGATCGAGAATCCCCGCGACACCGGCGTTATCGCCGCGCCGGTTGGTAGCGGCCACGAACGTCACTTGATCCGGCAGCTTGTGCTCGCCGATGCGACGGGCGAGCAGCAGTTGCATCTTTGCGGCCTGCACGGCCGGCGACGCTTGCCCAAGATCGTCCAGAAACCAAAGCAGCGGCCGGCGCGCGCTCAATGCGCGCTCGAGATCCCCGAACGGCAGAAAACGCGCACGTTCGCCGTCCGATGACGGGAACGGCAGCCCCTTCGAGTCCGTCGGGTCTTCGACCACCGGATGACTGATGAGCAGATCGTGGTCGGTCGCGGCCGCAGCAGCTTCGACGATGTCGGATTTGCCGATGCCAGGTCGGCCACTGATCAGCACCGGGAAGCGCTGCGGAATGTAGACGCTGAGCAGCTCGGTGAGTTGCGCGGGAGAGAGTTTCATGGGGGTTCCTTGAAAAGAAGGCCCCACGGGATCGCGCCCGGCAGGGACGTGACCCTGCGGGGCGATTGGAGATGCCGCGATGCGGCGTGTCGATGCGTCCGAAGACGCTGTTTGATGCTTAAGCGTGCGCGCGCGAGAGCGCGGCGGTCTGCTTTTCCGTCAACGATGACCGCGGCACGCACTTCGCGCGCGTCACGATCATCACCCCGTAGACGTCCGCGAGCACGCGGGCTTCCGGGCAAAGTACGAGCAGCTCGTCGGGGCCGACCGGCGCCGGCGAACGATTGCGCCACACGTTGATCGCGCCTTCGATCTCGGCGATCGAGACGACGTCCGGTGGTAGGCGGGTCGATACGTCAGGTTGGTTCACGGGTGACATCGAAAGTGTCGCCCCGTGAACAACGCCCTGAGGGACGTGATCCCCTGGGGCACGAAAAGGCCGCTTCGCGGCGGGTTCGATGCGTCGATGACGCGGTAAGTCAAGCCAGTGTAGGCGGCCCGGCGCCATACGCCGGCCGGAAAGGTCGGGAAAAGCAAGCGGCTTTGAATCAGCCACACCGCGAATGGACGAAAAAAACGGCGCACGAGGCGCCGGTTGTTTGAAATTGGCTGAAGCTCCAGCCCTCATGTCCCAAGCAGATCGCCTTGGGGGTCCAACATGGGGAGATGCCGCTCGCGGAGCTCGGCGTCCCGCTCACGCATTCTGCGCGTTCGCTCGTCGCCTACCCCGTTGTGCTTCTCGACGACGTAGACAAAGTACAGCGGTTTCGCGGGCCCTGGGCACAGTCGCCATTCAGCCATGATCCGCGCGCGCATCTCCAGATCGCACGCGAAATACGACGCACGCCCCTTTCGCCAAACGCTTGCGTCGTGGTCGCGCATTCGCTGCTCGCCCTTCCGGGCTCTGGCGATCCGCAGCGCCTTCTCAGCCTCGATGTCCGTTTCGGGCCGCGGCGCGAGTTGGTCTGCGAACAACGGGCACTCGCGCTCGAGCTTCCGCGCGACACGCTTGTGCCGATTAAGAAACGCTTGCTCCTTTCGAGGTGTCCAGATGCAGGCCTCGTAACGCACCGTTCGATCGAATCGCATGTTCCACTCCTCGATCAAGCCGCAAGTGGCGTCAGTCGGGAACGCGCATAGTCCAGCGTACCGTTCTTCGCGTGGAGCGTTCGCCCCTCGGTGGAACCCGGCTTTGCCAATGCGTAGCGCGTCGCCGCGCCATGGCGAAAGCTGCGGATCTCGGAATACCCGTCAGCGATAGCGCTATCGACATGCTCGACGCCCGTGATCACCGCATTATCGGGCGTGCGATACCGCGCGCGCTCCGCCTTTGCCTTGGCATCATTCGCAGCCTCTTGCGCACGCCGCTGTGCTCGGGCGGCGTCTTGCTTTGCCTCCCACTCGGTTAGTGCCGCCTCGTCGTACCCACAAAACGCGAAGATCGCGCGCCGCCGGCGGGCCGAATTCAACCCACGCAACGACAGTCCAAACTGCTCGCGCAGTACCTGCTTGCTGAGGTCGTTCCAGCCATCAGGGTGATCCACGACCGTCAGCAGGGTGCTAACGTCGCGGGCTTCGACCGCGGCCGCGAACTGGTTCGGCCATTCGAACGTCGTACGCCCTCGATCCAGCGCCGCCATAGCGGTCTGCAGGCCATACTGCCGCTGCGAGATGAGCCCTTTCCGGCGGTCGGCTTCGAGCCTGTCCAGAGACTTCTTCAGGACAGCATCCCCGATCAGCTCGCGCAACCGTTCGGCAACGGGGGAAACGGCAGCACCAAGATCCACCGGGCGCTGATACTGCGCCGGAAGGTCCAGCTTGCCCAGGAGCCCCGCAGCGAACAAACGATCGTCCACGTCGACGTAGCTGATGCCAGTCGGTGCAGACCGCAGCGTCGCGACGATGCCGGTGCCGAGTTCGCTGTCGATCGGCCGCTTTTCGTGCCGGAAGATCGCCACCGCGTGCTGCATGACATCGTATGGAAGCGAGTTGCGAAGAGCCGGCCCGTCCAGGAGAACCGGAAACCACTGCAGGTCGTACCGGAAGTGCTTGGTATCGCCGCGGTAGTCTGCGAGCACCGTGTCCGGGATCGGTTGATCCTGAAACAGCGCATGGGCGACATGCACTTCGTGCCGGCCGTTGACCCCACCCGAGAGCGAGAGCCGCGGCCCTTGCGACGTGTAGCCGAACAGCCTGTCCGCGACCTGGTCGCAAACATCGCCCAGATGAAAGCGGTGGCCAGCGGCTCGTGCTGCCTCTACCTCCGCCTCGAGCTGGTCGCCAGACAGCAGCCACGCCGGTCTCGACGCGAGCTCGAACACGAACTGGAAAATCTCCCAGCGCTTGCGCGTGATCTGCCAGGGCTGCAGCTGCTTCCCGTCTTTGCTGAACCAGCGGTCTCGAAGCTCGGTAAAGAGCGACGTGAAGATCGCGTGCGCGGTGCCCGGCTGGCGGACGGTCAAGATCCCGTTGTAGCGCAGGATCGGCAGCGCAGTACCACCACGCGTCAACGAGATTTCCATCGTTTCGTACGCGGACAGCGACGCGTCGTGAAAAAAGACGTGGAACACGTGCGCCAGGGTGTCGACCTGGATTGCTTCGTTCGGGGTATGGATCGTGTACATCAGTGGTTGTCCTTCCTGAAAGGGGCAACCACTCCATCCAGGGCGGTTGCCCCAGAGTGGGAAAAATAGAAGGTGATACGTCAGTCGATATCGAGCAGGTTCGACACCACCGCCGCGACGGCCCAGCCATGGGAACGCGTCAGTGTCTTGATGCGAATGAGCGGTTGAGTTCGCCAGTGGCCGACGCCGAGTTCTGCATCACGCCAAATAGTGTCGATATGCAGGATCCACCCTTCCACCATACCCCGCCGAATCGACACGGAACTGCGCCGCCGATTCTCATCGTCAACCGGCCACTTGGACCACGGCTTTCGACCAAAAACGGCCTCGTTCGCATACCTCGATTGGTTGGCAACGATCACCCATTCCGGCTCAAGACCAGCAGCTCGTAACGCCTGCTCCAAGTAACGAGCGACCTCTTCCACCGTCTTGCCGGCGAATTTATGCGCCTCCAGCGGCCGCGATACCGGCTGCTCCATAACTTCGAACATGGAAACCTCAAAATAAAAAGGGCCGCACCATGAGGTGCAGCCCTTAATTGGACAGAAGCCGCCGAGATCGGCGGCAGTCAGTACGATTTAGTGCGTGTGGTGACGCAGAGAACGACGTTGGTCACGCTCCGCCTTGCGACCGCGTTCGCATGCGACGATGCCGTAGCCGCAGAACATCAGCGTCAGAAGCAGTGCAACAGGACCGAAGTACATATTCATTCTCCGTTCATGGAATCCATGCCTATAACGTACGTTATCACACCAATCACGACCAGGGCAGCAACGTTCATCGCGGCCCAGATCGAGAACTCCGAGATGGCGTGGACGTAGCCGACGACACCCACGATCGACGAGACCGTGAGCGTATGGCAAAACCGCCCGAACTGCTGCCGCTGGTCCTTCGACCAGGACGCCCGGACAAGCCGCGCCCCCAATCGGGACCGCGGCGAGGCGGCCGGCGGCACCACCGACACGACTGCGAAGCTGCCGCCTGTCGAGTGAATGAGCTTGGCCTCGTACCCGTCCCATGATGCAGTGATCTCCGGCGGAGATTCGCTTTCCTGCGCGACTGCCAGGCAGGCGCGAACGCGGGACGATACATAGACCATGCCCAGCTGATCGTCATAGGACCCGCGATCGATGATCGTCGTCCCTGACGGAAACTCGATGCAAACGTCAACGAATTGCATCGCGCCTCCTATCGTCGATCACTATCGAGGCCATCTACGAGCCGCAAACCCCCAAGCAACGCCTGGTAGCCCTCGTCCGTGTCCAGCTGCGCGAGCACGACGGCGTTATCGCCGCCACCCGACAGGTCACGGTGTCCGCGCCGCGTGCGGAACGACATCGCGACACGCTGGCGCGAAGCCGAATCCGCGACCTCGAGCATCATCTTGCTGGTGCGCAGGGTGACACGGCAGCCGCGACCGGCGTTCGCCGGCTCCGCCACCACCTCATGCTCGCCCGCACGCAGCCGCAACTCGCGCGCGACGCGATGCAGCATTCGGGTCGCGTGGTGCGTCAGCGCCGGGTCGGACGCGGCGCCAGCCGCGCGCCGATCGGCGAAGAGAACCTTTGGTACCTTGAACATGTTGCCCTCGAAACAAAAAAAGCGAGGCCCCCTCTCGGAGTGCCTCGCTATGCATGGGAAAGCCGGCGATCGCCGGAATTGAAAATGGGCTCAGCGCGTGACGCGCAGCCCGGAATTGCTACTGACCAGCATCACACGGTCGCCCGTGGTGAAGCGCTGGTCGTCCGTTTGCACGACAACCAGCACTCGGCCGGCGCCGGTACGGACAACGATCTCGACGCCTGCGTGACGCTGCAGGACAGCCGATACCTTCTGCGTGATAAACCCGGCGCTCGCGCCGGCGATGGCGCCGGCGATATAGCGGCCGTTACCGCCGCCGATCGTGCGGGAGCCGAGAAAAGCGCTCACGCCTGCACTGAGCAGCGATGACAGGCCTGAGTTATCGGACCCGCTGTCGATCGTGATGGTGCGAACGCTGACGACCGTGGCCACCTCGATCGTTCCTGCATGTTGTACGTCGTAGCGCTGGTAGACGTCCGGCGAACCGAAGTCCACCGACGCGCATGCGCTCAGACAGGACAGAATCACGATGGAGATAAAGATCTTGAACATGCTGGTTGCCTCTTCAGTGAAATGGCAACCGGCCCGACAGGGCAGTTGCCCTAGCGGGAGAAATGGGTAGGCGACGTGCCTATCCGACTACATGCGTGCGTTGGACCGCACGCTCACGGGTTACAGATCGGTAGGAGCCGATCAGTGGAAGCGCCGACGATATTCGTCGAGCAACGGGGCGAGGCGCTGGTAGCGCGCATTGGCTTCGTCATCCGGGTCGTTACGACCCACCTCTGCGAAGAAGCGGGGCCGTGCACCGATCGGATCAAACGCCGGGTCGTTCATGATCGCGCGAAACTCGTCAACGTCAGCCGCTTGCGCCGCGACTTCGATCGGGAGCATCTGGAAGGCGTTACGCGTGTTCACGTCGTTGCACGAGGGGTTCCAGCCAGTCGTTCGGCCGCGTGCGGAAAGTTGGTAGGTGTTCATGAAAGGGCTCCAAGGTGAATTGAGGGAGCCTGATCCCGACGGGATGGACTCCCGAACGGGTTGAAACGAGGAACGTGCCGATTGAGTCGGTACGGTTAGGTCGATGCGCGAATGCGCGAGAAGTGGATCCAGTTTAGGGGCGTGGCCGCGCGGCGGCAGCCGAAATCGTCGGGAAAACCGCCCCGCTTTCCTCGGGACGAAAAAAAAGCGCCTGCCCGATCACTCGGGAGGCGCTGGTACCAGAAAAATGCGGCTTGCCTAGATGTATCCTGCGGCCCGGCTGAAATCGAGGTTGCCGGGCCATTCGTAGATGATGTCGACGTCGATCGCAAGACACTGGCCCCCTGCGAAATCGAATCGATCGCCCGCCTTGATCGCAGCGATTCGGTCCGCCGTCTTACCGAAGACGACGAACCCCCATCGCTCCCCTTCTGCCATGCTGAACCGTGGAAACTGAACCGCACGCTTGAAGCGTATCACCGCATGCGTCAAATCAACGTCCCGCACGGTCTCGGTACCCGAGCGTCCCATGAGTAATGCTCCTTGAACTTGGGTAGCGCCCAACGGGCTACCACCCGTTGGATGAAAAAAACGCCTCAAAATGAGGCGGCCAAGTCAATCTGTTGCAGTCGCCTTCCGGCTCTTGCGAGCCTTCGGCTTTTTCGGCGCAGGCGCGTCGTAGCCAAAGCGCGCCCACGCGGCGGGATCGATCGGTATCGGGCTTGTGCGACCCGTTTCCAGGTTCACAAAACTGCCCGAATACTTGAGCGACCCCGTCCGATACAGCGTCCAGAGCAGGTTGTAGGCCTGCACCGAGATCGCCTGATTGATGACCAGAGACTGCTTGCGCAGCGCATCGGCCATCGAGCAGGACGGTGTGTCGTCGCCCTTGTCGTTCTTGGCGTTCAGCAGTTCCGGGAACAGATCGCCCACGAGGGGCAACCGGTCGTGTCGGGCCTTGCCGAACTCCCCGAGAATGACCTGACCACGGTCGGTCTCGTTGCCGCAGTCGAGGTAGTAACGACAACTCCCCCGCTTCGCGGCCTGCACGATGGCGTGCCGCGCGCGACGTGAGTCGACGCAACCCACCACGATGTCGGCAACGATCCGCACCGACGAATCGACGCGTCGCGGCTCCGCAACCCAGTTGGTCCCCATCAGGTTGTTGAGGCGATTCACGAGCAGCAGCGCCTTGTAATGCCCGACGTCATTGGGATAGAACCCCTGCCGCCCGACATTTGTCTCGCTGACGATATCGTCGTCGTACACCGTGCATTCGATCCCGCCCGGGTGGCCGAGCTCGATCATGGCGTGATGCAGCCGTGCGAGACTGGGAAGAAACGCGCTCCCGGTCCCGCCGGCTCCGACAACCACGACGCGCCACGACCGGCGGATCATGTCGGCCGGAATACTGTGAGTGATCACCTCGCTCATCACACCACCTCCATCGACAGCGCCACCGCCCACGACTCCGGCGCGCGTTCGAACTTCTCGAAGATGCCCTTCGCGCAAAGCCGCAGCGCGACGGACGGCGTACGATCGCAATGGCCGAGCACGAGCGCCAACTTCACGTCATGCTGGTCATCCTGGTTGTCCGTGCGCGAGAAGAACGCGGGGCCCGTGCCATGGGAATGGCAATCCACCACCAGCCATTCGCCATCGGCAAGCCGCGGCCGCTCATAGACCAGATGCCCTGGCCCGTGCGACAGCGAAGGCAGCGCAACGATGCGGAAGGCACAGGTCACGCTGTGCCAGACGATCCACGCGCCGACTTCGTTTGGCAACGCCGCCCGAGCCATCGCAAGAAACTCCGCGACGAGCGTGGCCGGAATCTGCCCGCACAAGAGCGCCGTCATCTCTTCGGCCTTCCCGTACGGGACAGCCGTCGAGATTTGGTACTGCGCGATGCGACGCACCACGCGCACCCAGGGACGCAGAACTTCGAGATAGACGCCGTCCGATGCGATGAGCAGGCGCTCACCCGAACGCGTCATCGGGACAACAGCCTCCCGCGACGGAACGATCACCGACGGGAACGACTGCTGGAGAACGGTATCGAGCGGATTCATTCGCCCCTCCCGATTTGGCCGCTTACCAGCTGCTCGACCGTCCGTTTCATCGGCACCAGCGCGTTGAGCGGAAACGTCTCGCCGAACTTGCCGTCGAGCATGTCGCGCCAGAACGCGTACTCGCCGTCCTTGTACTCGATCCGTTTGCCGCCGGCGTTCGGATGCGTGAAAGCCGAGTTGAAGAATCCGGCTTCCCAGCCATCGATCGACGCCACATCGACCCGCTTCGGCACGCGTGCGCTGCCGATACAGATCGCGCCGACGTCCCACGTGTTGAAGTACGGCGGTTCGAACAACGGCGTCTCGCGAACGGGGCGAACGCTGCATGCCACCGCGAATACGCGGAAGCCTTGATTCGAGGCCTGGAACACCAGCCCAGGATGCGGCACCACGGCGCTTCGCTTACCCAGGTTCGCGCATTCGAAGAATACCCGTCGCATCGCTGGCGGACACCACCACGTAACTGCATCAGGCGAGGCCCCGAGCACCGTTGCAGGCAAAAACTCCGCCCGCGGTGCGACGTGCTCCGCGAGCTGCTGAAGCGTTTGAACAAGCACCTTCCGGTCGAGCGGCCGACCGGCGCCAATGATGGGCCGACCGCTTTGGCGGTCAGCGATGACAGCGTGGGCTGTCGCAAAGTGCGCACCGTCCTTGCCGGTATAGAGCAACAACGCTTGCGACAACGCGACATCTGAACCGGTGCGACCGGCCGAGATACCCGACATATGAAAACTCCTTTAAGTGGGATGACTCACCAGCGCAAGAAGCCGGTCAAGGTGAGTAAGAATGCGAAACGCCAGCGCCAAGTCGGCGTACTGGCGGCGAATAGCCTTCGGGGTCAACGCCAGCCGGGAGAACCCGCTGTAGGTGGTCGCATCACCGGATTGGGCTTCATTGTCGAAATGACAATCGAGAAGGTCGCCGATAAACTGGTTGTCCTCGACGATCACCGAGCAAAGCGCGTAAACCGGATTTGCGGAGTAGCTCACGTGAAAGAGATCTCGCGTTCGGCTACGGCGCATCAGCGCGCGGAGCTTGAGCACCTCGGTGCAGACGCGCCGAGACATGCCCCTGCTGCGAGCTCGAAGCCGAAGCAGCTTCGGGTCTGTCAGGGCGCGTCGCTCACGCCATTTGCCACCGCTAAACACACTCGGGTCGGCATCGTCGGGGCACAGCTGTGGCCGAACAACCGACGGCAGATACGCAGAACGGGTTGCGGTGTCGTCCTCGAAGCGTTCCTTCAGCACTTCGTCGGCATCCTCGTCCGATATGTTCGGATCGCCGTCCCAGTACCAGCACGAAAACTCGTACATGAACCAGTCTGGCAGCCGGATGAACATCGTCCGAGCCGATGCGCGGTACAACGCGGTCATCACCGTCCGGAAGAGCAACGGGTGGACGGACCGAAGCGTCTCGATCGCTCCTTCAAGCGAGTACACCCACTCATCCTCAAGACCGAACCCGAAGAATAGCGGCGTAGGGTCGTCATCGTTGTTCCCGTTACCGAGGCCATCGAGAACATCACGAACCGCATGCGCGTCAAACAGACGCGGCGTAAATCGGAGCCGGGAAAGAGGCCCATACTGGCGTTGCGTCCACGCATGAAACGCCTGCTGGAACGCGTCGCCGGCGTCGGCCGGATCATGAACGTCACCTGCGCGTAACGGCCCGTACTGGAAATGCTTCAAGACCAGATCCGACAGGTACACGTCGTCGCGCCACTTCAACCGCACCGCCCCCGGCACCTCCGTCGAGAACGACGGAAGCGTCAGAAGATCAGCGGCAGGTCGACGTCGGGCAGCGGCAGCGCGTGGCGGTTGCCAGGTCGCGGCCGAGCCTGCTGCGATGCTTGAATCAGGGAGTGCAGGATCGAAGAACATTTCCGCATTTCCTCGTCATATAAAAAAACCGGCCCTTCGGCCGGTTCCTGTTGGTTGAAGCCACCATCCGGATCGGACAGGGCCTTGAGCAGAGCGTCCTTACGCATGGGCGCCTTTGGCGCCCGCCGCGCGAACGAACGTGTAGGACATGACCTCACCCTTGATTTGCGGGCCGTCGACGGCGGCCGTCGTCAGTTCCGGATACTGGGCGGTGTAGAGATCCCGCACCTGATCCGGCGAGAACGCCGCGCCGGGATCCATCAAGGCCATGCCGTTGTAGAGGAATTCACGAACAACCGCTGCGATGCTGATCGACATGACATATCTCCTAAATGAGCAAGGACGCGAGATCGGTGCCGGCCGGCTTCGACTCGGCATCGGAGGCCTGCGGCGCGGACGGTGTCGGCTGAGTGCCGTCGTCGTTGTCGTCGTCCTCGTCTTGCGTGCCGCTTGCTGCGCCGGCCGTCGGTACCTTCGAACCCTTGGTCAGGGCCTTCCGCGCCTTCGTCACCTGCGTCGCCTTCTGCTCGTCCAGGATCGCGTTCGTTGCCGCCACCTGCTCCTCGAGCGACTTGTGCGCCGTCGAGTAGGAGGTGACTGCCGCGGCGAATCCTTCGTCCAACTCCGCAGCCGTCGCCTTCAGAATGAGCGGTTGACGCAGCGTGGCGTCCTTCCCGCCTTGCGGCGTCAGGAACACCACTACGTTGTCGCCGTCCATTGCGAGCGACAGCGTCAACTTCTCAGCCGAACGAATCAGCGGTTCGAGTGCCTGAAACATGAAAATCTCCGGAAGATGAAAAAGCGCCGCACGATGGCGGCGCAAATGAACGACGGGAACGGCGCACGGCCGCCCCGCATGTCAGAACTTGAGAACTTTCGGGATCTTGCCGACGTAATCGAAACCGCTGACGTTGAGCAGCGCCTCGATTACTTCTGACTTCGACTTTGAGAACACCTTCTTGAAGTCGTCGCCCATCGCGATGCGCAGCCCGATTTCGTCAGCCACGACCATCATCTCGGCCTTGGTCAACAGTTCGAGGAAGGTCTTGTCGAGCTTCCAGTGCTTCGCCAGATCCAGCTTGTGTTGCTTGCAAAGCTGCGTCAGGTACGACACGTCGAGCCCTTCGATCGCGGAAAGCAGCATGCCGGTCACGAGATCCGCCTGTTGCTGCTCGCTCGTCGCTCGCACCAGATCGATCGCCTTCGCGAGATCGCCAGACGGCACCTTCTCCTCGGTCATCTTCTCGAACACGAGCCGGAAGGTGTCATCCTTGATCTGCCGAGCGTATCCGGCCAGGACGATCGCGATCAGGTACTGACGTGCGAGCATGCCGTTGGTCCCGATATCGCGGCGAAGTGCCTTGCGCCAGACCGCGACACGGTATTGCTTCACCTTGTCGGATTCCGCGACGACCGTGACGGCTGCCGGCTCGGACTTCGAGCCGCTTGCCTTTGCGGCGCCCTTCTCGGGCGCGGCTCCCGCTTTCGCGGTTGCCGCTGACTCTTTCGCCGCCTTCGCCGCTTGAATCCGTGCCGCAACCTTGTTCATGTTGCACACGGTATCGAAGCATTGACCGCGGAATACCTTGCCGATCGAATCAGGCAACGCACTCACCGCGGCGCCATAGTTCTGGCACGAGTGACAGGCCTTCGCCTGGTCTTCGCCCACACCGTTGGGACCGTCGACCGCAATTTGCACGCGCGTGTGGTTATCACCGGGGCGCACGATCCGAACGAGCGGAAACTCGTCGCGCAGGCCGTCGGCCGTCGCTTCGAGTTGCTTCTCGGTCTTCTCGTTGTAGCAGGTGCGGTTGGTACAGTTCCCGGTCGCGATCGATTCGCCGAACATCTCACCCTGCGTAGCCGAGTTGTGCTGGCAGGCTGCGCAGTCGGTCTTGTCGAAGATTGCGGCGCTCAGTGAGCATGCCGCGCTTTCCACAAGCTTCCGGACATCCGCGACAGACTTCTTCTCTGCAACGATCACGGGGAGCACACGGTCCTGATTTTCCTTGGACAACGCTGCAAGCAGCTCGGCGTGCCCCAGAGAGATCTGTCGCGTGTTCAGCGCATTGAGGACCTCGCTGCTGCAATTGAGCAGGGCCAGGCGACTGCTAAGGGTGGCAACGCTCCAGCCAAGCCGCTTGGCCGCCTCCTCCCGATCGCCCTTACACCGTCCGAGCAGCCTGGCAGCGTCAACGGCTTCTTCGCCCGGGGAGAGGTTCGCGCGCTGGATGTTCTCGATGAGAGCGATTTCTTCCGCTTCGGCGTCGTCCACGACCTTCACCGTGACCGGCATGTCGTAATCTTCGCCACGCGTTTCCATTGCGGCTTTGTAGCGACGCCCGCCGGCGATCAGCTCGAAGTACTCATCGTCGAGCGGCCGAATGATGACAGGGGTGTCGACGCCGCGTTCACGGACGGACGCCCTCATCTCCTCCATCTCAGCGTCGTCGAAGTAGACTCGGGGGTTTCGGCCGAGTTTGATCCGACCCAGCTTAACGGTGGGTTGCTGCAGGTGTGCGTGTTGCATGTCAGGTTCTCCGATGTGGGAACCTGCCCCCGCTCGGGAGTGGTTCCCGATGGGGTTTAAAAGGAATGCCAGCGATGCTGGCTGAGTCGATGCGTCAGAGACGCGATGGATGGGACAACGATACCGCTCGAATAACGGGCGAGTGCCAGGAAAGCGCTAAATTTCAGCCTAGCTTTCAACAAAAAGCCCGATCACGAAGATCGGGCTGGGTTCAAGAGATAGTTGCTAAAACAAGGTCATCTGGTCGATTGCCGCAAAGATTGCGGCGGGACTGGTCTGCACGACTGCGTCCTCGAACAGGTCGGAGATTGACGTCGGTTCGGTCATGGGTTGCGCGATCACTTCCGGCTCCGCGACGGCAACATCGACGTCGTCACCAACCCGTTGCCGCGACGCTGCGGACTCGAGTGCCTCAATATCCGCCGCCTCAGGCTCGAGCACGTCTTCGGCCGGCGGGGTGTCCGCCGTCGGCACCTCGATAGCCAGCGCCGCCTTGGCGAGCTCGCACTCGCGTCGACGAAGCTTCCAGCGCCAACCACCCATGATGTGAGCCGGCGTGTACCAAACGCCCCATACCTCGCCGGTGAGCGTGTTGCCGTGCACGACGATCGCGGGGATATTCAGCAACGACAGCTGCAGATAGGTCATGTGTACGCAGACGGGGTCGATGTCGATGCAGGTCGCATGCATCGTCTGCTGATAGTTGTGACCAGCGGCCGCGAGCGACTCGGCCGTCGCGATGACCATTCCGCCGGCACCGCACGCCGGTTCCCGCATCCGCAGGAATCCATGCTGCTGAATGTGCGGCTGGCCGTCGCCGGTTGTCAGCATCGCCATCAGGCGCGACACGTGGTACGGGGTGAAGAACTGCCCGGCTCGGGCATTCCCCAGGTCCAGCATCATGTAGGTTTCGCCAAGAACGTCGGTCATACCGTCAAAGATGGGTACCGCGTACGCCCCGGCCTTCTCCCACACCTGCATCCGATGCTCGAAGGACAGCGTCAGTGCGCCAAGCATGCGGGGAAACCGCTCGACGTCTTCGCGCTCGTACTTCCCAACGATTTCCAGGTAACGCTTCTCGCGCGCCTCGAACTGCGTACGATCGACGCTGTTGCTGATCGACAGCGCGGCCAACTCGACGAAGTCGGCAAACACAGTGTGCGTGTGCTGGCCGTACGAGAAAGCCTTCATCATTTGCACAAACTCGCGTTGATACGGATCCGCGGTCTGGTCGTGCTTGCGTTCTGCGCTCTTGCGGCTCATGCAAGCACCTCGCAGGCGCCGATATGCAGATGGGACATGATGCTCTCCAGGATGAACGGGAGAGCACGCCCGACGGGAGTGGTCCCGTCTGGGTGATATGGGAGGCCGCCGGCGGCGGACTCTGGTCGATGCGTCGATGACGCGGTAGGTGGAAAGATCGTATCGCGTGGTCGCCCATCACTGGCCGGGCAATGGGCGGGATATCGCACGAGCTTTTGCCAGCCGCGCGTGGGGCAGCGCGAGCAAGATACTCACAATTTCCCTGAACAACGTTGTGGAAAAGTCCCGCAAGACCGCACCGGGCGTGACGGAGAGCCTCGTGCACATTTTTTAGGCAAGACGCCATCCAGCTCAACCGGTTGAGGGGGCAAACCCAGAAAGCTCGAAAAAAACGTATAGCTTTTCCAGCTTCGACGACCGGTTGACGGATGCTATGACGGTAGCGAGAAAGCTCACCGAATTGACACGGCTTTCCGACTGAGCACGTGGTGGCCACTGGCCACAATCGAACTGGCGGCCCGTTGCCCCAGCGCTTCGTTCTCAGGAGAAACCATGTTCCATTCGATGTCCCATCCCCGCAAACTCGGAAGTATCGCGTTCGTCGCCAGTGTGACGAGTGTCGTGTGGTGCCTATTAGCCCTTTGGGGCGGACAGGCCTACCTCTACGCCGGCGTCATTCTCGCGGCTACTTTCGCGCTCGTGCTCGACTTCATCCGCCGAAAAAAAATCGAAAGGATCGAGCGTGAGCTCGAATCAGCCAACGCGACGTCGGTTCGCCGGATCTTCGTGAACGAGATTCAGGTCGGCACGCTCCCGGCACGCGAAGTCGCGGAGTTGAAGCTGCGCGTCGCACTCGACCCGGCCGTGTATGTATCGCAATTCCTGGCGGTCGGAAAAACCTTGCTGCACGGCGCTGTGGTCACTGCGATCGTCGTGCCGCTTGCCATCTTCTGGCGGGTCGTCCTCAATGTGTGGATTGACCCGCACCACGCGGCCCAGACCGTTTCGATCCTTAGCAGCACGGTTCAATCGCTCGCCAATCACGGCGCGTTGCAAGAGATGTTCGAACTGTTCGCGCAAGCCACGCAGCGATGCGTCGTAGCAATCTGGATGCTGGCAACAGCCGTACTGACAATTTTCTGGCCGGCCAAATTCATCCCGAACACCTTCCGCAACCGCTTGCACCGCCTGCTCAGACAGCGCGTGAACTGCGCGGTCGACGGCGCGACGCAGGTGCGCAACCACTAGACAGGCAAAGCCCCCGCCTTCCTAAGCCCGGCTGGTCCTCACGCCAGCCTGCTTGCCTTTCGGGGACATCCAATCCGAGCCCAAAACCATCATGCAACGCCTTGTTCCAATCACGATCATCGTCATGCTAATCGTCGACCTTCTGATGGTCGTCACGCGGCTCAGCCCCCACACCAGGATGATCTGCGCATGCGCGTTGGCAGGATTGTTCGCCTGCGGGTGGGCGATCGGAGAAATTCTTCGCCTCATTGGACATTGGCGCGACCAACGCGACGCCAACGAGCAAATGCTGATGGAACAGCGTTTCCCTTTTTGCCACGTCACACGCCTGTCGAGCGGCCACTGGTTTCTGACCGAGAAGGCGACCTGACGCGAATACCACCCGTCCGAGCCGGCCACGCACAATGCGTGATGACCGATTGAACTGGAGCTGAACATGAGCAATGTTTCCTTCGCCGGTGTGACCGTGCCACTCGAGGATGTGCAGGAACAGCCCGCGAGTTTCGTTCGTCGCCTCGAGCAAGCCAAGATCAATCCTGGGCACGCGCACTGTCTTTGCCAAGGCACCGGCTCGCCCCTCCGACTTCAGATCCGACGGTATGGCAATTTGCTGCATCTCGCCGGCTGGCCGGAGGAAGGCCCGTTGCACGATCGATCGTCGTGCCCGTTTCACAAAGATCCGACCGCCGGCGGAGCTGACGGCGGCCAAACTCTGCCCGGTATCGTCGCCACACCGACGGGACTGCGTGCGAAGCTTGACGTCGCATTGATACAGCGCGAGGTCAGCTCGGGATCGAAAGCGGCGAGAAGCGGCAGCACGCCCGGCACCTCGCGACGCGCCGCGCCCCTCCTCGGCTTCCTGCAGACGCTATGGCAAGTCGCTGGACTAAATCGTTGGTCCGGTACCGAGCGCGCACGCAACTGGGGCGTGTGCAATGCGCGCATCCTCGCCGGACTGTGAGACGCGGTTGTGAACGGCGAACCTGCCGATCAGGTGCTCCACGTGATGCGCCGTTTTCAAGAGGCGGACCGCGACGCGATCAATGCTGAGTTCGACGCCTTCCTCTCACGCGTGGGTCACAGGGACGGCGCGAACCATCGCGGCATCGTCGTCGGAGAAATGGCGGAGATCGGCACGACACCATACGGACGCTCGATTACGTTGCGCCAGAGCGCGAAACGCTATTACGTCAGCAGCGAGCTGGTCGCCTTCGCACAGAACCGATTTACGCACGCGTGGCGCGCCCTGGGCGACCGCAACGCAAGAGTCGTCACGATCCTTGCCATCGAGCGAACGCCGAAGGGCCACCACGTGGTGCTGGACTTTGCCGCGATGCTCTGCTCGTCGACCTACATCGCCTGCGACTCCATCCACGAGGTGGCGATGGCGAATCGCCTGGTCGCGGAACACCGCGCCTTCAACAAACCCATCCGGCTGGAAGATGGCGCCGCGATGCTGCCCGACTTCGTGCTCACGGACACCCCGACGCCGACCCACCTTGAAGTCTACGGCATGAACGGACAGCCGGACTACGAAGCGCGGAAGGCAGTCAAGCGCGCGCGGCGACTGCGCGATGGGATCCCGGCCGTCGAATGGAGCGTCGAGGACCCGCTCTCGTCGGTAACACTCCCGCCGACCGCGCAACGCCGCCCAGCCGCCTGAGCACGGCCCCTCCGAAAAAAAAGGTTCTTCGTGGATTTCCGTGGACGTCGCTTGCCGAGCCAAGAGCGACAGTCGCCCTATCGAATTGGACTTCCTTGAGCTGACATTCGCACCATCGAGGCCTGCTTTGAGGTAGCAGTGCGATGCACATCACGTGGTTCTGCTAGATCAGGGTTGAGGCTCAGGTCGCCTGACGGTTCGTCCATTTGAGGTGCCAATGCTCTTCGAGCTTCTGCTGCAGCCAGGATGCCAGCTGTTCAGCGTGGTCAATCGCCTCCAACAGCTTCTCGCGGCTGATGTGGATCGTCGGGGAGAGGAAGCTGGTGGCCGCAGGGTCCATTCCTTCGTCTTCAGGCCGGACGAAAAACGGCCTTGGATACGCCTGCAGTGACTTCTCGTCGTGGGTCAAGTGATCCAGAACGAGATCCGAGTGTTGCGCCCGATTCCGCGCCAGCACAACTTGCTTCAGCACGTCCAGGTCGGCAGGGCAAGTGGACCAGTCGAGTTCGAAACCTTCGGTGAAGCATTCAACATAGCCGGCGATGAAGCCGGACTCGAAGGCTTTCTTGAAGCACTTCGCGCACGGCGGCTTGGTCCACGTGCGTCGCTCCCACGTGACGAAGAACTGCTTCAAGGCCTCGGACAGCATCGAGACTGCCGCCCGACCAACCAACTCATGCTCGACGTCAGCTTGCAACCATTCGTTTAGGAACGCCGGCTCTCCGCTGTCGTCGTATGGCGGATCGTCGAATGGTGGGAGTGCGTTCTGAATGCACCGCTTCGTTTCGACGAACGGTGCCGAGGCGGCATCGTAGAAGTGACGGATGAGGGCGGTGCGCTGCTTGAGGAAGAAGTGGACGTCCATGACATCAAGACTCTTTGGAGGCTTTTCGTTTCCGCTGCTAGTTCCAGCCTCGGAACAGGGCCGAGCGCGCCGTGATGCGCTCACCGGTTGACAGCAGCTGCACCAGCCAGTTGTTATTGGAGTTGACGAAGACGTTGTTCAGCACGACGTCGAACTTTTCCTTGGATACGGCCATGGTCTCGCTGTTCAGGTCAGCCAGCGTGCCAGCTAGGTAGTCCGGGAGCCTGACCAGTTCGTCGAAGCGGTGCTTGCCGGTCTTCTCAGGAATCTCAAAGCCAAGGGTGGCCAGAGATGCGCCAAGATTCTGAGCCTCCCGCTGCTCAGGTGTGGCGAACTCGATTGCCTGGGTCAGGTAGTAGACGTACGCCAGGTCAGACACCACGGCGTCATGGCGCTCAAAAAGTGCATCCCGATCAGAAATCCAACGGATTGCCCTGGCGCTCACCGCTTGGTTGAGCATGTTGCAGAGGGTCGCCACCATCGCAGCCACCAGATGAATCTGCCTGGCTAACTTTGCGTTCACGCCCTTGTGGCCCAGGTCTCGTTCGAAGGCCTTCAGCCGCTTGATGGCGCTCTGGTGATAGTCGATGTCGCGCGCATCCTGGTAGAGCGAAAGGCGGTCATCCATGAAGGATATGGCTCCGGCGACCAGCGCGCTCATGGCGTCTACGCTCAGGTAGTCGCGCAGCAGCGCAGCCTCCCGCCTCAAGAGGAACGAGACGCTGAACGTCACAGGCACCTCGCAGGTCAGGTACTGGACTAGGCCGAGCGGAACCTTGCTTGTATTTTTCAGGTCCTTGGGCGCCGCGCCGGCTATGTACTCGCAGATGTTCTCGGCCTTGTCGTGCGGGGCGACGACTACAAAGCTGAAGACGTCGTTCCCCTTGTTGACGTCGCCAATGCAGTAGTCCGAGACCACTGACCATGGCATGCCAGCTGGATAGCGAGCGAACCACTGCTTCAGCTGCAATCGCGTTGTCGCAGTGGCTTGAACTAGGACGGGAAGCAGGTCAATCATGGCCTAATGGTAGAAACTACCTTCCGTGTGTCGCCAACTTTGCTAGCAAGTAGCTGGCGACCGTGCCAACAGACTCAATCGCTGCCTTGGCCTCAGGATCTGTGAGCGTCGGTAGCCACGGGCGGCCGTGGCCAGAGCCCTGCTTGTTCCGGACGCGGTTAACACCGAGCGCGGTGGCGAACAGGCCCCGCTCCATCGCGCGGACAGGCGACTCGCCCTGAACTTCAGGTATCTCCGGCACCGCAAGGTCCAGCGCAATGAAGGCCATGCCCAATAAAGCCTGAAAGTTGGCACCCGTGGGATAGCTGCCCCGTATTGTCATGAGCACGTGGGCAGCAGTGGCCTCAAGCAGGTCCTTGCCCGTTCCAGCCACAAGGGCCGCATCCTCGGCGCCTCGCTGTGCACGCCGCGCGTAGCCCAGCAGTGCATCAGTCAGCTCCGGGCCACGAAGAGCTGTGAGCACTTTCGGGGCAAGCGTTCCGTCGTCTGCGAGGACAAAGCCAACGCTGTCGCAGGCCGACTTGGCGTTCGCAATCGCCTCGGAACCAACGAAGTTTGGTGCACCAGCGCGGAAGCCGCCACACGCACGAATCTTTCCCAGGAGACCCATGGCGAACTGCGAGGCGGCGGTGGGATTGGCCGTCATCGCCTCGTACAGCACAGCCCTGACCCGCTTGGCCTTCCCGATCAGTTGCCCCTGTTGTTTGGGATCGAAGGCTCTCAGCCCGGACGCGTTGATTTGAAATTCGATGTCCGAATGCGATGGCTCTCGATAGCTTCCGCTGTTCCCCGAGTCGTCTACCAACTGGGTAAATGCGTGTACGACCGTGTCAGTAACAGGAATGTTCGGCATGGCGCTAGCGTACCCGAAAGCCGCCGTTTGCCACAAACTCCTTCTGGCCGAACGCCGACGTTCCTCCCCGGCGTTCCCCCGGAATTCCGCGATGAACCAAAAAAAACCCCGCCTTGGATACCAAGTGCGGGGCGAGGTGGAGCACAACGAGGAGAAGAAATCCAATTTTCCAACCGGGCTTACGGCATGGTATCCGGGACCTTGAGCATGCGGAACCACCGCGCGTCGCCCCGTCATTGTGCTGCTAGGCCGCGAGCCGCTCCTGCTCGCTCAGCGCCCCGGACGATTCGCGCCAATATGCATTCACCTGCGCAACGATTCGGACTACCGTCGCGCGCGGCGCCCGTCTCAGTTGCCGATCGTAGAGCGCCAGCAACCCGCCGATCGCACCTGCCGAGGAACCCGTCGTCACCGCACATCGTCCAGCGACCGCCGCATCCGAGTCGATTTCATTGATCGCGTCCTGCGCGCCCGCTAACGTCGCTCGACTCTCGCTTCCGTCACCTACCCCCGCCTCCAACAGGAAGTACGTCGCAACAAGCGCATGGGTCAGCACGGCCAGCGTATGGCGATCGCCCTGACCCGCTCGCAGCGTGCTCAGCGCGAGATAGCACTCAAGTGCAATCCGGTCACGATCCGCGGCAGGGATGGGCAACAGATCGGACTTGGATCGAATCGCGGACTTCGGCTTCATGGAGGAGGCGCAAGCGGTTGTAATGTCCTGTGATTACGGCATCGCGACGGGCACGCTTTAGCCTACCGGCGGCGACGAACCTTGACATTCCGTAGCGACCGGCAAGATGGATGCATGCTCAATGCCCATGGAGGCCGAAATGCAAGGCAAGTCACTCTTTCTCGACCGCGCAGTCTCCCGTTCCCACGACTGGGCGCCGCGCTTTCCCGCCCTGTCGATGGCATGCCGCGAAGCCGGCTCGATTTCGTGCGGCCGCCAGGTGGTAGTTGCGGCCGCCGACGATGACGGCATTCGATGCACCTTCTTCACGAACCTCGGCGCGGTGCTGGAATTCAGTGCGACGTGGGCCGAGCTGGAGCAGGCGCGCACCTGGTGGCATTTTGTCCGCCAGTGGAATTTCTGGATCGTCGATCAGCCGGACTCGATCCGCCGGATTTTCACCCGCGCGCCGAGCGACGAGCGCACCGTGAGCGTCATTCCGACAACCGTTACCCGACACGATACCGACGATTATCTTCGGTATCTGGAGCGCGTCGAAGCCGCCGCGCGCAGTACGGCCGTCTGGTCGCCTGCAGCCGCCTGAGAGAGCAAGTTACCGAGTCGTGAATCTAATAATGGGGACATTCTCTGTTTAATTCCCCTTTGTCTGTCACACAAAAGCGGCAATAATGCGCCGGTCACGACCTTATTTTCATATTACAAATGTTGGAGCAGCTTTATCCCTGCGACCACTGCGGAGGGCGGCCGACGATCGGGCGATCGCAACGGCTGATCGATTGCCCAGAGAACCGCGCGTTTGATTTCAGCCAGTTCGGTCGCTTTGGCGGGCCGCCATGCCTGGGAGACGTGCTCCCGCGCCCGCCCGAAGCACCGCTGACCGAAAAGCTCGTCTGCATCCATTGCACCGGGTGCGGCTTGTCGACGCAGTGGGAACCGATCGGCGATGACGAGATCGCGGCCAAGACGCGCTGCGCGGAAACGTGGAACCGGCGCCTGAGCCGCCCGAAAGCGGGCGAGAACGATCTGCAAACGCTTGTCGAACGCGAGCTCGGCGCATGCGATGCGCAGTTGGTCCTCGACCTGTTGTCTCGTGCTGAGGGCGACTGGGCCACGCTCGGCCCCGTCTTCAAGATGCTCGCGCAACGCATCGTCGACGCTGCCGTCGTCACCATCGACACGTGGCCGATCTCCCCGGTGCTCGAAGACGCCGCGCGATACCGGAAGCTCGTCCAGCTCGCAAAGTGGATGGAAATCGACGGCCACGACTACGTGCAGTTCCCGAAGATTCCATCGCCTTCCGAACACATGGACTTCCTGTTCGAAGACCGGATCGCGATGGCCGTTGACGCGATGCCCGATCGGGATCGCTGGTGAAAAAAAAGCCGGCGCGAGCCGGCTTCAAAAGAGTTCTAGCCATATCCGAGGGCCGAGCTAGAACCTGAGAGACAAGTCCATCTTACCGAACGAGCCATCGGCCGAGCGGGCATAACATGCCCCATTTCACCGCTCATTTCGACGTGCATGCGATTCTGTCGAACGATGCCCTCTTCGCCGCTTACTTCCGATCCTGAGCCGACGCGAGCAACCGATAGAGCGCTTGCCTCGAAATACCGAGCGCTGCGGCTGCATGACTTTTGTTGCCTGCGGCGGCCCGCAGTGCGGCCTCAACCGCATCCACAGTGGGCAGTTGCTTGCGCATTGCCTCCTGCCGCGCGAACGTCGACAGATAGGCATTCGCCTTCGATTCGCGGCTATGCCCGGCGGCGGCCACGACGCGGCGCTTCGCCTCTTCGTGCGCCTGGGGATCGGGCCGGACCGATGCCCCCTTGATTGGCGCCGGCACCTCGGCAACCTGCTCGTATAGCGTCTGCAGGTATTCGTGCCGCAAGCCGTGACTCGTAATCCCTAGCCCGGTCTTCGTCACCCCATGCTTGCCGAGCACGTAGTAGTACCAGTCTCGCCATTGCTTGAGCGTGCGGCCGGCCGGGATCGTCGAACCCGATGAGCCGTTATTGAGCCGAGCCGCCTCTTCCAGAATCGAAATCTTCCGTTCGATCGGCACTTCACGCGGCCGACCACCCTTCGTGCCACGCGTAACGGCCAGTGTCTGCGGATTGCGCACCGCCTCGAGCGGTCGCAGCATGAAACTCTCCTCGACCCGCAACCCGAATGCTGCCTGCAGCTTGAGTTGCACCGCCGTATACGGACAGGTCGACGCGATTTCATCGATCTTCGCTACAGCGTCCACATCATGCGCGACCCACGACTTGTCCTCAGTCGCCACATAGCTGCGCACCAGGCCCGCGGCTTGCCGGTCCACGTAATCGCCGAGCGTGCCGACCAGATTGGTCTTGCCCATCCACAGGGCGATCGCGCGCAGGTAGGTGAGCTTGTTCTCAATCCGCCCCCCCGACTGCCCCGCATCGACCCACCGCGTGACGAGATACTTCACGTGCTTTTCCTTCAGCGACCACGGGCTCTGCAACGCGAAGCCGCCTTCGCGCAGCTCAACGAACGCCTTGCACAGTGCAGCCGCACGGTTTTCCTGCGTCCTGATCGAGAGCGCCCGCGTGCTGATGCGTGTGGTGCTATGGATGGCTGCAACGTGCTGATCGAAAAGCACCAGCAGCGCGTCGCGAAACTCGGGCGACAGTCGATAGCGGCCCACAACCGCTCGAACGTTGAGGATCACTGCCATGCATTTGCTCCTTGCGGCCCCGGCCGCACCTTCGTTGATTCGTTGCCGCAGCGCGTTCGCGACGCCCCTACCTGACGCCGTGCGCGATCACGTTGCAGCTCATCCCGCTTCGTCGGATTCCGCCGGCTCGGTCTTGCGTCTTCCTGTCCTTTAGCGATGTCCATCCGATCAGCCCGGTGCATGGGAAGTACATGCACGCCGACTGTCCAACCTGCTGCCTGAACAACGCGCCCCGCGCTTCGCGCAAAACGCCGTCATTCGTGCGCCCCCTCATCGGTCGCGCTGCGCGAAGAAGCTCCGCGCGGGTACAGCTTCGTGGCTACCCTGCAGGCCAGCGCGCTCGCGTCGCCACACCCGCTGCTTTCGCGAATGCGCACGCCGGGCTGAATGCCGGGTAATTCCTGGTGAGACCTTTCGGGTACGGCGGCTCAGACCGTTTTTTCTTCCTGTCAGGGAATCGCGATACCGGGCCTTTGCCGGTCGCATGATTTCCCCCGCCCCCAAGCACACTCATGTCCGCCGCGGTGTATCGGGCTTCCTGAGTGCACCCAGCATCGATCGCTGAAAGGGCGTGTTCAGACATGCAGAGCACCCGTAGAGCGTCCGGTGTCCGGGGCTCCACATGTTCTCGTGCTGTCCTGTGGCGACAAACCGTCGCCGATCGTATGGATATCGCACTGTCCAGCGGTCCTCACTGTGGACCGCTGTGTACTTGATCTGATTCAGAAAAAGGCCGCTTCGTTGTGCGGCCCGAACACTTGACTGCTTTTTGGGGCCCGTTGCGGGCCAAGAGGACGAGCGAGTGCCTTGCACTCGGTTTCGATGCGTCGAAGACGCGGTAGGTGAGAAGAAGAATAGAGCGATTTGCGCCGACTCGCCGGCCGAAAGCTGACGGGAACCGGCGCGCTTTGCGCAACTTGACTTCGCGCATCGCTCGATAGACTGGGTTCAGCAATCTCGGACTTCAACTCGGAGTTGTGCGGGGCTCACTGCGCAAACCCCCAGATCAAGTCGGACTTTGGCGACGCTCATTCGACAAAGTCCGACTTCATGTCCGACTTCGCTTTCCCGCTGCGCTCAATGTCCGACTTCAAGTCCGACTTTGATTTGTGGCACCGCCCCATTCGATCCCATAGGAGTCGCCTTTGAAAACCGCAGTCTTCGCCGTCGATGTCGGCTATGGCAACACGAAATACGCTCACCGCGCCGCAAGTGGAACGATCGCGACCGGCATGTTCCCGTCGCTGACTCCCCTCGCCGCGAGCCGCACGCTATCCGGATACGGCGAGAGCGTACTGACCGCGCGTAAGGTCTCGACGATCATCATCGACCAGGTCGAATACGAAGTCGGGCCCGATGTGCCGCTTACCGCAGCCTACGGCAATACCGGCCGAGCACTGGCAGACGACTACGTGCTGTCCGACAACTATGCCGCCCTCTTGTTTGGCGCGATCCACTTTTCTGGCGTCACGCACATTGAACGGTTGGTGCTCGGCCTGCCTGTCCACAACATGAAAAAGTACTCGGCCGAGCTGAAGGAACGCTTCGCTGGGGAACTGGATTTCGGGGCTGGCCGGGTCACGGTCGATAAGGTCGTGGTGATCCCACAGCCGCTCGGCTCGCTGGTACTCGCGTCGAGCAATCGCCAGCACGAGTTCGGGCGAGACGTCGCCCACCTCGTCGTCGACGTCGGCTACTTCACGACCGACTGGGTATATGCGAACGGCTTCACGATGGATGACAACCGCAGCGGCGGCATGCCGGGCGGCGCATCGCAGATTTACCAGCGCATCGCCAACCTCGTCGCGCGCGACCAGGGCGACGCAGTCGAAGACATCGAACGTATCGATAAGGCATTGCGGGAGCAGACACCGTTCTTCTTCTACGGAACCAACATTGATCTTGCGCCGTACCTTGAGCAGGCCCAACCGCTCATTTCGGGCGTCGTCAAGGAAATGCAGAACAACGTAGGCCGCTTGCCGAACGTGCGGTCGATCATTCTTTCCGGCGGCGGCGCAGCGCTCTATGCGGCGGTCATCCGACGCGCGTTTCCTCGCGTTCTCATTGAGGTGATCGACGCACCGTGCCTCGCCAACGTGCGCGGCTTCCTGATGGTCGGGGAAGCGGGCCTTGCTCGCGAACGTCGCTAAGGAGACGGCATGAGCGACAAGATCGAGATGACTGTCACGATCAATCCGCTCGTGTCGCCGCTGCTCTTCGAGCGACTGAGCGCGTGTACATCAGCCCGCCATCGCGCCACGATTCTGAGGTCGTTGGCGGAGGCAACGCTCCGTCAGGAGCTGACCGGATACGCACGCGCGCCTGCTCAGGCGACGACGCAAGCGTATTCGCCTCCTCCGGCGGCAGCGGCGCGCACGCCGGCGGCGGTCGACAACGAGGAATTCCAGGTGCTTCGGGTGGATGACTCGGGTCACGAAAGTAGTGGCTTCGGTGACGAGCTAGGCGGACAACTTGCGGGCTACTTCGAATGACAGGGCCGCCGCAGCACGCTATCGCAGCTTGACTTTGGATTGGAACTGCGAAGATTGATACATAACACCGGTGTTCATGGCGCGCATCGCGCTATGCACCGGTGCATTTAGGATGCACACCATGCTGGAACTCATCGACTGGATTCGCCACGGCGAACTGATCCACAAGCTGTCGTCGCCGTACCTCTGGCTCAGCTTCGTTGCAATGCGCATCGCGATCGAATACTTCTTCACGGGGCTCGCCAAGCTGGAACATGTTTCTGGAGACCACGAATGAACAACAAGGTAATAGCGATCGCGACGGAAGCTCACCAGTTGTACAAGCGCCTGCCGTTCCTGGTCCGACGCTTCATCCTGGCATACGCCTTCGCCTTCGTCTGGCTCTTCGGCATCGTTTTGCATGCGCACCACTATGGGAGTCTGGCCGAGCCGTTTCTCATCGGTGGAGCGATTGGCGCGGTGTGGGCTTCGGGCGCCTATAAGCTTTTCCTGCTGATCCTGCGGATCGTGCTGTAGGCTCCGGGAGGCCGTTGCCGATGCGGAATCCATGGGCGAAAAAAAAGCGGCTCACCAAATGGTGAGCCGCTTTTCTTCAAGTTCAATGTCTACGACTGGCCGCCTTTTGCGCGAGCCATGCCATACAGAAGTCCACGGCCGGTTCGAATGGCTCGTCCCGCAACACATAACGGGCCTCACCCTCGCACTTCCGGTCGATGACATCGAAGGCTTCCGCTTTCGACAACACCGTCGGCTGCCTGCCATTCGCCGCACCCGTGGTCGCGACGATCTCGAACTCCCCCAGCAACATACGAAAGGCCATCATCAGTCTCCGAATGAGGCCCGGCGCAATACGGCCCGGCGGGGACGTATCCCCACCGGGCAAACAAAGCAATGCCGGCGATCGCCGGCGTTCAGTTCAAACTACACGGCACCCTCTGCCATGTACGAGCGCGAGATTCCGCCGGCGCGCTTCATCACGCATCGCCCGTCTCGCGGACGCTCGCTCGTAACGTTGCGTCCTGCGCTTGTACTGCTGAGCCCACACGTCGCAGAAATCCACGCCTTCGACCACCGAACGGACGATCGAGACGCGCTTTCCGAGGCGACGAAGGCGATCGGCCAGGATTTGGGCGTGATGCTCGCCGGGCCGATAGCCGTGGCGGACATCGACCCGATCACGGTCAGCGTAGATAATCACGTGGTCGTATTCGTCCCAACGGATGTCAGCACGCTCAAGGCCGCCGCAGTTCAGCAGGCTGCGAACCTCGATACGATTCTGATACCGCGCAACCACCGCGAACCCCGTCTCCGAACCCTCGACCAGCGCGAGAGTCCGCGACCGTGTCGTGTTGAGCAACACGGACGAGCCAAAACTTCCGTCCGGCGCGCTCATCTCCAGCTTGGCTCGCGGCTTCCCCTTCTTCGTCAGGAAGGGAACCTTCGTGCCATCAGCCGCGAGGTAGGTTCGATGAAGGCGACGCGGTTTTCCGGCCGGCGAACGCGCACGCAGCAGCATGATGGGAAACTTTCCTTGCTTCTTTCCCCATGCATCGACGTACTCCATACCAGGGTGGTAGCGCACATCCTTCCCGATCCATTCGATTTGCAGCCCGGGGATTCGCGTCGACAAATACGTCCATACCGGCGACTCCGCCGTGACCGGCCCGGCGCCATCCCATGCGACCTGCATCTCGCGACACTTCTGCTCGTCGCTTTTCTCAGGCCGGACCGGGACAGGTTTCACCTTGCGCGCCACCTCGACGGGAATGCCACCGTTGTAGTTGCCGGTCTCGAGCTCGTAGTAGATCTCGCGATACGGCTTGCCCGTCACCTCACGGATGAGCTGCACGCCCGTACCGCCCTTCGCACAGCGGGCGCAGTACCAGCCGCCCTTCGGATCCTTCTCGGGCGAATAGAGCCGAAACGTCTCCTCGCCATCACACAGTGGGCACGCCCACCAACGCTTCTTGGCGTCCCCCAGATAACGACTATCGAGATAATGCGGAAAGATGTTTGACCAGTTCAGGTCCTCGAGAACCAGCTTCTTCAGCTCTCGCATGATTCAGCCTCCTTTTGCGCTGTGGCAAAAACGTACGAAGCAGCAGCCCCATCAATCGATGTGGTAGCCAGCACCGGTGGATCAAACGCCCTCTCGCTTTTCACGCCCCCGGCCGTCGCGTCGAATCGACGTGACATGGAGAGCACTGCGCTGCGCGAAAGGTGAAACCACTTCACATTCATCAGTTGCTCTCCTGTTTGGATTGCGGTTTTGGTCGATGCCTGAGACAGGCGTGGAAACGCTTGCTCAACCAAGCCGCGCGGGCGCGTCGGCTTGGTTCAGCAACGTCGTGGGATGAACAGGTGGGAGGAGAAGGTCCGCGTGTGATGTGCCGCGAGGCACATCACACGCGAAGGTGAGAGGAAACGGGAAACGCGAAGAGGATCAGTGAGGGTTTTCGGGATCAGATCGCGGCCCACGCTTTGCGCGGGTACCACGATTCGAACGGTATATCGTCGTCCATCTCGTCGAAGCCGCCACCACCACCGTACGACCTCGTCTGATCCGGCGGGGGAGCCGCAGGCCGCGGGCCCGAGCCATTCGCGCGAGCCGGCGCGCGCGCCGCATTGGCCGGAGCCGGTCGGCTCGCGCCCTGCTCGAACCCATCGTCGCCGCCGTCACGCTGCGCGTTTCCGCCGCGGCCGCCGAGCATCTGCATCTGGTCGGCAACAATCTCGGTCGAGTAACGGTCCTGACCGTCCTGGCCTTGCCACTTGCGCGTGCGGATGCGCCCTTCGATATAGATCGACGAACCCTTCTTCAGGTACTCGCTGACGATTTCCGCGAGACGGCCGAAGAACGCAACTCGGTGCCATTCGGTCATTTCCTTGTAATCGCCGCTTGCCTTGTCCTTGTAGCGATCGGTCGTCGCGAGACGGATGTTCGCCACGGCGTCGCCGCTCGGCAGGTAACGGACTTCCGGGTCAGAGCCGAGATTGCCGACGAGGATGACCTTGTTGACAGATGCCATGTACAACTCCTTTATTGAGTAATCGACCAGAGCCATTTGTCCCACATGACTTGCTGGCCATTCACGATCTTGGGTGAACCATCCGACCGCATGGCCGGCACCTTGATCTTCCTGAGACGTTTGACGCTCACGGTGTCGCCAAGGCGACACCCACATTCCGAGATTGCCTCTTTCAAGCCTTCGCCTTGCAGCGTGCGTTCGCCATACGACGTATCGAGACGGATCGCAAAGGACTTGTAGAAGCGTGAGCCGTTCGAACGACGGTCGGGGAATTCGTCCTCGCCCCACCAGGTGATGCGACCGACCACGGCCGCAGACTTGGTAGATTCGTCGCGGCGCGATCGCGCCGGACGTCGAGACGAGTCGCCCGGGCGCTCAAGCTCATCGGCCGGCGCCACTTCCATCGGCTCCGCCTCGACTGACGACACATTGGAGGCGGTTGGCATTTGGACGCCGGCCGCACGCCGAATGGCGGTTGCGATAGCATCCTTCAGCGCGGACCGGTGCTCAGCACGCATCGCCCAGTGCGGTTCAAGGTCCGGCAGGATCTTGAGACCGAACATCGTGTCGCCGGTGTGATCGTCGAAAGCCGGTTCGAATTCGACGATACAGTCGCCCTCGTCAACGAACAGGTGGGGAATGCCGTCGATCGTGACGTGGGTCTCGTTCGACGCGCCCTTTCCGACCACGCGCTCGCCGTCCGTTGCGCACGCACCCGAAGACGACTGGTTGGTCGTCTTCCGCCCTTCGCCGGGGAACGCATTTGCGAGCACGCGCGTGATGAACATCGCTACGCTTGCCATTGCGCCTCCAGGGACAGTTGCCCGCTACACCTGCGGTTAAGCCGCATGTAGTCGAAGTTGAGCAACGGGTTATCTCGGATCACGTCCTGCATCGAGCGCGACCGAATCCGGCCGAGCGAACAGACGAGCGGATACGGGATCGCACCGGACCAGAGTTCCATGATCCATCCGAGCGTCGCGTAGTAGTCGGCCTTGTCAACCGGACGATTGCACAGTCGATCCCGGAGGATCTCCGCACAATCCATCAGCGCTTCCGGCACGCTGTCACCGTGGCGGCTGTCGACTGCGAGGAAGAACACCGCTTCGGCGAGCTGCTCGCGAACGTGAGGTGTCCACTGGGATGGGTCGGGAAGCGGGTCGGGTTTCGGTGGGGGGATAACGATCGGCGATGCGTCGCCGAACATGTCGAGCTGCCAGGCAGCCACATGCGGTTCCATGAGAATGCTCCGGTCGTGCCGGGCAACCTCATCTCCGGAAACCGGGAACGGGGTTCCCGGCGGGGGTGAGGCGTTGGCCGCGCGAATTGCTTCGCACGGTCAACGGGATGGCAGGCGCCTTACTTACTTGGTGCCCGTCTTGATGGGAATGACGACAGCCGATTTCGCGTACTGCCGCTTCGGTGTCGATTCGGTCGCGTCGTTCGCCGCAGGTACTTTTGCGGAGCGATGCAACTGTTGAGCAGCGTCCGACCCAGCCGGACGTTCGGCAGGTTCAGGCGTTTGCGCCGCGCGGCGACGTTTGTCGAATTCCGTCTTCGCCCAATGGGCAACGACCAGCATCACAATGCCGGCGACGAAGAACGACATGGTCGCGATATACAGCACCAGGCAAAGCGCCAGCAACTTGAACGGCGATTTGAATGCGCCCTTGAACAGTAGCGTCAACATCTCTCTCTCCAGAAAGGTTATTTACAGAAGGATGTCCGGACAACGTCCGGCGGTTTCGATGCTCGAGGCGAGCAAGGAAATCGGCGCGAAGCGCTTTCGTCCGCGGCCGTCGGGCCCGCGCACGAAAATGCTCGGCGTCGATCAGGAAAGGATGCGGGCAGGCCGCAAGAGTCGAGACCGTTAGGTCCGGAAGGTCGATGCGTCGGGGAAACGCGTAATAGGCCTAGCGTATCGGCTTCGTACGCGGCGGGTCGCCCGAATGATCGGCAATCGCGTACAGCTTTGGCGGAGCGCGTCCACTTCAACCGGTTGACGGGCCTAACCCGGAAAGCTCCAGAAAATCGTATAGCTTTTGCCGGTTCCGCGGACTTGACTTCGCAAATCGCGCGGCAGACTGAAAGCGTCACTTCACTTCAAGGCGCTCATCAATGTCTTCCATTCTGATCTTCGCGTTCATCGGCGGCTCGCTCTACATGGCGTTTCGCAAGCGGCGTCCCACTCAACCGAGCAAGCCGCCCGTGTCGCGCAGCCACGCATCGGGCGACGCCGGCGAAGCGCGCGTGCGCACGGAACTCGAACGCGTGCTCGCGTGGCTCTGCGGCGACGACTACTACGTGCATCCGACGGCGCTGCTGCTGAATCACGCGCCGGGTACGGACTTTCCGACCGCTGAGGTCGACCATCTCGTTATCGCGCCATTCGGAATTTTCGTAGTGGAAACTAAACACTGGGCCGCTCGCATCGCACCGGGCAGCGACGCGACCAAGTTGTTGTGCCATCTGCCCGGCGGCAGGCTCGAGGAACGGCGCTCGCCGCTGAACCAGAACCGGTCAAAGGTTGCGTTCCTGCGCGGCATGCTGCCCGCTATGTGGGACGTTCACGGTGTCGGCGTGTTTTCTAGCGACGTCTGCACGCTGTCGCCGGCGCTGCCCATCGATCTCATTCGTGCGCAGGACCTGGGTCACTGGCTGCGCGAAAAGAAGAATCGCCACGCGCTGTCCGGCCGGCCTTCAATCAAGGTCCAGCTTGCCCATGACGCCATTCGCCGACTCAGCGTTGACGATCCCACGGGGGCGGCTATCGAAATCCATCGCCGCAAAGTTCAGCAATCTTTACCTACCTGAGGGAATCCTCCTAATGTTTCGGTCAATTCTGCCGACAAATTCATAATCCGTAACAATTCGAGTCCGTTTAAAAGCGGGGTGGTTTCGTGCAGCTTTTCGCCGGGACCACGTGAAAACGCGGCGTATGCTGGGTTCGCCACCCGCCCCAACTACTTGTCGCCATTGACGCGCAGCCGAGGAATCCGACCTGCGCGGGCAATGGCCCCAACCGGACATTTCGGAGAGGAAACGTGTCCAACCTTCCGTCCAAGAAACCCCGCCTCGACGAGGCATTTGCATCGCCCCGAGACGACGCGCGCAGTCCCCTCGACCTCCGATCGGGTCGTGACGCCGCTGTACAGCGCGAACAGCAAGAGGCCGCCGGCCCGTCTTTGGCGAGTCTCTCCACCGATATCCTCAACGGCGTAATCCGTCATAGCGAGGAAGTGGCGTCGATTCTAGGCAGCAAGCTGCAGGAGTACCTGCGCATCGGCTATCACTTCTCCGCCATCCGTGATGCCATCGTCAATGGTTACGTGGCCCAACATGGCAATACCCCAGCGACGCGCGAAAGCGCGCGGAAAGTTGCCTACGACTTTCTGACGAGGGAATTCCACAAGCCGAACGCTACCATTCGGCTCTATATCCGCTGCTACGAGAAGTTTGCGAGCAACATCGCATTGGGGTGAACACGTGTCCAAGAATCTGCCCAAACCCATCCAGTCCGACGACGATTTCAACCCGACCGTTCCTGAAGGCGGCCGCACTCCTGCCGACGACGTCGAATCGAGTGCCGATCTGACAGCGAACTTCGCCCACATTCCGACCCAGCTCGAGCTCGGCACCGCCGCACGCGACATGTTCGCCGGCCTGCCCGACTCGCTGATCCGCACGATCATCGAGGAAAGCGAGGAAGTCGCGCACTCGACACGCAAGATCCTGCTTGAGCACATGCGGATCGGCGGCAACTTCGTGCACATTCTCACGGGCGTTGTGGGTCATGAGGTGACGCACAAAGGTGACACTGTCGCCGTGCGCAACCGCGCGAAGGAACTCGTTTACGACTATCTGACGAAGGTGTTTCGCAAGTCGAAGTCGTCGGTTCGGCTGTACATCCGCTGTTACGAGAAGTTCGCGAACAACATGCGCGCCGTCGAGATCCTCTCGCACAGCGACATGGCGCTGCTGGTCGGTAACGACATTGGCAACGAGGTGGTCGATATGGTCATCGACGCCAAAAGCGAGAACCCGAACCTGAGCAAGCGACAAGTCGAGCAGCTGATCGCGAACTACCAGGACAAGCTCGCCGAGAAGGCCAATCAGGTTGAAATGGTCACGACCGACCTCGCGAATACCGTCGGCCGGCTTGATGACGCCCAGGCGGAAATCGATCGCCTTGCGGCGGAACTTGATCGAACGCGGCAAGAGCAGGCCCGCGAGCGCGAGAGCTCGCAAGCCACCTCCGTCGAGTTGGCAAACGTGAGCAGGCAGGTCAGCACGCTGCAACACGAACTGGCGAAGCGGGAGCATGAAGTCAAGCAGATCACACACGATCTTGCCCACCTGAAGGCCAATCCGTTGAAGGAACAGGTCCCGGTCCCCACGGTTCCTGACGAATTCACGAATCTCGAAGATGCGCTCGCAACCAAGCTCGCTGAAGTAAAGGAAGCCCGCGCCAGTCTCGAATCCATTCAGGCGGAAAAGCAGGCGCTCGAAGGCGAACTTCAGCAGCAAAAAGCGGCGCTCGAGGCTGGTGAAGCATTGGAAAAGAAGATTCGGGCGCTGATCGAGAAGTTCGGCGCATTCGCTCAGGACTACCACAGCGCGCAGTTGCTGGCGACCGCGGACGGCCGTCCCGCGCGCTTCCAGCCGCTGTTTGTGGCGCTCGGCGACCTGATCGGCAAGTTTCACGGGGAAGTGATGGCTGCGACACGCGCGGCATGATGGTTCGGGAGCGGCCGCTCCCGAAATGGCAGGGAAACGAGAAGACTACAAATGGAAAAAAAGAATGCCCGGGAGACCTACCGGTCCGTCGAACGCCTTTACGTGCCTCAATGGCTGACGGAACGAATCCAGGTCACGAATTTCGATCTGGTCGACCACATGAAATGGCTGCTCCAGAAAGATGTTCGGTTTAACGAGATCCTCGCGGTCGAGCGCAAGGAAATCGACCACTTCAAGCACAACGAGTCGTCGCTGCGCAACTTGCTCCACACGCCGTTCCTGATGGTCGCGCCGACGCTGCAAACGGTGGAGGACTGGCGCTGCTTCATCGACGAGACCGCGACCACCGTCGCGGTTGACGAGCTGCGCCGCAAACTGCCGGAGCTGGACGCGCTGTCGACGTACTCCGTGCAACAGCACAACCGCATGTTCCTGGACCTCGTCACGAGCGTGATCCACATGAGCGTACTCGCAGCGCCCCTGCTCGGCATTACGACCGAGCTGGCCGCCTACCTCGTGTCGGTGCCGACTTACAAGCTGCGCCTTGCACTTGGGCGTATGCGTGGTTTGCCACTCTTCCGCTGGCGTTTCAATGCGCCGACCTTCTGGTACCAGTTCACGGCAAGCACGTTGACCGACGAAATGGTCGCTCACCTGATCATGGAGACCTCGCCGATACGCGTCGGGGAACTGCCCAGCAAGGCGGGTTGGAGCGAGCTGCGCCTGCCGCGTGAACGCAACGAAACCTATGCATACGCGATGATGGCCTACCGGTGCCGGGCGTCGACGGCTGCGGCCCTGTTCCGCCTGAACCAGAACGCCATGCGCCAGCGCTACTTCGAGATGCACGGCGTCAGCTCCCCTTGCGGGAACGTGCCGACGTCGCTGACGTGGTTCGTCGAAACGCCGCACAACCGCCTGCACGCCACTTTCTACACGTGGCTGTACCGCGCGGGGCTCGCTGCAGGTGGGAACGCGCCGGAGGCGCTGATCGCGACAAACGATATTTACCAGCAACTGTTCGGCGGCAAGCCGGAAATTTCAGCAGACCGCGGCTGTAACCTGACCCGTTCGATGGCGGCCGACTCGCGCCTCACGATTGCCCCGTGCCGCTCGTGCCGAACCCATTATGTGGTCAGCAACAACGACGCCAAGATCGAGATGCACCAGAGCTTCGACTGCCCGGCTTGCAACCGGCAGCTCGGCGAGAAGAAGCGTCACGCACGTGCACGGGCCGGCCATGGAAAGTCATGAGCAGGAGCCGACGCTGCCTGCCGGCCTCGTCGTGTTCAGTGCGGACGGCCGTGCCGAGTTCGGTTGGCTGAATCCTGAAACCGAGCAGTACTTCTCCGAGGCAACCGGTGAGGTGATACGGGATGCGGTCGGCGCGGTGCCGTGGGCGGCGAATCGCACGCACTGAAGGAGCTCCGCGATGGACGATTACGCTTATCTGGTGGCCGAAAGCAATGCCGCGTGGCTTTCCGGGCGAGGTGACGGGCGCTTCGAGCGCTACGAGCAGTTCTATCGCGCGCAGTGCGGCGGCGGCGCCGGCGGATTCGATCTCGAGCGAACCAACGAGGAATATGTCGCGTGGGTTCAACGCCAGCCTCCGCGTCTGCTCGCGTTATTGGCCAGACCCGTGATCGGTAAAGTGTTCGTCGCGTTTTTCTGCGTGTACATGGCCGCCCAGTTCGTTCCGACGATGGCGGGACAGGCACCGCGCGCCAGTACCGTACTTCTCGGCGCGACCTTTGTCGGTCTTCGGATCTTCCACTGGCGACACCGCAAACGAAGGTGACCGATCCGGCTGATGCCCGCCCTTATGGCGGGCTTTTTCTTGGACACCACTTTGGCACCGACCCGGTCTGGACGCACCCCGAAAGGCGGGTGATTTTGCCAAGACAGGCATGCTGGTTCGAGCGTCTGGCGATACCATGGCGGGCGAAGTCCTACGGGCCACTGGATTCCATGGTGCCCGCCGTACGCGCGATTCAAGTCCTAACCCAAAACGGCCGATATCAGGAACTGGCGATCTTTTGGCTCGGCCTGGCCGCACCAAGAATCGACGATCGGCGGCGCAGACTTGACTTCGTCGGGCGGTCGATAAGTTGAAATTAAGGGTGTGCAAGGGGCACGCCCAACAAAACGAGGAACAGAATGAAGAAAATCAAGACCACCTCCCTTTCGGCCCTTTCGATCGCGGCACTTCTGGCGCTCGCAGCCTGCGGTGGTGGCGGTGACGGCGGCAGTAGCTCCACGGGCTCGACCGGCAGCGGGTCCGGCACATCGGGCGGCGGATCGACGCCGGTCGCCGTTACGGGGACACTCGATTCGCCGCAGTATGCGCAAGGCAGCGCGCAGCTCGCCGCGTTCAATCTGCTGAACCAGTACCGCACGCAATGCGGCTTCCCGGCTCTCAAACAGAACACCGTGCTTGACCAGGCCGCGCAGAATCACGCGAAGTACATGGGCCTGAACAATGCAGTGGTCGATACCGAAGTCTCAGGAAGCCAAGGCTATACCGGTGCCAGTTACATCGATCGGGCGGTCGCAGCAGGCTTCCCGAGCAGTGCAACCGGAATTGGCGTTAGCGTTGGAGTTGCGACGGGGACTGGCAACTTCACCGCAACGCAATTCGGTCAGCAGGCAGTGTACTCGCTGCTCGCCGGCGTTTATCACTCGGATGTAGCTGCATTTCCAGTGGATACCGTCGGGGTCGGCGAGGGCGAAACGCAGACCTCAAGCGGCGGTTTTCAGTTCACGAACTCTTGGATGTCGCTCAGTCTCCTGAATACCCAAATGCAGAAGATCGCGAATTCGCCAGCGACTTTCCCGTGTGAAGGTGTTACGGGTGTTCCGTACAAAGCGGCGAGTGAAATCCCGATGCCGCCGAATATTTCCGCTTCCGGGTGGGGTACGCCGATCGCAGTGATGGGCAATCTGACTGATGCGGTAGTGTTGCAATCAGCATCTGTAACCGGGCCGTCCGGCGCTGTTGCCGTTCAAGTGCTAAACGCCAGCACCGATCCGAACAAAGAGTTGGGAACCTACCAAGCAGCGGCCTATCCGACGTCGCCTTTGTCTCCGAACACGACATACAGCGTCACGCTTAATGGTACGGTCAATGGCACGGCCTTCTCTCGCAACTTCAGCTTCACGACCGGCAGCTAAGTACCAACCGGTCCATACAAAAAAGCGCCCAACTGGGCGCTTCAGACTGCTGACGAACCCCACGTTTTTCGAAGCGTGGGGTTTTGTCTTTCTGGAGTCAGGATTGCTGACTGGCCGC
>NZ_QTPO01000048.1 GCF_003853645.1 Burkholderia sp. Bp9143 | reverse complement strand
CCCTGCAATTCTCACAACCTCATTTGGCGTTCGGAACCACGCCACATAAGGCGCTCACGATTGTTCATGGTCGACTATCCACGCATCATCCTGCACACTGAACACCGCCCAAGGTCCATCGTGCTCGAAAGGCTCACGACACACACCCAGCCGAGCTATGGCCGTCTGATACAGGCGGTCGAATCCCGTCCATAGGAACACCCCGATTAGTCTATCCGCTCGTATTTGGACCAAGTTTGTCTGAGTGGGACTAACCGTGGGCGGTTCGCCAAAATCCTATCCATTAGGGATGGTGGCAAAGTAAATTCCGATCCATCGCCGTCTCCCCTTTGAAGCAGTAGGTAATCCTTCCCCCAGATAAAGTCTGGAACCGGTGAGTCAAAAGTTGTTATTGCCAAAAGTTTATTGTCTTTGTTGTCGTAAAGTCTGGCGACAAATACATAGTCTATGATGTTAAACGGCTGCTCACTAAATGTCTCATGAGTGATAAAGCACATCGTGGCATAGTATTTTTTGTCAGGGGAGATTGACTTTTGGCAGTCCTCCCCCATAGGGCTTCGGTCAACCCCCCACATGTAACAAGCCCACGCACCCAGGGCGACAAGTAGTATTATTTTGCACCGACTCATAGGAACACCCGGATTGGCTTATCGAGACGAACAAATTTATTATCTGAAAAAATAATGAAGTCCCCGCCCCGCTTATGCTTTTTTTGCCACTCCCGGAAGTCATTGTTGCGAACCGGATAATAAAGGTTTCTTTTTTCCTTACGTCTCCGACGGCCACCGGATAATTAAGTTGCGGGATTCGAGAATCTCGCGAACTGACAAACGAGTATGGAACTACAATGATTCCGTTTTCGCCCCAATGACCCAAGTATTGCGATGGCTTACCCGCATCAGCCTCAAATGTGTATCCATCTTTTACATAAACAAAAATGCCAATTATGTCAACGCATCTACTCCGGCTGCGTTCGTCAATGTAGAAGTTGGCTTGCGCAACTGCCGCGCAGATGTTGAAACTTCCGAGAGCGGCAAATAAATCATCCGGCACCCCCTTGTTTTCTTCGGTGAAGTACATGAACGACTTTATTTTATCCGCCAAGCCCCCGTCAACCGTTGCCCGTTGAAACTGGAACAGTTCGTGCGTCATCCTCACGTCATCTTTAAAAACTTCCGCCGTTCTAAAGAAGCCGTAGTGATCGTAGTATGCGGACAAGCTCTCCCTTAATATTTTGAGTTCATCGGTCGAATAAATGCCGGCCTCAATTAGCTGGTCATACTTTTCTTTCGCTCTCCGGTGCTTCAAAACCCAGTCTAACTTGACGATTGAGTAGTCGTACATGTCATCCGCATACGGCTTCCCGTTCTGGTCAATCGCATGTTTTTGATCATCCGAACTGGTTGAATAATTGAGCCTGCCAGCAAACCATCGCTCCATCAGCTTTGCGCCGACCGGCATCATTTCCCGGCGCATAGCGTCCGGAATTTCTTGAATGTCGAAGGGGGGAATGGTCGGTTCGACTTTGAGCGGAGGTTTGGGCTTTGGCGGATCGGGGGTATCCAGCCATCTCTTGAATCGTGAAAAAGCGTTACCAATCCTTTCGAAGTCGTCGGCCATCTTGTCCAGCGAATCCCGCTTGGGTGCCGGAGCCGGTTTGGGTGCCGGTGGTTTGGGCGGCTCTGGGGGCAATGGCGGGGCTGCGTCCATCGAGAGCTTGGCGTCATCCACGATGCGCGCGCCGTCCTGTTTTCGCCATCGCCAAAGCATCTTGTTTATTTCGTAGTAGGACAGTAACTCTGACATGTGCTCTCCAAAAATCGAACAAAGGATCTAGGTTAGATTTGAGTTTCACTCACGGGCTGCTGTTCTTGCAAGCCGAATACCCAAACCTCACCTCAGCACATTTATCTACAGAATACCTCTCACTCTCAACGCCACCTGACTATTGTTATAATTTTCACACACCGCCGATTTTCGAGATAATCGATATTTATTTAATTGTCAGCTCCGGCTTTTCCAACAAAAAAGGCCGCTATCGACAGCCAGAAGTAACACCAGTGGGTAGCACTAGACGACCTAGCGCCACCCCATACAACCAATAATTTGACGCGGGCCCTGCCTAATAACAATTGATTATTTGCACGTCTTCTCCCTGGCGCGCGTCACGCGGCCGCGACCTCGATCACCGGCTCGCACCGGATCGGGAAATTGACGGAGTTCGCAACATAGCACTTCGCATGCGCGTCATGATGCAGCCGCTCGGCCAGCTCGCGATCGTCGCCCGCGCGAATCGTCACGCGCGGATGCAGCACGATTTCGGTGAAACGCCCCGGCTCGATGGTGTCGAGCATCGTCCCTTCCGCGTCGTCGACATACGCGAGCACGCGGATGCCCGCATCGGAACACAGATGCAGATACCAGAGCTTGTGGCACGCCGATGCCGACGCCAGCAGCAGGTCTTCCGGATTCCAGCGCGCCGCATCGCCGCGAAACGCCGCGTCCGACGAGCCCGGAATGTCCGGCTTCGAACCCGCGCGGATCACGTGATCGCGGCCGTATTCGCGATACCCCGACGTGCCGGTTCCCCGGTTGCCGGTCCACTCCACTGCCACGCGGTACTTGTGTTCGCCATGCGCCATCTCGCTCTCCTGTGTGATCGGAATCGTGAGGCCGCCATTGTGGCACCGGAAGGCCATTTGGTATACCATTATTCCAAAATGAGGACTCAACGGCATGGAAGCCAGACTCGATTCCACGGCGGACGCGGTGGCCGCCTCGCTGCGGGAAATGATCATCAACGGCGAGTTGCAGGCCGGCGAGCGGCTCGTCGAGCGCGACCTCGCCGAGCACTTCGGCATCAGCCGGATTCCGATGCGCGAGGCGATCCAGCGCCTGGAGCGCGAAGGGTTGCTGGACATCTTCCGCAATCGCGGCGCGGTCGTGCGGATGCTGGGCGCGTCCGACGTGCAGGAAATCTACGACATGCGCGCGCTGCTCGAAGGCGACGCGATCTACCGCAGCGTGAAGCGGCTCGACGACGAAACGCTCGCGCGCGCCGAACTCGTGCATCGACTGCTCGGTGAATCGAGCGTGCCGCGCCGGCAAGGCGAGTTGAACCGTGAATTCCATGCGTTGCTGTATTCGTGCTGCGCCAATGAGCGGCAGTTGAAGGCGATCTCGGAACTGCGCAGCCAGGTCGAGCGGTACGAGCGGCTGCAAACCACGTTGCTCGCGGATACGCCGTCGTTCCAGGTCGAGCACGAAGAGATCCTGCTGGCATGCCGCGAACGCAATGCACGCGGCGCCCGCGCGATGACGGTCGCGCATCTCGAATCGGCACGACGCATCGTGACGCGGCTCGTCGAACGCGGGTGAGGCCGCGGCCAATCCGGCCTCGCTGGTCGCCGCGCATCTCGAATCGGCGCGACGCATCGTGATGCGGCTGGTCGAAGGCGAGTGAGGCCGCGGCCAATCCGGCCTCGCTGGTCGCCGCGCATCTCGATTCGGCGACGCGTATCGTGATGCGGCCCGTCGAACGCGACCGGGGCGGCCAGCCGCTCCGCGTCGGGCTCCGGTTCCGTCCAGCGGCCGGTGGTCGGTGGTCGATCCCGTTCGTCGCTTCGTGGGTTGCGCCCCCGGGCCGGCAAACCTCGTCACGCCCGGTGTGGCCACGCACGGCCACCCACGCGCGCTAAGCCACCGGTGCCTTACCCGTCGTCCCCCGCACCACCAGCCGCGGCGCCGACGCCGTCCGCACGCGCGACGCATCGTCGATCTGACCGCCCGCCTCACGCAATGCGTTGAGTAGTTCGACCGCGAGCCGCGCCGCCTCGGCCGTCGGGATCGCGACGGTCGTCAACGTGGGCCGCGTATCGCTCGCCAGGTGAATATCGGTGATGCCGACGATCGACAGGTCGTCGGGCACGCGCCGGCCGCGATCGGCCGCCGCGTGCAGCGCGCCGATCGCGGGCAGGTCGTTCGTCGCGACCAGCGCGGTCAGTCCAGGATGCGCGTTCAGCAGTTGCCCCGCCGCGCGCACGCCACCTTCGATCGAATCGTGCCCGGCGCCGACACGCGACGCGTCCAGCCCGGCTTCGCGCATCACATCGACGAAGCCGTCGTAGCGCGCGGCCTGCACGCCGTTTGCCGACCCGCCGACGATCACGCCGATCTCGCGATGCCCGAGCTCGATCAGATGCCGCGTCGCAATCCGCCCCGCCTCGCGAAAATCCACCGCCACGCACGGCAACCCTTCGGGCGGTGCATCGGGCCGCTCCCACAGACACAGCACGACCGGCACGCCGCGCCGCGCGACGTCGACCAGGTCCGGCAAATGCAGGTTCGCATTGGTCACGAGGATGCCCTCGGAAATCGTGCCGGCGATCTGGTCGAGATACGCGCGCCCCTGCAACGGATCTTCGTTCGTATTGCAGACGATCAGGAACTGGCCGTTGCGGCGCACCGCGCGCTCGACCGCGAGCGCGAACTCCGGATAGAACGGGTTCGCGATGCTCGACACCATCAGCGCGACCGTCGGCGCCCGCCCTTCCGCCAGCGCCCGCGCCGCGAGATGCGGCCGGTAGCCGAGCGCCTGCACGGCATCTAGTACCCGCGCGCGGGTGGCTTCGCCGACCCGGCCGCGATTCCGCAGCACGTTCGAGACCGTCGCGGCCGTCACGCCGGCGCGGCGGGCCACTTCATCGAGTGTCGCCATGGCTTACCCACTATATGAGACGTTGATCCAGTATTTGCTTCGCTCACCGAAGCGGCGCACTATCGCCGCACACCCTGCCGCCCGACCGACGGGCGCGACTCGGCCGCGATCGCTATCGGCTCTTTTTTTGATCGCGATGATTAAGCGCTTAAGCATCGATGAAGGCGCATTAAAACATGGAGCGGAGACAATGGCGAGCATCTCGATGCGGCGCGTGCAGAAAGCCTATGGCGAGCACGCGCCGGTCATTCGTGACGTCGATCTGGAGATCGGCGCGCACGAGTTCTGCGTGTTCCTCGGTCCGTCCGGCTGCGGCAAGTCGACCCTGCTGCGGATGATCGCGGGCCTCGAGGACCTGAGCGACGGCGAGCTGTCGATCGACGGCCGCCGCGTCGACGACGTGCCGGCCGCCGAACGCGGCGTCGCGATGGTGTTCCAGAGCTACGCGCTGTTTCCGCACATGACGGTCTACGAGAACATGGCGTTCGGGCTGAAGCTCGCGCGCGTGCCGAAGGCCGAGATCGACCGGAAGGTCCGCGACGCCGCGCGGATCCTGCAGCTCGACACGCTGCTCGAGCGCAAGCCGAAGGCGCTGTCCGGCGGCCAGCGTCAGCGCGTCGCGATCGGCCGTGCGATCGTGCGCGAGCCCGGTGTGTTCCTGTTCGACGAACCGCTGTCGAACCTCGACGCGGCGCTGCGCGGCCAGACCCGCATCGAGATCGCGAAGCTGCACCGGCAGTTCGAACGCGCGAGCGTCGTCTACGTGACGCACGACCAGACCGAGGCGATGACGCTCGCCGACAAGATCGTGCTGCTGCACGCCGGTGCCGACACCGCGCGGCATGGCAGCATCGCGCAGGTCGGCGCGCCGCTCGACCTCTATCACCATCCCGCCAGCCGCTTCGTCGCCGGCTTCATCGGCTCGCCGCGAATGAATTTCCTGCCGGCCGTCGTCGCCGCGTGCGACGCGCGGCACACGACCGTCACCGTCGTGCCGTCCGGCGAAACCTTCACGCTGCCGCGCGACGGCTCCGCACTCGCGCCGGGCGCGGCCGTCACGCTCGGCATCCGCCCCGAACACCTGACGCTCGGCGCCGCGCACGACGCGACGACGCTCGCGCGCGACGTCGCGCTCGTCGAACGCCTCGGCGAGCAGACCTACGTGCACCTCGACCAGCCCGGCGGCACGCCGCTGATCGCGAAGGTACCCGGCGATGCGGCCGTGCGCGGCGGCGAGCGCGTGCATGCGCATGCGCCGGCCGCGGCCTGTCACCTCTTCACCGAAGACGGTCGCGCGGTGCCCGCGTGTGCCGACGTTCCCGTCCACCATTACGCATAAGGATCGGCATGCGCCTCGGAGTCTGCTATTACCCGGAACACTGGCCGGAATCGATGTGGGCGGACGACGCCCGCCGGATGAAGGCACTCGGCATCGCACAGGTGCGGATCGCCGAATTCGCATGGAGCCGCATCGAGCCGTCGCCGGGCGAATACGACTGGGGCTGGCTCGACCGCGCGGTCGACCTGCTCGGCGCGGCCGGCCTCGAGATCGTGATGTGCACGCCGACCGCGACGCCGCCGAAGTGGCTCGTCGACCGTCACCCCGACATCCTAGCGATCGGCGCGGACGGCCGGCCGCGCAAGTTCGGGTCGCGCCGCCACTACGACTTCTCGTCGCCGACCTACCTGGAAGCGTCGCGCCGCATCTGCACGGCGGTCGCCGAACGCTACGGCCGCCACCCGGCCGTGCGCTACTGGCAGACCGACAACGAGCTCGGCTGCCACCAGACGGTCGTCAGCTACTCGCCGGCCGCGCTCGTGCGCTTTCGTGAATGGCTGAAGGCGCGCTACGGCACGATCGACGCGCTGAACCGCGCATGGGGCACCGTGTTCTGGAGCATGGAGTACCGGCATTTCGACGAAGTCGACGCGCCGGTCGGCACCGTGACCGAAGCGCATCCGTCGCACCGCCTCGACTACCGGCGCTTCGCGTCGGACGAAGTCGCGCGGTATCACCGGATGCAGGTCGACGTGATCCGCGCGCATTCGCCGGGCCGCCCCGTCGCGCACAACTTCATGCAGCTCTTCACCGAGTTCGACCACTACGAAGTCGCGCGCGACCTCGACATCGCGACGTGGGACAGCTATCCGCTCGGCGCGCTCGAGGAGCAATGGTTCGCGCCCGACGTGAAGGCGCGCTGGCTGCGCACCGGCCATCCGGATTTCGCGTCGTTCAATCACGACCTCTATCGCGGAATGTCGAAGCTGCCGTTCTGGGTGATGGAGCAGCAGCCGGGGCCGGTGAACTGGGCGCAGTGGAACCCCGCGCCGCTGCCGGGCATGGTGCGCCTGTGGAGTTGGGAAGCGTTCGCGCACGGCGCCGGCTGCGTGTCGTACTTCCGCTGGCGGCAGGCGCCGTTCGCGCAGGAGCAGATGCACGCGGGCCTGCACACGCCGGACGACAAGCTCGACGAAGGCGGCCGCGAAGCGCAGCGCGTCGCGCACGAGATCGCGGCCGTGCTCGACGCCGGCGCCGATGCCGACGCGAACGGCCCGGTGCGCGCGCCCGTCGCGCTGGTGTTCGACTATGAAGCGAAGTGGCTGTTCGAAGTGCAGCCGCAAGGCGCCGATTTCCACTACCCGCGTTTCGCGTTCGAGTACTACTCGGCACTGCGCTCGCTCGGCCTCGACGTCGACATCGTTTCCGCGCACGCGCCGCTCGACGGCTACCGGCTCGTCGTCGTGCCGCCGCTGCCGGTCGTGCCGGACGACTTCGCGGCACGGCTCGCCGCAGCGGGCGCGCATGCGGTGTTCGGCCCGCGCACCGGCTCGAAGACCGCCGACCTGCAGATTCCGCCCGCGCTGCCGCCCGGCCCCCTCGCGTCGATCCTGCCGATGCGCGTGTGGCGCGTCGAATCGCTGCGGCCGAACGTGACCGAACGGATCGACGGCACGTTGCGCGACGGCTCGCCGCTCACCGGCGACGCACGTCACTGGCGCGACCTCGTCGAACTGCACGACGACGCACGCAGCGTCGTGCGTGCGCGCTTCGCCGACGGTCATCCGGCCTGCGTGTCGCACGGCGCCCTGCACTACTGGGCCGCGCTGTTCGACGACGCGACCACCGCGCGCCTGTTCGCCGACGTCGCGGCCGACGCCGGCCTGACACCGTCGCCGCTCGGCGACGGCGTGCGCGTGAGCCGGCGCGGCGGCCTCACCTACGTATTCAACTACGGCGGCACGCCGCATACGATCGATGCGGTGCCGCCGTCCGCGTTCGTGGTCGGCGCCGCGCAGGTCGAGCCGCAAGGCGTCGCCGTGTATCGAAGCCGTTCGTAGCAACCGCCCCCGGCGCCGCGACGCGCCGGTCACGCACAACGACACACAGGAATGGAGACACACATGACACATCGCCCCCTTCGCGTCGCCGCCCGGCTTGCGACCGCCGCCGCCATCGCGTTCGCTTCGTTCGGCGCCGCGGCGCCGGCCGACGCGGGCACGCTGACGATCAACATCGCGTTCAAGGGCGCCAGCCAGCGCGCGGTCTGGCAGTCGACGCTCGAAGCGTTCCACAAGGCCCATCCCGACATCGACGTGAAGCCCACCTTCGTCGACGAGGAAGCGTACAAGGTGCAGCTCCCCGCGTGGCTCACGACCGTCGCGCCCGACGTGGTGAACTGGCACGCGGGCGAGCGGATGGCGTACTACGCGAAGCGCGGGCTGTTCGAGGACCTGAGCGGCGACTGGACGAAGAACGGCTGGGGCGCGATGTACGCGTCGACGCGCGATGCGTCGTCGTACAACGGCAAGCAGTACGCGGCGCCGACCGTCTATTACTCGTGGGGGCTGTTCTACCGCAAGGACCTGTTCAGCAAGGTCGGCATCGCCGACGAGCCGAAGACCTGGGACCAGTTTCTCGATGCGTGCAAGAAGCTGAAGGCCGCCGGCATCACGCCGATCGCGGTCGGCGGCCGCGACGCGTGGACGCTCGCCGGCTGGTTCGACTATCTCGACCTGCGGCTGAACGGCAACGCGTTCCACCAGCAACTGATGGCCGGCGACGTGCCGTACACCGACCCGCGCGTGAAGAAGGTCTACACGACGTGGAAATCGCTGATCGATGCGGGCTACTTCATCGACAACGCGCTGTCCTACGATCTCGACGGCGCGCAGCCGTTCCTGTTCCAGGGCAAGGCCGCGATGATGCTGATGGGCACCTTCATCGCCGCGGGCTTTCCGCCGAACGTGAAGCAGGAAATGGGCTATTACCGCTTCCCGATCATCGACCCGAAGGTGCCGACCGCCGAGGACGGCCCGGTCGAATCGCTGCACATCCCGACCAAGGCGAAGAACAAGGCCGACGCGCACACGTTCCTCGCGTTCGTCGAAACGCCCGAGATGGGCGCGAAGCTCGCGGAAGGGCTCGGCTCGCTGTCGGCCAACAGCAAGTCGCCGGAGCCGGCCGATCCGATCTCGCGGATCGGCTTCCGGATCCTCGCCGACACGAAGGGCGGCGTCGCGCAGTTCTACGACCGCGACATGACGAAGGAAATGGCCGACGAAGGGATGAAGGGGATGCAGCAGTTCGTCGCGAATCCGGCGCAGCTCGATACCGTGCTTGCGCAACTCGAGCAGACCCGCAAGCGGATCTACAAGAAGTAACCGCGTGACCCCTGCGGCGGCCTTGCGCCGCCGCGTCCGCCCAGGAGGCTTGCCGTGTCCCGTCCGATCACGTCCACCCCGCCCGCCGGCGCTGGCGCCGCGCCGCCACCGCGCGGCGCATCCGCCGCCTCTGCGCTGCCCGCGCGCCGCCCGTCGCCGGCCGTGCGGCGGCAACGGCGTGCCGCGTGGCTCTTTCTTGCGCCCGCGTGCGCAATGGTTGCCGTCTATGTGATCTGGCCGATCCTGTCGACGCTGTGGCTGAGCCTCTGCAACTGGGACGGGATGACCGAGCGCACGTTCGTCGGTCTCGCGAACTACGCGGAGCTACTGCACGCGCCGACCTTCTACACCGCGCTGCGCAACAACGTGATCTGGCTCGCGCTGTTCATGCTCGCGCCGCCGCTCGGCCTCGCGCTCGCGCTGTACCTGAACCAGGCTGTCGCCGGCATCCGGCTCGTGAAGTCGCTGTTTTTCGCGCCGTTCGTGTTGTCGGGCGTGGTCGTCGGTTTGATCTTCTCGTGGTTCTACGATCCGACCTTCGGGCTGCTCGCGCTGATCGCCGGACACGGGATCCCGGTGCTCGGCGATGCGCGCTACGCGACGTTCGGCATCGTGTTCGCCGCGCTGTGGCCGCAGACCGCGTACTGCATGATCCTGTACCTGACCGGCCTCACGTCGGTGAACCCGGAGCAGATCGAAGCGGCGCGGATGGAAGGCGCGCGCGGCTTCGCGCTGCTGTGGCACGTCGTGCTGCCGCAACTGCGGCCGACCACGTTCATGGCGATCGTCGTCACGGTGATCGGCGCGCTGCGCAGCTTCGACCTGATCTCCGTGATGACGGGCGGCGGCCCGTTCGAGAGTTCGACCGTGCTCGCGTATTACATGTACGACCAGGCGATCAAGTACTACCGGCTCGGCTATTCCGCGTCGATCGCGGTCGTGCTGTTCGCGATCATGCTCGTCTACATCGTGTTCCAGTTGCGCCGCCTGCTGCGCAACGAGCAGTGACCTACCGGGGATTCATCGATCATGTTTCCGACACCCGTTGCCCACTGGAAGCCGGTATCGCGCCGGCTGTACAAGCTGTCGCTGCCCGTCGCGCTCGTGATCTGGCTGCTGCCGATGATCGCGGTGTTCGTCACGTCGGTGCGCTCGACCGAGGAACTGGTCGAAGGTCACTACTGGGGCTGGCCGAGGCACTTCTCGATGATCGAGAACTATCGCGACGCGCTGACCACGTCACCGATGCTGCATTACTTCTGGAACAGCGTGCAGATCACGGTGCCGTCGGTGCTCGGGTCGATCGCGCTGGCGGCGATGGCCGGGTTCGCGCTGGCGACTTACCGGTTTCGCGGGAATGCCGCGTTGTTCGGCACGTTCGTCGCGGGGAACTTCGTGCCGGTGCAGGTGTTGATGATTCCCGTTCGTGATTTGTCGCTCAGGCTCGGGGTGTTCAATACGGTCGAGGCGTTGATTCTCTTTCACGTCGCGTTTCAGACGGGGTTCTGCACGCTGTTTCTGCGGAACTTCATCAAGCAGTTGCCGTTCGAGTTGATCGAGGCGGCGCGGATCGAGGGCGCGGGTGAGTGGACGGTGTTCTGGCGGATCGTCTTGCCGCTGATCCGGCCTGCGCTGGCGGCGCTTGCGATCCTCGTGTTCACGTTCGTGTGGAACGATTACTTCTGGGCGCTGTGTCTCACGCAAGGCGATGAGGCCGCGCCGATCACCGCGGGCGTCGCGGCGCTGAAGGGGCAATGGACCACTTCCTGGAACCTCGTGTCGGCCGGGTCGATTCTCGCCGCGCTGCCGTCGGTCGCGATGTTCTTCGCGATGCAGAAGCATTTCGTCGCGGGGCTGACGTTCGGGGCGACGAAAGGTTGAGCCGGCGCGGTCCTGCGGATTCGGATCTCCCCCTCTTCATCGAGAGGATTGCCCGCTTCGGCGGGCTTTTTTTGGTTCCGCCGGGTTTGACGGTGCGGTGAATAGAGCGGCTATTCTCCGCATAATTTGCGGTGAATATTGAATCGCGCGGTGAATCGGTGGGATAATCTCCGCATCATGAGCGGAGATTACACCTTCATCTGGGAGTCGGCCGACTGGCCTGCATGGCGCTTCGACCTCCCGACACTCGCCGCGCCACTCGCCGACGTCAGCCGTGCGCAAGGCATGCTGGTCGGGCGATTGGCGGATATCGGCCTGTCGCTGCGCGGCGAGGCCAGCCTGGCCGCGCTGACGGAGGACGTCGTCAAGACCAGTGCCATCGAGGGCGAAAGCCTGAACGTCGCATCGGTTCGATCGTCGATTGCGCGCCGGCTTGGTGTCGATATCGGTGCGCTGGCGCCAATCGATCGCCACGTCGAGGGCGTGGTCGACATGGTGCTGGATGCGACGACCCATTCCGCGGCGCCGGTCACCGAAAGCCGCTTGTGCGGGTGGCATGCCGCTCTCTTCCCGACCGGCTATTCGGGGATGTCGCGAATCACGGTCGGCGCATGGCGTACGGACGCGAGCGGGCCGATGCAGGTGGTGTCCGGACCGATCGGCCGGCAGCGCGTGCATTTCGAAGCACCGCCCGCCTCGCGCCTGACCAGCGAGATCCACCGCTTTCTCGCATGGCTCAATGCGTCGCCGGCCGAACCTTTGCTGATCCGGGCCGGCCTGGCCCACCTGTGGTTCGTCACGCTCCACCCGTTCGACGACGGCAACGGCCGTATCGCGCGCGCGCTCGGGGATCTGGTGCTGGCGCGCGCCGATCGGAGTCCACAACGTTTCTATAGCCTGTCGGCGCAAATCCAGCGCGAACGCAACGCGTACTACGACGTGCTGGAGCGTACGCAGCGCGGTTCGCTCGACGTCACCGAATGGCTCGCGTGGTTTCTGAACACCCTGGGGCGGGCCGTCGATCACGCGCACACGACGCTCGATGCGGTCCTGGTCAAGGCGCGCTTCTGGCAACGATATGCGGGCCTCGCGATGAACGAACGCCAGGCCAAGGTCATGAACCGCTTGCTCGACGGCTTCGAAGGAAAGCTGACGACCACCAAATGGGCAGCCCTCGCAAAGTGCTCGCAAGATACGGCGCTGCGCGATATCGGCGAACTCGTCTCGCACGGTGTGCTGCGTCGTTCGTTGTCCGGCGGCCGGAGCACGAGTTACGAGCTGGCGCCGTTCGACGGCTGACGCCATCGCCGGCAAGCGTAGCCGGACTGCCGTCGTGGTTTCCCGCCTTTCGGTTCTCCCGCCGGGTCGGACGCTGGATGTCTCGCAGGCCCGACTATGCGTCGCCCACCCCACCCTCCCTCAACCGCACATCCACCGCCCCGATATTCTTCTCATGCGCGACCAGCATCAGCGACAGCGCGTGGTGAATATCCGGATCCGCGAGCGTCGGCAGCAGTGCCTGCAGCTTGCGCACGACCCACCTCTGGCCGCGGTTCAAGAACGCCATCCGCTGAGCCAGATCGTCGATCGCCATCGCCTTTTCATAGAACGAACCGGTCGCACGCGTCGGCGTCGCGCCGAGCGTGCGAATCGCATCGACGAGCACGCTGCACCAATGCGCCTCGTCCTGGCGGATATGCGCGATCAACCGATGCAGTTCGGGATCGTCGTTGACCTCGGCAGCCGTCTCCGACGCGACGCGTGCGCCCGCGCGCTCCGCCTCCAGCAGTTCATCGAGCGCCGCGAGCAACGCCGTACGATTCTCATCCATCTCGCCCGCCGCTGAAGCGCCAGCCCCTTTCTCGACGATCGCCGCCGCATCGAGCACGATCCGGCGCAGCACATCGCCCGCTGACTCGATCGCGCCGATCCGCCCTGCCCCCGTGCCCGCATACAACGCCATCGCCTCGAAATCACCGGTCATCGTGCGCAGCGGCGAGTCGGTACTGAACAGGTAGATCGGCCGCCCTTCCTCGTCACCGATCACCACGCGCTCGTCACCGAACGGATCACCCCGCTCGCCACGCGTGACACTCGACGGCAGCACACGCACACGCGCGCCGCGCGGCCAGTTGATGTGAAAAATGTCGGTCAGCAGCGTGTCGCCGTCACGCGCATCGACGATCCGCTGCTGGTGATACGCATGCGCGAACGACTCGTGCGTCGCGATGAACGCCGTGCCCATCACCGCGCCCTGCGCGCCGAGCGCCATCGCGGCGGCCACGTCCGTGCCGTCGACGATCCCGCCCGCCGCGAGCACCGGCAACCGCGTCGCGTGAACCACTTCAGGCAGCAACTCGGCCAGCGGCCGATCACCACGCACGTGGCCACCCGCCTCGCGCCCCTGAACGATCAACGCCTGCGCACCAGCAGCCTCCGCCGCATGCGCATCGTCGAGCGACCCGACCTGATGAACCACCCGCACACCCGCATCGCGCAGACGCCGCACGACGCCCGGCATCACGTCCCAGAACAGCGCAACGACCGGCACGCGCAATTCGATACACGCATCGATCTGCGCATCAAGCAGTTCGGCCGGCGTAGACGCGGGAATCAGGTTCACGCCGAACGGCCGCTCGGTGGCCGCGCGAACTAATGCGACTTCGCGCCGGATCAACGTGACCGGCTCACGCACCATCCCGAGAAAGCCGAACCCGCCGGCCGCGCTCACCGCACTCGCGAGCTCCGCCCGCGCGACGCCGCCCATGCCCGCGAGCACGATCGGCCATACACAGCCGAGCAGGTCGCAGACAGGGCGATGCAGGATCTGGACGGCGCGGGCCTCGGGCCCGTCGCCACGCGTCGGAATCGACATGCAGCGTCCTCCTTCAAGGATCGGCGGCGCGTCACGGTTAACAGCCGAAGCGCATGTCGCGCAAAGGTGAAACGGTTCGTGTCGGGCCACGCATCGAATAGATCACATTGTGACATATTCGACTGTCAGGCCGCACGGCCAGCGCAACATGCTTGATACACGTCATGGCAGCAACGGCCACGCCGGTTGATTCGGCTCAGGTCCACCCTTCGAGGCGCAGCGTCGAGCGCACGAGTCGCTGCTCCTCCGCTTCGATCTCGCGCAGATAGTCGACGCACTGCCGGATATGCTCGCTCGCGGCCTTGCGTGCCTGGTCGGGCAGCCGCCCGGTCACCGCGTTGTAGAGCCGCGCGTGCTGACGGTCGATCTGCTTCTTCAGCGGCTCGCGATGATAGAGATTGTTCACCGACGCGAACACGGAACTGAGCAGCAGATCGGTCAGTGACTGCAGCGTATTGACGAGCACCGGGTTATGCGACGCCTCGCAGATCGCGAGATGGAACGCATGGTCGAGCTTCGCGCGCGCGGCCGGATCGAGATCCTGCGCATCGGCCGCCGTCATTTCCTCGTAGCGGCGCTTGATCAGGATGAAGTCGGCGGGCGTCCCGCGCAGCGCGGCAAGCCGCGCGGCTTCGGTCTCGAGCATGCCGCGCACCTCGAACAGGTCGTACAGCGTGCGCGGCTGCGAACCGAGCAGATGCATCATCGGCGAGACTTCGCGCTGCGGGGTCAGGCTCGCAACGAACGAACCCTTGCCGTGCGTCGTGTCGATGATCCCGCGCGCACGCAGCAGCTTCATCCCTTCGCGCACAGCCGTGCGCGACACGCCGAGCTTCTCGGTGAGCCGCCGCTCGGACGGCAGCGCCTGTCCGGCCTTCAGCACGCCGTCGACGATCAGCTGCTCGATCCGCTCGGCGACGACGTCGGCGACATTGCGCGCCGGCGCTTGTCGATCCTGCATTTCCATACTGGTATGACCACTTCTGAACGATATCGCCGATTTTCTCACAAACCCTTGTCGTGATTGGGTTTTCCGTCATATCCATGGCCACCCTCCAGGCCCATCTCGAAAAACTGGTATGACCACATCCGCGACGTCTGGACACGTACCCGCCGCCCGCCAAGAATGCCGTCCATCCGGCGTGCCGCGCATCCCGCGGCAGCCTGCATGGTGGAGACGGAGACACACGATGAGTTTCACCTACGACGAACGGATCGACGGCCCGCTGGCGACCGTCGACCGCGACACGCTCGTCGCCGCGCTCGACGCGGCGGCGCCCGGCCTCGACGTGCTGCACGAGCGCGAGGCGCTGAAGCCGTTCGAATGCGACGGGCTCGCCGCGTACCGCACGGTGCCGCTCGCGGTCGTGCTGCCCGACACGGTCGAGCAGGTGCGCGCGGTGCTGCGCGTCGCGGCCGCGCACGGCGTGCCGGTCGTCGCGCGCGGCGCGGGCACCGGGCTGTCGGGCGGCGCGATGCCGCTCGAAAAGGGCATCCTGCTCGTGATGTCGAAGTTCAACCGGATTCTCGAGATCGACGCCGATGCCGGCATCGCGCGCGTGCAGCCCGGCGTGCGCAATCTCGCGATCTCGCAGGCCGCCGCCCCCTACGGTCTCTACTACGCGCCCGATCCGTCGTCGCAGATCGCGTGCTCGATCGGCGGCAACGTCGCCGAAAACGCGGGCGGCGTGCACTGCCTCAAATACGGGCTGACGGTCCACAACATCCTGAAGGTCGAGATCCTGACGATCGACGGCGACGCGCTGACGCTCGGCGCCGACGCACTCGACGCGCCCGGCTTCGATCTGCTCGCGCTGTTCACCGGCTCCGAGGGGATGCTCGGCATCGTCACCGAAGTGACGGTGAAGCTGCTGCCGAAACCGCCGAGCGTGAAGGTACTGATCGCGAGCTTCGACGACGTCGCCGAAGCCGGTGCGGCCGTCGCGCGAATCATCGGCGCGGGCGTGATCCCGGGCGGCCTCGAGATGATGGACAACCTCGCGATCCGCGCGGCCGAGGACTTCATCCACGCCGGCTATCCGGTCGACGCGCAGGCGATCCTGCTGTGCGAACTCGACGGCGCGGCGACCGATGTCGACGAAGACGCCGAACGCGTCGCCGCGCTGCTGCGCGACGCCGGCGCGTCGGAGATCCGCGTCGCGCGCGACGAGGCCGAGCGGCAGCGCTTCTGGGCCGGCCGCAAGAATGCGTTCCCGGCGGTCGGCCGCATGTCGCCCGACTACTACTGCATGGACGGCACGATCCCGCGCCGCGAGCTGCCGCGCGTGCTCGAAGGGATCGCCGCGCTGTCCGCCGAATACGCGCTGCCGGTCGCGAACGTGTTCCACGCAGGCGACGGCAACATGCATCCGCTGATCCTGTTCGACGCGAACCGTCCCGGCGAGCTCGACCGCGCGGAAGCGCTCGGCGGCAAGATCCTCGAGCTGTGCGTCGCGGTGGGCGGCAGCATCACCGGCGAACACGGCGTCGGGCGCGAGAAGATCAACCAGATGTGCGTGCAGTTCAACGCCGACGAAATCACGTTCTTCCACGCGGTGAAGGCTGCGTTCGATCCGCAGCGCCTGCTCAATCCCGGCAAGAACATCCCGACGCTGCACCGCTGCGCCGAATTCGGTGCGATGCACGTCCACCACGGCAAGCTGCCGTTTCCCGAACTGGAGCGCTTCTGATGCAACGCGAACGCGAACCCGAATCGATCGACGACAGCGCGGCGCTCGTCGCGCAGGTCGACGCCGCGATCCACGCTCGCCAGCCGCTGCACATCCGCGGCGCGGGCACGAAGGCCTTCGTCGGCCGCGCCGTCGAAGGCCGCACGCTCGACGTGCGCACGCACCGCGGCATCGTCGCGTACGACCCGACCGAACTCGTCATCACCGCGCGCGCGGGCACGCCGCTCGCCGAACTGGAAGCGATGCTCGACGCGGCCGGCCAGATGCTGCCGTGCGAGCCGCCGACGTTCGGCGGCGCGGCCACGATCGGCGGCATGTTCTCGGCGGCGCTATCGGGGCCGCGCCGCCCGTGGGCAGGCGCGGTGCGCGACTTCGTGCTCGGTTGCCGCGTGATCACCGGCCACGCGAAACTCCTGCGCTTCGGCGGCGAAGTGATGAAGAACGTCGCGGGCTACGACGTGTCGCGGCTGCTCGCGGGCAGTTTCGGCTGCCTCGGCGTCGTGACGGAGGTGTCGCTGAAGGTGCTGCCCAAGCCGCGCGCGACCGGCGATCTCGCGTTGCCGCTCGCTGCGGGCGAAGCCGTGCAGCGCGTCGCCGGATGGCGTCGCGCGGGACTGCCGCTCGCGGGCGCCTGCCACGCGGACGGCGTGCTGCGCGTGCGGCTCGAAGGCGGCGAGGGCTCGGTGAAGGCCGCGCGCGACACGATCGGCGGCGAGCGCATGAACGATCGCGACGACGGATTCTGGGCGCGGCTGCGCGACCTGTCACTGCCGTTCTTCGACGACCCGCGCCCGCTGTGGCGCGTATCGGTGCCGGCCGCCGCGCCGCTCGATGCGCTGCCCGGCGCGCTGCTCGTCGACTGGGGCGGCGCACAGCGCTGGCTGAAAACAGACTCCGCACCGGCCGACGTGCAGCGGTTCGCCGCGCAGTGGGGCGGCCACGCGACCTGCTTCACGCCCGGCACGACGCCCGAGCCGTTCCAGCCGTTGCCGCCCGCGCTGCTGCGCGTGCATCGGCAGCTGAAGGCGCAACTCGATCCGCATGCGATCTTCAATCCCGGCCGCCTGTACGCGGACGTCTGACGCCAACCCGACTCCGAACCGCCGATGCAAACCAATCTCAGCGAAGCCAGCAAGGCCCTCGACCGGGCCGACGAAGCGGAAGCCATCCTGCGCGCGTGCGTGCACTGCGGCTTCTGCAATGCGACCTGCCCGACCTACCAGGTGCTCGGCAACGAGCTCGACGGGCCGCGCGGACGCATCTACCTCATCAAGCAAATGCTCGAAGGCGAACCGTGCGGCGAGCGCACCCAGCAGCATCTCGACCGCTGCCTGACCTGCCGCAACTGCGAGACGACCTGTCCGTCCGGCGTGCGCTATCACACGCTGCTCGACATCGGCCGCGCGGAAGCCGAGAAGCGCGCGCGGCGGCCGGCGCGCGAGCGCATGCTGCGCGCCGGCCTGCGTCACGTGGTGCCGCGACCGGCGACGTTCGCAGCGCTGCTGAAGGCCGGCCGCACGCTGCGCCCGCTGCTGCCCGGCACGCTGCAGGACAAGATCCCGGCCGCCGTGCCCGCCGCCACGCCGCGCCCGCCCGTACGCCATGCGCGACGCGTGCTGATGCTCGAAGGCTGCGTGCAGCCTTCGCTGTCGCCGAACACGAACGCGGCCGCCGCGCGCGTGCTCGACCGGCTCGGCATCAGCGTGGCGCCCGCGCGCGAAGCCGGCTGCTGCGGCGCGACCGAATATCACCTGAATGCGCAGGATGCCGGGCTCGCGCGCGCACGCCGCAACATCGACGCGTGGTGGCCTGCGATCGAGGCCGGCGCGGAAGCCATCGTGCTGACGGCGAGCGGCTGCGGCGCGTTCGTGAAGGAATACGGTGACCTGCTGCGCTCCGACCCCGTCTATGCGGACAAGGCGCGGCGCGTCAGCGCGCTCGCGCGCGACCTCGCGGAAGTGATCGCGGCCGAGCCGCTCGACGCGCTGGCCGAGTCGACGCGGCGCCGCGTCGCGGTCCACTGCCCGTGCACGCTGCAGCACGCGCAGCGGCTCGGCGGCGCGGTGGAAGGCATCCTGACGCGGCTCGGCTTCGATCTGACGAATGTCGCCGACGGCCACCTGTGCTGCGGCTCTGCCGGCACCTATTCGCTGACGCAACCCGAACTCGCGACGACACTGCGCGACAACAAGCTCGACGCGCTCGAAGCCGCACGGCCGGACCTGATTGTCACGGCCAACGTCGGCTGCCAGACTCACCTGAACGGCGCGGGCCGAACACCCGTGCGCCACTGGATCGAGCTCGTCGACAACCGACTCGTCAACTGACCGCTGATTCCGGAGGAACCCCATGAAAACGAAACCCGAACTCGAACTCGCCGACGTCGAACGCATGCTCGCCGCCGCCCGGGCCGAAGCCGAGCGTCACGGCTGGGCCGTGTCGATCGCCATCGTCGACGACGGCGGCCACCTGCTCGCGTTCGCGCGCCTCGACGGCGCATCGGCGGCCAGCGCCACCATCGCGCAGGACAAGGCGCGCGCGGCGGCACTCGGCCGTCGCGAGACGAAGGCGTATGAGGATATGATCAACGGTGGCCGCACGGCGTTTCTGAGCGTGCCGCTGACGGGGTTGCTCGAAGGCGGCGTGCCGGTCACGGTGGACGGCCGCATTGCGGGCGCGATCGGTGTGTCTGGCGTAAAGTCCGAACAGGATGCGCAGATCGCCCGCGCCGGCACACAAAGCGTCGTGGCATGACCAGCCAAGCCGCGCGCGCGTTTTTCATTCCCGGGAGGAATCACGATGATCGACCAAGCAGGACTGCAAGTCGCGCCAGCGCTGACCCAGTTCATTGAAAACGAAGCACTGCCCGGCACCGGTATCGACAAGGCCGCGTTCTGGAGCGGCTTCTCGGCCCTGGTGCACGACCTCGCGCCGCGCAACCGCGAGCTGCTCGCGGAACGCGACCGCCTGCAGCAGGAACTCGACACGTGGCATCGCGCGCACCCCGGCCCGGTACGCGACCATGCCGCGTATCGCGCATTCCTCGAACAAATCGGCTACCTCGTGCCGGTCCCGTCGAACGTCGCGGCAGCCACCGCGAACGTCGACAGCGAGATCGCGACGCAGGCCGGCCCGCAGCTCGTCGTGCCGCTGTCGAACGCGCGCTATGCGCTGAACGCCGCGAACGCACGCTGGGGCAGCCTGTACGACGCGCTGTACGGCACCGACGCGCTGCCCGAGGACGGCGGCGCCGAACGCACCACGGCCTACAACCCGACGCGCGGCCAGCACGTGATCGACTACGCGCGCAACGTGCTCGACAACGCGGCGCCGCTCGCGAGCGGCTCGCACCGCGACGCGCTGCGCTACCGCGTGGAGGACGGCCAGCTCGCCGTCGAAACCGGCAAGGGCGTCGTGCACCTCGCGCAGCCGGCGCAGTTCGTCGGCTACCAGGGCGCGGCGGGCGCACCGTCCGCGGTCCTGCTGAAGCACAACGGCCTGCACCTCGAGATCCAGATCGACGCGTCGACCCCCATCGGCCGCGCCGATCTCGCGAACGTGAAGGATGTCGTGCTCGAAGCCGCGATCAGCACGATCATCGACTGCGAGGATTCGGTCGCGGCGGTCGACGCCGACGACAAGGTCCAGCTCTACCGCAACTGGCTCGGCCTGATGCAGGGCACGCTGGTCGAGGAAGTCGCGAAGGGCGGCAAGACTTTCACGCGCCGCCTGAACGCCGATCGCGAGTACACCACGCCGGCCGGCGGCACGCTGTCGCTGCACGGCCGCTCGCTGCTGTTCGTGCGCAACGTCGGCCACCTGATGACCAACGGCGCGGTGCTCGACCGCGACGGCAACGAGATTCCGGAAGGCATCCTCGACGGCGTCGTCACGACGCTGTGCGCGCTGCACGACCTGAAGGCGAAGCGCAACTCGCGCACGGGCTCGATCTATATCGTGAAGCCGAAGATGCACGGCCCGGTCGAAGTCGCGTTCGCCGACACGCTGTTCGCGCGCATCGAGGATCTGTACGGCCTGCCGCGCAACACGCTGAAGATGGGCATCATGGACGAGGAGCGCCGCACCAGCGTGAACCTCGCCGCCTGTATCGCGGCCGCCGCCGCGCGTGTCGCGTTCATCAACACCGGCTTCCTCGACCGCACCGGCGACGAGATGCATACCGCGATGGAAGCGGGCCCGATGATCCGCAAGGGCGACATGAAGTCGTCGGCGTGGATCCAGTCGTACGAGCGCAACAACGTGCTCGCGGGCCTGTCGGCCGGCCTGCGCGGCCGCGCCCAGATCGGCAAGGGCATGTGGGCGATGCCGGACCTGATGCACGCGATGCTCGAGCAGAAGATCGCGCATCCGCGCGCCGGCGCGAACACCGCGTGGGTGCCGTCGCCGACCGCCGCGACGCTGCACGCGCTGCACTACCACCTCGTCGACGTGCAGGCCGTCCAGCAGGAACTCGAAAAGACGCCGTACGCGAGCGAACGCGACACGCTGCTCGAAGGGCTGCTGACCGTGCCGGTCGTCGAGCGCGCCGCGTGGAGCGAGAGCGAGATCCTGAGCGAGGTCGAGAACAACGCGCAGGGCATTCTCGGCTACGTCGTGCGCTGGGTCGAACAGGGCGTCGGCTGCTCGAAGGTGCCGGACATCCACGACGTCGGCCTGATGGAAGACCGCGCGACCCTGCGCATCTCGAGCCAGCACATCGCGAACTGGCTGCGCCACGGCGTGATCACCGAGGCGTTCGTGCTCGAGGTGTTCAAGCGGATGGCGCGCGTCGTCGACCAGCAGAACGCGGGCGACCCGAACTATCGCCCGATGGCACCCGGCTACGACCAGTCGACCGCGTTCAAGGCCGCGTGCGCGCTGGCGCTGCAGGGCACGTCGCAGCCGAGCGGTTATACCGAGCCGCTGCTGCATCGGTTCCGGCTCGCGTACAAGGCGCAACAGCACGGCGCGTAAACCCTCGCATGCGGGCTTTCCCGCATGCGGTTTCATGAAACGGGCGGCCATCACGGCCGCCCGTTTTCATATACAGATTTACGCGGACGCTGAAATCGATAATCGATCCGTAGCGCACGACTTCTGGTTCCAGGTGCGCCGACCGTTAAAGCATGAAAATCGGCGACCGTGGAATGCGCGCCGCTCCCGCTCCGGGTGAATAGCCTTGCACTGCAACGTTCTACGGGCGATTGGCAAGTATCGGCCATCGCGACAATTTGATCCGGATCAACGCACCACGACATTTTCCGCGTAGACGAATGCGCGAGTTATACTCGGACCAATCCGCGCCGCCCGATTCGTCGGATCGTCGAATCGCTGCAAATCTTTATCGGTGAATGGGTGATTCAGCGGTTTATCCGGCCGTCATCACCGATAATCGGTGCCCGGTTTCCCGGTCGGGCGGGCGGAATGCGCACAGGGGGCGCATAGCGGATCGCAGCCGGCAAATCATACGAACAATCGCATCGGCCCGCCGCCCGGCGGCGATGCCCATCGATCCACGGACCATGGCAGAAACCGACTACGCAATGCCCAGCGAATCCGGCCTGACGAGCCGCGTCGCCGCTCAATTGCGCCGGTTCCTGCTGCCACACCTGATCTTCTATTCAGGGCTGCTGATCGCGCTGCTCCTGTTGCTGCTGTGCGGCATCTTGCTGTACGAAGGCCGCATCGACGCACGCGATCGCGCGCGTACCACGCAGCAGAACATCGCGCTGATGGCGTCGTGGGACATCGAGCGCAACATCGAGATCTATGCGCTGTCGCTTCAGGCGGTCGTCGATGGTGCGAACGATCCGGCCGTCGTCGCCCTGCCGATGCCGCTGCGCCGCCAGGTGCTGTTCGATCGCGCGACGACGGCCAAGTACCTCGGCGGCATCTACGTGCTCGACGCAAACGGCGACATCGCGGTCGACGGCAAGACCGACGTGCCGCGCAAGGCCAACTTCGGCAACGAATCGTACTTCACCGTGCACCGCGATCATCCGGACGTCGGCCTGTACGTCAGCGATCCGTACCATTCGCGGCTGCGCGACGGCTCGCCGAGCATCGCGCTCAGCCGACGGATCACGCGGCCCGACGGATCGTTCGGCGGGGTCGCCGTGATGTCGATCCGGCTCGAATATTTCCAGAACCTGTTCTCGCGTCTGGCGCTCGGCGATCGCGGCTCGGTCGCGCTGATCAAGACCGACGGCCGGATGGTCGCGCGCCAGCCGTACGATCCGAAGATCGTCGGCCGCGACATCAGCGGCGCCAGCACGTTCCGGCACTTCATGACCGCCAGCGAGGGCAGCTTCGCCGATACCGCGTCGATCGACGGCGTGCGGCGCCTGTACGTGTTCCGGCACCTCGAGAATCTGCCGCTGATCATCATGGTCGCGCGCTCGCAAGCCGACACCTACGCCGCGTGGTACGACCGCGCGATCCCGATCGGCTCGGCGATGGCCATGCTCGCGCTCGGCTTCGTCGCCCTGTCGCTGCTGCTCGACGTGCAGCTGCGCAAGCGTCACCGCGCGGAAACCGAACTGCAGGCGCTCGCGCGCACCGACGGCCTCACCGGCCTCGACAACCGCCGGATGCTCGACGTCACGCTCGCGCGAGAATGGCGCCGCGCGGCGCGCTCGCAGCACGCGCTGTCTCTGCTGTTCGTCGACGTCGATCACTTCAAGCGCTACAACGACACGCAAGGCCACCAGGCCGGCGACGATGCGCTCGCCGCGGTCGGCCGCTGCATCGCCGGCTGCCTGCGGCGTCCGGCCGACTATGCGGCCCGCTACGGCGGCGAGGAGTTCGTCGTCGTGCTGCCGGATGTCGACACGCCCGGCGCCGTGACGATCGCCGAAGCGATCCGCACCGGCATCCTCGATCTCGGCATCCGGCACGACACGGAATCGTCCGGCCGCCTGACCGCGAGCATCGGCGTGACGACCTGCTACCCGGAACGCGACGACAGCATCCAGGCCGCACTGAAGCGCGCCGACGACGCGCTGTACCGCGCGAAGGAACGCGGGCGCAACCGGGTCGTCGTACAGGCGGCCCCGTCCGTCGATCGGATGCCGCGGCGCGCCTGACCGGAGCGTCGACCGGCCGTCCGGCCGCCACACCGTCGCCCGCGGGAAAAATCGCCGACAATGTCGGCTCGCCGCGCGACGCACGCGCCTGCCGGCCCGCGCCCGCTTCGCACCACCATGAGACTCAAGGCAAAGATCTTCCTTCTGGCCATCGTGCCGTTCCTGCTCGCGATCGCCGGCATCGGCTTCGGCGTGCGCCAGCAGGCGACGTCGCTCGCGCGCACGCAGCACGCGACGATCCAGGCCGCCTACCTGTCGAGCAAGGAAGTCGAGCTGAAGCATTACGTCGAACTCGCGACGAGCGCGATCATGCCGCTGTACGACGCGAGCGGCCGCAATGCGCGCGACGACGGACTGCTGCGCACGCAGGCGCTCGCGATGCTGCAGAAGATGGATTTCGGCCCCGACGGCTATTTCTTCGTGTACGACCTGCACGGCAATGCGCTGATGCATCCGCGCGAGCCCGAGCGCGTCGGCCACAACTACTGGTCGATGCGCGACCCGCAGGGCGCGCTGACGATCCAGCAGCTGATCGGCGCCGCGTCGCACGGCGGCGGCTACGTGCGCTACACGTGGCAGCGGCCGTCGACGGGCAAGCCCGCACCGAAGCTCGGCTACGTCGTCGCGCTCGAACGCTGGGGCTGGATGGTCGGCACCGGCATCTACCTCGACGACGTCGATACCGCGCTGCAACGCATCGACGCGCGCGCGTCCGCGAACATCGAGCGCACGATGAGCTGGCTCACCGCGATCGCGCTGACCGGCGCGGCGGCGATCGCCGTCTGTGCGCTGGTGCTGAACGTCAGCGAGTCGCGCAGCGCCGACGCGAAGCTCAAGCAGCTTGCGCAGCGCGTCGTCGAATCGCAGGAGCAGGAACGCGAGCGGCTGTCGCGCGAGCTGCATGACGGGATCAGCCAGATGATGGTGTCCGCGAAGCTGATGCTCGAATCCGCGCTCGCGCGCTTCGAGCGCGGCACGACACGCATGCCCGAAGCCGAGCAGGCACTCGCGTCGGGTGTCGGACGGCTCGGCGATACACTGCGCGAAGTGCGGCGCATCTCGCACGCGCTGCGCCCGGCGATGCTCGACGATCTTGGCCTCGCGGCCGCGCTCGAGCAGCTCGTGCGCGAGTTCGGCGCGGAAAGCGGCATCGACATCGGCTATACGCAGGTTGCGCACAGCGGCGCGCGGCCGCTGCCCCCGCCGGTCAATACGGCACTGTTCCGGATCGCGCAGGAAGCGCTCAGCAACATCGTGCATCATGCGCAGGCGTCGCGCGCGGCCGTCACGCTCGACGTTGGCGCGCATTCCGTCACGCTGACCATCGCCGACAACGGCTGTGGCTTCGATGCCGAGCGCACGCAGACCGATGCGCGCCGCGGCATCGGGCTGCGCAACATGCGCGAGCGCCTCGACGCGCTCGGCGGCACGCTGACGATCACGTCGCAGGTCGGCCATACCATCGTGGCCGCGCGCGTGCCGCTGCGCGCCGCCTGAACACGCGCCCCATAACCGGAGACCTTTGCCCATGAGCGCCCCCGACACCGCCCGGCCCGCCGCCCGACTGCTGCTCGTCGACGATCACCCGCTGGTGCGCGACGGCCTGCGGATGCGGCTCGAGGCGGCCGACCTGTCCGTGGTCGGCGAAGCCGGCAACGCGGACGAGGCGCTCGCGCTCGCCGCGTCGCTCGAGCCCGATCTCGCGCTGATGGACGTCGGCATGAACGGGATGAACGGCATCACGCTCGCCGGCGTGTTCCACGAGCGCTTTCCGGGGATTCGCGTGCTGATGCTGTCGATGCACGACAACATCGAATACGTGACTCAGGCCGTGCGCGCCGGCGCGAGCGGCTACCTGCTGAAGGATTCGCCCGCGAGCGAGATCGTGCGTGCGATCGGCGCCGTGCTCACCGGGCAGACGTTCTTCAGCGAAGGGCTCGCCGCGCGGATGATCCAGGCGAGCGCGACCGCGTCGCCGCTCGACCGGTTGACGCCGCGCGAACGCGACATCCTCGATGCGCTGGCCGAGGGGCTGTCGAGCAAGCAGATCGCGCAGCAGACGGGGCTGTCGGTACGCACGGTGGAAACGCATCGGCTCAATCTGAAGCGCAAGCTCGAGATCGAAGGGCAGGCGGAGCTGATCAAGTTCGCGGTCGAGCATCGGCGGAGGTGAGCGGATTGCCGGTCGATTTTTTACATTCAGGTCCTTTGACATGAATGTTCGACGTGACGAACCGCATCCGGTGTCGGGCCGTCGCGTCTTACGCGATGCAGTCGAGAAGCACGGCTTGACTTGCCTTGCCTCAACCTACAGCGACAGTGATTTCGTGGACAGTCCGTAACATTTCTCGGCTGCCGCGCGTAGTCGCGTGCATGCGGCGGTAGACGTAGTGGTTCAAGACGATTTCACGGAGCAGGGCAACCCGATCGTGGTCCACGGCAGGACTACCGAGTTGAGTGTCCCAGGTTCATCTGATACGGTCCGTCCAAATCAACCGCGGGATCACCCATGCCAGCGTCATGCACCTTCGTCCTGACCGGGCAGCCGATGTCCACCCTTTCATGCGTTGGCGCCGGTCCCGTACCGGCGTTCAGGGCATGCCGAGCGATCGCAACAAACCGGAAGCGATCGCGAAGCCGAAGTCGGGTCCTTTGCCGCGGGGCTTGTATTACGTCGTCGATCGACAGTCGGGAGGCCGTCTGGGATGGCTCCATGACTTCGTGCGTGCGAACCTGTATGGAACCAACCGGGATAGATGGTTCGCGCTGTACCGTGCGGACGGGACAATCGACGATTGGACAACCGTGAACAGGGTGCGCCGCGGCGCATTCCGCCTGCATCCGAACGGCCCGCTCGGACGCAGCGAAGGCTGCATCGCCGTGAAGGATGCGCAAGACTTCGAACGGTTATCGACGTACCTTCGGGCACGGGGCGCAACGTTGCCGATCCCCGGGAGCAACGTCAAGGCATATGGAATCGTCGAGGTGCAGTAATGACGGTCACGCGCTATGCCCTCAACATCCTGGCGACCCTCATTCTCGGCACGCTGCTCGCGCTCTGGTTCGCCCGCCTCCCGATCGAGACGCCCATTCCCGCGGCAATCGAATCGGCGATGGCATTTTTCGGGGTCGACACCATTGCGCATGCCGACGACGTCGAGGGGATCGGGCTCTTGCTCGTACTGGCCGTCTGTCTCGTCGTGGCCGGCTTGGCTGTTTGGGGCGTGAGCCGGCTAGTTCGGCGCCAGGCGAAACACTGACGGTGCATTTGTTCAATGTGCAACGCCCCGGCCGCCTTCGCGACCGGGGCGTCATGGTTTCAGCGCGGCATTGCAGTCGCGGCTCGCGCCGCGACCGTCAGTTCGTCCGCGAATTGTGCTTCTGCAGATACGCGATCAGGCCGTCGATGCCGCCCGACGAGAGCTGGCTCTTGAACTGGCCCTGATAGACCTGGATCAGCCACGCGCCCGACATGTCGATGTCGTAGATCTTCCAGTCATTGCCGACCTTGCCGAGCCGGTAGCCGACCGACTGGCTGTCGCCCGGCGTCGTGACCGTCGACTGCACCAGCGCATCGGCACCCGACGCACCACCGGCCTTGAACGAGAACTTCGCGTCCTGGCCGCCGAGCTGCGCGAGCGACGCGGCATAGGTACGCGTCATCAGCAGCTTGAACTGCTTGTACAGCTCCTGCTGCTGTTGCGGCGTCGCCTGCTTCCAGGCATCGCCGACCGCGATGCGGGTCGTGCGCTCGAAGTTCGTCGCGGGCAGGAAGCGCTGCTCGACGACTTGCGTGACTTTCGTCATGTCGCCGCCGCGCGCACCCGGATCGGCCTTCATCGCACTGACAGTGCCTTCGACCGCAGTACGGACGATGTCGACCGGCGCGCTCTGCGCGATAGCGGAAACCGACACGGCGGCCGCCGCGACGAAAGCAAACAGATGACGTTTCATACGGATATCGCACTCGATGAGAAAAAACGGCCCGGCGGATTGCATCGATCGCATCGGCCGGTGGGTCGAAGTATAGCGGCCCGGAGGCCGGCCTGCCGGGCGGTGACCGACTGTTACCTTTGAGCCCCTTTTGTCACAGAGCCCGCCGCGGCGCGCTTCCGGCCGATTATGTAAATATCCCCATACAAATTGCCGGGCCCTCCGTGCCGATTCGTGCGCCGCGGCGCAAATATCCTTCCCGCCCCTTTACGCTCCAACGTCACGACCGACGCCACGTTGCGCCGGTATACTCGTTGCCTTGTCCTTGCCAGCCCCTCCCCACCGCCACATGGTGACATCTCTCATCGTCCGACTCGTCGCATGGTCGGTACGCCGCCCCGTCTGGGTCGTCGTGCTGTCGTTCGTCATTGCCGTCTTCAGCGGCATCTATGTCGCGCAGCACTTCAAGATCAACACGGACATCAGCAAGCTCGTCGACGCGGAGCCGCAATGGGCCGCGCTCGGCCAAGCCGTCGACAAGGCCTTCCCGCAACGCAACGGCACCATCCTCGCGGTGGTCGAGGCGCCGGCCCCCGAATTCGCGACGGCCGCCGCGCACACGCTCACCGAAGCCCTGCGGAAGCAGACCGACGCCGGCCGCATCGGCCAGGTCGCCGAACCCGGCGGCGGCCCGTTCTTCGAGCACAACGGGCTGCTGTTCCTGTCGCCGCAGGAAGTGTCGGATACGACGTCGCAGCTCGCGAGCGCGCGGCCGCTCGTGAACGAACTCGCGAAGAACCCGAGCCTGACCGGGCTCGCGACCACACTGTCCACCACGCTCGGCCAGCCGCTCCTGACCGGCCAGGTGAAGCTGCCCGCGATGGCCAAGCTGCTTGCGCGCAGCGCCGCGACGGTCGACGACGTGCTGGCCGGCAAGCCGGCCGCGTTCTCGTGGCGCGGGCTGGTCGACAGCGATGCCGCGCGCCAACCGGCACGCGCGTTCGTCACGGTGCAGCCGGTCGTCAACTACGGCGCGCTGAAGGCCGGTGCCGAAACGACCCAGGTGATCCGCGACACGGCGAAAGCGCTGGGCCTCGAGCAGCGCTACGGCGCGGTCGTGCGCCTGACCGGCGAACAACCGCTCGCCGACGACGAATTCGCGTCGGTGGAAGACGGCGCCGCGCTCAACGGCGTGCTCACGCTGCTCGCGGTGCTCGTCATCCTGTGGCTCGCGCTGCGCTCGAAGCGGATGATCGGCTCGGTGCTCGTCACGCTGTTCGTCGGCCTCGTCGTGACCGCCGCGCTCGGCCTCGCGATGGTCGGCTCGCTGAACATGATCTCGGTCGCGTTCATGGTGCTGTTCGTCGGCCTCGGCGTCGACTTCTCGATCCAGTACGGCGTGAAGTACCGCGAGGAACGCTTCCGCGATCAGCGCATCGATCACGCGCTGATCGGCGCCGCGCACTCGATGGGCATGCCGCTCGCGCTCGCCACCACGGCAGTCGCGGCGAGCTTCTTCTCGTTCATCCCCACCGCCTATCGCGGCGTGTCCGAGCTCGGCCTGATCGCGGGCGTCGGGATGTTCGTCGCGCTGCTGACCACGCTCACGCTGCTGCCCGCATTGCTGCGCCTGTTCGCGCCGCCGGGCGAATCGAAGACGCCGGGCTTCCCGTGGCTCGCGCCGGTCGACGACTTCCTCGATCGCCACCGCAAGCCGATCCTGATCGGCACGCTCGCGATCGTGATCGGCGCGCTGCCGCTGCTGGCGTTCCTGCACTTCGACTTCAACCCGCTGCACCTGAAGGATCCGAACAGCGAATCGATGGCGACGCTGCTCGCGCTGAAGGATTCGCCGGAAGCGGCCGTCAACGACGTCACGCTGCTCGCGCCGTCGCTCGCCGACGCCGACGCGGCCGCGAAACGCCTCGACGCGCTGCCGGAAGTCGGCCGCACGACGACGCTCACGACCTTCGTCCCGGCCGACCAGCCGGCCAAGCGCGCGGCGATCGCCGCGGCCGCGAGCGACCTGCTGCCCGCGCTGACGCAGCCGGCCGCGTCGGCCGCGACCGATGCGCAGCGTGTCGCCGCGCTCAAGCGCGTGTCGGACCTGCTGAGCTACGCCGCGGAAGATCATCCGGGCCCGGGCGCGGCCGCCGCGCAGCATCTGTCGGCGTCGCTCGCGAAGCTGGCCGCCGCCGACAGCGCGGCGCGCGACCGCGCCGAACGCGCGTTCTCCGACACGCTGCGCATCGCGCTCAACCAGCTCGCGATGCTGCTGCAGCCGCAGGACATCACGCGCGAATCGCTGCCGCCGCAGCTCGTGCGCGACTGGATCGCGCCGGACGGCCACGCGCTCGTGCAGATTTCGCCGAAGGTGCCGAAGGGCGTCGACCCGAACGACGACACGATGCTGCGCCGCTTCGCTCAGGCGGTGAAGGCCGCGGAGCCGGGCGCGATCGGCGGCCCGATCTCGATCCTGCATTCGGCCGACACGATCATCAACGCATTCCTGCACGCGGCGCTGTGGTCGATCCTCTCGATCACGATCCTGCTGTGGATCACGCTGCGCCGCTTCGGCGACGTGCTGCGCACGCTGGTGCCGCTGCTCGTGTCGGGCCTCGTGACGCTCGAGATGTGCGTCGTGCTCGGCATGTCGCTGAACTTCGCGAACATCATCGCGTTGCCGCTGATGCTCGGCGTCGGCGTCGCGTTCAAGGTGTACTTCGTGATGGCGTGGCGTGCGGGCCAGACGGGCCTGCTGCAATCGAGCCTCACGCACGCGGTGCTGTTCAGCGCCGCGACGACCGCAACCGCCTTCGGCAGCCTGTGGCTGTCGCATCATCCGGGCACGTCGAGCATGGGCAAGCTGCTCGCGCTGGCGTTGACCTGCACCCTGATCGGCGCCGTGGTGTTTCAGCCCGTCCTGATGGGCAAACCGCGCGTCAAACGCGCCAAGAACCAATTGCAAGGAAACAATGAATAAGGTGCGAATCATTGCGGCGACCGTCGCTGCCAGCGCAGTGCTGAGCGGCTGCGCGACGGGCCCGAACCGCAACCCCAACGACCCGCTCGAGCCGATGAACCGGGCGATGTACAAGTTCAACGACACGGTCGACACGAACATCGCCGTGCCGATCGCGAAGGGTTACCAGAAGGTCACGCCGACGCCCGTGCGTACCGCGATCAGCAACTTCTTCTCGAACCTCGGCGATCTCGGCAACATGGCGAACAACCTGTTGCAGCTGCGCATCACCGATGCAACGCAGGATCTGATGCGCGTGGCGATGAACTCGCTGTTCGGCGTCGGCGGCCTGATCGACATCGCGACGCCGGCCGGCCTGCCGAAGCATCACCAGGATTTCGGGCTGACGATGGCGCGCTGGGGCATGCCGTCCGGCCCGTACCTCGTGCTGCCCGTGTTCGGCCCGAGCACGATCCGCGACGGCGTCGGCCGCGCGGTGGACGTCCGCTTCAACCTGCTCAACTACATCGAGCCGGCCGTGCGCAATCCGATGTACATCGCGCAGTTCATCAGCGCGCGTTCGGACCTGCTCGGCGCGACCGATCTGCTGAAGCAGGCGGCACTCGATCCGTACTCGTTCGTTCGCGATGCCTATCTGCAGCAGCGCAAGTCGCTGACGTATCACGGCCAGTCGGCATCGGCCGCGCCGCCGAACTACACCGAACCGGGTGAATCGGGTGCGGTGCCGGCGGCCACGCCGGCCGTGCCGGGCTTGCCGAACTACGAGGATCCGGGCGAGTCGGGCGGCGCATCGGGCACGGCACCGAACAACGCGCCGGCCGCGCCGGGGTTGCCGCAGTATGACGATCCGGGTGCCAACGGCGCGATGCCCGCGAGCGCGCCTGCCGCGGCACCGGCGGCTGCGTCGGCGGCTGCACCGGCTGCCGCTTCGGCCGGGACGACGACCGCGCCGGCCGCCAACGGCGCGTCGATCGCGCCGGCGATGCCGACCGTACCCGCGAGCAGTCCGGCCGCGCAGTAACGCGACACCGGGCCCGCTGGAAACGCCAAGAGCGCTGCATCATGCAGCGCTCTTTTTTTGCACGTACGCGAAACGCAAAAAGAAGGGGAGAGGAGAAGCGGAAAGCGGCGAGCGCCGCTCAGACGATCCGCATCGCGCCCGCACGCTCGAATGCGTGCCGCGCCTGGATCAGCGTGGTGCGCGCCGCGCGCGCGTCACCCGCGACCTGCAGCAGCGGGCCGAGCTGCGACGGCTGCTTCAGCAGTTCGCGGAGGATCGGCAGGATGGCGGTACTGCCGTCATCGCGCAGGCCGGCCGTCGCCGCGCGCGGCAGCGTGCGCCACGCCGGGTCGACGATCGCGCGGCACACCGCGAACGGCACACCGCGCGACGCCGCGAAGGCCGCGGCGATATGCGATTCCATGTCGACGGCGAGCGCGCCCTTCGCGCGATGCAGCGACGTCTTTTCCTGCTCGCTGACCACCGGCGCACCGACCGCCGCCATCGTGCCGCGCGTGACGCGCGCCCACACCGGCGTGTCGTGCAGCGCGGCGACGAGCCGCGCGCTCCAGGCCGGATCGGTCTGCACGCGGCCGAACGGCCCGTCGATCGCGTCCGCGATCACGAGCGCGCCGGGCGCGAGATCGGGCGCGAGCCCGCCCGCCGTGCCGAAACTCACGATACCCGCGCACCCGCGCGCGGTCGCCTCGGCCAGCGCGCGCTCGAGGCGGTCGGCCCGCGCCGCGAACACGGCCTCGACGCCCTGGCCGCGCGCGATGCGTGCCTCGAACGCCATCCCCGTGACGGCGATGACGGGCAACGTGCCGGTGTGCTGCGTCGGCGCCACGCGTTACATCCCGACCGTCACGCGCGTCGCGTTGGCGCGCTTCAGGTTGCGATAGCGCGCGAGCGCCCACAGCGGGAAGAACTTGCGATAGCCGTGATAGCGCAGGTAGAACACGCGCGGGAAGCCGGTCGCCGTGAAGCGCGTCTCGTCCCACAGGCCTTCTTCGTTCTGCTGGGCGATCAGGTAGTCGACGCCGCGTGCAACGGCCGGGTTGTTCACCTCGCCGGCCGCCATCAGGCCGAGCAGCGCCCAGGCCGTCTGCGACGCCGTGCTCGGCGCCTGCTCGAAGCCGCGGTAATTCAGCTTGTAGCTGTCGCCGTCCTCGCCCCAGCCGCCGTCCTTGTTCTGGATCGACAACAGCCACTGCGCGCCGCGCTTCATGCGCGGATCGTCCGGCGTCAGGCCGGCCGCGTTCAGCGAGCACAGGGCCGTCCACGTGCCGTACACGTAGTTCATCCCCCAGCGGCCGTACCAGCTGCCGTCCGGCTCCTGTTCCTTCAGCATGTAGTCGAGCGCGCGACGGGCCGGCTCGCTGTTCAACGCACTCTCGCCAAGCTGCGACAGCATCGACAGGCAGCGGCCCGATACGTCCGAGGTCGGCGGATCGAGCAGCGCGCCGTGATCCGAGAACGGGATGTTGTTCAGGTAGTACTGCGTGTTTTCCGGTTCGAACGCGCCCCAGCCGCCGTCGCTGCTCTGCATGCCGACGACCCATTCGCGCGCGCGCGCCATCGATTCGCGATACTGGTCCGTCTGCTTGAGCTTCTGCGCGCGATCCATCGCCATCACGACCACGGCCGTATCGTCGACGTCTGGATAGTGCGCGTTCGCGTACTGGAACGCCCAGCCGCCAGGACGCACATTCGGGCGGCGCGAGATCCAGTCGCCGCGCACGTCGAGGATCTGCAGCGGGAGCAGCCAGTCGAGGCCGCGCAGCACGGCTTCCTCGGCACGTGCGTCACCGGTTTCGAGCAGCGCGTGCGCGGCGAGCGACGTGTCCCACACCGGCGACAGGCACGGCTGACAATACGCTTCGTCCTCCTGCACGACGAGCAGCTTCTCGACCGACTTGCGCGCGATCGCGCGGTTCGGATGATCTTCCGCATAGCCGAGCGCGTCGTACATCATCACCGCGTTGGCCATCGCCGGATAGATCGCGCCGAGGCCATCCTCGCCGTTCAGGCGCTCGTCGACGAACGATACGGCCTGGCGGATCGCGCGTTCGCGCGTGTAGTTCGGGAACAGGCCGTCGACCGCGCGCAGCGCATGATCGACGACGCGGAAGAACGCGAACCAGCCGGGGCTCTGGTGGCCCTGGCGCGGCAGCAGACCGGCGTTGACGGGCGGGTCGATGAACAGCTCGTCGATGCGCACGCCGCGCGGATTCTTCGCGATCGGACGCTTCGCGTTCAGCACCAGCAGCGGCACGATCACGGTCCGCGCCCAGTACGACACCTTCGACAGGTGGAACGGGAACCACTGCGGCAGCAGCATGATCTCGACCGGCATCATCGGCACCGCGCGCCACGGAATCGCACCGTACAGCGCGAGCTGGATCCGCGTGAACACGTTCGACATCTCGGCGCCGCCCATCGCGTGGATCGCGCGGCGCGCACGCTGCATGTGCTCGGCGTTCTCGTCGTCGCCGATCACTTTCAGCGCGAAATAGGCCTTCACGCTCGCACTGATGTTCGGCGCGCCGTCGGTGAACAGCGGCCAGCCGCCGTCGGCCTGCTGGATGCGGCGCAGATAGCGGCCGATCTTCTGTTCGAGTTCGAGGTTCGGCGTCTCGCCGAGATAGTGGACGAGCAGCACGTATTCGGCGGGAATCGTCGAATCGGCCTCGAGTTCGTAGACCCAGTGTCCGTCCGCGTTCTGCGCGGCCAGCAGCGCGTCGGTCGCGCTGGCGACGGCCGCGTCGAGCCCGGCCGGCGTGGTGCCGGCGGACAGGGTAGCCATATCGGTGAGATCGTTCATCGGTCCCTCTCTTATTGTGTCTGGAGCACGTCCGCGGCCAGCTGGCCGGAACGGATCGCGCCCTCGATCGTGGCGGGCAAGCCGGTGGCAATCCAGTCGCCCGCCAGCACGAGATTGGTCCAGCGCGTACGCACGGCCGGACGTTTCATTTCCTGCGACGGCACCGCCGCAAACCCCGCACGCGGCTCGACGACGAACTGCCACGCGGGGATGGTTTCCGGGTTCGCGCCCGTCACGCGCGCGACGTCTTCCCAGATGCGCCGCGCGAGCGCATCGCGCGGCATGTCGAGCCAGCGGCCCGCGTCGCGGATCGTCGCCGCGAGCGGACCGCCGCCGGTGCGCACCGCGTCGACGACGCCGTTGACGACGGTCGTCTGCAGCGGGCTGCCGGCGGGCGTGTCGACCGCGAAATACGCGGTCACGACCGCGCTGAACGTATCGGGCGCGGTGAGATCCGGGACGAGCGGCTGCGCAACCTCGGGCGGCACGGCCAGCACGACCGCGTCGCCCGGCGCGAGATCGACGCGCTCGCCGCCGATCGCGACCGCATCGACCGCGTTGCCGTGCGCGCCGAATTCGAACGCATCGAGCCGCGAGTTCAGCCGGATCTGCGCGCCGCCGTGCTGCAGCATCCGCAGCGCCGGCTCGACGAATGCGCTGCCGAGCCCGTGGCGCGCGACGAGCGGGCGCCACCCGGCGCCGCCCGCTGCGAACGTGCCGCTCAGCGCCGCGCGCGCGAGCTCGGCGCTCGCGTGGCGCGGCTCGACGTTCAGCACCCCGAGGAAATATGGCCGCAGCCAACGATCCCACAGCACGCCGTCGCATCGCATCGTCTGTGCGAGTGAGCGGCCGGTGCGCGCGAACGCGAGCGAGGCCAGCGCGAGGTAGTCGAGCGGCGTGGTGCCCGGCGCGCGCGACGCGGCGTCGAACAGCCACGACGGCCAGCGCCCGTTGCCGAAACGCAGCGTCCAGCGCTGCTGCGACGCGACGTCGACCACCGGACATTCAGGCAGCGCGGGCCCCGTGAGCTGATCGGCGGCGCCGGTCGCGCGCAGGTAGCGCTGCGTCGCGGACTGCCCCGCGAAAACCTGATGCAGCCCGCTGTCGAGCGTCGTGTTCAGCGTCCCGTCGAACCACGAGCGGCAGCGGCCGCCCGCATGTGCATGCGCGTCGTGCAGCACGATGCGCCGCCCGCGGCGTTGCAGCTCGACGGCGGCCGACAGGCCCGCGAGTCCTGCACCGATCACGTGGACGGTTCTGGGCATCGGCTCAGAACAGCGCGTAGCGCGCGGCGATCATCAGCATGCGCGCCTTCGGCTTGCGCAGCGGCGCGCGCGGGGCGGCGAAGCCGCGCGCGATCGCGGCCTCGAGAATGCAGCGATACGCGCCCGACATGATGCGCGGCGCCTTCACCTGCGCACGCGTGCACGTGTCCATCACCGCGTCCGCCGCGCGGAAGTGCGCGAGCGCGCGCTCGACGAGCGTCGCGCATACGCGCGGCAGCGCCGGGTCGCGCACGATCGTCGCCGGATCGGTGATCGCGATGCCTTCGCGCGCGAGCAGCTCGCGCGGCAGGTAGCAGCGGTTGATCGCCGCGTCGTCGTCGATGTCGCGCAGGATGTTCGTCAGTTGCAGTGCGCGGCCGAGGTGGTGCGACAGCGTGATGCCTTCCGCTTCCGGGATCCCGAAAATCCTCACCGACAGACGGCCGGCCGCGCTCGCCACGCGATCGCAGAACAGGTCGAGCGTCGGCTCGTCCGGCGCGCAGATGTCCTCGGCGGCGTCCATCGCCATCCCGTCGATCATCGCGTGGAAGTCCTCGCGCTTCAGGTTGAACGCGCGGATCTCGCGCTCGAGCGCGACCAGATGGCGCGGCGGCTGGCCGGCGAAGCACGCGTCGATGTCCGCGCGCCAGCGATCGAGGCCCGCGTTGCGCTCGGCGCGCGGCAGGTCGCTGTCGGCGATGTCGTCGACCGCGCGGCAGAACGCGTAGACCTGGAACATCGCGTCGCGCTGCACCGCCGGCAGGATGCGCATCGCCAAATAGAAAGAACTGCCCGATGTGACGGCAGCGGCGTCGGTTTCTTGTTCGTCCACGACGAGATTGGAAACGGCCAAGACGAGCTCCACGGAGACACCCACGCGGGGCGATTGAAGAAGCCATGCCCGGCTGGGTTGGTCAGGGCGTCAAATGCGTGCGAGATATGCGAACGATCGACGTAGACAGGCACAAATTACCGGCCGGAAGCCGGAATTGGGCGAAAGTATAGCAACCTTTGAAGTTCGATGGCGGACACGCGGCAGGCCGCCCGAGGGCGAGCGGCCCGGCGTGGCCGGCCGCGGCGGGGAACGGCGTCGCGCCGCCCGTCAGCCGTAGACGATGTCGCGCTGCAGGTCGAGCGCGATGAGTCCCATTTCGCGGGTCAGCTGCAGCATCGAGCGGCGTTCGAGCCGCGAGCCCATGAAGCTCGTCACGCGCCCGTCGGGCTCCGCCGTGAACTGGAACGACGGGCCCCCGGTGCCGAACCACGCGCCCGGCACGTCGGGTGACTCCTGCCAGTCGATCTGCTCGAACACGCGCGCGATTCCCGCGCGCACCACGTCGCTCGGGCCGATCGGCGGCGCGATCTCGCCCAGGTCGTCGAGGGAATAGGGGCCAGGCTTGTCCGGCCGCCGGTAGAAGAGATAGTCGACGTTCATGGGGCGCAATCGGGAAGAAAGCGTCAAATTAGCGCGCTTCGGCGCAAATTCAAATCAGATCAGGACGAAATGTGGCCTGTACGAGACAAAAGGGCCTCATCGCGACAGCCGGTGCGAGCCGGCGCACGGCCGGGCCGCGCGTTCATGCTTGGACACGCGCGGCTTCGTCTAAGATGAACATCTTTCTCGAAAAAACACGGACACCATGGAGACGAACGTAACCGCCAAATCCGACCATCCCGTTTTTGTGCTGGTGCACGGCGCGTGGCACGGTGCGTGGTGCTACGCGCACGTCGCGGCCGCGCTGGCCGCGCGCGGCTACCTGTCGATCGCGCGCGACCTGCCCGCGCACGGCATCAATGCCCGCTTTCCGGCGTCCTATCTCGAACGGCCGCTCGACGAGGATGCCTTCGGCGCCGAGCCGTCGCCGGTCGCGAATACCACGCTCGACGATTACGCGACGCAGGTGATGCAGGCCGTCGACGACGCGTATGCGCTCGGCCACGGCAAGGTCGTACTGGTCGGGCACAGCATGGGCGGCCTCGCGATCACGGCCGCGGCGGAACGTGCGCCGGAGAAGATCGCGAAGATCGTCTATCTCGCGGCGTTCATGCCCGCGTCCGGCGTGCCGGGACTCGACTACGTGCGCGCGCCCGAGAACAAGGGCGAAATGCTGGGCCCGCTGATGCTCGCGAGCCCGCGCGTCGCGGGCGCGCTGCGGATCGATCCGCGCAGCGGCGATGCCGCGTATCGCGAACTCGCGAAGCGCGCACTGTATGACGACGCGCCGCAGGCCGACTTCGAAGCGGTGGCGAACCTGATGACCTGCGACGTGCCGGCCGCGCCGTTCGCGACCGCGATCCCGACGACCGCCGCGCGCTGGGGCGCGATCGACCGTCACTACATCAAGTGCCTGGCGGATCGCGTGATCCTGCCCGCGCTGCAGCAGCGCTTCATCGACGAAGCCGATGCGTTCGTGCCCGATAACCCGACGCACGTGCACCAGCTCGACAGCAGCCATTCGCCGTTCGTGTCGCAGCCGGCCGTGCTGGCCGGCGTGCTGGCGGATATCGCGAAAAGCTGAACGGCGTGCGTGGCCCGCGCGGAGCGGCGGCGCTACGACGCAGCGGTCATGCGTACGCGATCGACCGATCGCGCCCGAGCCGCTTCGCGCGATAAAGCGCGGTGTCGGCCTCGTTGACGAGCACGTCGCACGCCGCCGCGCCGGCCGTCGCACACGCGGCGCCGACGCTCGCCGTCACCGGCACGCTGACGCCTTCCGCGTCGACCGGCGTGCCGCCGATCGCGTCGCGCACCTTGTCGGCCACCCGCATCGCCTCGTCGAGATTCGTGCACGGCAGCAGCAGCGCGAACTCCTCGCCGCCGAAGCGGCCGAACGTATCCTGCGCGCGCACGATCGACGCGACGCGGCGCGCCGTCTCGCGCAATACCGCATCGCCGGCCGCATGCCCGAACCGGTCGTTGATCGTCTTGAAGTGGTCGAGGTCGAACAGCAGCACCGACAGGTCGCCGCCGTAGCGCTGCCAACGCGCGAACTCGTCGCCGAGCCGCGCCTCGAAGAAGCGCCGGTTCGCGATGCCGGTGAGGCCGTCGCGATTCGCATGCTCGCGCAGCTTCGCGACCGCCTCCTCGCGCTCGCGCTGCATCACGCTCACGTGCGTGACGTCCGAGATCGTCACGCACACGGCCTCGACTTCGCGGCCCCGCGTGAGCGGCATGAACGTGCAGTCCTGCTGCATGTAGTCGACGCCGCCCGTGATCGGCCGGTCGTGCTCGAATCGAAACAGGTAAGGTCGCTGCTCCCACGAGCTGAACGCGAAGCTGCCGAGCTGGAAGACGCTCTCGAGCTTGCGTTCGAGCCACGCGCGCGGCAGCTCCGGAAAGCAATCGAACAGGTTGCGGCCGATCACGTTGGCAGCCGGGATGCCGGTGTGGTCCTGCATGAAGCGATTCCACATCAGCACGGTCATCGTGCGGTCGAGTACGAACAGGCCGAAGCCCACCCGTTCGATCACGAGGTCGCTCAGCGACGCGGCAGGGGCGGTGGCGATAGCGTTCATAGCGCGGACAGCAACGCGTCGAGCGCATCGCCCATCAGCCGGATCGAGTCCTCGGCCATCAGCATCACGAAATGCGCGCGGAACGCGTGATCCTCGAGGCCGAAGTTCACTTCGAGCAGCAGCGCGACGCTCCAGGCGAGCGCGTTCGGCTGGAACACGTCGTCGAACGACACGTTCGCGCCGAGCAGCCCCGGCGGGAAGAACACGGGCTTGCGGCCGAGCTCGTCGAGAATCGACGCGACGCACGCGCTCATCAGCACGTTCGAGACATCGAATATGAGTTCGTCCTGCGTGGCCATGCCGGCGTACACGCCGTCGCCGAACGTGCGGTCCATCAGCGACATGAGCCGCGCGACGCCCGCGCTGCGGCACAGCACGATCGCCTCGCCCTTGATGTCGGAACGGAATCCCTGGCGCACGGCCGTCACGTTCTCGTGGATGCCCGTCATCTCGCGCAGCGCGTCGCCCGCATCGGCGGCCTTCACGACGCGCACGCGCGGTACCGACAGCTCGATGAAGTGGCCGAGCAGCAGCGCGAGCCGTGCGGCGGCGCGGCCCATCGCGAGGTTGGCGATCTCCTGCAACGCGTCGCGTTGCTCCGCCGTGAACACCGATTCAGGCATACAACCCATACTCCTTGAGAATGGGCAGCAACGCCTCCGACGTCACGGGCTTGGCCACGAATGCGATCGCGCCCAGCTCGCGCACGCGTGCTTGCGCCTGCGGCTGAATATCGGCGGATACCACGATCACGAACGTGTTCAGATCTTCGTGGCGCAGTGTCTCGAGCACCTGATAGCCGTTCATGTCGGGCATCGTCAGGTCCAGAAACATCACGGAAGCTTTGCCGTCACGATAGAGCGCCAGGGCCTCACGACCATTCGCCGCATACGCGACATCGACGTCCCAGTCTCCCGGCAGTGCCTTCGTCAGAAGTTTGCGAGCGAGCAAGGAGTCGTCGGCGATCACGATCGGCAAAGGCATGGCGGCGAAGCGGTATACGGAATGGTCTCTCTCGCGTTAACGACCGCGCGGCGCACTTCTTGAGGCGCCATGCAATCATGCGCGGGCAACCACCGTGCGGCCGCGCGCGGGCGCCGCGGCACGAGGCACGCGACACACCGCGCCGCAAACGCCGGCGGGCGCATATATCTGTCATAGGGAAAGCAAGGCGCGATTCTCTGAGTAAACCGAAGGCGGTGCAACTCGTCATTTTCACCATTTCGAACAGAATCGATTCGATTGCCCGGCATTCCGAAAACAGCCGCGACCATTTTCAAGATAGGCACGCAAAATTTTTCTTTGTGTACGTTTGCGCTGCCGGATTCATAGCGTTTTCAAACTTTCATTTTTCCCTGTCGGAATCAACAGGTTGCACATCCGTGCAGCGGTGCGGCGCGCGCGCGCAACTCGTTTATGATTGAACACCTCAGCTTCACCCGCATTCTTCAATGACGTCCGAACGTCCCGCCGACTCCCGCCCGCACGCCTCCACGCCCGCCGACGACTGGCAGGACGACGGCAGCTATGCGTCCGGCGCACCCGAGCACGATTTCGCGGTCCGGCGCGTGACGCTGATCGTGCTGCTGGTCGCGGCGATCGTGCTGCCGTGCATCTACGTGTCTGTCATGGCGTACAACGACCTGAAGACACGCGAAGCCGCGGCGAGCGACGTGACGATGCGCACCGTGCGCGTCGCCGAGGAACATGCGCTCAAGGTGTTCGACCTGAGCGAGACGCTCGATGCGCGCATCGTCGACCTCGTGCAGGACATGGACGACGCCACCGTGCGCCGCCACGAATCCGACATCCACGAAGCGCTGAACACGATCGGAGGCGGCTATCCGCAGGTGGCCGCGGTGTCGATCTTCGGTGCGAGCGGGATGCTGCTCGCCAACAGCCTCTACTATCCGGCGCCCTACGCGTCGATCGCGAACCGCGACGACTTCGCCGGCATCCGCGACGGCAAGGTCATCGAACACATCTCGCGGCTGATGATGGGGCCGCTCAAGCTCGAGAACATCCCCGTGTTCAACACGGGCGTCGCGCGACGCCATAGCGACGGTTCATTCGCGGGCATGGTGTCGATCGCGCTGAAGTCGTCGTATTTCAATGCGTTCTACCGCGACCTGCTCGGCGGCGCGGCCACGCCGATGACGATGGCGCTCGCGCGCTCCGACGGCGCGGTGATCGCGTCGTATCCGCCGCCGCCGTCGCTCGCGCACACCGACCGCACGGCCACGTTCGGCAACGCGAGCAACGATCCGCGCGCGGGCGTCGTGCGAGTGCGCCACGACGGCGCCAGCAGCGAGATCGTCGCATACCGCCAGGTCGGCAGTTATCCCGTGTACGTGACCTGCGCGTATCGCACCTCGGCGATCTGGCGTGAATGGTACGAACACCTGAGCGTGCTGTTCATCTCGATGTTCGTGCCGTCGATCGCGCTGTGGTCGGTGATCTGGCTGTCGCTGAAGCGGCTGAAGGCGGAAGAGGAGGCCTGGGACCGCTGGCAGGCCGAAGCGTCGATGCGGCGCTCGATCGAATCGGCGTACCGGCAGTCGCGCAAGATGCAGGCGCTCGGCAACCTGGTCGGCAGCGTCGCGCACGACTTCAACAACCTGCTGATGATCATCTCGAGCAACGTGCAGATCGCGCGGCGACGCGGGGTCCAGCATCTCGACAAGGAACTCGGCGCGATCGAACGCGCGCTGAAGAACGGTCAGTCGCTCACGCGCCAGCTGCTCGGCGTCGCGCGCAAGCAGCCGCTGCACAACGAGACGATCGACGTCGGCCAATGGGTCGGCACGTGCCGCGAACTGCTGAAGACGTCGCTCGGTTCGAAATCGTTGCTGGTCGTCGCGATCGAGCCCGGCGTATGGCCGATCCGGGTCGATGTCGCCGAACTCGAGCTCGCGGTGATCAATCTCGCCGTCAACGCGCGCGATGCGATGACGGTCGGCGGCCGCTTCACGGTCGGTGCGCGCAACGTGACGCTGCGCCGCGAGGACGGCTTTCCGCTGACCGGCGACTTCGTGCAGATCTCGCTCGACGATACGGGCTCGGGCATGGCGCCCGACGTGCTCGCGCGCGCGTTCGAGCCGCTGTTCACGACGAAGCCGCAGGGGATGGGAACGGGGCTCGGGCTGCCGCAGGTGTTCGCGTTCTGCGAGCGCTCGGGCGGCCTCGCGACGATCGACAGCGCGGTCGGCGCCGGCACGTCGGTGCGCCTCTACCTGCCGCGCGCGCGCGTCGAGGACATCGTCGCACGGCCGCAGGCCGTCGCGCACGACACGGGCGCGCTCACGGGCCTGCACGTGCTGCTGGTCGAAGACAACAGCGAAGTCGCGGCCGGCACCGAAGCGCTGATCACGCTGCTCGGTCACCGCGTCACCTATGCGCCCACCGGCGACGACGCGTTGCGCCTGATCGAGGGCGCGGCCGCGAACGATGCATTCGACCTGGTGATCTCGGATATCCACATGCCGGGCCGCCTGAACGGCATCGACCTCGCCGAAGCGATCGACAGGCGGCCGGGGAAGCTGCCCGTGATCCTGGTCACGGGTTACGCGGAGGAACTCGACCGCACGCGCACCGTCAACGTGCGCGTGCTGTCGAAGCCGTTCGACATCGCGCTGCTCGACGAGATCCTGCTCGGCATCCGCGAAGCGCGCGACGCGCGGCACGCCGGCGCCTGACCCGCGGCACGCGGGCCGGTGCCGGCAGCGGGAAGGGTACGGCGATCAGGCCGCCTTCAGCACGCGCACCCAGTCGACGTAGCGGTCGACGAAGCCCTGCAGGAACTTGCGGGTGTCCTCGCTGACGATCCGGCCCTCGTCGTCGATGCGCGCCGAGTCATGCTTGATGAACATTTCCGGCTGCCCGAGCGTCTTCACGTCGAGATACGCGAGCACGTTGCGCAGGTGCTGCTGCGCGAGCGCGGCACCGGTCGCGCCCGGCGACGTGCCGAGCACGGCGCCCGGCTTGCCGGACCACGAGTTGTGGCCCCACGGGCGCGAGCCCCAGTCGAGCGCGTTCTTCAGCACGCCCGGGATCGAGCGGTTGTACTCCGGCGTGACGAACAGCAGTGCGTCGGCCGCTTCGATCGACTGCTTGAAGCGCTTCGCGACTTCCGGAAAGTCCGCGTCGTAGTCCTGGCTGTACAGCGGCAGTTCGCCGATCTCGACGAATTCGAACGAAAAACCGGCGGGGGCGAGCGAAATCACGGCGTGCGCGAGCGCGCGGTTCCAGGAACCGCGACGCAGGCTGCCGACGACGACTGCAACACGATAGGACATGGCTTTCTCCTTCCGGTGAGTGAGGAATCGGATCGATTGATTCTGAACAGGCGACAAAGGTCTGTTTATAGGCAGGCCAGCCCGCGAGCCGTCCCACGGGGCAGACCGGCCGACTTTCCACAAGGTTTTCCACAGAAATTGTGGATAACTTGACCGTTATGGTCTGATGTTACAAATCGCCCGCGCCAGGATTTCGCGGCGTGCGACGCGGGGCTCCGGCAAGCATAGCGCAGCGCGCCGGCCGCTTCGTGAATACGTGACGGAACACGCGTTGCAGCGCGGCGACGTGACCAGTAAGCTGCTCGCACACCGCGATGTGCCCGCCCGATGGCGCACACACGAGCGCTTCCGCTTTGTAAGGCTCCCGACCCGCCATGCTGTCCGCGTACGACGACCCTGCCTATCTCGCGCAACTGCGGCGCGACCTGCTGCGCTTCGCGCGGCTCCAGCTCCGCGATGCCGATGCGGCCGAGGATGCCGTGCAGGAAGCGCTGACCGCCGCGTGGTCGCATGCGGGCGAGTTCGCGGGACGGTCCGCCCACAAGACCTGGGTGTTCGGCATCCTGCGCAACAAGCTGATCGACATCCTGCGTGCACGGCAGCGGACGGTGAGCCTGTCCGCGCTCGATGCGGAACTCGACGGCGAATCCGTGCTGGATCGCGAATTGTTCAAGGAAAACGGACACTGGGCCGCACACACGAAGCCGCGACCGTGGCCGCGCCCCGAAACGCTATTGCAGCAACAGCAGTTCTGGACGCTGTTCCAGGTCTGCCTCGACCACCTGCCGGAGCACATCGGGCGCGTGTTCATGATGCGCGAGTTCCTCGACGTCGAGATTGCCGACATCTGCAGCGAACTGACGTTGACGACGAATCATTGCAGCGTGCTGCTGTATCGGGCGCGCACGCGCCTGCGCACCTGCCTCAGCGAAAAAGGACTGACGACCGAAGATGCTGCCGGGGAAATGTAGGGACGTGACGCGACTGCTGTCGGATGCGCTCGACCGGTCCTTGACGCTTCATGAGCACATGCAGGTGCATGTGCATCTGCCGGCTTGCAGCGGATGCCGGGCGTATCGCGGGCAGATCGCGCTGCTGCGGACGGCGGCGCATGCGGCGGCGGGGCGGGGTGCGGGGGATGCCGCGGGCGGCGATCGCGATGAGTCGTCGGGCGATGGGCAGGGCTGAGTTGCTGATGTCGTTGAGCGGTTACGCGTTGAAGTTGGTGATGTCGTTGTTGACGTCGACAAGGTGACGCTGGAGGTGGCTCGCGGGCATCGAGTACGGGCTTCTCGCTGCGTGGCGGCGGGGGTCGTTGGCGGTGTGCGAACTCGGTGGGTCGATCCGGCGCGTCTTTGATTGCCGCTTCGAGCGGCTCATTTGGCGGCTGCCGGTAGCGCAGCCACGGTGGAGGGTTGCTGTACTCGAATTCAGCCGGCCGGTCCGACGCGGTGATTGTCGCGGCGAGTGGCCGACGGTGATCGCGGCCGCGGGGGTGGGTTGCGGCTTGCGAATTCAGCCGCGCATTCCCGGCACGCTCGCGCCGGGATGATGCGATAAGAAAAATACGCCGGACAACAATTATTCGAACAGCGCGCGCACCGATTCAGGCGGGCGGCCGATGGCTGCCTTGCCTCGATACACGACGATCGGACGCTGCAGCAGAATCGGATGAGCCGCAATCGCTGCGTAGGCCTCCGCGTCGGTCAGGCTCGCACGGGCCAGATCCAGTGTCTTGTACGGCTCCTCGCCGTCGCGAAGCATGTCGCGCACCGGGCGCCCGAGCTGACGATGCAGCGCTTCCAGTTCCTCGACCGTCGGCGGCGTCTTCAGATACTCGACGACATTCACCGACGTGCCGGTGGTGTTCAGCGTCTCGACCAGTGCGAGCGTCTCGCGGGACTTCGAGCAGCGGGGGTTGTGGTAGATCGTGATCATCATTCGGGCCTGGATAGGAAAGGCACGTATTGTAGCCAGTCTGGTTGCGGTTGTTTCGACGGGGTACCGGCACGCGGGGGAAGGGGAGTTGGAGTCTCGGTGTCGCGTGTGGAGAGAGTCGGTCGCGGCGACGAGCGTGCAGCGCGCTTGATGCGTTTATGCGCATAAAGTGCATTGCACCGGCGATTGCCGAGACCGTCTACGTTGGCGAGTAACGCGGGTGAATAACGACGAATCGCTATGGCGTGTGGCAGGCTCCGCCGCGGGGGCCATCGTATGGTTTATGCGTCGCCGGGTTTATGCGCATAAAGCTGTCGCTTTCTGGGGTGGGGAGGTCCACCGATATCACGGCCGGCCCGAGCACCTTCGATGCCTCGAACGATCAGCGAGGCGATAGGCGATGGCGTCCGGGACATTGTCGTGGAGGCATCTTTATGCGCGCTTGCCGACGTGCGGCCGCTAATAGCAGCCGAGCCCCTCGAAGGTTTATGCGCATAAACGCTTGGGGTGCCCAGCGCTTCGTCGCTGCACGCGGCGCATCGCGCGAGTATCGTACCGGCCTGAGCCGTGCAGAGTTCGTCATCCGGGCTCGTGCTCAAGCGACGACGCTGACTCGTGGATGCTCTCCAGCACCGCCGAAGTTTATGCGCACAAACTCTCGCGTCACCAAGGTCGCGCTCATTCAACCATCGACAGGGCAGACCCCGACACATTGCGCCGATCAGCTTTTCGAACGTGAGACCGAAACGCCTGTCGTCACGACGCCCCCCGCTCATCATCCTCCGCAGCATTCTCGCCACCCTCCACCCCAGCCATCCGGCGTCCCCATTTGTTTATGCGCATAAACCGATAGCCCGAATGGCTAACGCGTAGTTAGCGAACGACAATTTCATTGAAATATAAATATCGTCCTGTAGAATTCCAACGACCAAAAACAGGAGTGAAAATTGGCCGCGGAAATCATTGCAGTCACTCAACAAAAAGGTGGCGTCGGCAAAAGCACCATTGCCATGCACCTCGGCGCGGCATTCCATGAGAAAGGGAAGCGCGTCCTCGTCATCGACGCTGACGGTCAAAACACACTGGTTCACTGGTCGAGCGCATCCGGTGACAGCGACGCCGGCATCCCTTTCCCGGTCGTCAACCTCGCCGAAGCCGGCGGCCAGATCCATCGCGAGATCAAGAAGTTCATCAACGACTACGACATCATCGTCGTCGATTGCCCGCCGTCGATCACCGAGAAGGTCTCCGGCGTCGTGCTGCTGGCCGCATCGATCGCCGTGATCCCGACTTCGTCATCGCCAGCCGATTACTGGTCGAGCGTCGGGCTGGTCAAGCTGATTCAGCAGGCGCAGGTGATGAACGAAGACCTCCGTGCCGTCTTCCTGCTGAACAAGACCGAAGAGAAGCGCATGCTCACCCGCGAACTCAAGCGCGCGCTCGAGGAGCTCGGATTCCCGTTGCTGAAGACGCAAATCCCGACCAGGGAAGCGTACAAGCAGGCGATGGCGCTCGGTCAGACCGTGCTGCAGATGAACGATCGCGGCGCCAAGCTGGCCGCCGCGGAAATCCGCGCATGTGCCGACGAAATCGTCGCCATGCTGCCCTGACTTTATGCGCATAAAGGAGTCACATGAAACCCTCCCAATTTGCAAAAGGATTCCAAGCGCGCCCGGATATCACGACGAGCGAGAAACGCACGGCGCTTGATCGGCTGAATGCCATCGACGGCATCGTCAAATCCGAGACGGCCACGCCGGCCCCGACGAAGTCCGCAAAGAAAGACATCACGCCGCCGCCAACTCCGGACGTCCTGCTCGATCCGTCAACCGACGAGTCGCCGCAATATCGCGCGTGGCGCCTCGAGAACCGCTATGCGCCCGGCCAGGTGATCGAGCTGTCGCTGAAGGCGATCAAGCATAGCCCGTTCAACCCGCGGCACTTCTATCTGAAATCGTCGATTGCCGAACTCGCGGTCAACCTCGCGAAGCAGGGGCAGCAGCAGGCAATCCACGTGATTCCTGACTACGACAATCCGGGTTCGTATTTCGTCAGCGACGGCGGCCGCCGCGTGCGCGCGCTGAAGGAAGCGAACAAGGAGTCGGTGAAGGCGATCGTGATCGACGTGCCGATCGGGATCCAGAGCTACAAGCTCGGCTACGATCTGAACGTGCAACGCGATTCGCAGACGGTGTTCGACAACGCCGTCGTGTGGCGCCGCTTCCTCGACGACAAGCACTTCCAGAGTCAGAAGGAGTTGTCCGAGCATCTCGGCCTCGACGAGTCGACGGTTGCGGTTGCGCTGTCGATCGGCAAGCTGCCGGAAGGCGTGATGCAGGAGATGGTTGCGCGCCCCGATCGTTTCGGTTCGAACATGGCGTATCAGGTCGGCCGTTATCACAATGCGCGCGGCACCGAGGCGACGCTGCGGCTGATCAACAAGATCGTGTCCGACGATCTCAGCACGCGCCAGGTGTCGGACATCGTCAAGGGCCGCGTCGCGGCGCAGGAAACGCCGAAGACGGCGGGCCGCCAGCGCTATGCGCAGCGTCTCGAGATCAAGCTCGGCGGCAAGTCGGTCGGCGACCTGAAGTCGTATGGCGAAGACCGCATCGAACTGCGCCTGCGCGGCCTCCCGAAGGACAAGCGCGACGCGATCCTCGAGCAGCTCGAGCGGATGCTGTTGTCGGACTGATGGAAACGGCCGGCAGGGCCTGGCGATGCGCCGGGCCCGCCGGTTGGGCGGGCCGCCGGCGGCGGCCCGTCAGAGGGGCCTGAACGGGCCTCAGGCGGCCCGCGATTGATTCAGGGTGAACGACAGCAGGTCGCCGTCGGTCGGCTCGCCCCAGGTCTTCTGCGCCAGCCAGTCGAAAAACGCCGTCTCGGCCAGCTTCGAATCGAGACCGCGCTTGCGCCAGTCGTCACGCAGGTGCGAGCCCATCGTCGGCAACACTTCCGACTCGAACGACTCGCGCGCCACTTCGCGCTCCGCGTCGCCCTGCTCCTCGTACAACACCTTCGCTTCCTTGCGGCGGAACGCCGCGAACTCGCTCAACAGACGCGCCTTCAGATCGTCCGGCTGCGCCGCGACGACCTTCGCGGCAGGCGTGCCGGAAGGCAGCGCGTCGACGGATTCGACCGGCGGCGCATACCCCTTCTTCAGCGCATCCTTGAACAACGCGGGCGCACTGCGCACCGGCGGCAGCGTCGTGCTGCGCATCCGCTGCTCGGTCATCTGCAGCGCGGCGCGAATCCGGTTTTCCTCGCTGTCCGCGTAGAGCGTCTGCGCTTCCTTGAGCGGAATCCCGAGCTTCACCATCCGGTCGACCAGCGTGCTGTCGAACACGTTCGGATGCTCGTCGAGCGCGAGCATCGGCTGCTTGCGCTCGGTCACGCGGAACTGGATCTCCGCGACCCGCCGCCCTTCACGATGCTCGATCAGTTCGACGAAGATGTTGGTGACCGCATTGACCTCGGCGATCGCCGGACGCAGATAGTCGCGCTTGAAGTACTTGTACTCGCGCTTCGCCTCGTCGCCGGCTTCCGTATCCGGCGTGCCCGACAGGATCGGCCGCCACCACTCCCACGGCTCGCGCATCGTCAGGTGGCTCGGGTTCGTCAGGTAGCGCACGCAGATTTCGTAGAGCGCGAGACCGGCGCTGCTGCGCAGCTGGCTCTGGAACTGGAGGCTCAGGCGCGCGTACTGGACAGGGTCGAGCAGTTTCTTCTTGATCTTCGGTGCGAACGAGAATTCGACCCACACGCGGCGGGTGGTCGGATCCTCGAGAATTTCGGCATCAGCGATCAGCGTCGAGATCCCCCACTTGCGGCCCGGCTTCTGGCTCGACGTCCCCGTGCTCCACTCGACCTGAACCGACACCATGCGGCGCAGGTGTTCCTTCACCAGTGCGGTGTCGTTCGAATCGAAGGCGGAGTTGGCGACGATATCCGACAGCAGCGCGCGATAGGTATCGCCCGAGTCGTCGGCCTGCTGCGCGACGGCGAGCAGGACGTTGAACAGCTTGCGGGTCAGGAGTGTGATCTTGCCGCTCTTCGGCTGAATTGCGATCGCCTCGACGGCCTTACGCAATTCGGCTGAACTGGCACTCACCACATCCACATCGGTTTTCTTGGCGCGCTTCGTGGCCATGCGTCAGGTCGGAGGAGAAGTTTCACGGAAGGATAGCGCCTGTGGTGATGTGCGTCCAGAACGACATGCTCACCATAGCCGGTGAAGTGCACGTGCAAAACGGCACTCACCCCAACCCTCTCCCGAAAACCCTCACCGGTCCGGATTTACAGCGTTTCGGACTCGTCCAGACGTGTCGCGGGATGCGCGGATTCACAGATTTTTGCCTGTGCTCGACACGTGCGAAACTTGTTCCCGTATCGGCTCACCTTTCAATTTGTCGTAATTTTACGACTGCGCTTTCGGCCCTCGTCACAGGGCCGCCACTGGATGTCGCGACATCGAGCGGACAGGTCCGCGCCAGCCTGTATGCATGTACAGGCGTGGCTCGCCGGATGATCACGACTGCCACTCCGGGATCCGGAAACCTGCGCCGAAAAGGTGCCCAGCGGGTCGATCGAAGCCATTTCACAGGCCCGGGCGCGCATTGTACAGCGCACAGAAATCGTTCGGCCCCGAAAATTCTCACCTCACCGGCTCGGAATTCTGTGACCCGGATCCCGACGAATCCCCGGCACACACGGGATCGGCCGCCAGGACCTCCCGAAAAGCCTCACCTTATTGAAAAAAGCGGCGCTTCAGCGGATGCGGAAGCAGCTCCCGAAAAACCTCACCGTAACCGCCGCGGTATCAAAAATGTCAATGGCATCCGATACTTATGCGCAGCAGGCGTTCTGCCGTGTCCGGCGCTCATCCCCCGAAAAGTCTCACCTTTGTGGCATGCGAGCGTATGCGACAGCCGTGCGTCGCCCCCTGAAAAATCTCACCTTTGCCAAAAAGTGGCACAGCAAAAATCAGATTTCTGCCAGTCCCGGCGGGCTTTTCAGCGAATTCGCCCTGTGCTGGGTCCCGAAAAGCCTCACCTTTGACCAATTTCCGAGCAAATAGCGCTCCTGAAAAGGCTCACCTATCAAGCGAACGGCAGCCTGTGATCAATGCCCCGAAAAAGCTCACCTCAACGCGAACCGGGCAGGAAAACCCCGATTTCCCTCCCGAAAAGCCTCACCTTTCGGGCTTCACAGGCTCCACTGGGCACTTTTTCTGTGCAAAATGACGGTCGTTTCCCGGAAATCCTCACAGCAAATCCCTGTGGTGTCCCGTGAAACCTCACCTTTCGCGAAATCTGCTCAAAAGATAGGCAGAATGGGGGCGCGAAGAAGGTCCCGCAAATTCTCACCTATGTCTGCACAGGCAGAAAACTGTGCGTGTAGGCGCAGCGCGGGTTCTGTGGCTGTACGGCCCCGAAAAACCTCACCTTTGGGAAATCTCGTGTTTCACTGTGATCCCGAATCCGCTCACGACCTTTCCTGCATCGGCTCACGCAGATCCCCGAACCCCATCACTTCAGCTCCCGCAGAAGATCACCTTGGTTCCCGTAAAACTTCACCTTGTCGGCCGGAAAGCCTTGCTACATAAGGCTGTGCCGTGGCGTTAACGTTTTTAACTAAGGGTTCAAGGGTGTTTACTTCTAATACTCTCAAGACATCGGTCGTCGAGTTTTCCACAGAGACCCCAACCCCTGAACACCGACAGGCCAGGATGACGCGCGGCATGTGAAACAAATGCACTTTTTCGGGGCTTGCTCAAAAATGCTTTCAGCACAAGGACTTGGCTCGCTTTCTTCGCTTTGTTTCACGGAATCGAGGCATTGGTTCAGCCGAAACAGCACACAGCCCCGATTTCTGTGCACTGCGACGTAAATTCACCACGGTCGACGAAAACAAGTATTAAAAAATACGTATTTCGTTATGATCGCAACATCTCAATGTCTGTGAGTCCTGCCATGACGCTGGATGAAATGCGTGAAGTCATCCGAGAAGAACTGGAATCGCTGCGCGCGAGCGGCGCACGCCGCCAGGAGTTGTCGCTGCATGCCTGCAAGCGCCTGTTCTTCGATCTCGGCATTCGGCCATCGGCCGCCAACGTCCGCGATCTGACCCAGACCGGCAGCGCCAGCGACATTCCGAAGGACATCGATCATTTCTGGGAACGGATCCGTTCCGCGTCGAAAATCCGGCTCGACGGTGCGGCGATTCCGAAAGCGGTCGAGGAAAAGGCAGGCGCATTGCTCGGCGCGCTATATGAAGAGGCGTTGAAAGCGGCCAGGGAAAGTCTCGACATCGACCGCGAACAGGTTCGCGCCGGCGTGACCGATGCGGAACAGCGGCTGCGCGACGCCACGGTTCGCCAGGAAACCCTCGAAAGCGCGCTGACGCGGAGTGAAACCCGCAACGAGCAGCTGCAGGCGCGTGTGACCGAACTCGAGGTACATCTGGCCTCGCAATCGACGCACGGTTCGGCAAACGAGGCGACGCTGCTCACCACAGTCGCCCGACTTGAAAAGGAACTGGCCGCCATGGCCGGCCGCGTCGACGCCGAACAGACGCAGAACGCGTCGCTGCGCGACCGCATCGACCTGCTGCAAGCCGAATTGCAGCAGCGCACCGAACACTATGCGCAGCAGATCAAGGATGCGGTGGCCGAAGCCGAGCGCCGTGTCAAACCGATGCTGGTCGAGCTGGACTCGCTGCGCAGCATGGCGTCGACCTACCAGAGCGGTCTGCGCGACGTGCAGCGCAAGGAATTCGATTTCCTTCAGCAACTGAGTTCGGCCAAGGCCCGCGCGGACCGGCTCGAGGAACAGCTGCGCAGCCAAGGCGACGAGTTGGAACGCGCGACGCGCGACGTGAATACGCTTCGCGCGAGCCGCGGGATGAACCCGGAGATTTCCGCGCTGATCCGGCGCCTGGCCGATGCGGGTCAGTTGGACGCGGATGCGTTTTCCGCGATCGGGACGTCGCTGGACCACGAAATTCCGGTGCCGACCCAGTGCCCGCATTGCGATGGCGAACCGGAGTTGTCGCATGGCGACGACGGGTTCGAAGTAGCGTGCCCCGAATGCGAACATGCGTCGGGGCCCTGGCCTTCGCGATTCGAAGCGGTCGCACGCTTTTCACGCGATTGACATGCTGGTCGGCACAACGAACGCACAGGTGAGGTGATTCGGGACGCGTGAGGTGAGGTTTTTCGGGAGCAGTGAAACGGTGAGGCTACGCCGTACAAGGCTGCTCACGGATCATGTCGCGTGAGCAGCCGGCTCGGCATCAGTGAGTTTCATCCTGGTCAGACGCGTCACCCTTCGCGAGATCGTCGCGCCAGTTTTTCCACGCGCGGTGCAGGCGGTTCGACGAGATCGGCCGCATGAAGCCGAGCCATTTGCCGACCCGCTCGGGCGGCACGTCGTGTTCGAACAGTTCGGCCGCATAGGTGTTGCGCAGCGTTTGCGGGCTCGCGCGCGCGGTGCGCGACGACGTGAGCCCCGCGGATTCGACGATCGCATCGATCGCGCGCAGCATCGTCGCCTTGTGCATCGGCCGCCCGATGTGCGATGCGGGAAACACGAGCTCGCCGGGAATCTCTTGGCGCTTGCGCTCCACGAGCCATGCTTCGAGCAACGCGATCGCGAACGACGCCAGATGGGTTTCGCGCGCGAAATCGGGATGCGTCGACGAGATCTGGAGTGATGTTCCGCTCGTGTTGATGCAACTAATCGTGAGCACGCGTGCTTCGCCGGTTTTCACACCGGCGCCGAGAAACGCGGCGACGAGCGCGCGGTCGCGTCGCTCTTTCCAGTATGCGGAGCCCGACACGCCGATCGGCGAAAACAGGTAGGCCAGCAACTTCGCGCGTTCGGCTGGCGTCAGGAAACCGGTTGGCTCGTTGTCGCGTGCCTGACGCCAGTTCGCTTCGCCATCCTGAGCAATGAAGCGGGCCGGGTTGGTAGACGCGAACTCGGTGCGCCGAATGTGGTCGAGCACACGTTCGATCAGCCGCAAATAGCGCATTCGCTGCGTTTTCCGGATCGGAAGCTCGCCGACGAAGTTCGCGATCGTTGCGGTATCGACCGTGACCAGGTTTTTCTGGTTTACACGCAGCCACGCGAGAAAGGCGCCCCATTGCGCACGGTAGACATCGGCCGACGAGCGGCGGTAGTCCTGCATGGCAAGCCATGCATCGAACGCGGCTTCGGGTGAGACGATCCAGTCGGACGCGCCGCGGTCGAACAAATCCTTTTCTTCCGGGTGAGCAGGGGAGGCGGAGGGCGTAGGAAGGGACATGTTATTTATTCCGTTAGTTGCGTATATGGTAGCCCTTTCGGCAACGTCGCGGACAGCAGGATGCGGGAGCCGCCCGCCGTGTCGGACGGCCGGGGCCCGGCGTCAATCGCCCCACGCCTTCGACGGGCGGTGAACGCGCTCGCGGGGCGCCGCTTCTTGCGATCTGGCCGCCGCTTCATACGCGAGGACCGCGAACGAGAAGACAGCGGGCAGCGCATTCGATCGGCCGAAGTCGATCGGATCGTCCGTTTCGGGAAAGGTCATGTCCGACGGCCGTTCGAACAGTTGACGCATGCCGGCCTCGTGCCGGCTGGCAAAACCGAGATCGGCGAGCGCCTCGGCTTCGATGGCGTGCAGCAGACGCCACGACAGCGGGACGCGCTGATGGATATAGCGCCCGGCTATATGGCGAACGATCAACTCGAGGTCGTGCGCGGCAGCCTTGAAGCTGAGCGCGGCCAAATCTTGTTCTTCTGTCATCGCAGGCTCCTGTCGACCGGAGCGGGCGCCTCGGTGCGCCAACCCCGGCCCATGCATGGCGGAATGTCTGTATACTGTACAAACATACAGTATTTTCCGCAACTGGCCTTTCGGCCAGCTATCCGCATCGTCAGCGATGAATCACGATCAGTAGTGCGCGTGCTTCGGCCTTGCCGGGGTTGCGGATCGCGTGCGGCGTGTCGGCCGCGTAGCGCGCGGTGTCGCCCACCTTCAGGCGCCGGCTCGCCGCCGCGGCTTCGATTTCCATTGTGCCCTGCAGTACGGTGAGGTGCTCGCGCGTGCCGGGCTCGTGCGCGTTCGACGCGAGCGCGCCGCCGCCCGGCAGCGTCAGTTCGTACCACTCGAACTTGCCGGCCAGGTCGATCGGGCCCCATACGCGCAATTGATAGCGGCCGTCGTGACCGGCGAGCGTCGGGATGTCGTGCGGGCCGTCCACGCGGATCGTCTCCGGCGCTTTCGGCTGCGAGAACAGCTCGTCGAGCGTGATGCCGAGCGCATTCGTGAGCCGCCATGCGACCGCGATCGTCGGATTGGCCTTGTCGCGCTCGATCTCGGAGAGCATCGACTTCGATACACCGGCCGCGCGCGACAGGTCGTCGAGCGTCAGCTTGCGCTCGTTGCGCAGGCGCTGGATTTGCTCGCCGACGCGCGGCGGCGTCACGCTTGGCGGCTGCGGTGCGGCGCCGGCAGGCGTGCGCCGCGACGCGGAGGAACTTGCCATTTGGATTCCGTTCGCTTAGAGTTGTTCGGTATTTCGAATTCTAGTTCGGAATATCGGATAAATGCGGTCAACCGAACGACCGACTATAACAGTAGCAGGCCGTTGCGCTGCCGCCACGAGTGGCGCGCGACGGAATGCGAATCCCTGTCAGGAGCTTTGCGATGCGTGATGCCTTTCTCGCCCAGGTGCGCGGGACGCTCGACCAGATCCGCGCGGACGGTTTTTACAAGACCGAGCGCGAGATCGCGAGTCCCCAGGCGGCGGCCGTGCGGCTCGCCGGCGGTGCCGGCGTGCTGAATTTCTGCGCGAACAACTATCTTGGCCTGGCGAACGATCCGCGCCTCGTCGCCGCGGCGAAGGCCGGTCTCGACGAGGACGGCTTCGGCATGGCGTCGGTGCGCTTCATCTGCGGCACACAAACCGTGCACAAGCAGCTCGAAAGCGCGCTGGCGTCGTTTCTCGGCACCGAGGACAGCATCCTCTATTCGAGCTGCTTCGATGCGAACGGCGGCCTGTTCGAGACGCTGCTCGACGAGAACGACGCGGTGATCAGCGACGAGCTGAACCATGCAAGCATCATCGACGGCATCCGCCTCTGCAAGGCGAAGCGTTTCCGCTACAAGAACAACGACCTGTCCGACCTCGAGGCGAAGCTGAAGGAAGCCGACGCAGCGGGCGCGCGCCACAAGCTTATCGCGACCGACGGCGTGTTCTCGATGGACGGCATCATCGCCGACCTGAAAGGCATCTGTGATCTCGCCGATCATTACGGCGCGCTCGTGATGGTCGACGATTCGCACGCGGTCGGCTTCATCGGCGCGCACGGCCGCGGCACGCCGGAGCACTGCGGCGTCGACGGTCGCGTCGACATCATCACCGGCACGCTCGGCAAGGCGCTGGGCGGCGCATCGGGCGGCTATGTCGCGGCCCGCCGCGAGATCGTCGAACTGCTGCGCCAGCGTTCGCGCCCGTACCTGTTCTCGAACACGCTGACGCCGAGCATTGCCGCGGCGTCGCTGAAGGTGCTCGAACTGCTCGGCAGCGACGAAGGGGCAAAGCTGCGCGAACGCGTGCGCGAGAACGGTGTGCGTTTCCGCGAGCAGATGACGGCCGCGGGCTTCACGCTCGTGCCGGGCGCGCATCCGATCATCCCGGTGATGCTCGGCGACGCGCAGCTCGCGACCAACATGGCCGACAAGCTGCTGGCCGAAGGTGTCTACGTGATCGGCTTCTCGTTCCCGGTCGTGCCGCGCGGTCGCGCGCGCATCCGTACGCAGATGAGCGCCGCGCATACCCCCGAACAGATCGATCAGACGGTCGCCGCGTTCGTGCGCGTCGGCAAGTCGCTCGGCATCGTTTGACGGAGGCGCGACCATGAAAGCACTGGCAAAGCTCGAACGCGGCCCGGGTCTCACGCTCACGCGCGTGAAGCGCCCCGAAGTCGGACACAACGACGTGCTGATCAAGATTCGCCGCACGGCGATTTGCGGCACCGACATCCATATCTGGAAGTGGGACGACTGGGCACAGAAGACGATTCCCGTGCCGATGCACGTCGGTCACGAATACGTCGGCGAGATCGTCGAGATGGGGCAGGAAGTGCGCGGCTTCGCGATCGGCGATCGCGTGTCCGGCGAAGGCCACATCACGTGCGGCTTCTGTCGCAACTGTCGCGCGGGGCGCCGGCATCTGTGCCGCAACACCGTCGGCGTCGGCGTGAACCGCGAGGGCGCATTCGCTGAGTACCTGGCGATTCCGGCGTTCAACGCGTTCAAGATTCCGCCCGAGATCTCCGACGATCTCGCGTCGATCTTCGACCCGTTCGGCAACGCGACACACACGGCGCTGTCGTTCAACCTCGTCGGCGAGGACGTACTGATCACCGGCGCGGGCCCGATCGGCATCATGGCCGTCGCGATCGCGAAGCACGTCGGTGCGCGCAACGTCGTGATCACCGACATCAACGACTACCGGCTCGAGCTCGCGCGCAAGATGGGCGCGACGCGCGCGGTCAACGTCGCGCGCGAGTCGCTGCGCGACGTGATGGCCGACCTGCACATGACGGAAGGCTTTGACGTCGGTCTCGAGATGTCCGGCGTGCCGAGCGCGTTCACGAGCATGCTCGAGGCGATGAATCACGGCGGCAAGGTCGCGCTGCTCGGCATTCCGCCCGCGCAGACGGCGATCGACTGGAATCAGGTGATCTTCAAGGGGCTCGAGATCAAGGGCATCTACGGTCGCGAGATGTTCGAGACCTGGTACAAGATGGTCGCGATGCTGCAAAGCGGCCTCGATCTGTCGCCGATCATCACGCATCGCTTTGCGGCCGACGATTACGAGAAAGGCTTCGCCGCGATGCTGTCCGGTGAAAGCGGCAAGGTGATTCTCGACTGGACGGTCTGAGTGCCGGTGGGGCGGCTCGGCGCGTTTGCCGACTGTCCCGCTCATGTCGGCACGAGCGTTTGTCGAGGCTGGGCGGCTTCGACGAACGCGTAAGGTGAGAATATTCGGGAGCTGTGTTTGCGTGCCGAATGGCGGCTCGATCATGCTTTCGTGTGGCGCGTGGGCGAGGAATTCAACGGGCTGCACGTCGATTCTCGTTGACGATACGAGGGGATACGAAAGCGATCGCGCTTCGATTCCGCGGCACGCATCGGTGATATGCGATCGCGCACGCACCTCACCCATCAGCGCCGCTCCCCTGTCCCCTCCGTCGCGTCGCTCGGCGCGCGTCTTTCTTCTTACCCTTCCGATTGCGCTTGTCGTGCCTGAATAGCGGGCCCTTGCCGCATCACCCGCTGGCCACGGTCCTGCCCTGCTTCCGCGACTGCACATCACCACGCAATGCAGTCATAGCGCGGCCTCGACGCGTGAGCCGATCAACGACGCACGAACTCACCCGTCAGCCTGTCGGTCTGCATCGATCGGTGGGCTGTCCGCTATTTGATCCGCTCACCGTTCAACCATTGCGGCTCGAGTTGCAGACTCAACACGACGAGCCAGCGTTTCGGGCATTGCGGTGCGATTTCGATCAGATCGCCACGCATCCCGGAAACCTTCACGAGTCCGTGTTGGGCCGCATGCCGATACGCACGCGATGCGTCCGCCTGAAGCCAGAAGCTGACCAGCGCGCAGGTAACGAAGCGGAACAGCAGCAACGTCGCGGCTTCCGGCACGAAGCCCAGTAAAACGAGCAGACCGTCGAACACGAGCGTCAGTATTTGCGTGACCGCGATCGTGATGACCGTCAGCTTCACCAGCCCGCGCATGCGCAGTGCCGCCCGCAAGCGGGCATGCCGTAGTGCGAGCCGCGCGCGATCGTCGTCGGCTTCGTGGTTCATGACGCCGCCCCGGCACGCCGCGCGACATGGATCGATGTCGTGTCGGATCCAGGCATCGGCTCGCCCGGTACCCCAACGGCTTTGCACAGGATCGCGCTGTCGTAGCTGTGTCCCGAAAACCGCATCACGTCGATCAACTGAAACCCTTCGCGGCGATAGAAGTCGACGAGCCGGACGGCCGCATGCGGCGCATCGAGCGCGATGTGCGTCGCGCCACGCGCGGCAGCCCGCCGTTGCGCGAACGCGAGCAGCGCACGGCCGATGCCGCGGTCCTGCCAGACCGGATCGACGGCCAGCTGGCCGAGCGTCGCGACATGTCGGCTGCGGTACGGATCGCAACGCGAATCGGGATCGTGCGGCTGCATCGTGAGCGTCGCGACCAGATGCGCGTTGCCGAGCGCGACGAAACACTCGCTGGTGAGCATGCGTTCGCGCGTTGCCGACGCCGGCTGGTCGACGCCCGGACAGTTGAAGCCCGCGGCGCCGAGTTGCGCGTACGCACGATGCAGCAACGCGGTCAGCGATTCATACGAATCGCAGCGAGGATCGAAACGCCGGACGACGACGCGGCCATCGAGCCGCTTGGCATAAGCCGCATAGGCACGCGTGGCGCGTGCGGATTCCGGTCGCTGCATGATGTCCTTTCGGCCAGACAGGGTGACCGAAGTGTAGTGAGCACCCCGCGGCAGCTTCAAGAAAAAATGTCGTAAACGCCACCTGGAATGTGCCGCCCGCCATCGGAACCATGCGACGTTCGGCCCTTCCGGCGACAGGGCTTTTTCACGCGGGTGTTGACGATGGAGAACGATCGTTCTACCGTAAACCCATGAACACACATGATGACCTCTCCGGCGAACCTGCCGTTCGCGACCGGCTGCTCGACGCGGCCGAGGCGCTGATCTACTCGGGCGGCATCCACGCTACGGGTGTCGATGCGATCGTCAAGCGCTCCGGTGCCGCGCGAAAGAGCTTTTATTCGCATTTCGAATCGAAGGAGGCGCTGGTCGTGGCCGCCCTCGAGCGCCGTGACGAACGGTGGATGCGCTGGTTCGTCGACGCAACGCTGGCGCGAGCCAAGTCGCCGCGTGCGCAATTGCTCGGCATGTTCGACGTGTTGCGCGACTGGTTCGCGCAACCCGATTTTCACGGCTGCGCGTTCCTGAACGCGTCCGGTGAAATTGCCGATGCCGAGGATCCGGTGCGCGTCGTCGCGCGTCTGCACAAGGCGCGCTTGCTGGCGTTCGTGCGTGAGCGGTTCGACGCGTATGCCGACGAAGCCGGGATCGAGCGCCGCGGGCTGGCCCGCGTCGCACGTCAATGGCTGGTGCTGATCGACGGTGCGATCGGCGTGGCGCTCGTCAGCGGCGACGCCAACGCCGCGCGCGATGCGCGCGCAACCGCCGAACTCTTGCTCGACGCGGTGTCTCGAGCGTCGAAGCAGTAACGCGTCCCAACCGGCTGCGTTCGTGTGCAGCCCAAACCTTGAACAGGAGCATCCTATGTCCGCTTCCCCCGAAATTCGTCCGCCCGTTCCGCCCTTCACGCTCGACACGGCGCGCCAGAAAGTGCGCGCCGCGGAGGATGCGTGGAACACGCGCGACCCGCAGCGCGTGTCGCTCGCCTATACGCCGCAGAGCCGGTGGCGCAATCGCGCGGAGTTCGTGACGGGCCGCGACGAGATCGTGGGCCTGCTGCAGCGGAAATGGACGCGCGAGCTCGACTACCGGCTGATCAAGGAGCTGTGGGCGTTCGGCGGCAACCGCATCGCGGTGCGATTCGCCTACGAATGGCATGACGACGCCGGCAACTGGTTCCGCTCGTACGGAAATGAAAACTGGGAGTTCGACGAAAACGGTTTGATGGCGCATCGCCACGCGAGCATCAACGATCTGCCGATTCGCGAAGCGGATCGCCTGTACCACTGGCCGCTCGGCCGCCGTCCGGACGATCATCCCGGCCTGTCCGATCTGGGGCTGTGACACGACGCGTGGACGCGCGCGAGCGTGCATCGAGCGCGTCGCCTGTGCCCAATGGTGAGGAAATTCGGGAGCTGCGTGTTGAGGTGAGTGTTTTCGGGAGAAGGGGCATTCTGTGCGTGACGGTGTGGTTCTTCACATCCTGCATCTCACCGATCAATCTTCGCAGGAAACGGTGCGAATGCGCCAGCAGAATCACCGCATGCATGGGCATGCGCCGATCTCTCGTCACTCGCGTGCGAAGCAAACGTGAATCGGATACAGCACGGCGGTGCATTCGCACTGCCTTGCGGCCCGTGCTGGCTGGCCTACCCGCACAGCGGTGAGTTTCAATCGGTGTGCATCGATACGGGATGCAACTCACCGTTCGACTTCAGCACGATGCCGATTACGGCAATGATCGAAACGTAACCGTGCGTGTCGCCGGATAGCGTTGCTCACCGTTCGAACTCGAACTCGAAATCGACATCGACATCGACATCGACACGCCTGCATGCCACTCATGCATGCAGGCGTGTGTGTCGGCATCAGCAAAGGTGCGCGGCAGTCAGTCGTGTTGCTCACCCCTGAACACGACATCCATCGACCACCTGGCAACCGCGCACCCTTCGCATCGTTCCGTCAGCCGGCAATCCGCGCGGCGATCGCCTCACCCACTTCCTGCGTCCCTGCCTGACCGCCGAGATCGCGCGTGCGCGGCCCGGTGCGCAATACGTCCTCGATCGCCGCGACGATCGCATCGTGCGCTTCGTGTTCGCGGCCCGCGCCGTTGCCGAGGAAGTCGAGCATCATCGCCGCCGACCAGATCATCGCGATCGGGTTCGCGATGTATTGGCCCGCGATGTCCGGTGCGGAGCCGTGCACCGGTTCGAACAACGACGGAAACGTGCGATCCGGGTTGAGGTTCGCCGACGGCGCGATGCCGATCGTGCCCGTGCAGGCCGGCCCGAGGTCGGACAGGATGTCGCCGAACAGGTTCGACGCGACGACGACGTCGAAGCGGTCGGGCTGCAGCACGAAGCGCGCGCACAGGATATCGATGTGCTGCTTGTCGACGGCGATCTCGGGATAGCGTTCGCCCATTTCGGCCGCGCGCGCGTCCCACCACGGCATGCTGATCGCGATGCCGTTGCTCTTTGTCGCGACGGTCAGGCGCTTCGCGCGGCGCTGCGCGAGCTCGAACGCGAACTTCAGCACGCGCTCGGTGCCGTGACGCGTGAAGATCGACTGCTGCATGACCACTTCGCGCTCGGTGCCTTCGAACATCGTGCCGCCGACCGACGAATATTCGCCTTCGGTATTCTCGCGCACGATCATGAAGTCGATGTCGCCTGCGTTGCGGCCGGCGAGCGGCGACGGCACGCCGTCGAACAGGCGCGCGGGCCGCAGGTTGATGTACTGGTCGAACTCGCGGCGGAATTTCAGCAGCGAACCCCACAGCGAAATGTGGTCGGGCACCGTTGCGGGCCAGCCGACCGCGCCGAACAGGATCGCGTCCATGCCCGAGAGCTGCGCCTTCCAGTCGTCCGGCATCATCTTGCCGTGCTGCGCGTAGTAGTCGCAGCTCGCCCAGTCGATCTGCTCGAACTGGAAACGGATGCCGAAGCGCGCCGTCACGGCGTCGAGCGCGCGCAGGCCCTCGGGCATCACTTCACGGCCGATGCCGTCACCGGGGATGACGGCAATCTTGTACGTCTTGTCGCTCATGCAAGCCTCCTTGGCTGGTCGGGCCGCCGGCAGCGTGCGCAGCGGAACATGACGCCATTTTATTTATTTCCATTCAGATTAAAATCGTGCGAAAGGTTAATCGACTTTCCACGAATCGTGAACAAATCGCCGAATCTCGACGACCTGCGCGTCTTCAGCCTGGTCGTCCGCCTGACGAGCTTCAGCGCGGCCGCCGAGCAGCTCGCTGTGTCGCCCGCGTATGTGAGCAAGCGCATCGCGCTGCTCGAGGCGCAGCTCGGCACGCGGCTGCTGCATCGCTCGACACGCCGCATGACGGTCACGGAGGCCGGCGAACGCGTGTTCGCGCGTGCGGAGAAGATTCTCGACGACGTCGATCATCTCGTCGAGGACGTGTCGACCACGCGCACGGTGCCGCGCGGCACGCTGCGCATCTCGAGCAGCTTCGGCTTCGGCCGCCATGTCGTCGCGCCGGCATTGCTCGACTTCTCCGCGCGCTATCCGCAGCTCAACGTGCGGCTCGATCTGTTCGACCGGCTCGTCGACGTGGCGGGCGAAGGCTACGACCTCGACGTGCGCATCGGCGACGAGATCGCCGATCACCTGATCGCGCGGCGCCTTGCCGCGAACTATCGCGTGCTGTGCGCGTCGCCCGACTATCTCGCACGACGCGGCACGCCGCGCACGCTCGCGGATCTCGCGTCGCACGACTGTCTCGCGATCAAGGAGCGCGACCATCCGTTCGGCGTGTGGCGGTTGAACCTGCGTGGAGAAACGGCAACGGTGAAGGTCGGCGGCGCGCTGTCGACGAACCACGGCGAGGTGGCCGTGCAATGGGCGCTGGCCGGGCGCGGGATCGTGCTGCGTTCGATCTGGGAAGCGGGGCCGCTGATCGAACGCGGCGCGCTTCATCGCGTGCTGCCGGACGTGATTCAGCCGGCGAACATCTGGGCGGTGTATCCGGAACGCGTCGCGGCGTCGGCGAAGGTGCGCGTGTGTGTCGATTTTCTGGCGGAAGCGCTCGCCGGGTTGAATGCCGCGGCAGGTGACGATGCGGCCTGAAATCGGCCAAAGGTGAGCTTTTACGGGGGCATGTGCGGCGCATCGGCACGCGCCCGTTTACGGCTCGCAACCGCGTCGCGAGCCGGCAGTGTGCAGCGCGCAGCGACGCGTTGGCGGTCGCGATACACCAGGCCGGCCGATGATGCTGCCATCCCGCCGCTCCCGCCGCTCCCGCCGCTCCCGCCGCTCCCGCCGCTCCCGCCGCTCCCGCCGCTCACACAGCTCACACAGCTCACACAGCTCACACAGCTCACACAGCTCACACAGCTCACACAGCTCACACAGCTCACACCGCTTTCGCCGCTTTCGCCGCACCGAGCATCAGGTCGAGATTCTGCACGGCCGCGCCGGATGCCCCTTTGCCGAGATTGTCGAACACGGCGGACAGCAACACCTGACCGTGATCGTCATTGACGAACACGCTGAGCCGCAGGTCGTTCGACCCGTTCAGCGCTTGCGGATCGAGATGCGTGATCGTGCGCGTATCCGCGAGCGGCGTGACCTCGACGTGGCGCGCGCCGGCGTAATGGTGCGCGAGACATGCATGCAACGACTCACCGGTCACGCCGGCCGGGAGAAGGCGCAGCTCGATCGGCACGGTCAGCACGATGCCCTGCCGATAGGCGCCGTAAGCCGGCACGAACAGCGGACGGTGCGCGAGCCCGGCATGCAGCTGAATCTCGGGCACATGCTTGTGCGCGAGCGCGAGGCCGTAGACCTGAAGCGGTTTCGCGCGTGCGACGTCGTTCGATTCGAACGCGTCGACGGCGGCGCGGCCGCCGCCCGAGTAACCGGACACGGCATGGACGCTCACCGGGTAGTCGCGCGGCAGCAGGCCTGCCTGTTGCAGCGGCCGAAGCAGGCCGATCGCGCCCGTCGGATAGCAGCCCGGGTTGGTGACGCGCCGCGCGCGCGCGATGGTCTGCGCGTGTCCGTCGGCCATCTCGGGGAAACCGTAGACCCATTCCGGTTCGGTGCGATGGGCTGAACTCGCGTCGATCACGCGTACCGCCGGATTCCGGATGAAGCCGACCGCTTCGCGTGCGGCGGCGTCGGGCAGGCACAGAATCGCGATATCGGATGCGTTGATCGCTTCGGCGCGCCGCGCAGGGTCCTTGCGCTCGGCATCCGGCAGCGTGACGAGCCGCAGGTCGGTGCGATCGCGCAGGCGCTCGTGGATCTGCAATCCGGTCGTACCTTGGTCGCCGTCGATGTAGACAGTGGGCAGGCTCATGATGGTCGCGTTCCTCGTTTCGGACGTCGGGAAAGCCGTATCGTCCACCGAACGCCTAGAATAGGAAAAGTTGAATTTCCTGATGGCCGGATTCAGTTTTCCTGAACCAGAGGTGGGAATGCGCGAGATCAGTCTGGACCGACTGCGTACGCTGGTCGCGATCGCCGACCAGGGATCCTTCGTCGCCGCCGCGCAACTGCTTCATCTCGCGCCGCCGACGGTCAGCCTTCATGTCGCCGAACTCGAAAGCCGCATCGGCGCGCCGTTGCTGTCGCGCACGCGCGGCAACGTGCAGCCGTCGACCATTGGTGCGGTGCTGGTGGAGCGGGCGCGCCGTCTGCTGGCCGAGGTCGAGTCGACGCTCGACGACGTGGAGCGGCAAGTGCAGGGTCTGACCGGGCGGGTGCGCCTCGGTGCATCGACCGGGGCGATCGCACACCTGTTGCCGCAGGCGGTGGCCCGGTTGCGCGAGCGGCATCCGGACATCGATGTCCAGATCGCGGTGCTCACGTCGCACGACACACTGGCGCGCATTGCGCAGGGCACGCTCGACGTCGGGCTGGTTGCGTTGCCGCAGGCGGCGGTCGCGGGGCTGTCGATCCGCGCGTGGCGGCGCGATCCGGTGCTGGCCTTTCTGCCCGCGGACTGGCGGTTGCCGGCACGTGTGACGCCGGCCTATCTGGCCACGCGTCCGCTGATACTCAACGATGCGACCACCCGGCTGTCGCGGCTCACGACGGAATGGTTCGCGCTCGGCGGCCATCGGCCCGAGCCGCGCATCGAACTCAACTACAACGATGCGATCAAGAGCCTGGTCGCCGCGGGTTACGGCGCGACGCTGCTGCCGCACGAGGCGGGCGCCCCGTTGCCCGACGCACGCATCGTCATGCGGCCGCTGCGTCCGGCGTTGTGGCGCGAACTGGGCATCGCCCATCGGGCCGGCCCGGTCGAGCGATCGACCCAGCACGTGCTCGACGCGTTATGGGCGCTCGGCGCGCGCTAGGGAACCGCGGGCCGGCCGCAGCGCCGAATCGACCGGACGCAGCATGCGCCGCGCGCGACCGCGGCGCAAGCAGAGCAAGGTATCCATCGAGGAGATCGGCAATGAGGCGTGCCTCGCCAACGTGGAAGCGCTCCGCCAATCGTTGAAGACGCGTGTCGGTTTGCCGCCGAGCAAGTACCGGGCGGCGTCCCGGTGCGCCGAGCGTCAGGCACCGTGCGCGGCCCCCGTTACAGCCGGTTGTCCTTCGCGAGCATCAGCACGCGCGCCCAGCGCTGGGCATCGCGCTTGTCCATCATCGGCAGCTTCCATTCGGCGCGCACGGCGTCGCGCACGCGCACAACCAGATGCCAGCGGCCGTCGATCGGCGCGGCCTCGCAGTCGTCGAGCTGCGACAACGTATAGCGACCGTCCGTGCCGTCATGCGACAGCCAGAGCAACCCCTGCGTTGCGGACACGCGCACCTCGCCCCACGCGCGATGCACGATGTGGGTCCAGCCCTGTTCCTTCGTGTTCGGCGCGATGTCGCGGCGGCGTTTGATCCACCACGCGATCAGCGCGATCAGGATCGCGGCGGCGAGCACGGCGGCCGCGATCGCGACCGGCTGGCCGAACCGCGCGGCGATGAGGTGAAACAGGTGAACCGCGCCCCATCCCAGGGCGATGAGCGCGAATAGCGCAATGAAAATCGGCATGTCGAAACGGAAAAGAGGACGGACCGGCGCAGGCGGCGCGCCGGTCCGTCGCACACGGCATTACCGGCGGCGGTGAATGTCGTGCGTGACGAAGCCCGCGTCGTTGGTGGGCAGCGCGAGGCCGTCCTTGACCGCGAGCGTCTTGCGGATGTCGTCGAGACCCGCGCACCAGTGGTCGCGCATCGTCGACAGACCGAACTGATAATCCTTGTAGTGGTGCTCGTACGCCTTCTGCTGATAGATCAGGTGCTGGATGTTGTACTTCTTTCCGCTCGACATCGCTTCAGCCTCGACGCACCACGGGTCGTTCTTGCGCTGCTCTTCCGGCACCTGCTCGAGCACGTGGCGCAGCACGTTGCGGTAGCGCTGTTCGCGCTGCAGCGTATCGGTGACGAAACGCGTGCGGCTCGAATACTGCACGTCCTTCGTGCGTTCAGCGACGTCGGCCATCGTGCGCGGCAGCGGCCCGCGTGCGCTCCACAGGTCGACCTGGAACGCGAGCGTGTCGCGCCGCGGACGCGCACGCAGCACTTCCATCAGCGGCGTGTTCGACACGACGCCGCCGTCCCAGTAGGACTCGCCGTCGATCTCGACCGGCGGGAACGCGGGCGGCAGCGCACCGGACGCCATGAAGTGCTCGGGCTCGAGGCGGATGCGCGAGTTGTCGAAGTACACGAAGTTGCCGGTGCCGACGTTGACCGCGCCGACCGACACGCGCGTCTCGCCCGAGTTGATCCGGTCGAAATCGCACAGCTTGAGCAGCGTCGCGCGCAGTGCCGACGTGTCGTACCAGCTGATCTTTTCCGGATGATCGGACACGCCCGGCAGCGGCGGCGGGAAGCGCGGCGAGAAGAAGCCCTGCTGGCCCTGCATCATCGCGCTCGCGGCCTGCGATGCGGTGAAGAACGTGCGGACCTGGTCGATGCTGTTGAACAGCGCGAATTCGAACGCGGCCGGAATCGCGGGAAAGAACGCCGGCTGGCAGATCGTTTCCCAGAATTCGCGCAGCCGCTCGACGCGATGTTCGGGCGCATTGCCGGCGATCAGCGCGGTGTTGAGCGCGCCGATCGAGATGCCTGCGATCCAGTCGAGCGGAACGCCCGCTTCGTGCAGTCCTTCGAACACGCCGGCCTGATACGCGCCGAGCGCGCCGCCGCCCTGCAGGACGAGCGCGATCGTTTCGTATGGCAGCGACCGCGCAGCGGCCGGCGCGCCGGCTTCGTGATGCAGGTCCGCCGCATCGACGGCCTGCTTTTCTGTACGCGCGTGCGGTTTCATCAGTTGCTCCGAGAAAACCCGCCGTGGATGGCGGAGACGGATGACGTGCCGTCGACCGACGGCACGCCATCGTGAGTCGTGAGAATAGGGGGTGCTGCGGGAATCGCCTCCCGTCAGGGAGGCGAAGGCATTACTGCATGAACCAGCCGTGGCTGACGACGAACGACTGGCCCGTGAGCGCGGCGCTCGGGAACGCCGACAGGAACAGCACCGTCTGCGCGACGTCCTGCACCGTCGTGAACACCCC
>NZ_QTPO01000047.1 GCF_003853645.1 Burkholderia sp. Bp9143 | reverse complement strand
GCCCAGCGATTTCCTGCCGCGATAGCGCAGGTAGGGCAGACGGTTCCGACTGCGCGACTTCGCGTATTGCTCGCACGATGCGTTGATCGTGCCGGAGTGAATGCCGAGCTCCTTGCTGCTGCCCGATGTCAGCACGTTCAGGTCGAAGCCGGTCGGCCATTTCTTGTTCCACTTGAGCGCGTGCTTCTGCGTGTCGTTGCAGAAGTTCCAGACGTAGTTCACCGCACGGCTCTGCTTGTTAAGCAGTCCGTTCAGCGACTTCACCCGCTAGCGGTAGACAAGAATCATACCGGTGATCCTAACCTGTTGAAGAAGCTGTCTGTCAACAGCACTCCCTTCTTTCCCGCCATGAATGGCGGGGTTTCTCAAAGCAAATTCTGACGAAACATGGCTGTCGAATCCCGCGATTCCGTTGCACCCGCACCCACGCGGCGTCACGCCGACTTTATGCAATCGGCAATTCACGACCTTCCGCACCGCCCAGAATCGGTAATTTCCGGCCATTCCGACGTATTCTCCACGCGTCGCCTATTAGTTGCACACGCAACGTCACTGACACGACACGCCATGTCATGTCACTTCCGCACCACGTCGACGTCATCAGCGCTCCCTGGACTGGCCGTGCCCTGCACGGCACTCGCCGGGCCCGCGTGTGCCGACACCCTGCCTTGCACATCACGAGCGCGCGGCGCGCAGGCCGCCGGCGCGCACCCGTCGCGCGCGCTGCCATACGAGCTGCATCACGAGCGCGCAGGTCGATGCCGGCAAGGGCACCGTCACGCTGAAGTTCGCGAACACGGGCCGCGCGGCGGCGGTATTCCACGTCGACGACAAGCTGCACCTCGACCGCGTGCCGCGCCGCTACGTCGTCGAGCCGGGCAAGGCGCTGCGCGGCAACTGGGCGGCGCTGGCCGACGACGACGGCAAATATGACCTGTGGGTGCTCGGCCCGAACGGCTATCTCCGCCGCTTCACCGGCGATCTCGCCTGGCTGGCCGGAGCGCCGGCCAGACGCCTGACACGGCGTGGTCCGATCCGGCTGAAACGCCCGCCCGGCGCGGCTCAAACATCAGAAGGATGGTGGTGCAGCCCTCATTCCATGTCCACGAAAATGCTCCGTGTTGTGGCCCGTTCGCGTTAAACTGCGTCAAGCTGCATTCAACAACGACGTCTTCGCCAACCTGGCACACACGACACGAGGATAGGTTCGATGCGCACTACCGGCTCATCCGGGGCAATGACCCTGCTCACCGAACACGACCCGGCCGACGGCCGCGAACTGCGCTCGCTCCGGCTCGAATCGACCAGCGATGGCAAAAGCGTTCTGCTGATCGAGATCGACGAACGCAAGCCCGGCATTCACCGCGAGGTCCGCTACGAGATCACGCCGGCCGAACTGATCGCGGCAATCCGCTCGCATGGCGCCGAGTTGCCCGGCGAAAACCACGGCGCCGCCTCGCTCGCCCGCACCTCTTCCTGACGTCGATCGGTGAGCCGCGCGCAACGCACCGGCTCACCGATCCGCCCGCATCTCCCTGCCGCCGTCAGGCGCTTTCCGTCATTCCCCGCCGTCCGGTTGAAAATGGCCGATAATCGGCCCATCCGCGTATCCTCCTCGCGCACTTCCTTTTCGGCCAGCCGTCATGCTCCGTGACCTCGTCGCCCAATACGGGCCGCTTCTCGTCTTCGCCAATGTGCTCGCGGCGGCCATCGGCCTGCCCGTACCGGCGATGCCGACGCTCGTGCTGTTCGGCGCGATGGCCGCGATGAATCCGGCGATGATCGGCTCGCAACTGGTGACGGTGCTGGCGCTGTCGGTGCTCGGCGCGCTGATCGGCGACACCGTGTGGTACGTCGCCGGGCGGCGCTACGGCGGCTCGACGCTGAAGACGATCTGCCGGCTGTCGCTGTCGCGCGATACCTGCGTGAAGAAGACCGAACGTTTCTTCGGCCGCTACGGCGTGCGCGTGCTCGCAGTCGCCCGCTTCATTCCGGGGCTGTCGCTCGTGTCGGTGCCGATGGCCGGCGCGCTCGGCACGCGCTATCGCACGTTTGCCGGCTACGATGCGCTCGGCGCCGCGCTCTGGACGATGGTCGGGCTCGTCGCGGGGCTCGTGTTCTACCGGCAGATCGACTGGCTGTTCGCCGGCGCGAGCCGGCTCGGCCGCGCGGTGCTCCTGGTGATCGTCGCGCTGCTGGCGATCTACGCGGCCGTGCGCTGGATGCGTCGCCGCGCGCTGATCCGCCAGCTCGCGAGCGCGCGGATCGGCGTCGACGAGCTCGACCTGCTGCTGCGCGATTCGTCCGCGCCGGTGGTGCTCGACGTGCGTTCGCCCGAACACCGCAAGCTCGACCCGTTCACCATTCCCGGCGCGCAGTTCGCGGACGAACGGCACATCGAGGACATCGTCGCGCGCTATCCGTTCTCGCAGAAGTTCGTCGTGTATTGCTCGTGCCCGAACGAAGTGACGGCGGCGCTGATGGCCAAGCGCCTGCTCGACGCAGGCTTCACCGATGCACTGCCGCTGCGCGGCGGCCTCGACGCCTGGCGCGACACGGGCCGCCAGCTCACGTCGCTGATGGAGGACATGCCCGCCGCGAACGATCCGGTGGCGGGGTTGCACAAGCCGGCCTGATCGAACTGGCTGCAGGCCGGCCGCGCAAGACGAAGGAACTGAAGGGGACGTTGCGTCCCCCATCGATCAGAACGCGTGCAGCGGCACGTTCACGACCAGGCGATACTCCTTGTTGGTCGCATCCGCGGTGTGCGTGGAACCGGTGTGCCACATCGCGATGAACGTGACCTTCGTATCCTTCAGCTTGCCGCTCTGGAACGTGTACGACGGGATGAAGCCGAACTCGTGGTGACGGCCCTGCACCGGCGCGCCGTTGCTCCAGTAGATGCTCGACTTGCTCGGATCGTTCGCAGCCCCTGCGCTGCCGTCCGCACCCCAGCCCGTCACACCCCAGACCATCGCCTTGAAGCCCGGCAGGCCCGCTTCCTTGCCGTAGAACGTGTAACGCAGCTGCAGCGACTTTTCGTGCGGCGCGTTGTAGTCGACGTCCATCGAGTTGGTCAGGAAGATGCCGTTGGTTTCGTTGAGGTAGTCGAAGAACTGGTCGCCGAGCACCTGCTGATAACCGAGCAGCAGTTCGTGCGGGCCGTGTTGCGCGGCAAGCGACAGGCTGTACGCGTTGTTATTGATCTTGCCCTGCAGCGCGTCGCCCGTATCGTGCGTCGAGTAGACGTTCGCGAAGCCCGTCCACTTGACCGACTTCGAATCGCCGATGCTGTGCTTCAGCGATGCATAGTACTGATGCCACACGTCGTCGGCCTGGTTCGCGTACAGCGCGAGCTCGCCGTTCGGCGAATAGTCCCACGTGCCGCCGACGTAGGTCAGGCGATTGACGCGCGTGCCGCCATACTGCGTCGTGAGGTTGGTGAGCGTCGTGTGGCCGCGCGCATCGGTCTTCGTGAAGCTGCCGGCCTCGAGCATCACGTTCTTGAATTCGTTGCTGACGATCGTCGCGCCGAGAAACGTCGGCGGCAGCGCGCGGTTGTCGTGCTGCTCCATGAACGGGTTGTCCACGGCCTGCAGACCGTACTTGACCACCGTGTTCGAGATGCGCGCCTTCACGTCGTAGATGCCCGGATAGGCCCACGCGAGCTGGTTCGAACCGCCGCCACCCTTCGCGATGTGCACCATGCTGCCGGCGCCCGCGCCGCCATCGAGCTTCAACGCCGCATACAGCGACGCATCGAAGCCGATGCCGATCAGGCCGGTCGTGTAGCCCGACTCGAAGTTCGCCATCGCGCCCTGGACCCACGCGTGACGATGCGGTCCGCCCTTGTTGTCGAGCGTGTCCGCATAGTTGCGGAACAGGAAGTTCAGGTGGCTGTCGGCAATGAAGCCGTTCGACTTCGACTGCGCCGAAGGCTCATCGGGCGGCGTGACGGCCTGGTTCGCCTCGGCGTTGATAATGGCGTTCGGGGTCGTTGCCTGCGCAACCGACGTGCTTGCGCCGGCGGACGGCGCGGCCTGCGCGACCGTCAGCGGTGCGGGGGCCGCGTCGTCGGCGTGCGCGACGCCGGTCAGCGATACGCCGGCAAGCGCCGGCAAGCCCCATGCGAGCAGCATCTTCGATGCCGTCCCGATCGTCTTTTGCTTTTTCATCGTCATTCTCGTCTTGTGTTGATGTCGTCCACGCCGGTTGCGATCCGCTTCCGGTCCCCCGGCGAGCCCGGTTAAGGACGCGCCTTTACCCGCGACGCGAAGATTGTTCGCGCCGCACCCTACCCCTGTTGACCTGCCTGGTCATGTTTGCTGCGTCACTTCACGCCACCACCGCGCCCGCCCGGATGCACGCGACACGCGCCGCCGAGCCGTGCCGCACTTCCGGCAGCGGCACGTCCTGCGCGCACGCGTCGATCGCGACCGGACAGCGCGTGCGGAACGCGCAGCCGGACGGCGGGTTGAGCGGCGACGGCATCTCGCCTGCCAGCAGCATCGGACGGCGAGCACGCTCGCGCGCCGGCTCCGGCGTCGGCGCCGCATCGAGCAGCGCCTTCGTGTAGGGGTGCTGCGGCACGCCGTACACGTCATGCCGCGTGCCGAACTCCATCACGCGGCCGAGATACATCACGAGCACGCGCTGGCTGATGGCCTTCACCACCGCCAGGTCGTGCGCGACGAACAGATAGGACAACGACAGTTCGCGTTGCAGATCGCGCAGCAGGTTCACGATCTGCGCCTGGATCGACACGTCGAGCGCCGACACCGGTTCGTCGCAGATCACGAGCTTCGGCTCGCCGATCAGCGCACGCGCGATACCGACGCGTTGACACTGCCCGCCGGAAAATTCGTGGGGATAGCGCAGCAGGTGATGCGCGTTCAGGCCGACACGCTCGAGCATCGTGACCACGCGGCGCCGCACTTCGGTGCGGCCGAGGCCCGCGTGGTGCGTGACGAGCGGCTCCGCGACGATCTGTTCGATCGTCATGCGCGGATCGAGCGACGCGAGCGGATCCTGGAAGATCATCTGCACTTCGCGGCGCATCGCGGTGCCGCGCAGGTGATCGGGCGCGACGGCTGCGCCGCGCCAGCGCACCGTGCCGGCCGTCATCGGCACGAGGCCGATCAGCGCGCGCGCGAGCGTCGACTTCCCGCAGCCCGACTCGCCGACGAGCCCGACCGTCTCGCCGCGCTTCACGTCGAACGACACGCCGTCGACCGCGCGCAGCGTGCCCTTCGGCGACCACGGATAGCCGCCGAGCGGCACGCGGAAATGCACTTTCAGATCGTCGACGGACAGCAGCGAGTCGCCCGTCGCGCCGGCATTGCGGTGTTCATCGACGCTCATCGCAGACCTCCCGTCAGATCGGCCAGCGGCCGGTGGCACGCGCGCACCGCGCCCGCCGCGCCATAGGTTTCGAGCGCGGGGCGCGCGGTACCGCAGCGCTCCTCCGCATACGTGCAGCGTTTCGCGAACGCACAGCCGGCCGGCGCGGTGCCGGGCATCGGCGGATTGCCGGGAATCGCGACGAGCGGCGCATCGTCGGCGTCGGTCAGGCGCGGCAGCGCATTGAGCAAGCCGATCGTGTAGGGATGCGACGGTGCCGCGAAGATCGATTCGGCCGGCGCGTATTCGACGGTGCGGCCCGCATACATGACCATCACGTCGTCCGCGAGGCCCGCGACCACGCCCATGTCGTGCGTGATCAGCACGATCGCGGTGCCGCGCTCGCGGTTCAGCTCGCGCAGCAGGTCGATGATCTGCGCCTGCACGGTCACGTCGAGGGCGGTGGTCGGCTCGTCGGCGATCAGGATTTCCGGCTCGGACAGGAGCGCCATCGCGATCATCACGCGCTGGCGCATGCCGCCGGAGAACTCGTGCGGATACATGCGGATGCGGCGCGCCGCATCGGGAATGCGCACCGACTCGAGCGCCTCGATCGCGCGCCTGGTCGCTTCCTTGCGCGACAGCTTGCGATGCAGCTGCAGCGTCTCGGTCATCTGCCGCTCGATCGTCAGGAACGGATTGAGCGACGTCATCGGATCCTGGAAGATCATCGCGATCCGGTCGCCGCGCACGGCGTTCAGCGCGCGCGTATCCATCTCGAGCAGGTTGTCGCCGCGATAGCGCGCGGCGCCCGTCGTCGCGCCGTTGCCGGCCAGGAGGCCGAGCAGCGCCATCACGGTCTGGCTCTTGCCCGAGCCCGATTCGCCGACGATGCCGAGCGTCTTGCCGGCTTCGAGCGAGAACGACACGCCGCTCACGGCGTCGATCGGCGGCGCATCCTTGCGCGAGAAGCGCACGCCGAGGTTTTCTACTTCCAGCAAGGCAGCCATTTCAGCGATCCTTCGGGTCGAGCGCGTCACGCAGGCCGTCGCCAACGAAGTTCACGCAGTAAAGCGTCACGCACAGCATGACGGCCGGCGCCAGCAGCAGCCACGGCATCGATTCCAGTTTCTGCGCGCCGTCCTGGATCAGCACGCCCCAGCTCGTCATCGGTTCCTGCACGCCGAGGCCGAGGAACGACAGCACCGATTCGGTCAGCACGATGTTCGGCACGGACACGGTCGCGTACACGACGACCACGCCGAGCAGGTTCGGCACGACGTGGCGCAGCACGATCGACGCCGGCGACACGCCGATCGCACGCGCCGCGTCGACGAACTCGCGATTGCGCAGCGACAGCGTCTGGCCGCGCACGACGCGCGCCATGTCGATCCACGAGAACGCGCTGATGGTCAGCACGACCAGCATGAACGAGCGGCCGAACAGGGTCATCATCAGGATCGCGATCAGCAGGTACGGGATCGCGTACATCATGTCGACGACGCGCATCATCGCGGAGTCGACCCGGCCGCCCGCGAAGCCGGCGGTCGCGCCCCACGCGACGCCGAACAGGCCGGACACCAGCGTGCCGAGCAGGCCGACCTCGATCGACACGCGGCCGCCGATCAGCGTGCGCACGAGCAGGTCGCGGCCGAGCTCGTCGGTGCCGAACCAGTGCTGGTTCGCGAGCGTCGGCGCCAGGCTGATCGAACCCCAGTCGCTCGCGGCGGGATCGGCCGCAAGCAGCCACGGACCGACGAAGCACGCGAGCGTGATCAGCGCGAGCAGCACGAGGCTGAACACGGCCGCGCGGTTGTGAAGGAAGCGCGCGAACGCGAGCGCGAGCGGCGAGCGCGAACGCGGCGGCGAGTCGGTCTGCACGGGCAGACTGACGACGGGAGTAGTCGGAGTCATCGCAGTGCCTCGCTCAATAACGGATGCGCGGATCGAGCCACGCGTACGCGAGGTCGACCAGCAGGTTGAACAGCACGGCACAGACGGTCGTCAGCACGACGAGGCCGAGCACCAGCGTGTAGTCGCGGTTGATCGCGCCGTTCACGACGAGCTGCCCGAGCCCCGGCAGCGCGAACACCGATTCGGTGACGACGGCCGCCGTGATCGACGTGATGCAGACCGTGCCGAACAGCGACACGACCGGCATCAGCGCGGGCTTGAGCGCGTGGCGCAGCACGATCGTCGAGCCCGGCAGGCCCTTCGCGCGCGCGGTGCGGATGAAGTTGCTCGACAGCGTCTCGATCATCGAGCCGCGCATCACGCGCGCGAGCAGCGACACGTTGATGAAGGTCAGCAGCACGATCGGCAGCAGCCGGTACTGCCAGCCGCCGTCGCCCCAGCCGCCGGCCGGCAGCCAGCCGTTGCCGGCCGACGTCTTCAGCAGGATCGCGAAGATCCACACCAGCACCGGGCCGAGCACGAACGGCGGCACGACATTGCCGAAGTTGCCGATCAGCATCACGAAACGGTCGATCAGGCTGTCGCGGCGCACGGCCGCGACAGTGCCGAGCAGCACGCCGAACCCGATCGAGATCGGGATCGACACGCCGCCCACGCCGAGACTCACGGGCAGCGCCTTCTTCACGAGATCGTTCACGGACCAGTCGACGTAGCGGAACGACGGGCCGAGATCGCCGTGCAGCAGCGAACCGAGATACAGCAGGTACTGCTTCCACAGCGGCTCGTCGAGGTGATACTTCGCGTTCAGGTTCGCGAGCGTCGCCGCGGACAGCTGCTTCTCCGTATCGAACGGACCGCCGGGCGTGAAGTGCAGCAGCAGGTAGCAGACGGTGATGACGGCGAGAATCGTCGGCACCGCCCACAACGTGCGTCTCAATGCGTAGGCCAGCATGATCGCTCCGCTCAGTGCTTGATCAGGTACATGTCCTGCGAAGCACGCATGTCGATCACGTTCTTCAGCGAGTAGCCACCCACGTAGGGCTTCACGAGACGATCGGCCGAGTACTGGAACAGCGGCACCATCGGCGTGTCGTTCATCGCCGTGTCGTGCGCCTGCGTGAGCAGCGCGGCGCGCGCCTTGTCGTCGAGCTTCTGGTTGCCGTCGTCGACGAACGTGTCGACCTGCTTGTTGCAGTAGCCGACGGTGTTCTGCGAGCTGCCGCAGCGGATCAGGTCGAAGAAGGTCATCGCGTCGTTGTAGTCGGCGAACCAGCCGTCGCGCGCGATCTGCACCTTGCCGTCATGCCGTTCCTTCATCAGCACCTTGAACTCGACGTTCTCGAGCTTCGTGTTGATGCCGAGCTTCGTGCGCCATTCCGACGCGGTGAACAGCGCGACCTTCTTGTGCAGGTCGTTGGTGTTGTACGTGAGCGTGAACGACAGCGGCTTCGCGTCCGAGAAGCCGGCCTGCTTCAGCAGGTCCTTCGCGGTCGCGACGCGCTTGGCCATCGGCCACGACGCCCATTCCGGCGTGAACGGCTGCACGCCCTTCGTGCCGTTCGGCATCAGTCCGTACATCGGCTTCTCGCCGGCCTGCGTGAGCTTCGACGTCAGCACGTCGCGATCGATCACCATCGACAGCGCCTGGCGCACGCGCTTGTCCTTGAGCGCCGCGTCGCTGTTGTTCAGGTAGTAGTAGTACGTGGCGAGCTGCAGGCCCGGGCGCAGTTCGCCGCCGAACTGCTTGCTGACCTGCTGGAAGATGCCCGACGGGATCGAGTAGCTGTAGTCGATCTGGCCGGCCTGGTACATGCGCATCGCCGTTTCGTCGCTTTCGATCGGCAGGTACGTGACCTTGTTGATCACGACCTTCGGCGCGTTCCAGTACTTCGCGTCCTTCGAGATCACGATGCGGTTGTTCGGCTGCCAGTCGACCAGCTGGTACGCGCCGTTGCTGACGATGTTGCCCGGACGCGTCCAAGCATCGCCGAACTTCGCGACGGTGTCCTTGTTTACCGGCGCGAGCGGCACCATCGCGGTCAGTTCGGGGAAGAACGCGACGGGCACGTCGGTCGTCACTTCCAGCGTGTACGGGTCGACCGCGCGCACGCCGAGCGTCGTCGGTGCGGCCTTGCCGGCGATGATGTCCTTCGAGTTCTTCACGAATTCGACGAGGATCGTGTACTTCGAACCCGTCTTCGGATCGACGAGGCGCTGCCACGCATAGACGAAATCGGCGGCCGTCACCGGCTGGCCGTTGCTCCACTTCGCATCGTGGCGCAGCTTGAAGATCCACGTCTGCGGCGTCTTGCGCTCCCACGACTGCGCGACGCCCGGCACGACCTGGCCGGCCGCATCGATGCGGGCAAGCCCTTCGAACAGGTCGAGGCCGATCGTATTGCCGGTCCACGATTCGATGTGCGCCGGGTCGAGCGATTCGACTTCGGCGGGCACCTGACGCGTCAGGTCCTGTTGAGGAGCGAGCGCGACGTTGGACGGAACGGTCACGGCGTGGGCGGCGGGCGTCGTCAGGGCGAGCGCGGCCAGCACGGCCGACATGGCATGCAAGGATTTCATCGTGGCGGTCTTGAGAAGGTGGTTCGGTGAGCGATGCGCGGCGGATGCCGCGGTTACGCGTGAGACGCTGACGGGTGCAGCGATTGAGGAGGCCCGTGATTCTCGTATTGCATCTTAGTATTCCTTACGTTTCTTTCGACAGGTATTCCGTCTCGGAAACGAAGGAATACCCGTGCGTTAGAACAGCCGCGGCGTACCGACCCAGACCACCACCGACTCGACCTTCGCGGTGTTGACCCAGCTGTGCGGGACCGTCGACTGATAGTGCGAACTGTCGCCGGCCTGCAGGACGAACGTCTTGCCTTCCAGCGTCAGCGACACTTCCCCTTCAATCACATACAGGAACTCCTCTCCTGCATGTGTCGTCACCTCCGACCGTTTCTGCCCCGGCGGCATCCGCACGAGGATCGCCTCGAGCTGACGCCCTTCGGTCACGTTGGTCAGCCTCGCGAACAGGTTCGCCGAATCGGCGAATCCGAAGAAGCGCAACTGCTCGCCTCTGCAGACCGAGCGTTCCTCGCTCGGCGTATCCACGAAGTACTGCACCGTCACGCCGAGCGCCTGTGCGATACCGGCCAGCGACGTCAGCGACGGCGACGCGAGCCCGCGTTCGACTTGAGACAGAAACGGCTTCGAAATCCCCGCGGCGGTAGCGGTGTCGTCGAGCGTGCGCTTGAGTCGTTGGCGCAACGCGCGAATCTTGCTGCCGAGTGCGACAGCGTCTGCCGATCGCGAGTTTTCAGTGGGGGGAACCATAGCAGGCCGAAAAGTGGTCGTCAAAAAATGTTTGATGGAAAGTAACTAAGTTAATTCGAGATAGCTTAATCTTCGGGTTCGCATACGTCTTCGGCGTTGAGCCCGGTGCACTAAACAGGGCCCGAAGCGAGCGAAACGACGCGCTATCTTGCCAGACTCGCCGGCTTCACAGGCAAGCTGCAAGCGGCTCTCCGGGAATCTTCGGAGGCCGGGCGGCAAAGTTTACAAATAGATGATGAGACGAATGTTCCTGAAAGCTGCTGCCATATCGGGAGTTTCCCTGAGTGGCGCGGACCTGACGCACCGGACCGGCAAACGTTACCACTCGCGCGCCGGTCGGGGCCTCGCACCGCCTTGCCAGGCGGCGTGCGACCCCGGCCCGGGCCAGGGGCTGTTCCCGCTAATAACGGGCTTGCGAACGTGCCTTGCCGGTCGCAATGCAAGGAGGGAGGAGCGCCGTTTGGCCGAGCCAAACAAGCGACGATCGACGCCGCAGTGCGGCCGGCAAGGTACGTTCCCCTGTCTTGGAAAATTCATTCGTGGGGCTGCCCCCCAGAAGGGCCGATCGCCGCGTCACGCTCCTCGCGAGTACGTCGAGTATTCGCTTCGTCGCAATCCTTGCGCTCGGCCCTTCTGGGGGCCAGCGCAAGCCCATTATTAGCGGGAACAGCCCCTAGCCCGACTGCTCCATCGCCGACGCAAAGCCTACCCGGCCATAGTGCTCCGGCGCCAGTTCGACCCCCAAGGCGACGCGCGATCCGCGCCGTCCGTTTCAAACGAGATTGATGATGCACGCACCTGTTTCACAGACCCGATCGTTTACGACGGTCTTCCTCATCGAAATGTGGGAGCGCTTCGGCTACTACGGCATGGCCGCGCTCCTGGTCCTCTTCATGGTCGACCGGCTCGGTTTCACCGACAGCCATGCGAACCTGACCTGGGGCGCGTTCACCGCGCTCGTCTACGCGTCGCCGTCGATCGGCGGCTGGATCGGCGACAAGGTGCTCGGCGCCCGTCGCACGATGATCATCGGCGCGGCCGTGCTGTGCGCCGGCTACCTGATGCTGGCGGTCCCGAACGACGCGCTGGCGTACATGTACGCATCGCTCGGCGTGATCGTCGTCGGCAACGGCCTGTTCAAGGCCAACGCGGCGAACCTCGTGCGCCGCATCTACGAAGGCGACGACGCGCGCATCGACAGCGCGTTCACGATCTACTACATGGCGGTCAACATCGGCTCGACCGTGTCGATGCTCGCGACGCCATGGATCAAGGATCACTGGGGCTGGCACACCGCGTTCGCGGTCTGCTGCGCCGGCATGCTGCTCGCGATCCTGAACTTCATGCTGATGCACCGAACGCTCGCGCACATCGGCTCGCAGCCCGACGACGAACCGATCCGCTGGAAGCGCCTCGGTGGCGTGGCGGCAGGCGGCGTGGCGCTCGCGCTGATCACGCTGTACGTATTGCAGCACAAGCAGCTCGCGGTCGCGAGCGTGTGGACGGCCGCCTTCGCGATCCTCGCGATCTTCGCGTACATGATCGCGAAGTCGGAGCGTTCGGAACGCGCGGGCCTGATCGCGGCGCTCGTGCTGATCGGCCAGGTGATCCTGTTCTTCATCTTCTACGTGCAGATGTCGACGTCGCTCACGCTGTTCGCGCTGCGCAACGTCGATCCGCGCTTCATCCTGTTCGGCACGACGCTGTTCACGTGGAGCGCCGCACAGTTCCAGGCGCTGAACCCGATCTGGATCATGATGCTGAGCCCGGTGCTCGTGTGGATCTACAACGCGGTCTCGAAGAGCGGCCGTGACCTGCCGGTCGCGGCGAAGTACGCATTCGGCTTCGGCGCGGTGGCCGCCGGCTACCTGGTGTTCACGATCAGCGGCCGCTACGCGGTGGACGGTCGCGTGTCATCGTGGTTCATGGTGTGGGGCTACGGCCTCTACTCGCTCGGCGAACTGCTGGTGAGCGGCCTCGGCCTCGCGATGATCGCCCGCTACGTGCCGGCGCGCATGAGCGGCTTCATGATGGGCGCGTATTTCGTCGCGACGGGTGTGTCGCAGTATCTCGGCAGCGTCGTCGCGAACTTCGCGCAGATGCCGTCGCACGACCTGCCGGCCACCGAATCGCTGCCGCTCTACCTGTCGCTGTTCGAGAAGCTCGGCTGGCTCGCCGCGATCGGCATGCTGCTCGCCCTCCTGCTGCTGCCGATGATGAACCGCCTGTCGCGCCAGCATCAGCGCTGCGCGGAAGAGCGCCGCGAGGAAGAAGCGGTGCAGGCGCAGGCGATGGCCTCGGCCCAGTAAGTACTATCCCTCGGCGTGCGGCGTGCACGCCACATTCTCCCGCCGGCGCGGCCAGCACGTCCTACACTGGTTGCAACGGTGCATCGGTTCCATCGCGATGCGCACCGGCGGGAGAAGATCATGAAAAGCAAAACGACTCGGCTCTTGAGGATGCTGTCGGACATCCGGCACGCGCAGCGCTGCACCGCATTGCGCGCCGCCCGGGCCGCGGCCGAAGCCGACGCGGTGCTCGCGCAGCAGGACGATCCGAAGTCCGACGAACGCGACGACGCCGAATCCGACGGCGACGCGACCGCCGTCCCCCGCTCCCGCATCGGCTCACCTCACTGACGTCATCGACGCCGCGCGGCACGTTGCGTGCCGCCTGCGCGTTTTCCCGCACCGCTCACGCGGCCGCGCCGCGCCAGCGCGCGAACCACGTTCCCGAACCCGCCACGGCCATCATCAGCCCGACCGCGCATGCGTCGGCCGCAAGGCCCACGCCGAGATGCCGCAGCTCGGCGCCGTTCGCGACCGGATGCAGCAGCGAATCGATGACGAGCGAGATCGCCGCGCCCGCGACGAAGCAGATCAAGCCACGCCTGCCGACCGCGACGACGGGCTGCACGGCCTGCGCAATGCGCGCGATCCAGCCATGGCGCACGCAGTCGGCCATCAGCCATGCGATCGCCGCGAAGCTCACGATGCGCGGCAGCGCGAGATCGCGCTTGAGCACGCCTTCCGGCACCGGCAACCCGGAGAACAGCTTGTAGCTCGCACAACCGAGCACGATCGCGCATGCGACGCCGGTCGCCGCGGCGCTCCAGCGCCCGAGTGCGATGTGCCGGTACACGGGCTGGCAGCGCGCGAGCACGCCGGCGACGAACATCAGTTGCCACGCAAACGGGTTGAAGCTCCAGCGGAACGAATCGGTGTCCAGCAGCTCGGGGCCGAGCCAGCCGGCCGCGAGCCACGACGCCGCGCTGAACGCGACGAGCAGCCACGGATGGCGGCGCGCGAACGGCACGATCACCGGCGACGCGAGCGCGAACAGCACGTACATCGGCAGCACCGACGCGAGATACGGCTGGCGCTGGAACGTGAGCAGCTCGGCGAGACCCGTGAGCGGCGACGCAAGCATCACGCTGACGTCGTCGAGCGCGAGGTTCGGCGCGTCGATCCCGTAATGGTCGAGCGCGGCGGACACGACGAGCATCAGCGTCGACGTCGCGAGAAACGCGCGGTAGATCTGCATCGCGCGACGCACGAACCGCCGCTGCGCGGCGCGCGCGCCGTGCCGGTCGGCGATCGCGCCGTACGCGCTCGCGGTCGCGAAGCCGCCGAGGAACACGAACACCTCGGCCGCGTCGCACAGCGCGAATGCGTGGAGCGTCACGCGCGACACCACGCTCGCACCGATGTGATCGACGACGATCATCAACAGCACGATTCCGCGGAAGAAGTCGACTTCGATCAGGCGGCCGCCGCGCGCCGGCGGCACCGTGGCGGCGGGCGGCAAGCTCAACGACATGGCCGCACCTGCGCGACGACGGCGCGGCACGCACCGGTGGAGGATTCGGCAGGGAGAAGGTGAGCCTGATCGGCGGCGATACGCGTATGCTCGCATCGCGCCAACCCGGCCGGCCCGGCACGGAGATGACCGTTCATGGAAAAGCCGCATACGAAGAGAAGACGGTCAGGTCAGTCTAGCGGCCGGTCGGGGGATACCCTAAGTAACAAAGTGCAACGGAATCTTCTGTTCGATTACAGGCGTGACATCGACGATACGAAGCTGGCGACGCGGCCAGCCTGATGTCAGTGCGTCGCCAGTTCGACGCCAGGATCGCAGGATTCGGCGCAAGGAACGCGCGATGCGCAGCACGTTCCTTGCTGCCGTCGCGCCGCGCGCGACGACGCTCAACGACGTGGGGGCAGGCGCCGCATCAGCATCGCGCTGTGCCACGCGGTCAGCGCGACGGCGACCCAGATCGGCCCGTAGGTCGCGAGCTGCGCGACGCTCAGTGTCTCGCCGAGCAGCAGCAGCGACACCGCGACGAGCAGCACCGGCTCGACGTAGCCGAGGATCCCGAACAGCGCCATCGGCAGCATCCGGCTCGCCTTCAGGTAGCTCGCGAGCGCGAGCGTGCTGAGCACGCCGAGCCCCGGCAGCAGCGCGGCCCATAGCAGCGGATGGCTGGCGACCGGCGTCGGGCTCGTCGATACCATCACGAACGCGACCGGACACAGCAGCGCGATCTCGAACGCGAACGCGGCCAGCGAATCGGCGTTGATCCGGCGGCGCAGCACGAAATACGGCGGATAGCCGAGCGCGACGACGAGCGTCGGCCACGCGAACGCGCGCGTCGCCCACACCTCGTGCGCGACGCCGAGCGCCGCGCACGCGACCGCCGCCCATTGCAGCGGGTCGAGCCGTTCGTGATAGTAGAAGCGGCCGACGAGCACCATCGTCAGCGGCAGCAGGAAATAGCCGAGCGACACCTCGAGCATGCGCCCGTGCAGCGGTGCCCACAGGAACAGCCACAGCTGCAGGCCGAGCAGCGCCGCGCTCGCCGGCAGCGCGATCAGCAGACGCCAGTCGCGCACGCTGCGCCGCACGAGCTCGACGAGGGCCGGCCAGCGGCCGCGCAGCGCGATCAGCGCGAGCGCGCCCGGGGCGGTCCACAGGATGCGCCACGCGAAGATGTCGAGCCCCGTGAGCGGCGCGAGCAGTTTCGCGTAAGCGGACATCAGCGCGAACAGCGTCGACGCCATCACCGACAGCGCGATGCCGCGCCCGGCCTCCGGATACCCCGTCATGTTGTTTTGCCTTACTGCTGCTGGAAGCGCTCGAAACGCTTTTCGACCTTCCGCTCCTCGAACGTGACCTCGGTCACGCGCGCGGACGGCGGCCCGTGGCGCAGCCACGCGAGCATTCGGTCGATCTGCGCGCCGGGGCCCTGGATCATCGCCTCGACACTGCCGTCCTCGAGATTCGCGACCCAGCCGCGCAGCTTCAGCGCGTGCGCCTCGCGCACCGTCGCGTGACGGAAACCGACGCCCTGCACGACGCCGCGCACCCGCACGTAGTAGGTCTCGATCCGTTCGTCCAGTTCATTGCGGCTCATCACGTCGCCCTCCCGTTGCATTCAAGCCCGGCATTGTAGTCGCGTCGGCCGCTTCGCACACGGGCCTGGCGGCCTCGCCATCCGCCGCCGCCGCTGCCCGGCTCGCGTCGCCGTGCGCGCCGACCACGTACAATCTCGCCGACGCACAACCGCCGCGCGGCCCGCGCGCGGCCCTGAAGGAAACGCATGACTGACACTTCCCGCGATCTCGTTCTCGTCACCGGCGCGTCCGGTTTCGTCGGCTCGGCCGTCGCACGCATCGCGCAGCAGAAAGGCTATGCGGTGCGCGTGCTGGTGCGCCCGACCAGCCCACGCACGAACGTCGCGGATCTCGACGCCGAGATCGTCACCGGCGACATGCGCGACGAGACGTCGATGCGCGCCGCGCTGCGCGGCGTGCGCTACCTGCTGCACGTGGCGGCCGACTACCGGCTGTGGGCGCCGGATCCGGACGAGATCGAGCGCGCGAACCTCGAAGGCGCGGTCGCGACGATGCGCGCGGCGCGCGCAGAGGGTGTCGAGCGGATCGTCTACACGAGCAGCGTCGCGACGCTGAAGGTCACGAGCGCCGGCGATCCGTCGGACGAGAACCGGCCGCTGACCGCCGAGCAGGCGATCGGCGTGTACAAGCGCAGCAAGGTGCTGGCCGAGCGCGCGGTCGAGCGGATGATCGCCGACGAAGGGCTGCCGGCCGTGATCGTCAACCCGTCGACGCCGATCGGCCCGCGCGACGTGAAGCCGACGCCGACCGGCCGCATCATCGTCGAGGCCGCGCTCGGCAAGATTCCCGCGTTCGTCGATACCGGCCTGAACCTGGTGCACGTCGACGACGTCGCGCACGGCCACTTCCTCGCGCTCGAGCGCGGCCGGATCGGCGAGCGCTACATCCTCGGCGGCGAGAACCTGCCGCTGCAGCAGATGCTGGCCGACATCGCGCAGATGACGGGCCGCAAGGCGCCGACGATCGCGCTGCCGCGCTGGCCGCTCTACCCGCTCGCGGTCGGTGCGGAGGCCGTCGCGAAGTTCACGAAGAAGGAACCGTTCGTGACCGTCGACGGGCTGCGGATGTCGAAGAACAAGATGTATTTCACGTCCGCGAAGGCCGAGCGCGAGCTCGGCTACCGCGCGCGTCCGTACCGCGAAGGCCTGCGCGACGCGCTCGACTGGTTCGGCTCGGCGGGCTACCTGAAATAGCACAATGCGGCGTGTTTCACGCCGCATTGCGCACTTTGTTACACGTCGCTGACGGACCGGCACCGGCGCAGCGGTTAAAATCGCGGGTCTTACGCAGAGAAGACACGCATGAACCTGAACGAACAGATCGATTCGCTCAACGCGGGCGTCGATCAGCTCCTCCACGATCACCACGCCGCACAGCAGGCGGCACGCAGCGCGGAAGCGTTCGCGCGCGCCGCCGCGGCGGAAGCCCAGGCCGCCGCCGAACGTCACGCCGTCGCGGAGACCGAGGCACAGGCCGCCGCGCAACGCCACACGGCCGCAGCCGCCGACGCCGATGCCGCGCAGCAGCGCCACGCCGACGCCACCGCCGCGGCCGAAGCCGCCGCCCAACGCCACACCGAAGCCACCGCGCAGGCTGAAGCCGCCGTCCAGCGGCACACCGAAGCCACCGCGCTGACCGAAGCGCTCGCGCAGCGTCACGCGGATGCCGAAGCCGCGTCGCAACGCCATGCGGCCGCGATCGCCGAAGCCGAGGCCGCCGCGCAGCGTCATCACGCCGCCGCGACCGAAGCGGATGCGGCCGCGCAGCGTCATGCAGCCGCCACCACGGAGGCCGAAGCCGCCGCGAAGCGCCATGCGGAAGCGACCGCCGACGCCGAGGCCGCGACGCAGCGCCACGCGGCCGCGGTCGCCGAGGCCGAGGCACTCGCGCAGCGTCACACGCAGGCGATCGCGGAAGCGGAAGCCGCCGCGCAGCGCCACGCCGATGCGATCGCCGAAGCCCAAGCCGTCACGCAGCGCCACACCGAGGCGATCGCGCAAGCCGACGCGGCCGCGCAACGCCACGCGGAGGCAACTGCTGCGGCAGAGGCCGTCGCGCAACGCCATGCCGAAGCGATCGCACAGGCCGAAGCGGCCGCCGAACGTCACGCGAAGGCGATCGCCGACGCGGAAGCGCTGGTCGAAGCCGTCGTGAAGGACGCCGCGACGCACGCGGCAGCTGTGGCAACCGGGCCGGCCGTCGCGGCTGAAGTCGTCGAACCGGTTGTCGAGTCCGCCGTCGAGCCGGTGGTGGACGCAGCCGCGCCGGTAGTCGTCGATGAAGTCGTTGCAGCGCCGGCCGACGCGACCACCGCCGTCGTCGCGACGAACGCCTCAGACACCGCGATCGAAGTCGCCCCCGCCGACGCAGCGGACGTCCCCGCGGACAAGGCGACGCTGCACGTCGCGCGCCCGTCGCAGAACGAACTGACGCTGACCGTCAACGGCCAGTCGATCACGCTGAACCCGGAGCAGCTGGGCCAGCTGATCGAGGAACTCGCGCACGCGCGCGCGTCGATGCAGCCGGAACCGCCGCCGGGCATCCCGGCCGGCTGGCGTTTCGTGACGACGAAGAACCCGATGATGGCCGTGCAGAAGCAGTCGAACGGCGACCGCCTGCTGGTCGCGCGCCACACCGGCTACGGCTGGGTGCCGTTCACGTTCTCGCCCGACGTCGTGATCCAGATGTACATGATGCTGACCCAGCGATAAGCACGCTCGGCCCCGCCGCAAACGAAACAGCCCGATCGGCTCGCACCGATCGGGCTGTTTGCTTTCCGGGGTCCGGCGTGACGGCCGGCATTCGCCGGCGTCGTCCGGTTCAGCGCTCCACCGGCGCCTGCACGCGCGCCTTCCACTGGCCGCCCTTGCCGCGCCAGTAGCGCCACGCGGACGCGAACGTCGCGCCGACATAGAACAGCGCGACGAGCGGCAGCACGGGTGCCCACAGCGGCGAGCGGCGGTAGTAGCGCAGCATCGGCGCATACGCGGTGCACATCGACGCCCATGCGAGCCACGCCGGCCAGGCGCGCGCGCCGTAGACCAGCGCGGCCACGGGCGGCACGAGATAGATGATCGTCATCCCGAGCAGCGTGCCGGCGAGCAGCAGCGGCGAATAATGGAGCTGCGTGAACGCGGTGCGCGCGATCATGTTCCAGATGTCGCGCCAGCTGTCGTACGGACGCAGCGACACGCTGCGGTCGGCCAGATCGAGCCGGATCGGATGCCGGCCGCTGCCGCGATGCTTGATCTGCGCGGCGAGGCTGCAGTCGTCGATCAACGCGCCGCGGATCGACTCGATGCCGCCGGCTTCCTCGAGCGCGCTGCGCTTGACCAGCATGCAGCCGCCCGCGGCGCCGGCCGTCCGGTTGCGCGGATTGTTGATCCACGAGAACGGATAGAGCTTCGCGAAGAAGAACACGAACGCCGGGATCAGCGCCTTTTCCCAGAACGAATCGCAGCGCAGCCGCACCATCAGCGACACGAGATCGCGCTGCTCGGCCTGCGCGCGCGTGACGAGTTGGGCGACGGCGTCGGGCGGATGGCCGATGTCGGCATCCGTCAGCAGCAGGTAGTCGGCCGGCAGCCCGAGCGTGCGCACCGCGGCGATGCCTTGCGACTGCGCCCACACCTTGCCCGACCAGCCGGCCGGCAGCGGCTTCGCGGCCAGCACCGTCAGCCGGTCGGCGCGATTGATCGCGAGCGCGGCCGCGCGGGCCGCGTCGGCCGTGCCGTCGTCGCTGTGGTCGTCGACAATGATCAGATGAAAGTCGCCCGGATAGTCCTGCTCGAGCAGCGACGTCGCCGCGCGGGCGATCACGTCGACTTCGTTGCGCGCCGGCACGACCGCGACGACGGCCGGCCAACCGGCCTCGGCGGCCGCGCCGCGCGCCTCCGGCGGCAGGGCCCGCGCGGGCCGCGCGCGCCAGAAGCCGCCGCGCGCGACGAGCAGCACGATCCAGATCAGCAGCGACAGGCCGGACACCAGGAACGTAATCGCCAGCATCATCGGCACGTCTCCTGCCGGATGCCGGCGCGAGCGGCCCGGCCGCCCGCGGCGCCGGATCGGTCGATCACAATCAGGGTCGGAGTGAAAACACCCATGACCGCACGAGCGGCAGGGCAATACGCGTAAGAATCGACGGTCATCGAATGGCCTTGAAATGAGCGCGACGCCGGGTGGCCGGACAGGCTGCCCGCGAAACCGCGCAGTTTACCGGGTTCCGCACACGCGAGCGCCGACGCGGTTCTGCGGCGGATGCAACACGGTCGATACAGCACCAGAGCAAGGACGGCCCGATAGGGTTAAAATGCGCGATTAATTCGGGGTTCCGGGGCCTGGCCTGGCCGGTTCGTTTCCTGCCTTCATAACATCAAGCCGGGGCGAGCGAGCAGTGCCAGCTCCTCGAACCCCGGCGTCTGTCGTCGGAGTTCGCTCACTTATGCGAGTCATCCTTGCCCAGCCCCGCGGCTTCTGTGCGGGGGTTGTCCGTGCGATCGAGATCGTCGATCGCGCGCTGCAACAGCACGGCGCGCCGGTCTATGTGCGTCATGAGATCGTGCATAACCGGCATGTCGTCGAAAACCTGCGTAATAAAGGGGCGCGATTCGTTGAGGAGCTCGACGAGGTGCCGCACGGCGCCGTGGCGATCTTCAGCGCGCACGGGGTCGCCCAGACGGTCGAACGCGACGCTGAAACGCGCGGGCTCGACGTGCTGGACGCCACCTGCCCGCTCGTCACGAAAGTGCACGTGCAGGGCCGCCAGTACGTCGCGGCGGGCCGCCGGCTGATCCTGATCGGCCATGCGGGCCATCCGGAAGTCGAGGGCACGATCGGCCAGATTCCGGCCGAGGTGATCCTCGTGCAGAGCGAGGCCGAGGTCGATACGCTGACGCTGCCGGTCGACACGCCGGTCGCGTATGTTACGCAGACGACGCTGTCGGTCGACGACACGCGCGGCATCATCGAAGCGCTGCAGCGCCGGTTCACCGACATCGTCGGCCCGGACACGCGCGACATCTGCTACGCGACGCAGAACCGCCAGGCCGCCGTGCGCGAGCTGAGCGGCCAAGTCGACGTGCTGCTGGTCGTCGGTGCGACGAACAGCTCGAACTCGAACCGCCTGCGCGAGATCGGCACCGAAAGCGGTGTACCGAGCTATCTCGTCGCCGACGGCTCGGAAGTGAAGGCCGAATGGTTCGCGGGCGTGCAGACGGTCGGCCTGACCGCCGGCGCGTCGGCACCCGAGGAAATGGTTGAGGATGTAATCGGCGCGCTGCGCGCGCTGGGGCCCGTCGATGTCACGACGATGGCGGGCCGTGAGGAAAAAGTCGAATTCAAGTTGCCGGCGAAGCTTACGCAAGCTGTCGCCCGCGAAGTTTAAGGAGGACAACTCTTGTCTATTCCGCTGCTCCAGCAAGTCCGCGTCGGCGCATACATCATGCGCCAACACCTGTCCGGCAACAAACGCTATCCGCTCGCGCTGATGCTCGAGCCGCTGTTCCGCTGCAACCTCGCGTGTAACGGCTGCGGCAAGATCGACTATCCGGACCCGATCCTGAACCAGCGCCTGTCCGTCGAGGAATGCCTGGAAGCCGTCGACGAGTGCGGCGCGCCCATCGTGTCGATCGCCGGCGGCGAGCCGCTGCTCCACAAGGAGATGCCGGAGATCGTCAAGGGCATCATGAAGCGCAAGAAGTTCGTGTACCTGTGCACGAACGCGCTGCTGATGGAAAAGAAGATGGACGACTACCAGCCGAATCCGTACTTCGTCTGGTCGGTCCACCTCGACGGCGACAAGGACATGCACGACCATTCCGTGTCGCAGGAAGGCGTGTACGACAAGGCGGTCGCGGCCATCAAGGAAGCGAAGCGCCGCGGCTTCCGCGTGAACATCAACTGCACGCTGTTCAACGATGCGATCCCCGAGCGCGTCGCGAAGTTCTTCGACACGCTGGGGCCGATCGGCGTCGACGGCATCACCGTGTCGCCGGGCTATGCGTACGAGCGCGCGCCGGATCAGCAGCACTTCCTGAACCGCGACAAGACGAAGAACCTGTTCCGCGAAATCCTGAAGCGCGGCGAAGGCGGCAAGCGCTGGTCGTTCAGCCAGTCGTCGCTGTTCCTCGACTTCCTGGCCGGCAACCAGACGTACAAGTGCACGCCGTGGGGCAACCCGGCGCGTACCGTGTTCGGCTGGCAGAAGCCGTGCTATCTGGTCGGCGAAGGTTACGTGAAGACCTTCAAGGAACTGATGGAAGACACGAACTGGGACAACTACGGCGTCGGCAACTACGAGAAGTGCGCGGACTGCATGGTCCACTGCGGCTTCGAAGCCACCGCCGTGATGGACACGATCGCGCATCCGCTGAAGGCGCTGCGCGTGAGCAAGAAGGGCATCAAGACCGACGGCCCGTTCGCACCGGACATCTCGATCGCGAAGCAGCGCCCGGCCGAGTACGTGTTCTCGCGCCACGTCGAGATCAAGCTCGAGGAAATCCAGCGCGCCGGCAAGGGCAAGCTGCAGAAGCCGGCGAAGCCGGCAACGGCGGCTTAAGCGCGTGTCGCTGCGCGGGGGCTCGCGCCTCCGCATCGGCCGGCATCGAAGAAGCGCCACGGAGTTCGCTCCGTGGCGCTTTTGTTTTGTCGGACGTCGTCCTTGCAGTTTCTGAAATGACGTACTGCCGATGCGATTTCGGCCGAAGCACCGGCTGGCGCGGCTTTCGGCGCGATGCCGCACATGCGGACACGAACGGGAAATGCTTCGTCCAACGCACCGGTTTCCCTGACACGCGACAAATCTACCGCACCGAATCACCGCTCCGCGACAAGACGTGTCCGACGAGTCAGCGCGATAATTACGCATCGGCCGTCAGGCACGGCTCTCATCCCTTCCTCTATTATTCTCTCGAGTTCCGCCATGGCTGCCATCGACACCACCGCCATCGACAGTTGGCACGCACACGTCTACTTCGACGCCGCGAGCCGCGACGCGGCCTGGGCGTTTCGCCTCGTCGTCGAAGAGCGGTTCGGCACGATCATCGAGCTCGGCCGCTTTCACGAACGCCTCGTTGGCCCGCATCCGGCCTGGTCGTACCAGATCGCGTTCGGCGCCGCGCAATTCGACACCATCGTGCCGTGGCTCGTGCTGAATCACGGCGCGCTCGACCTCTTCCTGCATCCGAATACGAACGACGAACTGCGCGACCATCGCGACAGCGGGGTGTGGATCGGCAAGTCGCATGAACTGAACCTCGGCGCGCTGGGGGGCTGAGGCAGACGGTGGTACGCGGTCGCGCCCGGCACACTCGACATCCACGTTTCGGCCTGGGGTGAAACGTCCGGCGGCGTGGCGTCGATACAGTGGTGCCGTTATCCACGCTTGCCGGAACCCGCCATGACCCACGCCGACACCGTTGCGCAACGCATCCATCGAGACTGGCACGCCGCCGTCGTCGCACGCGACCTCGACGCGCTGATGTCGCTGTACGCGGATGACGCGTTCCTCGAAACGCCACTGATCGTCGTCACGCTGCCCGACCACGGCTCGGGCGTGCTGCACGGCAAGGACGCGATCGGCGCGTTCTTCGCGGCGGGCTTGCGCAATCCGGAGAACAAGCTCGGACGCTGGTATCGGACAGGGCTGTTCTTCTCGAACGGCCGACAACTCACGTGGGAATATCCGCGCGAAACGCCGGAAGGCGATCAGGTCGATCTCGTCGAGGTCATGGATCTGCGCGACGGGCTGATCGCGCATCATCGCGTCTACTGGGGATGGGTCGGGTTCAAGGCGCTGTGCGGCGCGGCTCAGGCTGCCGATCGCGAATGAGATCCGCCGTGCCGCCCCCGCCCACGCTCACGCGACATACATCGCGACACTGACGAACTGGCACAGGCTGCCGGCCAGCACGAAAAGGTGCCAGATACCGTGCCCGTGGCGGATGCGCTCGTCGTTGATGAAGAAGTAGATCCCCGCGCTGTAGATGATGCCGCCGGCCACGAGCCAGACGGCACCGACCGGCGGCAGCGCATGGATCAGCGGGCGGATCGCGACGAGCGCGAGCCAGCCCATCAGCACGTACAGCACCATCGACACGATACGCGTGCGCCGTCCGAGCGTGAGTTCCTGCGCGATCCCGAAAGCCGCGAGCCCCCAGCTCACACCGAACAACGACCAGCCCCACGGGCCGCGCAGCGTGACGAGCGTGAACGGCGTGTAGCTGCCCGCGATCAGCAGATAGATGGCCGAATGGTCGCACTTCTGCAGGATCGCCTTGAGCCGTGGGTTGCGCACGCTGTGATACAGCGTCGAGATCGCGTAGAGCAGGATCAGCATCGCGCCGTACACGCTGAAGCTCACGATCTTGTAGGGATCGCCTTCGAGCGCGCCCATCGTCACCAGCGCGACCAGCCCTGCCACCGACAGCACCGCGCCGACGAGATGGGAAATGCTGTTGAAACGCTCACCGACATGCACGACGGGTTCTCCTGCGCGGATTCATCGAAAAATGATGAGTCATATGATACTGGTGGCCGGACGTTGCCGCGCTGAACGAAGTCAAACGCCGCGGTGACGGGCACCTCGCGCGCGCCGCCGCGGCCCGCCAAAGAAAAAGCGCCGCGAATGCCTTCGCGGCGCTTCCCGGTCCGTCACCGGACCACCCTACCGGCCGGCTGCGCCGGCCCGGTTCAGCAACACTTCCCCGCCCCCGACCCGTACCGCGCATTCTGACGCTCGCGGAAGAATGCCTCGTACGTCATCGGCTCGCGGTCCGGATGGGTTTCGCGCATGTGCGCGACGTAGGTGTCGTAGTCGGGCAGGCCGACCATCAGCCGCAACGCCTGCCCGAGGTAACGCCCCGCGCTGCGCAGGTCGCTGCCGAGATCGCTGAACATCGCGGCCTCCCGTTATCGTCCGCTGCCGAGCGCCTGCGCGGCCGGCATCGGCTCGTACGGCGTCTCGCGCACGGTCGGCCTCGACTCGCGGCGCGCGCGCAGCACGGCGATCACGCCGTACGCCGCGATCGCCACGACGACGAAGATGAACAGGCCGGCCAGCGCCGCATCGATGTAGTCGTTGAAGATGATCCGCTGCATCTGCGCGATCGACTTCGCCGGTGCGAGCACCTTGCCTTCGTCCACCGCGGCCTGCAGCTTCGCGGCGTGCGCGAGGAAGCTGACCTTCGGGTTCGCGTCGAAGATCTTCTGCCAGCCGGCCGTCAGCGTGCAGATCAGCAGCCATGCGGTCGGCACGATCGTCACCCATGCGTAGCGCTCGCGCTTCATCTTGAACAGCACGACGGTGCCGAGCACCAGTGCGATCGCGGCGAGCATCTGGTTCGAGATGCCGAACAGCGGCCACAGCGTGTTGATGCCGCCGAGCGGATCGACCACGCCCTGGTACAGGAAGTAGCCCCACGCGGCCACGCACAGCGCGGTGGCGACCAGGTTCGCGGGCAGCGACTCGGTGCGCTTGAGCGCCGGGTGGAACGTGCCGAGCAGGTCCTGCAGCATGAAGCGGCCCGCGCGCGTGCCGGCGTCGACGGCCGTCAGGATGAACAGCGCCTCGAACAGGATCGCGAAGTGATACCAGAACGCCATCATCGCTTCGCCACCGATCACCTGGTGCAGGATGTGCGCCATGCCGACGGCCAGCGTCGGGGCGCCGCCCGCGCGCGCGATGATCGTCGTTTCGCCGACGGCCTTCGCGGTCTGCGTCAGCATGTCGGGCGTCAGCACGAAGCCCCATTGCGTGACCGTGTTCGCGACGGCTTCCGGCGTCGAGCCGAGCACGGCCGCCGGCGCGTTCATCGCGAAATAGATGCCCGGCTCGATCACGCACGCGGCGACCAGCGCCATGATCGCGACGAACGATTCCATCAGCATCGCGCCGTACCCGATGAAGCGTGCGTTGGTTTCGTTGTCGATCAGCTTCGGCGTCGTGCCCGACGAGATCAGCGCGTGGAAACCCGACACCGCGCCGCACGCGATCGTGATGAACAGGAACGGGAACAGGTTGCCCGACCACACCGGGCCCGTGCCGTCGACGAACTTCGTCAGCGCGGGCATCTTCAGTTCCGGTGCAACGACCAGGATGCCGATCGCGAGGCCGAGGATCGTGCCGATCTTCAGGAACGTCGACAGGTAGTCGCGCGGCGCGAGCAGCAGCCACACCGGCAGCACCGATGCGACGAAGCCGTAGCCGATCAGGATCCACGTGAGCTGCGTGCCGCTGAACGTGAACCAGGCGGCGAGCGTCGGCGAATCGTGCACGTGCTGGCCGAACGCGATCGACGCCATCAGCAGCACGAAGCCGATGATCGACACTTCGCCGATGCGGCCCGGACGGATGTAGCGCGTGTAGACGCCCATGAACAGCGCGATCGGAATCGTCGCGGCGACGGTGAACGTGCCCCACGGCGAATTCGTCAGCGCCTTCACGACGATCAGCGCGAGCACCGCGAGGATGATCACCATGATCAGGAACGCGCCGAACAGCGCGATCACGCCGGGCACCGTGCCGAGCTCCATCTTGACGAGGTCGCCGAGCGAGCGGCCGTCGCGGCGCGTCGAGATGAACAGCACGATGAAGTCCTGCACCGCACCGGCGAACACGACGCCGGCCAGGATCCACAGCATGCCGGGCGTGTAGCCCATCTGCGCGGCGAGCACGGGGCCGACGAGCGGCCCGGCGCCGGCGATCGCGGCGAAGTGATGGCCGAACAGCACGTACTTGTTGGTCGGCACGTAGTCGAGGCCATCGTTGAACTTGACCGCCGGCGTCATCCGCAGCCCGTCGAGCTGCATGACCTTGCTGGCGATGAAACGGCTGTAGAAGCGATATGCGATCAGATACACGCAAACTGCGGCGATCACGATCCAGAGCGCGCTGACGCGTTCGCCGTGCGCAAGTGCGATCGTCCCGAACGCGAACGCGCCGAGCAGCGCGACCGCGATCCAGAGCAGGGTACTGGAAGCCCGATTCATGGCGTCTCCTGGTCTCCAATGTGGTTTTGAGTGGATCCGGCGACGCGCCGAACCCGCGTGACGTCGATGCGTCGTGCCGCGTCTCGTGGAAGCCGCGGCATTGGGCCGTAGTATTCCGTGCGACGGGGGCGGCTTACAAGCGCACAACTACGTATGCGGGGCTACGTAGAATTACGTAGAGGTGGGTCGTGGACGAGGGAGCGAGGCCGTGATGGATCGGCGCGGTGGCCGGCGGTCGGCGGACGGCCGGGCCCGGCACATCGCGCGCCGGGCCGCGTGCATCAGTGCTGCTCGTCGACCTTCTTCGGCTTCGGCGGCGACGGCACCTTCGTGTACTGGAACGCCGGCGTGGCCTTCAGCGCCTCCTTCGTCGCGCCCGGCAGATAGATGTTGCCGTTGCGCACGTCGAGCGACGCGATCGGCACCGCGACGTCATGCGCGGCCACGCCGAGGAAGCCGCCGGCCGACACGATCGCCGCCGACACCGAGCCGTCCGGCGCGACGATCAGGTCGCGCACAGTGCCGACCTTCTGGTTCGCGTCGTTGTACACGGCCTTGCCGAGCACGCTCTTCTTCACGCTCCAGCCTTCGAGCAGCGCCTGCGATTGCTCGACGGTCACGCTGAGCGGCTGCGCGCCGGCGATCTGCGCGTGCGCGCTGACGCTCGATGCGAGGACGGCTGCCGCGATGAGGGTCTTGTAGAACTTCATGTGTATCGCACTCCGGTTCGGTTGTTGTTGATTCCGGGAGCGAAGCGACGCGGGCGCAACGGCTGATCGGTGAGCACCCCGCGCTTCGTCGGTCGCATGGCGGCCGGCTGCGCCGCCCCTGCGTGTATGCATGACGGGCCGGCATGGCCGGGCCGCAGTGCAACACGGCGTTCACGGTAGCGGCATTCGCCGGATCGTGCGTTCGGAGTGCGACGGGACAGGCGGGACAGGCCTGATGAAGATCATCGATCGTGCGGATGGACGGTGCGCGCGGCGCGAAAAATAGGCGCCATGGCAGTCGATCGGGAGAACATGGCAGGTAGGCAGCCGATCTTCACCGGCGCATCAAACTACGCGGCGGACGCCACTCCGCCACGCAATCACGCTGCGTCACGCATTCCGCGAATACACCCTGCGATGCCGCACCGCCTCCGCCAGCACGTCCAGCACCGGCTCCGTCTGCGACCAGCTCAGGCACGCATCGGTGATCGACACGCCGTACTGCAACGGCACGCCCGGCTTCAGGTCCTGACGCCCGGCCTCGAGATGGCTCTCGACCATCACGCCGACGATCCGGTGCTCGCCTTGCGACAGCTGCCGCGCGAGATCCTGCGCGACGTCGATCTGCCGCTCGTGCGACTTGTTCGAGTTCGCATGCGAGCAATCGACCATCACCTGCTCGCGCAACCCGCTCTTGCGCAGCACCGCACAGCTCGCCTCGACGTGCTCGGCGTCGTAGTTCGGCCCGTTCTTGCCGCCGCGCAGGATCACGTGCGCGTCGTCGTTGCCGCGCGTCTCGAAGATCGCGGCCATCCCCATCTTCGTCATCCCCATGAACGCGTGGCTCGCGCGTGCGGCGACGATCGCGTCCGACGCGACCTGCACGCCGCCGTCGGTGCCGTTCTTGAAGCCGATCGGGCAGCTCAGCCCCGACGCGAGCTGACGATGGCTCTGGCTCTCGGTCGTGCGCGCGCCGATCGCGCCCCATGCGATCAGGTCCGCGATGTACTGCGGGCTCAGCAGGTCGAGGAATTCGGTCGACGCAGGCAGGCCGAGCGCGTTGATGTCGAGCAGCAGTTGCCGCGCGGCGCGCAGCCCTTCGTTGATGCGGAAGCTGCCGTCGAGGCGCGGATCGTTGATGTAGCCCTTCCAGCCGACCGTCGTGCGCGGCTTCTCGAAGTACACGCGCATCGTGATCAGCAGGTCGTCCTTCAGCGCATCGGCGGCGGCCTTCAGGCGACGGGCGTACTCGAGCGCCTGGTCGTGATCGTGGATCGAGCACGGGCCGACGACGAGCAGCAGCCGGTCGTCGCGGCCATGCAGGATGTCACCGATCGCGCGGCGCGTGTCCTCGACGAGCGTCTGCGTGGCGGCCGGCACCGGCAGTTCGTCCTGCAGCAGCGCGGGCGAGATCAGCGGACGCACGGCGCCGATGCGGACGTCGTCGATGCGCGTGGTGTCCTGCGTCGCGTCGGCGCTGCCTACCTCGCGATCGTGGGAAGGATTGTCGAGGTTCTGCATGGGGATTCTCCGGGGGACGTCTGGAATGATGTGCAGGCTCGATTATGGCACTCGCGCAAGACGGCAGCGAGGCGCGACGCGATCCGAGGCCGCCGGCCATTCGGCCGAGTGGTCGCGTGTCACCGACGTGCCGTAGGATCGTGGCTGTCCGCTGCCGATGCGGTCCGTCGTTCGACGCAGGCGGCACGACGCACCCTCCGTCCGTGATTGATCGTTCGCAACTTGACCCGACCCGCCAAGATGACCGTATCCGAACTGCTCAGCGCCATCCGCCAGCCCTACGTCGACCTGCTCGCGCAAGCGGCAGCGCAACCGGCAGCCGTCGTCGAACCGGCCTACCGGAAAGCCGACGGCACGCTGGCCACCGAAGGCCCGCTCGCGCTGCCGTGCCGCGCCGACATCGTTCACGCCGAAGGCGAATCGGCCGGCCAGCCGTCGATGGTCGACTCGACCGCGCAACTGGATTTCGAGCCGTTCGCGTTCGAACTCGAAACGGCGGCCGTGTCGATCCGGCCGTTCGTGTGGGACTGGGCGACGATCGAAGCCGACGGCCTCGGCGAGGCCGCCACCGACGCGTTCAAGACATGGTTCTTCGCGTGGTTCGACGCCGACGACGAAGGCGTGCCGGCCGAAGACGGCCTGCACGGCATCGTGCACTATCTGTCGGAGCCGGCGCGCACGGAACAGGGATGGCGCATCAACGCGGATCTCGGTTCGGCGCCGGGCGCGGCCGTCGAGGACCTGCTGTTCCGGCTCGTCGATGCGGGCGCGACGCGGATCGGCATCGGCTGAAGCGCCCGTCCATCACTCACGCACCATCATGAAAAAAGCGCTCGCCGCATCGCTGCTGTGCATCGCATTGCCCGCGTCGGCCGAAGTCAGCACGGAAGTGCTGTGCTTCAGGACGACCGGCGACAAACCCGTGCGCTTCGAGTTGCGCACGTATTACGACGACGTCGCCAAGTGGCAAGGCGGTGTCGTCCGCGATGAGAAATCGAAGACGGCGATTCCGCTGCTGCTCAAGCACGTGGATCAGGAAGAACTCGCGGAAGGCCGCCCGTACCAGTTCACGACCACGTGGTGGGAAATGGTCGGCGGCAAGATCAACGGCTAATACGAGATGATGAGCCAGGGTGCGATCGTCTATTCGATGACGTACACCAATGCGCGCACCGGCAAGAAGACCGATTTCGCGTGGGCGCAGGACGTCGATGCGTCCGCGAAGACGGGGTGCCGCTGGTAGCGCGGATTCGGGCCGCGGCGGGAGGCGGGTTCGTCACCCGGCGCGCCCTCACGCGCGCTGGCGCCGCGTTGGCCCGGCCCGCCCGTCAGCCCGCGTCGCCCGGCACGTCGACGTCGATCCCGAGTTCGGTCGCCATCCGCTGAACGAGTGCGTTCAGCCGCGCCACTTCATCCGCGAGCCGTTTCTGCTCGGCCTTCAGCGCCTCGAACTCGGACGGCGGAACGGAATCCGCGCCGCTGCCCGCACCGCCCCCCGTATCCGCACCGGCATAGTCGGCGACGTTCACCTCGCCGCACATCAGATGCATCCAGCGGTTCTCGCGCGCACCGGGCGCGCGCGGCAGCCGGACGACGAGCGGTTGCGCACGCGCCGCCAGTTCGTCGAGGAAGGCCTCGACCGACGAGATGTCCGCGAAGCCGTGCAGGCGGGCGCTGTTCAGGCGCAGTTCGGCGGCCGTCTGCGGGCCGCGCAGCAGCAGGATCGTCAGCAGCGCGATCGCCTGGCTCGGGATCCCGAGCACGCGGTTCACGTTGTGCTCGAAACGCGGCACGCGGCTGCTGCTGCCTTCCATCACGAGGCTCAGGTGCTTGAGTCCGTCGAGCGCGGTCGTGACTTCGTCGTCGCTGACGTTCATCACCGGCGAGCGCGCGGTTTTCTGGTTGCAGCCTGCGGTGAGTGCATTCAGCGACAGCGGGTAGGTGTCCGGCACCGTGTGCTGCTTCTCGACGAGCACCCCGAGAATGCGGGCCTCAAGGGGCGTGAGTTCGCGCAGGGCGCGTGGCGTGGGCATGTCCGGCGTGGTGTTCATGGTGGCGTCGCAGCGTGCAGCAGGTGAAGGGAAACGGTCGCGGCCCGTCCGGCGTCGCGTACGGGCGAGCCATATGATAGCTCGCGACGTCGGGCCCGGCGCCACTCGCCACGACGGCGCGCGCACTTGCCGCAGCCGGCTTTCGTCCAACGTATCGGCCGTGCGGCGGCGCGCGACGAGGCCTGCGTTCGGCAGCGCGAACGCACGCTCCGCACTCACGCGCGGCAGCGCCCCGCGTTTGCGCGTCGCGCAGGCCGGCGCTACGATAAGCGTTCATCCGGGAGACGCGGCGCCATGCGGGCCGCCTTCGCACGCCACGCCAACGCCGCGCATCACCCCTGTCCCGCTCGCCGTGCCGCCGCGCCTGCGCGCCGCGCTCGTCAACACGGTTCATCCGTTCACTCATTCACCGCCATGACTGCCTCCTCCTTAGCGCCGAACGTGCGCGCCATCGTCACCGGACACACACGCGGCCTCGGCGCGTCGCTCGCCGAACAACTGCTGCAGGAAGGCATCGCCGTGCTTGGCGTATCGCGCAGCCGTCATCCGTCGCTCGCCGCGCAGGCCGGCGACCGCTTCGCCGAAATCGAACTCGACCTGTCGGATACGTCGGCCGTCGCGACCTGGCTCGCCGGCGACACGCTGCGCCGCTTCGTCGATGGTGCGTCGATCGCGCTGCTCTTCAACAACGCGGGCATCGTCGACCCGATCGGACCGCTCGACGCGCAGGACCCGGCGCTCGTCGCGCGCGCGGTCGGCCTGAACGTCGCGGCGCCGCTGATGTTGTCGGCCGCGCTCGTGCAGGCGGTATCGGCCCCGACCGAATGCCGGATCCTGCACGTGTCGAGCGGCGCCGCGCGCAACGCATACGCGGGCTGGAGCGTCTATTGCGCGACCAAGGCCGCGCTCGATCATCACGCACGCGCCGTCGCGCTCGACGCGAACCGCGCGCTGCGGATCTGCAGCGTCGCGCCGGGCGTCGTCGATACGGGCATGCAGGCGACGATTCGCTCGACCAGCGAAGCGAACTTCCCGATGCGCGAGAAATTCGACCAGTTGAAGGCGAGCGGCGCGCTGTCGACGCCCGAGGCCGCCGCGCGGCAGCTGATCGGCTACGCACTGAGCGACGCGTTCGGCGCCGAGCCGACGGCCGACGTGCGGAACCTGCCGGCCAGGTGAGCCGCGCAGGCGGCCCGTCATCCTTCGAGCCGTTTCGTCCAGTCTTCGACCTGCCGCTCCGCCCGGCGCCTTTCGAGCATCTTGCGCCAGCCGGGCGGCAATACCGGAACGTCGCACAGCGCGTCGAGCGCGGCCATGTCGAGCGTGCGCCGGTACAGCACATCGAGCACCGTCGACAGCGGCCATTGCGGATACCGGCGCTCGTGCAGCGCCAGCACATCGCCCGGCGCCACCCAGCCCTCGTGCAGCACGCGGTAGTACCAGCCGGTCCGGCCACTTTGCTGCACGAGCGCCGCCATGCGCGGATGATCGAAGCGCGCATTGAGCTTCCAGCACGGCTGCCGCGACTGCGACACCTGCAGCACGGCGTCGCCCAGCATGAACACGTCGCCGAGACACACGTCGCGCTCGGTCACGCCGCGCGTCGACAGGTTCTCGCCGAATGCGCCCGGCCGCGCGAGCACGTCGCGCGCGCCGATCTGCGCGGACCACCACGCATAGTGATCGTGCGCATAGTGATGAACCGCCTTGTCGGGCCCGCCGTGATGCCTCGCATCGGCCTGCTCGTCGCCCGCAAAGCCGAGCGCGCCGAGCCAAAGACGCGCATCGACCGGCTGCTTGTCGATCGCACTCGCGTGCGGCGTGCCGGCCAGCGGCCGGCGCGTGCCGACCCGCACCGCGGCGATGGCGGCCGCAACCGTCGGCCGTGCGTCGTCGCTCATGCCGGCACGCCTTCCGGCAGTGCCGCAAGCACGCGTTCGAGCTCGCGCGTGCGCACGTCGCCGAGCGGCAGCAACGGCCGCCTCGGCTCGCCCGCATCGAAGCCGCGCAGCCGCAACCCAGCCTTCACGGTCACCGGCAGGCCGCCGTTGACGATGAATTGCAGCAACGGCAACTGCGCGTGAAACACCGCCCTGGCGCGCGCCAGGTCACCCGCGCGCATCGCGTCGACCAGCGCAATCGGCAACGCGGCATTGAGGTTCGGCGCGGCCGTGCACCATCCTGCCGCGCCCGCGGCCAGCGCGGCAAGCGCCATCGGGTTGCTGCCGTTGTAGAACGGGATCGCCCCGTCGCTCAACTGCGCGAGCCGGTGCATCCGCCCGATGTCGCCGGTGCTCTCCTTGACCATCGTCACGTTGTCGACGGCCCTGCAGATCGTCACGATCAGGTCGGGTGACATGTCGACGCCGCTCGTCGCGGGGTTGTTGTACAGCATGATCGGGATGCCGACGGCGTCGCCGATCGCGCGGTAGTGCGCGACGATCTCGTCGCTGCCGAGCTTCCAGTACGCCACGGGCAACACCATCACCGCATCGGCGCCGGCCTGTTCGGCAAAGCGCGCACGGCGCACCGCACCGGCAGTCGTGAGATCGGAGATACCGACGACGGTCGGCACGCGCCGGCGCACCGCGCGAATCGACGCGGTGGCGACCGACTCCCATTCGGCATCGGACAGGTACGCGCTCTCGCCGGTACTGCCCAGCGGCGCAATCGCGTGGACGCCGTCGGCGATCAGGCGCTCGATCAGCGCGTCGAGCGCCGGCAGGTCGACGCCGCCGTCGGCGGAGAACGGTGTAACCGGGTAGGCGATAACGCCTTGCAACAGGATGGACACGATGTGGATTCCTCAATGATGAATTGAAACGATGGACGCTGCGCGCCCGTTCATGCGACGCAGTCTCGATGCGTGCGCAATGCGCGGCGCGCGTAATAGTCAAACGTCACGGCGTCGCGCTTCGGCTTCGAAATCCAGTCGTGCGCTTCCCGCGCCAGCGCCGGCGGAACCGGCCTGATCTCGCCGGCCGACATCGCAAGCAGTTGCAGCTTCGCGGCCCGCTCGATCAGCAGCGCGAGGATGCAGGCTTCCTCGATCGTCCTACCGACCACGAGCTGACCGTGATGCGACAGCAGGATCGCACGCTTGCTGCCGAGCGCCTTCGAAATGATCTCGCCCTCCTCGTTGCCGACCGGCACGCCGGGCCAATCCTTCAGGAACGCGCAGTCGTCGTACAGCGGGCAGGTGTCCATGTGCGACACGACCAGCGGCTGCTCGAGCATCGACAGCGCCGCGACGTGCGCCGGATGCGTATGGATGATGCAGTTCACGTCCGGGCGCTCGCGATAGATCCACGTATGGAACCGGTTGGCCGGATTCGGAATGCCCTCGCCGTCGACGACGTCGAGATCCTCGTTGACGCGCAGCAGGTTCGCGGCCGAGATCTCGTCGAAGCCGAGCCCGAGCCGCTGCGTGTAATACGTGCCGGCGTCGCCCGCGCGGCAGGTGATCTGCCCGGCCAGCCCCGAATCGTGACCGGCGTCGAACAGGATCCGGCACGTGAGCGCGAGCTTTTGCCGCGCGGACCAGCCGCTGTCGCCCACCTCGTTCTCGAGACGCCGCTCCGCCAGCGCAACCAGCGCCTCCTTCGTCAAATTCAGCGTTTCCGCCATGTTCACCTCCTGGATGGATCGGATGTGTCGCGTCGCTCGCCGCCGTTTCGCAAGAATCCGCGAAGACGAGCCGTGACACTCGATCCATTATAGGACACTTTGTGTCATGCGTTACAATCGGTTTTTCGAAGGACACTTGGTGCCCCATGACGATTCGCCTGAAGCTGCTCAGAAAACAGAAGGGCTGGACGCTCGATGTGCTGGCCGACGAGACGGGCCTGACCAAGAGCTACCTGTCGAAAGTCGAGCGCGGCATGAGCGTGCCGTCGATCGCGGTCGCGCTGAAGCTGTCGAAGGCACTGAACGTCGACGTCGAGCAGCTGTTCTCGGAAAGCCACAACCGCGAGCTGATCACGGTCACGCGCGCCGGCGAGCGCACGGCAATGGGTGCTGCGGCCGACAGCCACGCGCACCGCTTCGAAAGCATCGCGGCCGGCGTCGCGCCGAAGAAGATGCTGCCGTTCGTCGTGCATCCGCCGCACGAATTCGTCGCGTCGACGTTCCGCGAACACGAAGGCGAGGAATTCCTGTTCGTGCACAAGGGGCGCGTCGAAATCGAATTTCCGAACGAGACCGTGCAACTCAAGACCGGCGATTCAGTCTATTTCAACGCCCTCATCCCGCACCGCACGCGCAGCCTCGGTGCCGCGCAGGCGGAGATCCTGGTCATCGTCAGTCACGACGACTAGCCTCGTCACCTCTTCGCGCAAGGATCCCCCGATGGTCACAAAGGCCACCGCACCGTTCCAGCAAATCAAGGCGCTCGTTCGCCAGAACGTCGATGCGGGCGACTGGCGCCCGGGGGACCGCATTCCGTCCGAACTCGACCTCGCCGCGCAATTCGGCGTCGCTCGCATGACGGTCAACCGCGCGCTGCGCGAGCTGACCGAGGAAGGCGTGCTGAAGCGCATCGCGGGCGTCGGCACCTTCGTCGCCGAAGCGAAGCCGCAGTCGAACCTGCTGATGATCGCGCACATCCGCGACGAGATCCGCGCGCGCGGCCACGAGTACCGCTGCCGCGTGCTCAGCCAGTCGCGCGAACCCGCGTCGTTCGACGTCGCGGCCGCATTCGGGCTGGCGGTCAATACGCCGGTCTTTCACGTGGTGTGCGTGCACGAGGAAAACGGCCGCCCGATCCAGCTCGAGGATCGCTACGTGAACCCGGCCGCCGCGCCCGACTTCATCGATCAGGATTTCCAGGTCGAGCCGCCGTCCGAATACCTGTTCAACAACGTGTCGCACTACGAACTGGAAATCGAGCACGTCGTCGACGCGTCGCTGCCGACCAGCGAACAGGCGCGACTGCTCGACATGCGCGCCGACGAGCCGTGCCTCACGCTCACGCGCCGTACCTGGACGAACGGGCTGCCGGTCACGTTCGTGCACTTCCTGCATCCGGGCAACCGCTACCGGCTCGGCTCGCGCTTCAAGCCGGGCGCCGGACGTCACCAGACCTGAACCTCCCCCGACGCTCGAAAAAGACCGCGTGCGGCGGCTGCTTCATCGCGAAACGGCCGCCGCGCGTGTGACGTCACGTGACGTCGTCGCTGTCCGCCGCTCAGATCGCCCCGACCTGCCCCGCGTCGCGCGACCACACGACCGGAAACAGCGCATGCTCGAGCGGCGCGCCGTCCGGCAGCTCGTCCGCGAGCCCCGGGAAATCGGGCGACGTCTTCCAGCGACGCGGCGCGTGACGGATATCGTCGCCGACGAAGCGGATCGAGAACGCGCGCCGGCGGTTCTGCGTCCCGCCCGACGCATGCAGCGTCAGCATCCGGAAGCACACCATGTCGCCCGGCTCGAGCGCCCAGTGGCGGATCGGGAACGCGGAACGATCGGCCTCGATGTCGGGCAGGTCGGCGAGGCTGCCTTCCGGGAACCACTTCGCCTCCTTGTCCATGAACGTGCGCGGCATCAGCCACGGCCCCTGGTGCGAACCCGCGACGAATTCCAGCGTCGATTCGAGCGGCACCGGATCGACCGGAATCCACATGCTGACGTTGTCGTCGCCTTCGATGTTGTAGTACGGCTGGTCCTGGTGCCACGGCGTGCGCTGCCGCGTGCCGGGCTCCTTCACGAGCAGGTGGTCGTGATGCAGCCGCACGGTCTGCGTGCCCATCAGCGCGGCGGCCACCGATGGCGCGGGCGAACGCACGATGAAGTCGCGGTACGCGTCGTTGTGCCGCCAGTTGCAGAAGTCCTCGAAGAACCAGCCGGGATCGTCGGGCCGGCTCGCCACCTTCGCGCGCTCGCTCGGCTGTGCGAGGTTCGCGTCGATGCCGGCACGCAGCGCGGCCACTTCGTCGGGCGAGAAGATGCCCTTGATGTATACCGCGCCTTCGTCGCGGAAGGCGGCGATCAGTTCGGGCGTCACGGCTTTCGCGACGCGGTCCTGGATACTCGTCATGGCTTGCCTGTCGATGGGATGAATCACGGGGTCATGGGGGGTCATGAGGTCACGGCGCGGCGGTCAATTGCTGCTTCGCGCCGTAGATGTCGAAGTCGAAGTATTTCGCGGCGATCTTCTGGTACGTGCCGTTCGCGCGGATCGCGGCGATCGCGTCGTTCAGGCGCTTCTTCATGTCGGCGTCGCCCTTGCGCACGCCCATCGCGACGCCGTAGCCGGTGATGCGCACGTCGGTCACGTCGGGGCCCGCGAACGTGTAGCCCTTGCCGCGCGGCGTCTTCAGGAACGAATAGCCGGCCTGCGTCTTGTCCTGGAAGGTCGCGTCGAGACGGCCGTTCACCAGATCCTGATACACCTGGTCCTGATTCTGGTACGACACGATCGTCACGCCCTTGGTCGCCCATTCGGCCTTCGCGTACGCCTCCTGCGTCGTGCCCTGGTCGATCCCGATGCGCTTGCCGGCGAGCGACGCCGCGGTCGGCAGCAGCGTCGAGCCAACCGGCGCGACGAGCGCGCCCGGCGACGCATACAGCTTGTTCGAGAAGTCGATCTGCTTGAGCCGCTCGTCGGTGGCCGTCATCGCGGACATGATCACGTCGAACTTGCGCGCGCGCAGCGCCGGAATCATTCCATCGAAACCCTGCTCGACCCACACGCATTTCGCGTGCAGCTGCTCGCAGATCGCATTGCGCAGGTCGATGTCGAAGCCGGCGAGCGAGCCGTCGGGCTGCTTCGCCTCGAACGGCGGATAGGTGGGATCGATGCCCCAGCGGATCGTCGCCGTGTCCTGCGCGAACGAGACGAGCGGCGCGAACGCCAGCGCGGATACGACGAGCTTTGCAGTGCGGTTCATGGTTGTGTCCTTGTGGTCTCGACGTGGCGGGCAAGCGCCGGGCGTCCGTTGGGGAGCGTCGTGCCGGCAGGCCCGGCGCGGTACGCGAAAGACGGGGACTTCGATGAAACTGCGATGCAGTCTAGACCGCTCAATTCTTGAGCGCAAGCGGGGGAAGTGGCGGCGGAACGGATTGGGAAGAGTTGAGCTGAGAAATCGCGCAGTAAGGACGGGATAACAATCGCTACAGGATGATTTAGCTTAAATTGCCGAATTTTCCGGTGTTTACCCGATGGGGTGCACAGTCGGTCGAGAGTGTGTTTTGCCGGATATCCACAGGGCAGGGTTTCGATATCCGACAGGCACTCTGGCACTCTACCGAATGGCTCCCCGAAATCGCCACACCAGTCTATACCACACTGGCAATCGCCTGAGCAGAATCTGCCTTACATTCGACACTCCCGGTGTCAGGAAATCGACATGCAGCTCTATGAAATCGGCCAGGCCGTCGCCAAACGAAGGACGGAACTCGATCTAACTCAGCACCAGCTGGCAAAACTCGCCGGCGTGTCGCCCCTTACCTTGAGCCAGCTCGAAATCGGCACGATCAGCGACGTCGGGATCAGAAAGCTTATCCGACTGCTCGGCGTACTTGGCATCGAAATCACGGCGCATCCGCGCAAGAATCACAACGGGCTCTACAAGGCCGTCATCAGCGCGAACGTCAGCTACAAGGGCGAGTTGACCGAGCGACTGCTGGCCGACGCGTTGACCACGGGCCGGATTCCGGCAGGATTCGAGTCGCAGTTCTCCGTCATCCTCGACGAAGTGCCACTGCCCGTTGTGGTCAAGGCCGCCGAAGAAGCCGCGGCACGCTCGGGCACGCCGCTTCGCGCGATCTGGACGCACCTTGCGGCGTGATCGAAGGCGCTTCGTCTCTATCGGAAAGTTTGGGCCTGACCGCAGCGCCGCCGCTAACCCTATCGCCCTCCCGCAGCTACCAGAATCCGCTCGATCGGCGCATGCCCGCGGCAACGCGCATGCTGCAGCGGCGTCTCGCCGTTCGAATCGGCGAGGTTCACGTTAGCCTTCTCGTCGACCAGCAACTGCACGATCCGCACATGGCGCTCGCTGCTTTCGCCGAGCATGATCCCCGCCCTTCGAGCGCACCACCGTCGGCGGCCGCGACAGCCGTGGTAAGCGTCGTCAACGCAAACGAGCCGACGATCGCCATCCGTTGGAAAAGCATCCGGCGTCCTCCTTGCTATGCGCCCGCGCAGCCGCGCCGGGTCCGGCGAAACCGCGATTGCCCGCGGGCTCGGGCCATGTTAAAAGTCGTCGCACGCATTTGGAAATGAAATGCTCGAATCCAGAAAAGTGCAGAAATGAATAGACCTTTGTTCGACCTCGACCTGTTGCGGGCGCTCGTGATGGTCGCCGACTGCGGCAGCTTCACGACCGCGTCCGCGCGCCTGCATTCGACGCAGTCGACGGTCAGCCAGAAGGTGCGGCGGCTGGAGGAGATCGCCGGGCATCGCCTGCTCGATCGCGGCACGCGCGACGTGCGGCCGACCGACGCCGGCGTGACCGTGTTGAGCTACGCGCGGCGCATGATCGCGCTGAACGACGAGATGCTGGAAGCGCTGTCGGGCGCGACCGTCGCGCTGACGATCCGGCTCGGCGTACCCGACGATTTCGCGGCGGGCCGCACGACCCATGCGCTCGCCGCGTTCAAGCGCGATCATCCGCAGGTGAAGCTCGAGGTGATGTGCGGGTTGAGCCGCGACATCTGCGCGGCCTACGATCGCGGCGAACTCGATCTCGTGCTGATCAAGCAGCGGCGCGACAGCCGCGAGGCGGTGGTGCGCTGGCCGGAGAAGCTGCGCTGGATCGACAGCGCGCAACATCCGACGATCGAGCTCGACCCGGTCCCGATCGTCGTGTTTCCGCCGCGCGGGCTCTATCGCGACGACATGATCAAGGCGATCGAGGAACGCGGCCGCCGCTGGCGGATCAGCTTCACGACGTCGAGCCTGAGCGGCATCCAGGCGGCCGTCGCGGACGGGCTCGGCATCAGCGTGCTGCCGGCGCGCGTGGTGACCGACGACCACGTGGTGCTGACCGAGGAGCACGGCGGCTTCGCGCCGATCGAGAACATGGACATCGCGATCCTGCATCGGCCGACGGCCGATCCGATGGTCAGCGAACTGACGAAGGCGCTCGCGGCGATGCTGGAGCACGAGCGAGAATGAGCGCAGGCGGCGCGATAAGGCGCTCGGCTCAGACCAGCGCGCCGTCGCGCGCGACGATCTTCCCCGACGACACGACGAGCCGCCGCGTCGGCCGTGACACGACGGCCTCGGCGAACGTCAGCGCATCGACGAGGACGACGTCCGCACGCTTGCCCGCTTCCAGGCCGTAGTCGGCGAAGCCGCAACCGCGTGCCGCGCTGTGCGTCACGCAGTCGAGCGCGATTTCGAGCGCGTCGTCGCGGCGGAAATCGTTGCGCATGCCGATCAGCATCGCGCGTTCGAGCATGTCGGGCGAACCGTACGGCGTCCACGTATCGCGTACGCCGTCGTTGCCGCCGATGACAGTCACGCCGGCCGCACGGCAGGCGACGACCGACGGCACCGGCACCGCGGCCGGCGCGGTCGTGACGATCGCGACGCCGAGTTCGGCCATCCGCGCGAGCAGCGCGTCGCGCTCGCGTTCAGCGATGTCGCCGAGGCAGAAGCCGTGGCTGATCGTGACCTTGCCCTGCATGCCGAGCGCGGCCGTGCGCTGCAGGATCAGGTCGAGCGAGTACGCGCCCATCGACCCGCGCTCGTGCAGGTGCAGATCGAGCCCGCGACCGTGGCGCTCGGCGATCCCGAACAGCACGTCCACCGCCTCGACCGGATCGCCTTCGATCGCGCACGGGTCGAGGCCGCCGAGCAGGTCGGCGCCCGCGCGCAGCGCGTCGGACAGCAGCGCGGCGGTGCCGGGCCGCTTGAGCACGCCCGACTGCGGAAACGCGACGATCTGGATGTCGACCTGGCCGCGCAGCGTCTCGCGCGTCGCGAGCACGCCGTGCAGATGCCGCAGCCCGGCCTCGGTGTCGACGTCGACGTGCGTGCGGATGCGCGTCGTGCCGGCCGCGAGGAATGCGCGCGACAACGCGAGCGACGCGACGCCCGCGTCGTGGCCGCTCGTCGCGCGGTAGTGGCGCTCGTTCTCGATGCGGTCGACGAGGCGCGGCCCCACCGCGTTGCGATACCACGGCATTCCCCAATGGGTCTTGTCGAGATGCGTGTGGCTCTCGACGAGGCCGGGCAGCGCGAGCGCGCCCGCGCCGTCCTCGATCGCGCAGCCGGCGGCCACGTCGAGCGACGGGCCGACGCGCGCGATGCGCTCGCCTTCGATCAGGATGTCGAGCGCCTCGTCGGCGTGCGTGCGGACGTTACGGATCAGCAGGTTCGTCATGTCGGTTCCGGTGTGGTCGGTCAATGCAAGGCCGTGACGATGCGCGCACCGTCACGGCGGTCAGGTCGTTATCGCGCGAAGCGCAGTGCCGGCGCGAACGGCGCACCGGTATCGCTTTCGCCTCGGCGGAACACCCAGCGTTCGGCCGGCACGCCGGCGACGGCGGCCGCCGCATTCGGCGCGCGCACCGCGACGAAGCTCGCGTCGCAGCCGACCGCGATGCCGTAGTTGGCCTTGCCGATCGCGCGCGCGCCGGCGTGCGTCGCCATGTCGAGCGCGATGCCGAGCGCTTCGTCGGTATGAAAGCCCGAGCGGTAGCCGACCATCATCGCGCGCTGCAGCATGTCGCCGTTGCCGTACGGCCACCACGCATCGCGAATGTTGTCGTTGCCGGCGAACACGTGCACGCCGGCATCGCGCAGCTCCCGCACCGGCGGGAATGCGCAGTCGCCCGGTGCGTTGGTCAGGATCGACACGCCGGCGTCGGCGAGTGCCGCGGCCGCACGCTCGACGTCGCCATGATCGACCTGGCCGAGCGCATACGCGTGGCTCACGTTCACGCGGCCGCCGAGGCCCGCCGCGCGCGTGCGCGCCGCGATCCGCAGCAGTTGCGCGATGCCGGTCTCGCCCGGTTCGTGCAGGTGGATGTCGATCTTCGCGCCACGCTTCTCGGCGATGCCGAACACGATGTCGAGCTGGCCGTCCGCGTCGCCGTCGAGCGTCGTCGGGTCGATCCCGCCGACCACGTCCGCGCCTTCGCGCACGGCCGCGTCGAGGATCGCGGCGGTGCCCGGGCACGTCACCACGCCGGCCTGCGGAAACGCGACCAGTTCGATGTCGACGATCCCGCGCCATTGTTCGCGCACGGCCATCACGGCCTGCAGGTTCGACAGGCCCGTCGTCGCGTCGACGTCGACGTGGCTGCGCATCGCGATCGTGCCGAACGCGGCGGCCTGCTCGATCAGCGCATTCGCGCGCGCGACGATCGGCGGCGCGGCCGCGAGCTGGCGCTTCTCGACCGCGAGCCGCTCGCGCAGCGAGTCGACCGGTTCATGCGGCACCCAGCGGTCGCCGACGAAGCTCTTGTCGAGATGAATGTGGCCGTCGACGAAGCCGGGCAGCACGACGCGCCCGCCGAGGTCGATCGTTTCGGCACCGGGCGCGGCGGTGCAATCGGCGCCGATCGCGACGAAGCGGCCGTCACGGACGACGAGGTTGACGGGCTGGCCGCCGGCATCGACGGCGTGGGTGAAGAAGCGATCGGTCATGACTCGGAATGTGGATGGGGCGGTCGCTGCGCGACGCCGACGCGGACAGGGGGAAGAAACCGCGGCCGGCGCGGCGCGACCGTTGCCAGGGAATGCGGTCACGATATCGGACGGGGCGGCCAGTGGCCAATTAAATGTCGCGATGCCGCGCATTCGATTTCGCGATGCGCGGCGCGCATGCTCGCCGGGTCTGGCGCGATGACGGGGCGGGATCGCGGTGGGCGCGGTGGGTGCGGTGCAAGCAGCGAAAGCGGCGAAAAGACCAACGACCCCGCAAGCGCGCAGCGTCACCGGAGACAGGCACCCGGATGCCCCGTCGCGCCGTTGCCGGCGCTCGCTTCAGCGCCCCGCCGGGCCGGCGATTTGCGCGGCAACAGACTTTACACGTTGTTACCCGGCCGCACCGGACGCGCATCCGCCCTTTCCTTATACTCACGCCGAGTTCGCCACCCGTCCCGGAATTCGTCGGCGAACACGTTGCCGATGCAGGGAACCACCATGATGCGCATGCCTTCCACGAAGACCGTCCTGTTCGCCACGCTCGTCGCCGTGGCGGCGCTTCCGCTGACCGCCTGTGTCGCGCCGGGCTACTACGGCGCGCAACCGGGCTATCCGCAGCAACAATACGCGACGCCCGGCTATGCACAGCCCGCGTATTCGCAACCCGGCTACGTGCAGCCGCAACAGCCGGCGTATCCGAGCCAGGCGCCGCAGTACGACCAGTACGGCAACCCGCAGCCTTACGGCGGCCAGTACGGCAACGGCTACGGCACGCAATACGGCACCGTCGCGAACATCCGGCCGGTCAACGGCTCGGTCGGCACGTCGGGCGTCGCCGGTACCGTCGTCGGTGCGCTGGTCGGCGGCCTGGTGGGCAACCAGTTCGGCCGCGGCCACGGCCGCGATGCGGCCACCGTGATCGGCGCGCTCGGCGGCGCCGTCGCCGGCAACCAGATCGGCCAGCAGATGGGCGCGGCCCAACCGCCGAGCAGCTATCGGATCGACGTGCAGGTCAGCGACGGCTCGACGCGCTCGTTCGACGTGCAGTCGCCGGGCGACCTGCACCCGGGCGATCGCGTGCAGATCAACGGCAATCAGTTGTCGCGGTATTGATCCGGCTCGCATGCGCCTGAGCTGATCGGGCGCGTATCCACGATTTCGCGCGTTCCACGCCGTGCGCCGCTTCGGCGCGACGGCGGGCGCGCGTCGCTTCATCCCCTTCCTTTAGTCTCCTTCAGGCAACGCGGCACGCTTGTCGCGTACGGTCCTTCACCGTCATCTTCCGCACACGGTCGACGCTCGCACGAGCAAACGCGTTTCGACTTAGCATTGTCGATGCCCTGCCGCGCATCGCGCCGCAGATTCCGACCACCCGGCAAGCCGACAACGACAACTCCGACCGATGATCACGATCCGCCTGCTCGACGCCGCCGACGCGGCGCAATTCCAGTCCGTCCGCCTCCGCGCGGTCGACACGTCGCCAACCTCGTTCCTGCCGACCCACGACGAAGAAGCCGGCGTCCCGGTCGATGAATTCGCGACGCGCATCACCGCCACCCATGAGCGCGCCGTGTTCGGCGCATTCGACGACGCATCGCTCGTCGGCATCACGGGCGTGCGCCGCGATGCGCGCGCCAAGGTCGCGCACAAGGCGACGATCTGGGGCGTGTTCGTCGACCCGGCGTATCGCGGGCGCGGCATCGCGCAATCGCTGCTCGACAGCGCGACCGCGCATGCATCGCAGGCGTGGCAGTGCAAGCAACTGGTGCTGTGCGTGAACGCGATCAACGGCACCGCGGAACGACTGTACGCGTCGCAAGGGTTCGCCCGGTTCGGCACGGAACCGCGCTCGCTGTTCGTCGACGGCCGCTTCTACGACGAACACCACATGGCCAAGACGCTGGCGTAACGCGTTCGCATTCAGCCTCGCGTTCGCGTGCATCGATCGGCCGCACGCGAACGCTCTCCTCCCCCGTCACTTCACCGCTTGTCGGTGATCGTCGTATTGACCGCCTGCCCGGCGATCGTCACGTTCGCCAGCGTCATCGCGCTCACGTTGAACGCGTAGATCGGCCCCGGCGACGTGACCGTCGGCGTGCCCGACGCGACCGGCGTGCCGAAGTCGCAGTTGCTGATCATCACGCCGGAGATCGGCTGCACGGCGGGTGTCGGCGGCGTGCCGTTGTAGTCGAACGCGACCGGCCCTTGCGCGACGATCGCCTGGAAGCACGACGCGGTCACGCCGTTCAGCGTCACGTTGCTCGCCTTCACGTCCGAGATCGTCACGTTCTGCACGACCGGCGGCCGCGTGCGCACCGCGTCGTTCGCGGGCTGGTAGTCGCAGTCGAACGTGACGACGCCGCCCTGCGCGGCCGACGGATTGCCGGCCGCCGGCGTGACCACGCCGAGCGGCACGCTCGCGTTGATCGGGCTGCCCGCGAGCAGCGCGCTGCCGTAGCCGCCGCCCTTCAGATTCACGCCGTTCGGCAACGTGACGCCCTTCACGTGGAAGTCCTTCACATAGCCGCCGCGGTTCATGTTCGTCTTCACGCGAATCGCGATGTTCAGCGGGTTGGTCTGCCAGTTCGCGTTCAGCATCGACAGATTGGTCGCATAGATCTGCTCGACGCCGCCGCCCATCTCGCTGCCGAGCGTGATGCCGCCGTGCCCGCTGTTCATCGTGCAGTTGCGGATCAGGTGCCGCTTCGCGGGGCCGTATTCGGTGTCGCGGTCCTTGCCCGACTTGATCGCGATGCAGTCGTCGCCGGTGTTGAACGTGCAGCCTTCGCACAGCACGTCGGTGCACGCGTCCGGATCGAAGCCGTCGTTGTTCGGGCCGATGCTGTTCGTCGTCACGCCGCGAATCACGACGTTGCGTGACGCGGTCGGATGGTGCTGCCAGAACGGTGTGTTCTGCGTCTGGTAATTCTCCATCAGCACGTTGGTGCAGCCGATGAATTCGACCATGCACGGCCGCAGGTAGTGGCCGAGCCCGAAGATGCGCTGCTCGACCGGCACGCCGGCTTCCGACAGCGCGGGCAGGTAGTTCTGGTCCTGCTGCCACGGCGTGACCGGCGACGTGAGCAGCGCATAGAGCGCGTCGGGGATCGCGGGCGCGACGATCCGCAGGTCGACGTTGTTCGGGTTTGCGTAGGCCTGGCTCGGCACCGTCGCGCTCGCGCCGTAGGCGCCCGACGAGCCCTTGTAGGTCCACCAGCAGATGCTGCCCGCGCCGCTGCCGGAGAACGGTGTCATCGCCTGACCGTTGAGCACCGACGTCGGGCCCTCGCCCGTCAACGCGATGTTCGTCGCGTTGCGCGCGTAGACGGGCGCGCCGTAGTTCAGGCAGTCGTTCGCCTGCCAGCGGCTGTAGTACAGCCGGCCATTCGCGCCGCAGTCGACCGGGCCGTCCTTCGCGTAGTCGGCCGGGTTCGGGCTGAAGTAGATCGTGCAGTTCGCACTCAGGTGGAAATTCACGTTGCTCTGCAGCACGATCGGCCCCGCGCAATACCAGGTGCCGGGCGGCACGACCACGCGGCCGCCGCCTTCGCGCACGCATGCGTCGATCGCGGCGAGAAACGCCGGGCGCGAGTCGAATGAACCGGGCGCGGTCGTCAACTCCGAACCGGGGCTGACCGGCGATTTCGCCACCGGGTACGGCGACGTCTGCGCGACGGTCGCGCACACGCGCGCGCCGTAACGCGTGACGTCGAAGTCGTGCCTGCGGAACGCGAGCCGCGACACATGCGCGAGCGATGCCGCGATGCGCGCCGCCGCACCATGCTCGCCCCAGATCAGGTCGACCGCCGCATGGGGCGCGGTGCCGGCCGCAAACGCCCGGGTGGCCGCGAGCGGTCCGCCGAGCACGGCGCCGCCGGCGAGCGCGCCAGTCCAGCCGATGAAGTCGCGGCGCGACACCCGCTTCGGCGAAAGCGATCGGACGGACGAAGACGAACGGCGGCGGGTTGCGGCCATGGGCACTCCTTCAGTGGTTGGGATATCGACGCGCACCGGACGGCGGATTGCTATTCATACGTCGTCGTACTACATCGCGAAGTCTAGACGCGATCGAAGCCGAGGATGTATCTGTCGTTTACCCTGTTTTTGCCGACATGTCGGCCAGTATGTGTGCGCACACTCACTTTCCGATCGCCCTCCAAAGATATACGTTGTCGTATCTTTATGCGCAAAAACTCCATGTCTGACGGATACGCGGCCGGGTCCGAATCGACCGCGTGCATGGAATATGACAAGCTCACGGAGGCATCACCCGCCCGTTCAAACCCGTTACAGGAGCCTCAATTGCAGACCCGCCACGGAGTCGACCTCATCCGCGCCCGCGCGCTGTTCGATCGCGAGCGCCGTGCATTCACCGAAGCCATGCCGATCTCCCGCGCATTGTCCGCGGAAGCGGCCGAGCATCTGCTCTTCGGTGTGCCGTTGCACTGGATGCAGGACTGGTCGACGCCGTTCTCGCTGGTCGTGAAGGAAGCGCGCGGCGCGACCTTCAGCGACGTCGACGGTCATCGCTACGCCGACTTCTGCCTCGGCGACACGGGTGCGATGTTCGGCCATGCGCCCGAGCCGGTCGCGCGCGCGCTCGCCGAACAGGCGACGCGCGGCTACACGACGATGCTGCCGAGCGAGGACGCCGCCTGGGTGTCGCGCGAACTCGCGCGCCGCTTCAAGTTGCCGGTCTGGCAGTTCGCGCTGAGCGCGAGCGATGCGAACCGCTTCGTGCTGCGCTGGGCGCGCGCGGCCACCGGCCGCAACACGATCGTGGTGTTCAACGGCTGCTATCACGGCACGGTCGACGACGTGTTCGTCGATCTCGTCGACGGCCGCCCGGTTCAGCGCGACAGCCTGCTCGGGCAGTCCTACGACCTGCTCGCGAACACGCGCGTCGTCGAGTTCAACGATCTGGCCGCGCTCGAAGCGGCGCTGAAGGACAGCGACGTCGCGTGCGTACTCGCCGAGCCGGCGATGACGAACATCGGGATGGTGCTGCCGGAGCCGGGTTTCTGGGAAGCCGCACGTGAACTGACGCGCCGCTACGGCACGCTGCTCGTGATCGACGAAACCCACACGATCAGCAGCGGCCCGGGCGGCTACGCGGCCGCGCACGGTCTCGAACCGGACGCGCTGGTGGTCGGCAAGCCGATCGCGGGCGGCGTACCGTGCGCGGTGTACGGCTTCAGCGCCGAATTCGCGGAACGCGCGAAGCAGGCGAAGCTCAACGCGCCGCCCGGCCATTCCGGGATCGGCACGACGCTCACCGCGAACATGCTCGCGATGCATGCAATGCGTGCGACGCTCGCCGAAGTCGCGACCGACGCCGCGTATGCGCACATGTTCGAACTGGCCGCGCGGCTCGCCACCGGGCTCGAACGGGCGATCGCGAAACACGGGCTGCCGTGGTGCGTGACGCGCATCGGTGCGCGCACCGAGTTCCAGTTCACACCCGCGCCGCCGCGCAACGGCACGATCGCGGGCGAACAGCTCGACAGCGAACTCGAGCACATCGTGCATCTGTACCTGCTGAACCGCGGCGTGCTGATCACGCCGTTCCACAACATGATGCTCGTGTGTCCGCAGACGACGGCCGACGACGTCGACACGCTCGTCGCGCGGTTCGACGCGTGCCTGGGCGAGCTGGCGTGATGTGACGAGCGGCACGTCCGGCTCGCCAGCACGCGTGAGCCGGACGCATGCACCCAGGCTACTTCGGCAGATCGGTCGGATCGACCTGCGTGCCGGGCACCCCTGCGGAGCGCGCGCTCACTTCAAGCTCGTCGCGCAGCGCCGCACGCGTATCGCCGCCGCCGGAACCCTGCCCTGACGCAGCGCCGCCGTCGAGCGCCGGCAGGATGTAACCGTTCACCATCCGGCGGAACAGCTTCACGTTCTCCGCATCGCGCAGCCCGCCGTCCACCGGCAGCACGCCCGTCATCACGATCACCGCATTGCGCTTCGGCAGCACCGTGATGAATTGCCCCTTGAAACCCATCGCGTCGAATTCCGGCTCCCTGTCGACGATGTTGTTGATCCACCAGTAGTAGCCGAAATGCGGCGACACGCGCGGCGCCGTCATCTGCGCGATCCACGCTTGCGGCACGACCTGCCGCCCCTGCCAGCGCCCGCCGTCGAGCACGAGCATGCCGATCTTCGCCATGTCGACCGCGCGCAGCCGCAGCCCCCAGCCGGCCGACACGAGCCCGGTGCGGTCCGCGCGCTCCCACGCCGCGCGCTTCATGTCCAGCGGGGTGAACAGGTGCGTTTGCGCATAGCGCTCGACGGGTTCGCCCGCCGCCGCGCTCAACGTCGCCGACGCGAGGATCGGATTCACGTCCGTGTAGTCGAACGCGGTGCCGGGCGCGACCTTCGGCACGGCCGACGCGGCGAGCTTCAGCCGGTCCGGCGCGGTGTAGTAGATCGGATCGTCCTTCGGGCTGAAGTCGTAGTGGAGGCCGCTCGACATCGACAGCACGTGCTTCAGCGCGATGCCGCGCTTGTCCGCGAGCGCGCCGCCGAGGTCGGGGCGCCACGCGGCGAGCCGTGCTGCCACCGGCTCGTCGAGATGCACGGCCCCGCGATCGACCAGGATGCCGGCGACGAGCGACGTCACGGCCTTCGTCACCGAGTACAGCTCGTAGGTCGAATCACGCGACGCGTTCGCACCGTAGCGCTCGAAGATCAGCTTGCCGTCCTTCACGACGAGCAGGCTGTACACATCGAGCTTCTGCTCGCGGATCCAGCGCGACAGGTCGACGAGCTTGCGCGAATCGACGCCGGCGTCTTCGGGCGCGGCGGCCGCAAGGCCGGTTTCACGCAGCGGCGGCAACGCGTCGCCCGCTTGCGCCGCGGACAGCACCGGCATCGATGCCGACGCCAGCGCACCACCGCCGATCACCAGCGCCGCCACCCGCGCGAGCAACCGGCGCACGAAAGGCGCCGCAGCGCGGCGCGCAGCGGGATGCGATGTAGACGAATGATCAATGACGTTCGTGATCCTCATCAAATCTCCGGTTCATCGTTGAACGCGGCGGCGGTACCGGGCACGCCCTTCGTCTGCCGGCTGCGCGCCAGTTCGTCGCGCAGCGCCTGCGTGGCCTCCGTGCTTTCGACCGGCGGCCGCGCGGGCGTAAGCGCCGGCAGGATGTAGTCGCCGACCATGCGCCGATACAGGTTCAGATAGGTCGCATCGCGCAAGCCGCCATCCGTCGGCAACAGGCTCGTCATCACGACGACCGCACGCTGCGCGGGCAGCACCGTGATGAACTGCCCCTTGAAGCCCATCGCGCCGAATTCCGGCGTGCCGTGCTCGACAACGTGACTGATCCAGCAGTAGTAGCCGTAATCGGCCGCGGCCGGCGACGGCGTCGTCATCTGCCGGACCCAGCCGGCCGGCACGACCTGCTTGCCGTTCCAGCGGCCCTGGTCGAGCAGCAGCATGCCGATCTTCGCCATGTCGACGGCACGCAGCCGCAGGCCCCAGCCGCCCGCCACCGCGCCGGCGCCGTCGGCGCCGCTCCAGCGGTAATGCGCGAAGCCGAGCGGCTCGAACAGCCGCCTGCGCGCGAAGTCGTCCTCGCGCTCGCCCGCGGCGATCGACACGGCCGTGCCGACCAGCACCGGGTTCACGTCGATGTAGTCGAAATGCGTGCCGGGCGGCCGCGCGGCCCGACTCGTCACCGCGACGCGCAGCCGGTCGGGCGCGTCGTAGTACAGCGGATCGGTGCCTTCGCGCGTCGTGTAGCGCAAACCGCTCGACATCGACATCAGGTGCCGCAGCTCGATGTCCTGCTTGTCCGCGAGTTCGCTCGCGAGATCGGGCCGTGCCGCCGCGATCAGCGGCGCGACCTTCGTCGACGGGCCGAGCCTGCCCTCGCCGTCGAGGATGCCGGCAAGCAGCGCGGTGATCGTCTTCGTCACCGAATACAACTCGTAGTTGTTGTCGCGCGTGAGGCCGTCGCCGTAGCGCTCGAACACGATCCTGCCGTCCTTCACGACGACCAGGCTGCGCACGTCCATCCGGTCGCGGCGCAGCCATTCGGACATCCGCACGAGCGGCGCCGAATCGACGCCGACCGATTCGGGCACGACGCTCGGCAGGTCCTGCGGCGCGCCGCCCGCGGCCAGCGCCGGGCCGCCGCACGACCCGGCGACGATCGCGGCGGCCGCGATGCCGCGCATTGCGTGGGAAACGCTCATCGGAATGTGCTCCTGTTGAAACCCTCACCCGCCGTTTCCGGCCGGCCGTCACATCGAATCACGTGAAATCAGTCGAGACACGGTTTGCCGGCCGGCAGGAACTGCCCGCGCCCCGGCTCCGCGGCGAGCAGCCGCCCATCCTCGACGAGCAGCTCGCCGCGCGACAGGCAATGACGCGGCCAGCCCGTCACCTCGATCCCTTCATAAGGCGTGTAGTCGACCGCATGATGCAGCGACGCATTCGCGATCCGCACGCGCTTGTCCGGGTCCCACACGACGATATCCGCATCGGCGCCGACCGCGATCGTGCCCTTGCGCGGATACAGCCCGTACAGCTTCGCGGGCCGCAGCGACGTCAGCTCGACGAACTGGTGCAGCGACAGGTGCCCCTTGCGCACGCCGTCGAACAGCAACGGCAAGCGCGTCTCGAGCCCCGGAATGCCGTTCGGGATATGGTCGAACGACACGGCATGCCCACCCGGATGCTTGCCGCACGGATCGTCGTAGTTGAACGGCGCGTGATCGGACGAGAATACCGAGAACACGCCCTGCTTCAACGCCTTCCACACGGCCTGCTGGTTCGCCGGATCGCGCGGCGGCGGGCTGCACACGCACTTCGCGCCCTCGTAGCCGTCGTGACCGCCATGGCCGAGATCGGCGGCCGTCAGGTACAGGTACTGCGGGCAGGTTTCGGCCAGGATCGGCAACCCGCGCGACTGCCCCCAGCGGATCTGCTCGATCGCCTCGGCGCCCGACACGTGCACGATCAGGATCGGCACGTCGACCAGCTCCGCGAACGCGATCGCGCGATGCGTCGCCTCGCGCTCGACCACGGCCGGTCGCGCATGCGCATGGAAATGCGGCGCGACGTGGCCGTCGCCGAGCAACCGCTCGGTCAGCCAACCGATGCAGTCCGAGTTCTCCGCATGCACCATCACGAGCGCGCCGTGCGCGCGCGCGACCGACAGCACGTCGAGCATCTGCCGGTCGTTCAGCTTCAGGTCGTCGTAGGTCATGTACACCTTGAACGACGTATAGCCGTTGGCGATCAGCCGCGGCAGTTCCTCGGCCAGCACGTGCGGCGTCGGATCGGCGACGATCAGGTGAAAGCCGTAGTCGATCAGCGCACGCCCTTGCGCGCGCCGGTGATAGTCGTCGACGGCCGCCTGCAGCGACTGCCCCTTCGCCTGCGCGGCGAACGGCACCACGGTGGTCGTGCCGCCGCACAGCGCGGAGCGCGTGCCGGACAGGAAGTCGTCGGCCATCTTCAGCCCGTCGGGCATCGGCTGGTCGAGATGGCAGTGCGCATCGACGCCGCCCGGCATCACGAGCATCCCGGCCGCATCGAGCTCGCGCGGCGCGCGCGGCAGCCCGTGGCCGAGCATGGCCACGCGCCCCGCGCGGATGCCGATGTCGCACGAGAACCGGTCCGCCGCCGTCACGACGTCCGCGTGACGGATCACGAAATCGAGATCGTTCGACATGGCGCGCGCCTCAGATCACGTCGCTGAAGAGGCGGCCCCAGCCCTTCACCTGCCGCGTGTCGTAGTCGGCGAGCTGCAGCGATTTCCACACGACGGTGGAGATCGTGTCGTAGATCGGAATGCCCGTCTCTTCCTCGAGCGCGGGCACCAGGTGCGCGGCATTCAGGTTCGTGCAGAAGATCGAGATCGCGCGCGGACCGGCCTTCGCGACTTCGCGCACCATCCCGCCGATCTGGTCGCCCGTCACTTCGGAGAACGAGAAATTGACCTTCAGGTTCAGGTGACGCTCGGCGATGCAGTTCAGCCCCGAGCGGCGGTAGTTGTCGACGATCTGCGTCTGCACGTCGTCGAGGTACGGCGTGACGAGGCCGAACTCATGCGCGTGGGTCTTCTTCAGGATCTCGTTGAGCGCGAGCACGGAGGTCGTGGCGGGAATCCCCGTCGCTTCGGTGATGCGCTGGCACAGCCGCTCGTCGGCCTCGAAGCCGAGCCAGCCGGACGACGTGCCGTTCCACGCGATCACGTCGACATTCGCGTCGGCGAGCAGCATCGCGGCCTGAATGATCTTGTCGTCGTCGAACTGGCCGAGCGCCTGGCCCGTCAGCGAGATCTCGGTGACCGGGAAGCGCGCGAAGTGCGCGGACACGCCCGGCAGGCCGGCGACCATTGCGCTCGTCAGCGGTTCGAGCGACGTGTTGGACGACGGGGTGAGCATGCCGAGCAGGGTACGTTTCTTCATGATGGATTTCTCTTTACCAGTGAACAGTGAATGCAGTCGATGCGGTGAAAGGGGTCGGTCAGACCGGGAGCTTGTTTTCGTAGTCGATCGCGCTGGAGCACACGAGCAGGCCGACGCCGGCCGCCGCGAACACCATCAGCGCAAGGAAGTAGGAGCCGGTGAACTGCACGATCGCGCCGACGAGGATCGGCACGGTAATGCCGCCGATGTTGCCGCCGAGGTTCATCAGGCCGCCGAGGAAGCCGATCTTGTTGCGCGTGCCGAGCGACGACGGGATGCACCAGTACAGCCCGCACCAGCGCAGGAAGAACAGCGTCGACGACAGCAGCGCGACGCACACGACCGGGCTCTTCACATAGGCGACGGAAAAGATCGACACGGTCGCGATCACCGCGGCGATGCCGAACAGCGTGCGCATCACGACGTTCGGACGGCCGCCCGCGGCCTTCCACTTGTCGGCGATCCAGCCGCCGAGCAGTTCGCCGATGAAGCCGCAGAAAAAGATGATGAAGGTCGAGCCGCCCATCTGCTTGATGTCGAAGCCGTGCACCTTGTGCAGGTAGTTCGGCATCCACGTGAGCAGCCCGTAGAACACGCTGTTGAAGCACATCCAGCCGAAGAACATGCACCACACCGAGCGGTACTTGAAGAAGTCGCGCGAGCGGCCCGACGCACCGGCCGGCTCGGCCGCGAGGTCGCTCGCGTGCGACGCCTCGATGTAGTCGGCTTCGAGATCGTTGACGCCCGGATGCTCGCGCGGCGTGTTGCGGATGTAGTACCACGCGAGGAAACCGGCCAGCACCGTGCCGACGCCGGCCACCGCGAACGCGAGCCGCCACGAGCCGAGCAGCGCGATCAGGCCGGCGATCAGCACCGCGCCCAGGGCCGCGCCGAGCGGCGCGCCGCCGTCGAGCAGCGTGGCGCCGCGGCCGCGCTCGGTCTGCGTCATCCAGATCGCGTTGAGCTTGCCGCCGGCCGGGTAGATCGGCGCTTCGGACGCGCCGAGGCCGAGACGCGTGAGCAGCAGCGACGGCGCGCTCGTGCACAGCGCGGCGATCGCCTGGAAGAAGCCCCAGAACACCGTCGCCGTCGCGATCACGATACGCGGCTTGAACCGGTCGGCCAGCATCCCGCCCGGGATCTGCATCACCGCATAGGTCCAGAAAAACGAACTGAGGATCAGACCCTCCATCGCCGGCCCGATCTTGAACTCCTGCGAGATGTAAGGCATGGCGACGGACAGCGACGCGCGATCGACGTAGTTGATCGCGATGAGGCTCAGCATGACGACGAATATCTTCCAGCGGACGGCGGATTTGCCGACCGTCAGGCCGGCGACACCGGAGGTTGAAGACATGGACGGACTCCAGGAGTGAACGAGGATGGTCAGGACGTCGCGCAACGTTGAGCCGAGTATAGGATTAGAAATTTATAATTACCGTTAGCGTAAACGCTTGGTTTCATTGAATTTGTTTTGTCACTACGATGGTGCAGGGTAAGCCCCGATATCGTGATAAGCTCGCACCATCATGAGCCAGACACCCCGCAATCCCCTGCTTCTGCGCACCCGCGGCATGGCCGCGGAGATCGCCGCGCGCCTGCGCGTGATGATCGACGAGGGCGAACTGCCGCCCGGCGCTCGGATCGACGAAAAGGAACTGAGCCTCGCGTTCGACGTGTCGAAGACGCCGCTGCGCGAGGCGCTGAAGGTGCTCGTCGCGGAAGGCGCCGTCACGCATCGCCAGTACATCGGCTATCGCGTCGCGTCGATCGACATCGACGATCTCGTATCGACGTTCGAACTGCTGCACGGGCTCGAGGCAATGGCGGGCGAATTGCTGCGCCAGCGCATCGGCGCGTCGACGCTCGCCGCGCTGCAGGCGAAGCACCGGAAGATGGTCGAATGCCATGAAGCAGGCAAGCGCGTCGAGTATTTCCGGCTGAACCAGCAGATTCACCAGATGATCGTCGACGCGGCCGGCAATCCCGTGCTGTCGGGCATCTATGCGTCGCTGATGTCGAAGGTGCACCGCGCGCGCGGCGCCGCGAACACGGACACGCTGCGCTGGGCCGAATCGCTGCACGAGCACGACGAGATCATGGCCGCGCTCGCCGATCCCGACCATACGCGGCTGCCGCAGGTGCTGCGCAGCCATTCGGAGAACACCGCGCGCGAAGTGCTGGCGATCCTCGATCGCACCAGCACGGCCGACGCGCCGGGCAAGCGGGCGGCCGAAGCGTAACCGCTCGCCCGAATCAGCGAACCGGCCGCGTAGCGGCCTGCTGACGGCGCGCTACGCAGCCTTCAACGCGCGCCGCGCCACTTCCGCGAAATAGCGCGCGCCGACCGGCAGGATCTCGTCGTTGAAATCGTACGTCGCGTTGTGCAGCGGCACGCCGCCGCGCCCGGCGGTTTCGCCGTTGCCGATGAACACGAAGTTGCCCGGCGCCGCCTGCAGGAACGCGCCGAAGTCTTCCGAGATCATCATCGGCTGCACGTCGGCGTTCACCGCGTCGGCGCCCGCGACATGCGCGGCGGCCTGCACGGCCGTATCGACCCATTCCGGAGAATTCACCGTCGGCGCGAACTCGTGCGTGTACGCGAACGTGCAGGTCGCGCCGTGCGTGCGGCAGATCCCTTCGCTGATCTCGCGCATCCGCGTTTCCAGCAGCGCCTGCACGTCGCGCGAATAGCTGCGCGTGTCGCCCTTGATCGTCACCGTCGACGGCAGCACGTTGCGCAGCCCGTCGGTGATGAACTCCGTGCACGAGATCACGGCCTGCTGGCCGGGATCGAGATTGCGCGACACGATCGTCTGCAGCGCGAGCACGATCTGCGAGCCGATCACGATCGGATCGATGCCCATGTGCGGGCGCGCCGCATGCGTGCCGCGCCCGTCGATCCGGATCACGAAGTTGTCCTCGCTCGCCATGATGCCGCCCGCGCGCGTCGAGAACGTGCCGGCGCGCATGCCCGGCATGTTGTGCGCACCGAAGATCACGTCCACCGGAAAGCGCTCGAACAGGCCGTCGGCCATCATCGCCTTCGCGCCGCGGCCATGTTCCTCCGCCGGCTGGAAAATGAAGCGCACCGTGCCGTCGAAGTCCTTGCGCTCGGCCAGCAGCTGCGCGGCGCCGAGCACCATCGACATGTGGCCGTCGTGCCCGCACGCATGCATCTTGCCCGGCGTGCGCGACGCGTGTTCGCGGCCCGGCGCGTGCTCGGCGATGTTCAGCGCGTCCATGTCCGCGCGGATGCCGATCGCGCGCGTGCCGGTGCCGACCGTCAGGTTCGCGACGAGGCCGGTGCCGCCGATTCCGCGATGCACGTCGAGCCCGAGCGTCGTCAGGATCCGCGCGACGTAGTCCGACGTGTTCACTTCCTCGAAACCCGTCTCCGGGTGCTGGTGCAGATGCCGGCGCCAGGTCTTCAGTTGCCCCTGCAGCGTGCTTTCCGCCGCTGCGTCCAGTGCGTCCATGGTGCTTGCCTCGTCGATCGTCATGTCGTTGGGTTCGCTCAGGCCATCGCGGCCGCGCGGTTCAGCCAGTCGCGCTGGCGCGCCAGCACCGCGTCGGCCGTCTCGCCGACGCACTGCCGGTAGACGGACGGCGCGGTCGCGCCTTCCGTGTTGATTGCCAGCACGCGCGCGTTCGCATCGAGCCCCGCCTGCCGCGCCAGCGCCGGGTAGCGCATCAGCACGGTCAGCCCCGCGATGCCCGCCGCGCCCGATTCGCCGGACACGAACGGCACGTCGCGTTCGCTGCCGGCGGCAAGCGCGCGCATCGCCCGCACCGCGTCGTCGTCGTCGATCAGCATGAAGTGGTCGATGCTCGGCTCGAGGAAATCCCATGCGAGCGGCGACGCCTCGCCGCACGCGAGCCCGGCCATCACCGAATCGACGCTGCCGGTCGCCTTCGTCGCGCGCCCGGCGAGCGCGCTCTGGTACAGGCAATCGGCCTGGCGCGGCTCGACGACGATGAAATGCGGCCGCTGCACGCCAGCATGCTCCCACAGATAACTCGCGATACCGGCCGCAAGACCGCCGACGCCGCCCTGCAGGAAGACGTGCGTGAACGGCCGGCCGCCGTTGTCGTCGTCGCCCGTCTGCTGCGCGAGCGCTTCGGCCGCGATCACGCCATAACCCTGCATCACGTCGCGCGGAATCGCCTCGTAGCCGTCGTACGACGTATCCGACACCACGTGCCAGCCGTTCGCGTCCGCGAGCTGCGCGGCGTGCACGACCGATTCGTCGTAGTTGCCGGCGATCCGCACGATCCGCGCGCCGTGCGCGGCGATCGCCTGCTCGCGCTCCGCGTCGACGTGCGCGTGCAACACGATCACGCAGCGGCAGCCGATCGCGCGCGCGGCGGCGGCCAACGCGCGGCCGTGATTGCCGTCGGTTGCGCTGATCACCGTCAGGTCGGCCAGCGACGCCGCGTAGCGGCCCGTGACGAGCCCCTGCGGATCGAGTTCCTCGTTGCCCCGCAGCCGCTTCACGAGCCGCATCAGCGCGATCGGCGCGCCGAGCGCCTTGAAGCTGCCGAGCGGCGAGCGGCATGCCTCGTCCTTCACGCTGACGCTCGCGACGCCGAGCCGCGCGGCCAGGTCGGGCAGCGCGCGCAACGGCGTGCGTGCGGCGCCGACGAGCGGCCAGTGCGACAGCCACGCGCCGCTCTCGTCGGCCGCGGCGATGTTCATGACGCGTTGCAGCGTGTCGGGATAGTCGGTGCGCGACGCGCGGGGATTGGCGATCAGCATGGCGGGAAGGGCTCCGGAAAAGGGGCGCGCGAGCGGCCCGTCGGTGGATGCGGTGCGGGCGCATACGGGTTGCGCTCGCCGTCGGTCCGAAAAATAATATTGCGCATGCCGGTCAAAAAAATCGCCAAATCGGCGGTCCGGACGCAAAAATTTCTCATTCTTTCGAGGCTGCCGCACCATCATGCCCACCCCACTCGATGCGTTCGATCGCAAGCTGCTGATGGAAGTCCAGCGCGACGCGAACACGCCGCAGAACGAACTTGGCGCCCGCGTGAACCTGTCGACCGCCGCCGTGAACCGCCGCCTGCGGCGGCTCGCGGAAGACGGCGTGATCGAGCGCTACACCGCCGTCGTCGCGCCGGAGAAGGTCGATCATCCGCTGACGATCGTCGTGAACGTCGAGGTCGAGAGCGAGCAGATCGACCAGCTCGACGCGATGAAGCGGACCTTCGAGCGTTGCCCGCAGATCCAGCAGTGCTACTACGTGACCGGGGAATGGGATTTCGTGCTGATCCTGGCCGTGCGCAACATGGATCAGTACAACGCGCTCACGCGCGAGCTGTTCTTCGCGAACAACAACGTGAAGCGGTTCAAGACGCTGGTGAGCATGAGCCGCGTGAAGGTCGGACTCGAGGTGCCGGTCGATCTCGGCGAGTGACGGCCGACTCAAGGTGCCGGTGGATCCCGACGCGTGACGGCCGGCTCGAGGTGCCGGTGAACCTCGGCGAGTGACGACCGGCGTCAGCCGCTCTCAGCGGGCGCCGGCGGCCAACGACCCGAAGAACGTCGCGACCTTCGCCTTGCTCGTCGTCTGCAAGCGCGACATGAGCCCGTGATCGATGTGCCGCACCCCGTACGTCTCGCCGATGTCGCGCTGCAACCGGCACCACAGATGGCTCGCGATCTCCGCATCGACCATCGCGCGGTGAGCACGGCCCGCCTGCGGCAAGCGCAGCATCTCGGCCAGGCTCGACAGCCGGTGGCTTTGCGCGTGCGGGTAGATGCGCCGCGCGACGAGCAGCGTGCACGCGAACGCATGATCGGCCGCCATCCCGAGCATCCCGAGCTCGGCCTGCCAGAAGCGCTTGTCGAAGCCTGCGTTGTGCGCGACGACCGGATGGCTGCCGACGAACGCGGCAGCTTCCTTCATCACCTTCGCCACCGGCGGCGCCGACGCGATCATCTCGTTCGTGATCCCGGTGAGCGCGACGACATCGGACGGAATGCGGCGCCCCGCGTTCATCAGGCTCTGGTAGCGGTCGACGATCTCGCCGTCGCGGAGAAGGATCACGGCGATCTCGGTCGCCCTGTCCCCCATGTTCGGAGAAAGCCCGGTTGTTTCGAAGTCGAGTACCGCTACGGTTTGCATGGTCGAATCAGAGGAAAGATACCTGGCGTGGAACGTCCGTCAGGACGTGTCGCGCCGACGAGAAAGCGCCATAGTATCTCCGGTTGCCCCGTTTGGCGGCAAACGCCGTCGCCATGCGTGGCGCATCCCCGGTTCCGTTGAGCCGACAGGCACATTCGCCCCATCCGCTGCAGAACAACGGCAAAGGTACCGATGCCCCCGCGCATCGGTACCTTCACACACCGACTACGTCAACGACAACTGAAGCTCGCCGCCGAATTCACGTCGCCCGAGCCGTTGTAGCGCGCGACCTGCGGATACGGGCACAGCGGCCGCGTGCGCCCCGCCCCCCACGACGTCGGCACGTCCGCGTTCGGCACCGTGTTCGTCGTGTCGCGCGCGGCGGCAACGATCGCCGCCGGCGCCTGCCCCTGCTCGACCCACGCGACGAGCGGCGTCAGCATGTCGAACTGGTCGGCCGCCGGCCCGCCCGAGCAATGGTTCATCCCCGGCACCGGATAGAAACGCGCGAAGCCCGACGCGTCGCCGCCGTTCGCCTGCGCGAGCCGCCCATACCAGTCGCTCGTGTCGTTGAACGAGAACACCGGGTCGCCGGTGCCGTGATACACGAGCAGCTTCGCGCCGCGCGACTTCAGCGCGGACAGGTTGGTCTCGTCGGGTGGCGTCATGAACGACCACGCGGATTGCGTGTACACGCCGTTCGTCGCGAAGATCGCCGGTGCGTCGTTGTCCATGTCGAAGCCGAGCGCGAAGCCGGCGAGGTTCGCGAGCGTCGCGGCGGTCTTCGGCGGCGTCATGAACGTGAACGCCATCGCAGCCGGGTCGAGGACGACCGAATTCGACTGCTTCCACGCCGCCCAGCCGGGGCCGGCGATGCCCGGATCGTACGGAAAGCTCGCATAGAGCGCCGTGCCCGCGCTGTTGCGCGCGCCTGCGAACACGTTCTCGAGCGCACCCTTCTGCGCGGTCGTCAGGCAGGAACCGGTGCGCGTGCCGTTCGCGCAGGTCGGGATGTCCGTCTCCACGCTGAAATGCGCCTGGCACGCGGCGACGTCCTGCACCATCCCGTCCGTCGCGCCGTCGAGCGCATCGCACTTGTCCAGAATCTTCGCGCCGACGAACTGGCGTTCCGCGTCGGTAAAGCCGCTGCGGATGTCCGGCAGCCCGTTCGTCCCGGTCGCCGACGCGATCTTCGCGAACTGCTGCGCGCCGTACATCTCGCCGATCGCCGCCTTCGGCAGATGGAAGCCCGGGTCGCCCGCGATGATCCCGTCGTAGTCCCCCGCATTGCGCACGGCCGTGACCATCGCGTGACGGCCGCCGTTCGAGCAGCCACCGAAATAGCTGCGGTCGGGCGTCTTCCCGTATGCGAGCCGGATCACCTGCTTCGCCATCGGCGTGAGCGCATCGACGGCGCCGTAGCCGTAGTCGAGCCGCGCCTGCGGATCGAGGCCGAACAGCGGGTTCTGTGCGGCGCCGTGCCCGGCATCCGAGCTGATCACCGCGAAGCCCATGTTCAGCGCGTCGGTCAGCGGCCCGCCGCCGCCGATCTCGCCGGTCGCGGTCACGATATTGCCGTCGAGCCCGCCGTTCGCCTGGTAGAAGAAGCGGCCGTTCCACGCCTTCGGCAAGCGCATCTCGAAGCCGATCGCGTAGGTCTTGCCGTCCACCGCGCTCACGCGCTCGTTCATCTTCCCTTCGATCACGCAGTGCTCGGCGATCGGCTTGCCGGCCACCTTCAGTGCGCCCGCGGCCGCGGTCGTCACCGACGTGAACGACGTGTTCGCATACGACAGCTTCGCGGCGAGCGCGTCGCAGGTCTGCGCCATCGCGGCCGGCGTCGCGGCGCTCATATGCGTCGGCGTCGAGTTGACCGAATCGTCGCCGCCGCAGCCGGCGAGCATGGCCGCGGCGGACAGCGGCGCAATGCAGAGGAATGCAGATTTCCTGTTCAAGATATCTCCCGTTCGTCAGGCTGCCGGATCAGAACATGTGCCGGACGCCGACCATCGCGCCGAGTTGCCCCATCCCTGCGCCGGGCGTCGTGCCGGCCCCGCCGCCGCTGACCGCGTAGCGCGCATGCGCGCTGTTCCACAGATACGACGATTGCGCATAGACGGCCGTGCGCTTCGTCAGCAGATAGGTCGCGCGCAGCGTGGCCATCGTCGCGCGCGTGTCGTGCGCGCTGTTGACGATCCGGTAGCCTTCGCCGTCGACGACGAAATCGGGCTTCACGGCATACGACGCGCCGACGAAGAACAGATCCGAATGCGCGCCCGGCGCGGCCGGCGAACCGGTCGACACGCGCCGCCCGATCCAGCCCGCGCCGATCCGCGCGCCCGCCCCCTGCGCATACGCGCTCACGTGCGTGCGCGCGTCCTTGCCGCCGCTGCTCGTGAAGGCGACCGGCGCGATGCCGTCGAAGAAGTTCGCGGCCGCACCGGTGCCGCCGCGCTGTTCCTCGTACGACGCCGCCGCACCGAAGTACGCGCTGTCGTACTTGAGCATCACCGACCAGTCGCGGCATTGCGTCGCGTCGCCCGGCACCTGCCCCGCGCACGTGCCCTGCCCCGGCGAGTTGCCGGTGCCCGCGCCGTCGCGGCCGAACGAATACGCGGCACCGAGCGTCACGCCGCGATACGTGCCGACGTAGGTCACCGCGTTGTCGGTACGGCCGTTCGGCACGTACGCGTCGAACGAGCCGAGCCCGTAGATGTCGGGGCCGATGATGTCCGCGCCCTGCAGCGCGAGATAGGTCATCGTGTACTGGCGGCCGAACGCGAGCGTGCCGAAGCCGCCCTTCAGCCCGACGAACGCCTGCCGCCCGAACAGCCGGCCGCCCTGGCCGAGATCGCCGCCGCGCACGTTGAAGCCGCTTTCGAGCGTGAACACCGCCTGATAGCCGCCGCCGAGATCCTCGGCGCCGCGCAGCCCCCAGCGCGACGGCAGTTCGCCGGTCACGCCCGGCATGCGCACGACGTGGTCGCCGGCCGCGTTCGCGTGCGACACGAACTCGACGCCCGTGTCGATGATCCCGTACAGCGTCACGCTCGACTGTGCGTGCGCGCCGGTCGCGGCCAGCGCGCATGCGCCGGCCGCCAGCAAGGCTTTGGTGTGCTTCATGGTGTTCGTCTCCAGACCTGCGTCGTAATCGCGCTCTACCGGCGCTCGTGGTTGAAAGAGTAAGAGGTCAGTCGTGTGCCTGCGGGCGCCGGATCAGCACCAGCGCGGCGACGGCGGCGACGAGCGTGACGGGGATGCTCGCGCCGATCACGACCGGCGCGCTGCGCCCCATCGCGAGCAATTCGGCGGCGGCGAGCGGCCCGACCACCGAGCCGAGCCGGCCGACGGCGACGGCGGAGCCGACGCCGGTGCCGCGCATCGCGGTCGGGTAATAGATCGCGGCCAGCGCATACAGCACCGACTGGCCGCCGACGACGAACATCCCGGCCGCGAACGCGGCGGCAGACAGCCACAGGAGTCCGGGTGCGATCGCCAGCGCGGCAAGCGACAGCACGATCCCCGCATACATGCCGCCGACCACACGCGACGGACGCAAGCGGTCCATCGACATGCCGATGCCGAGCACGCCAAGGCCGCTGCCGATGTTGAAGAAGATCTGCACGATCCCGGCCTGGCTGCGCGCGAGCCCCTTCGCGGCCATCAGCGACGGCAGCCAGTTCAGCAGGAAATACAGCACGATCAGCGTGCAGAAGTAGCTGAGCCACAGCGCCAGCGTCGTGCCGGTGCGCGAGCCGCCGAACAGCGTCTGCGCGACACCCGGGCGCGTCGCGCCCGACGCGCTGACGTCGAGGAACGCACGCGATTCAGGCAGCAGTGCGAGCAGCAACGGCGCGAGCAGCAGCGGCCCGACGCCCCCGACATAGAAGATGTGCCGCCATTCGGCGTCGCCGGCGAGCAGCACGCCGATCAGCGACGCGATCACGCCGCCGAACGGAATCCCGCAGTACATCACGGCCACCGCGCTGCTGCGCGAGCGTGCGTCGACCGCTTCGGACGACAACGCAATGAGGTTCGGCATCGCGCCGCCGAGGCCGAGGCCGGTCAGCGCGCGAACGGCGACCAGCATCGCGAAGCTCGACACCTGTGCGGTCGCGATCGACAGCAGCCCGAACAGGCAGACCGACGCGATCAGCACATGCTTGCGGCCGATCCGGTCGGCCAGCCAGCCGCCCAGCATCGCGCCCGGCAGCAGGCCGAACGTGCCCGCGCTGAACGCGAGCCCCATCTGTGAAACCGAGAGCCCGAATTCGTGGGCCATGCGCGGTGCCGCGACGCCGACCGACTGCAGGTCGAGTCCCTCGAGGAGTGCGACCGCGAAACACAGCGCGAGCGTGGTCGCGACCGTGGGTTTTTCGGCAACGTAAGTGTTCATCGTGTCTCCAGTCCCATGTCTTGTAGTCGGTCGGCCCTGCAACGGCCGCCGCGCGCCGCCGCCGGCCAGTGGCGAAGCGGCGCGCGAGGTGTCGTCCGAACGGTCGCCTTTATCAGGCAACCTGATTTACTGGCCGCAAGAATGCCTGCCGGTATCGTGGCCGGCCGGTCGTTATGCCTGCCTGTTCCTGCCTATGTTTGCTTGTGCTGCCTACGCGTGAATCACATCGGGATCGCGCCGCGCCGGGTCATACAGCGCGTCGATTGTCGCCACGCGATGCTTCTGCACGGCCGCCTGGTTCAGCGAGCCCTTGTCGGTCACTTCGCCGAGATCGAGCGACGGCGGCGTGTCGATCAGCCGGATGCGCGCGACGAACGTCGACCCGCCGCTCGCGTGCCGGTTGAGCACGGCAAGCCAAGCCGCGAACGCCGCACGCACGGCCGGCGCGCGCAGCACGTCGGACACCGGCACATCGGCAGCGAGCCCCGCGAGCGCGCGGCACGCGTCGACGCGCGGAAACACCAGCAGCCCGATGTCGTCGCGATTGATCCCGGTGACGACCACGTCCTGCACGTACGGCGCGCCACTCGACACCGCGTTCGCGCGCAACGGCCCGACGCTCACGAACGTGCCGCTGCTCAGCTTGAAATCCTCGGTCAGTCGCCCGTCGAACAGCAGCCCGAGTTCCGGCCGCTCCGGATCGGCAAAGACGCCCGCGTCGCCGCTGCGGTAATACCCTTCGTCGTCGAACACGTCGCGCTGATCGACGTCCGCATGCCAGTAGCCACGCATCACGTTCGGCCCCTTGAAACGCAGTTCGAGCTTGCCGCCGCACGGCACCAGCTTCGCGTCGCAGCCGGGCGCGGGCAGCCCGATATAGCCGGCGCGCATCAGCGGGCCCGTCGTGAACAGGCACGACGGCGACGCCTCCGTCATCCCGAGGCCGGCCATGATCCGGATCCGTTCGCCGCAATGCGCGTGAGTCACGCGGTCGAGCCGGTCCCACGCGGCCTGCGACAGGCCCGCGCCGCCGAAGAAATACAGCTTCACGCGCGAGAAGAACGTGTCGCGCAGCACGGCATCGCGTTCGAGCGCGGCGGTCAGTTCTTCCCAGCCCTTCGGTACGTTGAAGTAGATCGTCGGCGCGATCTCGCGCAGGTTGCGCACGGTTTCGTCGAAGCGGCCCGGCACCGGACGGCCGTCGTCGATGTACAGCGTGCCGCCGTTGTACAGCGCGATGCCGAGGTTATGACTGCCGCCGAACGTGTGATTCCACGGCAGCCAGTCGACCAGCACCGGCGGCTCGCGCGTCAGCTCGGGCATCGTCTGGCGCAGCATCTGCTGGTTGCTGCACAGCATCCGGTGCGTGGTCGGCACGGCCTTCGGCTGCTTCGTCGAACCGGACGTGAACAGGATCTTCGCGAGATGATCGGGGCCGACCGCCGCATGGATCGCGTCGATCGTGCGCGGGACGGTGGCGAGCAAGCGCGACAGCGACACCGCGCGGCCTTTTCCGTCGGCGTCGGCATCTTCGTCGCGTGCGACGAGCAGCGCCGCATCGGCCGGCAACGTGGCGTCGAGCGCACGCGCGAACGGCGCGCGTTCGGCGACGAACACGGCGCCCGGCTTCAGCACGCCGAGCGTGTGACGCAGCTTGCCGTAGTCGGTCGACACCAGCGAATACGCGGGCGAGATCGGCGAGTACGGCACGCCGGCCAGCATCGCCGCGAACATCAGTTGCAGATGCTCGAGATCGTTGCCGGACAGCACCGCGAGCGGACGCTCGGCCGACAGCCCGAGATCGGCGAGACCCTGGCCCAGCGCGCGGGCGCGTTCGAGCATCCGCGCGTAGGTGATCTCGATCCAGCGGCCGTCGGCGCCGCGCCGCGCGGCCAGCACGCGGTCGGGGTGCGCTTGCGCGCCGCGCACGAGGCAATCGGTCAGGCGCGTCGGGTAATTGCCGAGCGGCTCGCGCGAGCGTAGGTACCACGCGCCGTTTTCCGCGCGACGAATCTCCGCCGCGCCGACCGCGACGGCGGCCGCGCGATAGCGCACGCCGCCCGTGTCGTTTACCGGCCCGCTCACGGGCTTCGATGCATTCATCGTCGGCTCGCTCATATCGGGTAGTGACGCGGCGTGGTCTGCACGGTGATCCAGCGCAGCTCGGTGAATTCGGCGATCGACGCGCGGCTGCCGAAGCGGCCGTAGCCGCTCGCCTTCGTGCCGCCGAACGGCATCTGCGCCTCGTCGTGCACGGTCGGCCCGTTGATGTGGCAGATCCCCGATTCGATCCGGCGCGCGACCGTCATCGCCCGTGCGACATCGCGGCTGAACACGCTCGCCGACAGCCCGAACTCGCTGTCGTTCGCGAGCGCGACCGCTTCGTCGTCGCTGTCCGCGCGCAGGATCGCCACCACCGGCGCGAACGATTCCTCGCGATAGAGCCGCATGTCGCGCGTCACGCCGTCGACGATCGCCGGCTGCATCGTCGCGCCCTCGATCCGGCAGCCGAGCGGCAAACGCGCGCCGTGCGCACGCGCGTCCTCGACGAGCGACGCCGCACGCGCGGCGGCCGCCGCATCGACCATCGTGCCGAGCGGATGGCCCGCGCGCGGATCGCCGGCGACCAGCGTGCGCGCCTTCTCGGTCAGCCGTTCGACGAGCGCATCGGCGATCGGCCGCGCGGCGATCACGCGCTCGGTCGACATGCAGATCTGCCCCTGGTTGAAGAACGCGCCGAATGCGATCGCGTCGACGGCCGCATCGAGATCGGCATCGTCGAGCACGAGCACCGGCGCCTTGCCGCCGAGTTCGAGCAGCACGGGTTTCAGGTGCGCGGCCGCATGGCGCGCGATGATGCGCCCGACATGCGTCGACCCGGTGAAGTTGATCCGCTTCACGTGCGGATGCGCGATCATCCGCTCGACGAGTTCGGGTGCGTCGGCGGCCGCGTGCGTGATCACGTTGACGACGCCCACGCCGAGCCCGGCGTCATCCAGTACCGCGCCGATCAGCGCGTGCACGCCCGGGCACGCTTCGGACGCCTTCAGCACGACCGTGTTGCCGCACGCGAGCGGCATCGCCAGCGCGCGCGTGCCGAGGATCACCGGCGCATTCCACGGCGCGATGCCGAGCACCACGCCGCACGGCACGCGCATCGCGAGCGCGAGAATGCCGGGTATGTCGGACGGGATCACGTCGCCGTCGATCTGCGTCGTCATCGACGCGGCCTCGCGCAGCATGTTCGCCGCGAGCGTCACGTTGAAGCCGAGCCAGCCGGGCGTCGCGCCGGTTTCGGCGACGCCGGTCGCGATGATCTCGTCGATGCGCGCGTCCATCAGGTCGGCCGCCTTCAGCAGCCGGCGGCGCCGCTCGGTCGGCGCGAGCGCCGCCCATGCGGGGAACGCGCGATGCGCGGCGTCGATCGCCGCGTCTGCGTCGGCCGGGCCGGCCGCCGGCGCGCGCGACGCGAGCGTGCCCGTCGCGGGGTTGAAGCGGTCGAAGGTTCGCCCGTCGCGGGCGGTGCACCACTCGCCGGCGATCAGCATCCGTCTGTCGGTCATGTCGTCTCCTGCCTTGCCTGTCTCTTGCGGTTGCGTTGGCCGTTGCGTCGGCGCTTGTATCAGCGCTTGTATGCCTGCAGGCCCGGCTTGATCGTCTTGTCGTCGAGGAACTGCTTCAGCCCCTGCTCGCGGCCGCGCTCCGGATCGCGCAACTGCGCCTGGTCGAGCTTCGCATACAGGTAATCCTCGCACTGCTCCCACGTGAGTTCGCGCGAACGCTTGAAGCCGTGTTTCGCCGCGCGCAGCACGACCGGGTTCTTGTCCATCAGCCGCGCGGCCAGCGCGATCGTCGCGTCGCGCAGGCCGGCGAGCGGCACGCTGCTGTTCACGAGGCCCATGTCCGCGGCTTCCACGCCGGTGAACGTGTCGCCGGTCATGATGTAGTGCAGCGCGCGGCGATGCCCGACCGTGTCCGCCATCGCCTTGCTGACGAGGTTGCCCGGCGGGATGCCCCAGTTGATCTCCGACAGCCCGAACACGGCTTCGTCCGCCGCGATCGCGAGGTCGCACGCGACGAGCGGCGAGAACCCGCCGCCGAAACACCAGCCGTTCACCATCGCGATCGTCGGCTTGTTGTACATCCGCAGGCGGCGCCACTGCCATTCCGATGCGTCGCGGCGCACCTTTTCCTGCAGCGCGTCGGAACCGCCGTCGATCTCGCGGAAATATTCCTTCAGATCCATGCCGGCCGTCCACGCGGCGCCCGCGCCGGTCAGCACCAGCACCTTCGCCTCGTCGTCGAATTCGACCGCGTCGAGGACCTCCAGCATCTCACGGTTCAGCGTCGGGCTCATCGCATTGCGCTTGTCCGGGCGGTTCAGCATCACCCACGCGATGCCGGCCTCCACGTTCACTTCAACGGTCTGCCAGCGGTTGTCGTACTTGCTCATGTCGGTTCCTGTCGTTCGTTCCTGTGCGATTCGGTGCGCAGCATTCCTGCTGCGGACGGCTTCATTTAATATCAGGCTACCTGATATTGCAAGCGGCACGCGCGCCGGTGTAAACCCGGAGCGGACGGGTGGAGGAAACGACGGAATCGGGGAACGGTCAGGCGACCGGCAAAGCGAAAGCGGGCCGCACGGGCCCGCGCCGGGAAGGTTCGGGAAGGAGTCAGCCGCGCAGGTTGCGCGAGAACAGTTCGAGCGCGCGCTGCACGTGCGCGGCGTCGTCGGCGGAGATGTCGCCGAGCATGCGCTTCTCGAGCGGGCGCAGCACGGCTTCGCATTCACGCAGCATCGCCGCGCCTTCGTCGGTCAGCGTCAGCAGGATGATGCGGCCGTGCGAGGGATCCGCTTCGCGCGTGACGAAGCCGCGGGCGGCCATCACGCTCATCACCTCGTTCGCCGATTGCGGCGTGATCCACGAGCGCTCGGCCAGTTGCGCATTCGACGACGCGCCGCGCGCCTCGAGCACCGACAGCGCCGTGTATTGCGCGAGCGTGATGCCGAGCGGGGCGAGCGCGTCGGTCATATGCCGGCGCAGCAGCCGGTCGAGACCGCCGATCACGTAGGTCAGGCGTTGCTGCACGCGCGCCTTCGGCTTGTCGCCCGTCGCGCGGGTGGCGTTCTTCGCAGCGTTCTTCGGCTTCGCGGGCTTGGTCGGGGTGGAGCTCATGGCGCGGGCAGGATGGGATTGCGGGCCATCTTACCAGCAGGTCGGGGGGCGGATTGCATCGTCGTGACATCGATCTCAACGCGCGCTCTATTCACGATGGACTCGTATAAGTACGAATACATCCATCGTTTTACTAATCAAATTATCGAAAACCATCGATTTCCATCTTGAAAATTGCGCTGGACTTCGGAGCGAGATAAAAGAACGTCTTCATTCCTCGCACGAGTCACCGATGAAGAACGCTCAAAATCACGAAATGGTTTGCCTGGGAGACGTCACCGATCATGGCGGCACCGTCACCGAAGCCGCCGGTGATCTCAAGCATCTCGGCATTGGTGTGGCGCTGGGCGGCCATGGCGTGACGTGCCCGAAATGCGGCGGCGTTTTTCCGCTGCTGGCAAGCGGCCCGCGCACGCACCGTGGCCGC
>NZ_QTPO01000046.1 GCF_003853645.1 Burkholderia sp. Bp9143 | reverse complement strand
CTGCCGGAGTCGGTCGTGAGTGCAACGCTGGGTGCAGCGGCCGACGTATCGAGCGTGAAGCTGAACGAAGTCGGATCTGAGGTGTTGCCCGCGATGTCGGTTTGCCGAACCTGGACATCGTTCACGCCCTCGACGGCGCTGAAGCTGGTGTTCCAGGTATGACCGCCATCGATCGAGTATTCGACGGTCGCGCCGGTTTCGACACCGGTGAGGTTCAAGGTGCCGACATTGGTGATGTGGTCGGTGGGGCTGCTGCCGGAGTCGGTCGTGAGTGCAACGCTGGGTGCAGCGGCCGACGTATCGAGCGTGAAGCTGAACGAAGTCGGATCCGACGTGTTGCCCGCGATGTCGGTTTGGCGAACCTGGACGTCGTTCACGCCCTCGACGGCGCTGAAGCTGATGTTCCAGGTATGGCCGCCGTCGATCGAGTATTCGACCGTGGCGCCGGTTTCGACACCAGTGAGGTTCAAGGTGCCGACATTGGTAATGTGGTCGGTGGCGCTGCTGCCGGAGTCGGTGGTGAGCGCAACACCGGGCGCAGCGGCCGCCGTATCGAGCGTGAAGCTGAACGAAGTCGGATCCGAGGTGTTGCCCGCGACATCGGTTTGCCGGACCTGCACGTCGTTCACGCCCTCGACGGCGTTGAAACTGGTGTTCCAGGTATGACCGCCATCGATCGAGTATTCGACGGTCGCGCCGGTTTCGACACCGGTGACGTTGAGCGTGCCGACGTTGGTGACGTGGTCGGTGGCGCTGCTACCGGAGTCGGTGGTGAGCGCAACACCGGGCGCAGCGGCCGACGTATCGAGCGTGAAGCTGAACGAAGTCGGATCTGAGGTGTTGCCCGCGATGTCGGTTTGCCGAACCTGGACGTCGTTCACGCCCTCGACGGCGCTGAAGCTGGTATTCCAGGTATGGCCGCCATCAATCGAGTATTCGACGGTGGCGCCGGTCTCAACTCCTGACACGTTAAGTGTGCCGATGTTAGTGATGTGATCAGTGGCGCTGTTGCCGGAATCGGTCGTCAACGCAACGCTGGGCGCAGCGGCCGAGGTATCGAGCGTGAAGCTGAACGAAGTCGGATTCGATGTATTGCCTGCGATATCGGTTTGCCGGACCTGGACGTCGTTCACGCCTTCAACGGCGCTGAAACTGGTGTTCCACGTATGGCCGCCGTCGGTCGAGTATTCGACAACTGCGCTGGTTTCGACACCGGTGAGGTTCAACGTGCCGACATTGGTGATGTGGTCGGTGGGGCTGCTGCCGGAGTCGGTCGTCAACGCAACGCTGGGCGCAGCGGCCGCCGTATCGAGCGTGAAGCTGAACGAAGTCGGATCCGACGTGTTGCCCGCGACATCGACCTGGCGAACCTGCACGTTGTTCAACCCTTCGATGGCGCTGAAGCTCGTACTCCAATGCGAACCGCCATCGATGCTGTACATCACGGTGGCGCCTGTCTCGACACCGGTCACATTGAGCGTGCCGACGTTGGTGATGTGGTCGGTGGCGCTGCTACCGGAGTCGGTGGTGAGCGCAACACCGGGCGCAGCCGCCGCCGTATCGAGGGTGAAGCTGAACGACGTGGTCGACGAGGTGTTGCCCGCGACGTCGGTCTGCCGAACCTGCACGTCGTTCAACCCTTCGACGGCGCTGAAGCTGGTGCTCCAATGCGAGCCGCCATCGATGCTGTACTGCACGGTGGCGCCGGCTTCAACACCGGTGAGGTTCAAGGTGCCGACGTTGGTGATGTGGTCGGTGGCGCTGCTGCCGGAGTCGGTGGTGAGCGCGACACTGGGCGCGGCCGCCGAGGTATCGAGCGTGAAGCTGAACGAAGTCGGATCCGATGTGTTGCCTGCGATGTCGGTTTGCCGGACCTGCACGTTGTTCAGCCCTTCGACGGCGCTGAAGCTCGTACTCCAGTGTGAACCGTTGTCGATGCTGTACTGCACGGTGGCGCCGGTTTCGATGCCGGTGACGTTGAGCGTGCCGACGTTGGTGATGTGGTCGGTGGTGCTGCTACCGGAGTCGGTCGTCAGCGCGACGCTGGGCGCAGCCGCCGACGTATCGAGTGTGAAACTGAATGACGTGGCCGACGAGGTGTTGCCCGCGACGTCGATCTGCCGGACCTGCACGTTATTCAGCCCTTCGACGGCGCTGAAGCTCGTACTCCAATGCGAACCGCCGTCGACGCTGTACTGCACGGTGGCGCCGGTTTCGATGCCGGTGACGTTGAGCGTGCCGACGTTGGTGACGTGGTCGGTGGCGCTGCTGCCGGAGTCGGTCGTCAGCGCAACGCTGGGTGCGGCGGCCGACGTATCGAGCGTGAAACTGAATGACGTGGCCGACGAGGTGTTGCCCGCGACGTCGATCTGGCGAACCTGGACGTTGTTCAGCCCTTCGACGGCGCTGAATGTGGTGTTCCAGTGTGCGCCGTTGTCAATGCTGTACTGCACGCTGGCACCGGTTTCGACACCGGTCACATTGAGCGTGCCGACGTTGGTGACGTGGTCGGTGGCGCTGCTGCCGGAGTCGGTCGTCAACGCAACACCGGGCGCAGCGGCCGACGTATCGAGCGTGAAACTGAACGACGTGGCCGACGAGGTGTTACCCGCGACATCGACCTGCCGGACCTGGACGTTGTTCAACCCTTCAACCGCGCTGAAGCTCGTACCCCAATGCGAACCCCCGTCGACGCTGTACTGCACGGTAGCACCCGTTTCGACGCCAGTGACATTGAGCGTCCCGACATTGGTGATGTGATCGCCAGCACTGCTGCCCGAATCGACCGCCAGCGCCACCCCAGGTGCTGTCCCGGCCGTCGTATCCAGCGTGAACGAGTACGAACATACGCACGACGCGTTGCCGGTCACATCGATCTGCCGCACCAGCACGGTATTCGTTCCTTCGACCGCGCTGAAGCTCGTGTTCCAGTGTGCGCCGTTGTCGGTGCTGTACTGAACGGTCGCGCCATGCGCCACCCCGCCGACCGACAGCGTACCGTCCGATGTGATGCTGTCGGTGGCCGAGATCCCGCTGTCATGTGCCAGCGCGACGACAGGGGCGGGCGGCGCAATATCGACATAGGCCGTTGCCCAACTCAGCGTACCGTTGCCCAGCCGGATCGCGTACGTGAAGCTGTCCTGCGCGTAGCCGAGCGTATTGAAGCTGTTCGACAGCCACGATGCATCGAGGTGGCTCGCGTCATACCCGACCTTGCCGTCCGACGTGATCCAGATATGCGCGCCGTGCGCGCTGAAATCCGCGCTTACCGATTCCGCCTGGCCCGTATCCTGTGTCAGCAACGCGGTTTGTTCGAGCGCGACGGTGGTTTCGGTGCCGGAGTCGAGCGAGTAGAGCGTCTTGGCCGCCCCGCCGAGATCGTTCGCCATCACGTTCAGGTAAACGGTGGTGAGCGTATTGTCCGTGAGCCCCGTCTGAGCCGACGTAAACACGTCGTTCGTTGCCTGCGGCGTATTGCTGATGGAAACCGAGGTTCCGCTTGAAGTCGTCGCCATGTCGTGCTCCCCGTCCTGTCATGTTTTGATGCGGGTGCTGCGCCGCCCGATGCGGCGCATGCCCGATGAACTGCAAATCGGTTCTCGTGTCAGCGCTCGCGCAATGCCATTTCCTTGGTCTTGATGACGGGCTTGAGCAGGTAATGCAGCACGGTCCGGCGTCCGGTGCGGATGTCGACGGTCGCGATCATGCCCGGCACGATCGCGACCGGCTGGCTCCGGCCGCTCGGCTTGCTTTGCCGGGTACGCACCAGTACGCGGTAATAGCTGTCCGGTTTCTCGCCGGGACGGTCCGGCACGATCGTGTCGGCGCTGATGTCCTCGACGACGGCGGGAAAGCCGCCATAGATCGAGAAGTCGTACGCGGACAGCTTGACCGTCGCGTCCTGCCCCGGATGCAGGAATGCGATGTCCGACGGTCGCACGCGTGCCTCGATCAAAAGCGTGTCGTCGAGCGGCACGATCTCCAGCAGGTCCATCCCCGGCTGGATCACGCCGCCCACGGTGTTGATCTTGATCTGCTTGACCATCCCCTTCAGCGGTGCGCGCACCAGCGTGCGCGTGACGCGGTCCTCGAGCGCGACGTTGGCCGCACTCAGCGCCGACTGATCCGCGCGTGCGAGGTTCAGTTCCTTCATCGCGTCGGCGCGAAAATGCGCGGTCGTTTCGTCGATTTTCTGGCGTGCCTCGCGATAGGCGGCTTCCAGCCGCGGCATCGCGAGCCGCGTCGCATCGAGGTCGCCCTTCATGTCGGTTGCCTGCCGTTCGAGCCGCAGCACCTCGACGTCGGATACCGCGCCTTTTTCCACGAGCGGGCTCGTCAACGCCAGTTCCTTCGCGACGAGCCCGTAGCTGTGCTGTAGCTGTGCCTCGCGCGAGCGCTTTTCCGCGAGTTCCTGACGGTGCTGGTCGGCCTGTTGCCTGAGCACGTCGAGATTGGCCTGCAATTCGCGCTGACGGGACTCGAACAGCGAGCGTTCCTCGTTCAGCAGGCCCGGGTTCGTCCGTGCCAGGCGATCGGGCACGACGAATGCGGTGCCGTTCGCTTCGGCGCTGAGGCGCGCGATGCGGGCAAGGAGTGCGGCATCCTTCGCCTGTCCTTCCTTGTACGACGACGTGAACCGCGTATCGTCGATGCGCATCAACGGCTGGCCTTTCTGCACGACCTGGCCGACGCGCACCATGATCTCGGAGACGATCCCGCCCTCGAGGTTCTGCACCACCTGCACACGGCTGGACGGGATCACCTTGCCTTCCCCGACGGTGACTTCGTCGACTTCGGCGAACGCGGCCCACACGAGGGCGACGACGAAGAACGCGAGCGTCGCCCAGAGGATCCAGTGAGTGAAGTAGCGCGGCCCCTCCAGCGCGGCCGCGCAGCGTTCGCGCATGAACGCGGTATCGTCGGCGCGTGGCTTCAGCGCGGCGCCGATTCGCCCGCGCAGCGCCTTGAGCGCGGCGACGCGTGCCGTCGTCGGCGCGCCGGCGCCGTCGGGTTCAGCCAGCAGCGACATGGAGCTTCCTCCCTGCAAGGGCCGCGAGGACCTGGTCCTTCGGGCCGTCGGCGACGACGCGGCCCTGATCCATCACGATCAGACGGTCGACGAGCGAGAGCAGCGACGGACGGTGCGTGACGAGCAGCAGCGTGCGGCCGGCCAGCTGGACCGACAGACGTGCCTTGAACAGCTCTTCGGAGCGGTTGTCCATTGCGCTGCTGGGCTCGTCGAGCAACAACACCGGCGGCGACAGCAGCATCGCGCGGGCGATCGCGACGGCCTGGCGCTGCCCGCCGGACAGCGCTTCGCCGCGTTCGCCCACCGCGAGGTCGAAGCCGTTCGGCAAACGGTTCACGAAATCCGCGACGCCGGCCACATGTGCGGCACGCAGCACGGCGTCGTCGTCCGTGCCCGGCGCGCCCAGCACGATGTTGTCGCGTACGGTGCCGTTGAACAGCATCACGTCCTGCGGCACGTGACCGATCCCGCGCCGCAGTGCGGCAGGGTCGTACTGACGCAGCTCGACGCCGTCGATCAGGACATTGCCGGAAGCGGGCGGGTAGAGGCCGAGGACGAGTTTTTCGATCGTGGTCTTGCCCGAGCCGACGCGCCCGATGATGCCGACGCGCTCGCCCGCGGCGATCCGGAACGACACGCCGTCGAGCGAAACGCCGCTCTGGCCCGGGTACGCGAAGCTGACGTTGCGGAATTCGATCTCGCCGCGCAGTGCCGGCCGATGGACGAAGCGCTGCTCGGCCGGACGCTCGCCGGGCAGGCTCATCACGCCGTCGATCGACGCCAGCGCGCTGCGCGACTGGTGGTAGCGGGTCAGCAGCGACGCCACCTGGCCCATCGGCGCGAGCGCGCGGCCGGTAAAGATCGTGCAGGCGATCAGTCCGCCGGTCGTGAGCCGGTCGTCGCCGATCATGTACACGCCGCACAGGACCACCGCGAGATAGGCCGCCTGCTGCGCGAACATCGCGAAATTGACCGCGCAGCCCGACAGCAGGCGCGACTTGAGCCCGAGCCGCGCGATCTCGCCAAGCAACTGCTCCCAGCGCGCCTGCATCGGTCCTTCCGCGCCGTTGACCTTGATCGTCTCGAGCCCGACCAGCGTTTCGATCAGCAGGGCCTGGCGCTGGCTCGCGTGGCGCTGACTGGCCTGCACGGCACGCGCGAGCGGACCCTGCACGGCGATGCCCGCGCCGATCACGAGCGGCAACGCCAGCAGCGGCAGCCAGCCGAGCCCGCCGCCGACCCAGAACATCGCCGCGACGAACACGATCGAAAACGGCAGGTCGATCAGCGCTGCCGCCGTCGCCGACGTGAGGAACTCGCGCACCGCTTCGAATTCCTGGATCTGCGATGCGAACCCGCCGACGGACGGCGGCCGCGCCGCCATCCGGATGCCGAGCACCTTCTCGTACAGGTTCGCCGACAGGATCACGTCGATCTTCTTGCCGGCCACGTCGATGAAATAGCCGCGCAACGTGCGCATCACCACGTCGAACACGATCACCAGCGCGATGCCGGCCGCCAGCGCCCACAGCGTCTCGAGCGCCCGGTTCGGCACGACACGGTCGTAGACGTTCATCGTAAACAGCGGCATCGCCAGCGCGAACAGGTTGACCAGCGTCGACGCGAGCATCACTTCGGCATAGATCGGCCACGATTGCGCGACCACGCCCCAGAACCAGTGGCGCGGGCGCGGCACGACGCTTTCCGCGTCGCGCGCATCGAACCGGTGGGCCGGGCGCGCGAACAACACGTGGCCGGCATGGCGTTGCGCGAGTTCGGCCGCGTCGACGGCTTCCTCGCCGATGCCCGTTTCAGGGAGGATCACCTGCATGGTGCCGCACGCGTTGCGGCGAACCAGCACGCAGGCTTGCCCGTCGTCGAGCAGCAGCACCGCGGGCAGGACCGCATCCGGGATGTCGCGCAGCGCGCGCCGGGCCAGTTTGGCCGAGAGGCCGGCGCGCGCCGCGGCGCGCACGAACAGTGCCGGCGTCAGGCGCCGGCCGGCGAGCGGCAGGCCGGCCACGAGCGTGTCGACGCCCACCGGCCGGTCGAACAGCCGTGTCAGCACGAGCAGGCAGCCGAGCAGCGGATCGTCTTCGATACCCGATCCGTGCGGCAGATTCCAGCCGTGACTGGCGCACGGCTCCCCGGCCGCGGCAGCGGCAGCGGCTTGCGTGGCGGCGGCCTGCATTACAGCGCGCAGCCAGCCTGATGACGGTCCGACCGCCGCGGCAACACGCCGCGCGCGCGCATTCCGGCCGTCAAGCGCTCCGTCTTGCTCATCGCTCACCCCGATTTTGTTTATGTGCTGTTTGTCGCTTGGTGCGACTGCTTGTGTTTGCGTCGGAGCAACAGCAAGGAGCGGGCCAGATGGGGCGACTGGCACGTGTGACGGGGGGAAGGAGGCGTGCCGCGGGCGACAGCGGGGCCCGAATACCGATTTGGTTTCAGGTCTGATACATGTCGCCTGCGCGAACGCTGCGCGTTTTCGTACCGACGCGCCGGCAACGGCGCACTGGAGAAGGTCGTATGCGACGGCACACGCGAAAAACGCGGCCGGCGCGGTGCCGGATCCGCAATCGCAAATGTTTCAGTCGTGAAACGTTCGGGTTTTAGGGGCGTATCGTCCATGAATGCCATCGGTCGACGCGTTGGGTCGCGACGCCGAGTGCAATACTTTGCTCGGAACAATGACGGTCGAAAGACCTCGTCGATGCTTGGCAGTCGATCGTAGCCGCAGTCACTCCACAACCTTGAACACCCGATTCTTCTCGATCACGCCCGCCTTCGGCAGCTTGCCGTCGTCGTCGGCCTCGGTGCGCAGATGCCGTTCGTCGAGCGCCGGCCCCGTATAGCGGCTGCGCGGCCGGATCACCTTGCCCACGCGCAGCTGTTCGATGCAGTGGGCCAGCAGCCCGACGCTGCGCGCGATCGAGAACAGCCCGAAAGCCGCGTCGCGCGGCAACCGAAGCTGCACCGACAGCATCGCGAGCGCGACGTCGATGGTCGGCCGCTGGCCGGTCAGTGTCGTGACCTTGTCGATGAAGCGTGCCAGTTCCGCCGGCGGATCGAGCCGCGCGAGCAACGCGGCCGCGCGCGGGTCGCCGTCGGGGTAGAGGTGATGACCGAAGCCGGGAATCGGGATCGCGGACTTCAGGTGATGATCGACCACGTGCTCGGCGCCGAGCCGTTCCACGTCGTCGAACACCGCGCGCACGCGCCCGGACGCGTCGCCGTGCAGCGGACCCGACAGCGTCGCGAGTCCGGTCAGCAGGCAGCCCGCGAGCGACGCGCCGGTCGATGCGGTGATGCGCGCGGCGAACGCCGAACTCGTGATCTCGTGATCGGCGACCAGCACCATCGCGCGGCGCAGCAAGTCCGCGCCATGGTGGTCGAGGCCCCAGCCGGCTGCGAGCCGCTGATGGATCCAGCGCGGGCCCGCATCGGCGTCGTCATGCGCGCCGAACGCGCGCGCGACGATCGCGACGAGTTGCCCGGCCTCGGCGTGCAGCGCGCTGTCGAGCCGGCCGAGCGTCGAGTGCCCGTGCGCCGCCAACGTGGCCAGCATCGTGAACGCGCACTGGCGATCGCGCTCGCCGGCCGGCAATGCGACCGTGGGCGCGTCGAACGACACGGGCATGGTGGCCTGCCAGAGCAGCGCGGCCGTTTCCTCGAGCGTGGCGGTGTCCGACAGCTGAAGGCTGTCGCGGCCGCGATACCACGCACGGTCCTTGGAGAAGGTGGTGATACCGCTGTAGATACAAGGCTCGGCCCCGAAGATCGTGCTTGCCGCCAGCGCCGCACGCTTGCGGCCGACCTGTTTCTTGCGGCACAGCGCGATCACGTCCTCGGCGCGATACAGGCTCTTGCGCGGATCGTCGGGATCCTGCATCACGGCGATGCTGCCGCGGCTCGCATACGCGTAGACGGTCTGCGCCCGCACGCCGAGCCGCCGCGCGGCTTCGGTCAGGGTGATCCAGTTGTGCATGGGGAGTCGTGATGAGGGCGCGGCCGGTGTCCGGCCGCTTGCGCCGACTATAGACCGGGTTCAACTGAATGTCATCTCGGCCGGGCGCCGCTCGAGCACCTCGACGAGGATCTCGCCCGGCGCGCGCACGAAACAGCCACGCACGCCGGCACGGATTCGCGTCACGGGCTGGACGATCTCGGCGCCGTGCTTGACCAGATGTGCGTACGCGGCATCGAGATCGTCGACCAGCACGCCGAAGTGATCGATCCCTTGCATGCGCGCGCCGTCGGGCACGGCGGCCGATCGCGCGTCGGGCAGGGCCGTGATGAACAGGTTGATGGCGCCGATCCGCAGGTCGACGCGGCCGGGGCGCCGCACGATCTCGGCTCTCAGGCAGCGCGCGAACCACGCGGCGGTGGCCTCGGCGTCAGCCGAGCAGAGTTGCAGGTGATCCCATTTGAATTCGATCATGGTCGGAGTGGCAGGGGTGAGGTTCGATCGGGGTCAGAGCTCGATGCGCGACAGCTTGCCGAGCAGCACGGAGTACGACAGCGTGCCGACGAGGCAGATCGCACCCATCAGGTTCAGCGCCCAGAAGAAGTTGCCGGTGTGCTGGGTCACGTAGCCGATCATCAGCGGCGTGGTGACGGCCGCGATATTGGCCGCGAGGCTCGTGATGCTGCTGGTGAGCCCGACATAGCGTTTCGGCGCGATCTCGGACACGGCGGCCCAGGACATCGAGCCGATCCCCTGCGCGAAGAACGCGACGGTCAGGATCGCGATCACCAGCGCGTTCGAATGCACGAAGTTGACGAGCACGATCGACGCGCCGAGGAAGGTGCCGATCACGAGCGGCGCCTTGCGGGACGACGACATCGACACGCCGCGCCGGATGCAGAGATCGGACAGGTAGCCGGCGATCAGGATCCCGAGCGTCGCACCGATGAACGGCATCGCCTGGAAGAAGCCGACCTTGATCATCGACATGTGCCGTTCCTCGACGAGGTAGGTCATGAACCAGGTCGTGAAGAACACCAGCAGCGTGTTGTTGCAGAACTTGCCGAGACAGATCGCGAGGATCTGCCGGTAGCCGAGCAGGCGCAGCGCCATGCGCCAGTCGAAACGATCGCGCGCGGTCACGACCGGACGCCCCTCGGTGATGTACTGCAACTCGGCCGCGTTGACGCTGCGATGCCGCGACGGATCGCGATAGAGCCGGTACCAGACGACGCTGAACAGGATGCCGAAGCCGCCGGTCGCGAAGAACACGGCGCGCCAGCCGTACGCCGACGAGATCCACAGCAGCAGCCCGGTGAACAGCGGCGTACCGATGTACTGGCCCATCACGTAGACGCTGGTCGCGAAGCCGCGCTCCTGCACCGGGAACCACATCGTCACCGCGCGGGCGTTCGACGGAAAGGCCGGCGCCTCCAGCGCGCCCATCGCGAGACGCGAGCCGAGCAGCATGTGGTAGCCGTGCGCGAGCCCCTGCGTCAGCGTCGCAAGCGACCAGCCGACCAGCGACAGCGCATAGGCGACGCGCGAGCCGAGCATGTCGGCGAGCGCGCCCGCCGGCAGCAGCGCGATCGAGTACGCCAGGCCGAACACGGCGAACAGTTCGCCCATCTGGACGCGGGTGAGGGCGAGGTCCTTCGACAGGGCCGGTGCGACGATGCCGAGCGCCGAGCGATCGACGTAGTTGAGGATGGTTGCCACCAGCAGCATCGACAGCACGCCGTAGCGCACTCGCGATCTTCTGGCGACGCCCGCGTGCGAGTCGAACTCGCTCATGACCGAAACCTGTTCTTCTGCGGTTTTCAATGTCGTCTCCTGTCTCCTGATGGGTGGGCCGGCGCGTGGTTGTCGTGTGCGCCGGCGATCGTCCGGTCAGCCGCGCCCGACGAAGGGCATCGCGGTTGCCATGATCGTCATGTTCAGAATGTTGGCGTCGAGCGGCAGGCTCGCCATCTGCACGATGGCGTCCGCGACGTGCGCGACGTCGACGCGCGGCTCGGGCGCGACGCGGCCGTCGGCCTGCGGCACGCCGCCGTTCATGCGCTCGGTCAGCGACGTGGCGGCGTTGCCGATGTCGATCTGGCCGCACGCGATGTTGAACGGCCGGCCGTCGAGCGCCAGCGAGCGCGTGATGCCGAGGACGGCATGCTTGGTGGCCGTGTACGCGATCGTGTTCGGGCGCGGCGTGTGCGCCGAGATCGAACCGTTGTTGATGATGCGGCCGCCTTGCGGCGTCTGGCGCTTCATCTGGCGCCACGCGGCGCGTGCGCACAGGAAGACACCCGTCAGGTTGGTCGCGACCACGTCGTTCCAGAATTCGAGCGAGTAGTCGTCGAGCGGCACGGCGCCCGCGTTGCGGCCGGCGTTGTTGAACAGCACGTCGAGGTGACCGAACTCGCGCGCGATCCGTGCGAAGCTCGCGTCCACCGATGCCTCGTCGGCGACGTCGGTCGGGATCGCGGCGGCCACCCCGCCGGCCTGCTCGATGATCTCCCGCGTCGCGAGCAGCGGCTCGATGCGCCTGCCGAGCAACGCCACGCTGAAGCCGGCCCGCGCCAGCGCGACGGCCGCCGCCTGGCCGATTCCGGTGCCGGCGCCCGTCACTGCCGCGATTTTTTTCCGTGCCTGCATTTTCACGATCTCTTCTTCAGTCCGTTGAACATGCAAAAAGCATTGCGCGGTGGCGATTCCCCAGCAATCTTGATTCTTTCAATCAATATCAACCGCCCCGTCGCGACGGGGCGGCGTCAGGGTTTTCCTGAGTTCGCGGGCACGTCGTTCACGCGGTCTTCACGGCGAGTGGCGCATCGGGCGACGCAACCGAAGCGGCCCGGGAAGCCAGCGGCGCGATGCCGCGCCGACACGTTGATTGAATCAATCAATATTGACCCGCGCAGAACGTGCTTCGTAGGCTGTGCTCCGTTTTCCGACCCAAGGACGAGACCATGCCTGACAACAATCGCCCCCGCCTGCTGGTAGCGCGACGGGTTCCCGCGGCCGTGGCCGCACGTGCCGAAGCCGAATTCCATGCGTACGTGACGGACGCCGACATGGATGCACCGTCCGTCGTCGAGTTCTGCAACCGCTACGCGACGCCGGCGGTGCTGATCGGCAAGAAATCGGGGCTGCAGGCCGAGCACATCGCGGCATTGCCGCCGAGCGTGAAGATCATCGCGAACGCGAGCGCCGGCTACGACCACATGGATGTGACCGCCGCGCGCGCACGCGGGATCGTGGTCAGCAATGCACCCGACGCGCTGACCGATTGCACGGCCGATTTCACGATGCTGCTCGTTCTGGCCGCGTGCCGGCGTGCATCGGAATACGAGCGCATCGTGCGCGCGGGGTGGGGCAAGTCGTTCGGCATGACCGACATGCTCGGCACGCGCGTGAACGGCAAGACGCTCGGGATCGTCGGTTTCGGCCGGATCGGCCGCGCGGTCGCGCAGCGCGCACGCGGGTTCGGGATGAAGATCGTCTATACCGATCGGCGGCCGGCACCGCCGGAGATCGAGGCCGGCGCGCGCTATTGCGCGGATCTCGACACGCTGCTGCCGCAGTGCGACATCCTCACGCTGCACGTGCCGGGCGGCGGCACGCCGTTGATGACGCGCCGCGAGTTCGGTTTGATGCGTGACGGTGCGGTGTTCGTCAACGCGGCGCGTGGAAGTCTCGTCGATGAGGACGCGCTCCACGAGGCATTGACGTCGCATCGGTTGTTCGGCGCGGGGCTCGATGTCTATCGCAACGAGCCCGACATCGATCCGCGTTTCGCCGCGCTCGACAATGTGTTTCTGTCACCGCACATGGCCAGCGCGACGATCGAGACGCGGGATCAGATGGGTTTTACCGCGCTCGATAACGTCGCGGCGGTGCTGGACGGGAGGGCGGCGCCGAACGCGCTGTGACGCGCGCAGCCGGGCAACTCATCCAAGCCGGTGCTGCCGATGACCGGAAGCACCGGCATGTCGCGGGTCGCCTACTTCAACGCCCCTTCGGCCACCAGCACCTCATGCGCGGCCTTGAACGCACTGAGCCCATGCGGGATACCCGAATAAGCGGTTGCATGCAGCAGCGTCGCCTTGATCTCGTCGACGCTCACGCCGTTGTTGAGCGCCCCCTTCACGTGCAGCTTGAGTTCGTTGGTATGGCCGCCGGCAGTCAGCATCGCGAGGTTGAGCAGGCTGCGCGTCTTGCGATCGAGCGTGTCGTCGCCCCATGCCCAGCCCCACGCCCAGGCAGTGGTGGCCCGCTGGAACGCCATCATGAAGGCGTCGGCCTTTTCCATCGACGCATCGACGTACTCGGGGCCGAGCACTTCCCGGCGGATCGGCAAGCCTTTCTGAAACAGCGCGTCGTCTTCATTCATGATTGATCTCCTTCGTTAATCCAAAACCCTGGCGCACGCCGGACACCGGCCGCGCGCACGCGAGGCGTCCTTCGACGCGAACAGGTAGCAAGCCATTGCTGTGGCGACGAGGCCCACCATCCACGACACGTCCGCGCCACCGAGAATCGACGCCCACGGTCCGTGGAAGAAGCTTTCCTCCATGAACGGCACCTGGACCGCGACGCCGAACACGTAGATCGCGATGGCCTTGACGTTGAACGACCCGTACACGCCGCCATTGCTGCTGATGATCTCCGCGACGCGGTAATGCCGGTTGTTGACCAGGTAGAAGTCGATCAGGTTGATCGCGATCCACGGCGCCAGCACGATCCGCAACGCGAAGATCGCGTCGAGGAAGATCGAGATGAAGTTGCTCGATGCCCACAGCGCGGTCGCGGTCGACGCCACCAGCAGCACCGTCGACACGACGACGCGCACGTTGCGGCCGGGCACCCAGTGCGGGCGGAACGTCTGCGCGGCGGTGATGAACGACAGCACCGCGCCATACAGGTTCATCCCGTTGTGGCCGATGATGTTGACCAGGAACAGGAGGATCAGCACGTAGCCGAATGCGCCGGTCTGCTCGCGGACCGCCTGCATCGCGTCCGTCGAATGCCCGGTACTGACGGCGAGCACGCCGAACAGGAACGCGAAGATCGTGCCCAGCGACGTGCCGAAATACGTATACGCAAAGGTCTTCGCGAATCCGGCGGACGTCGGCAGATAGCGCGAATAGTCGGACGTGTAGGGCGCGAAGCTGATCTGCCACACCGCGCACAGCCCGAACATCGCGAACCAGTTGGCGAGATCGAAATGACCCTGCTGGAAGATCCGGGCGTCGAGGCCCGGCACCATCAGCGCGATGCCGATCAGCAGCGCGCCGCCCATGAACCACGCGCCGACCTTGTTGAAGCGATGGATGAAGTGACAGCCGATCACGCCGACCAGCGTCGCGAGCACCGCGCCGATGACGGTCGCGACCGGCACGGGCACCGCGGGCGCCGCCGTGTGGAGCGTCTTGCCCGCGAGAATGATGTTCGACACGAAGAAGCCGAGGTAGATCAGCGTGGTGAATCCGACCACCAGCAGCGACCCGTACCGGCCGAACTGCGCGCGGCTCTGGATCATCTGCGGCACGCCGACGAGCGGCCCCTGCGCGGAGGTGAGCGCGTGGAAGATCGCGCCGAAGCATTGCCCGGCCGCGATCGCGAGAATCGCGCTGACCAGGTCGAGGTGGAACACCAGCACCGACGTGGCGCCCGAGATCACGGCCAGCGGCGCGACGTTCGTGCAGAACCACAGGGTGAAGAGGTCGGCCGGCTTGCCGTGCCGCGCCTCGGGGGGAACATATTCGATCGAGTTGCTTTCGATGGCGAGAACGCTGCCGTCGCTTTCCTGCTGTGTCATGCCGTCTCCATTTTTATTGCCGGGGCCATGCCGCGCCGCACGTGCTCGCTGGCGCGGCGCGGCATGGCACGACATGGCTTCTGCGGCTTTGATTCGATACTGCGGGCGAATGCGTTCCGCTCAACGCATCACGAACGGGTCGCTGATCGGATCGTCCGACGTGCGCAGCCACACGGATTTCGTCGTCGTATATTCGAGCGCGGCGCTCAGGCCGCCTTCACGGCCGTGCCCGGACAGGCCGAAGCCGCCGAACGGCACGAGCGGCGACACCGCCCGATAGGTGTTGATCCACACGATGCCCGAACGCACGCGCTTCGACACGCGGTGAGCACGCGTGAGGTTGGTCGTGAAGATGCCGGCGGCGAGACCGTAGGCCGTGCTGTTCGCTTTCTCGATCGCTTCCTGCTCGGATTCGAACGTGTCGACCGACAGCACCGGGCCGAACAGCTCCGTCGTGATGCTGTCGGCATGTTCGACGCCGGTGCAGTCGAGGATCGTCGGCGCGTAGTAGTACCCGTCGCGCTCCAGCTGCTTCCCGCCGGCGAGCACTTTCGCGCCCTGGCGCACCGAACTCGCGACGACCGCCTCGATGTTGCGAAGCTGGCGCTCGGTGCACAGCGGCCCGTACTCCGTTTCCCGCTCGTTGGGCGACCCCACGCGAATGCGCGACACGCGCTCGACCAGCAACGCAAGGAATTGCTCCTTGACGGAAGCCTCGATCAGCAGACGCGAACCCGCGACGCAACTCTGGCCGCTCGCCGCGAAGATCGCGGCGACCTGCGCATTGACCGCGCTCTGGATGTCGGTATCGGCGAACACGATGAACGGCGACTTGCCGCCGAGCTCAAGCGACACCTTCGCGAGATTGTTGGCCGTATTCCGCACGATGTGGCGCGCGGTCTCGGGGCCGCCGGTGAACGCGACCTTGTCCACGCCCGGATGGCCGCTCAGCACCGCGCCGCATTCCGGGCCGAAGCCGGTGATGACGTTGACGACGCCCGGCGGAAACCCGGCTTCGTGCACGAGGCGCGCGAACTCCAGCAACGGCCCCGGCGCTTCCTCGGACGCCTTGAGCACGACCGTGCAGCCGGCGGCGAGGGCCGGGCCGACCTTGACCGCGGACAGGAACAGCTGGCTGTTCCAGGGCACGATCGCGGCGACCACGCCGACGGGTTGACGCTCGAGCCACACCTGCATGTCGGGCTTGTCGACGGGGATGCTGCTGCCTTCGAGCTTGTCGGCGATGCCGGCGTAGTAGCGGTAATACTCGGCGACGTACGCGATCTGGCTCGACGTTTCCCGGATGATCTTGCCGGTGTCGTTCGTTTCGATTTCAGCGAGTCGCGGCGCGGCCCGTTCGACGAGATCGGCGAGCCTGTACAGCAGCTTGCCGCGCGCGGATGCGGACAATCCCGCCCAGGCAGGATCGGTCAATGCGCGGCCGGCCGCCGTGACCGCGCGGTTGACCTCGTCGGTGCGCGCTTCGGGCATCTGCGCCCATACGGCGCCGGTTGCCGGATTGATGCTGCCGAAAGTCGCGGCACCGGGCTCGAACTGCCCGTCGATATACAGCTGAAAATGCACGTTCATGGCATCGTCCCCTTACTGGAACGCAGGCATCACGTCCCGGATCATCCGCTCGAGCGAAGCCTTCTTGCGCTCGAAGCTCATGCCGGTATCGATCCAGAACGAGTACTCGTCGAAGCCGAGCGCTTCGTAAGCCTTCAGGCGCGCGATGACTTCGGCGGGCGTGCCGATCACGTTGTTCTTGCGCATGGCTTCCGGCGTGTAGAACGGGTGCGCGGCGATTTCCTCGCGGCTCAGCGGCTTGATCATCCCGCGGCTGATCGGACGCTCGTTCTTGAACCACGCGCCGAAGTAGTTATAGAAAACGTTGACTTCGTCGGCGGCCACTTGCGCGTCGTCCTCGCTGCTCGCCACATAGGTGTGACGCAGCAGCATGATCTTCGGGCGCGGCAGGTCGCTGAACTTCTCGCACGCGGCGTTGAAGTGGCCGACCAGCTTCTCGACTTCCTCGTCGCCGAGGTGCAGCGGCGTGACCTGCACGTTGCAGCCGTTGGCCACCGCGAACTCATGGCTGTTCGGATCGCGCGCGGCCACCCAGATCGGCGGATGCGGTTGCTGCAGCGGCAGCGGCGACGACGTCGTCGACGGGAATTTCCAGAACTCGCCGTCATGCGCGTAATCGCCTTCCCACAGCTTCTTCACGGCGGGAATGAGTTCGCGCATGCGCTGGCCCGCGCCCCATGCGTCGAGGCCCGGCATCAGGCGCTCGTATTCGAACGAGTATGCGCCGCGCGCGATGCCGAGTTCCAGGCGGCCGCCCGAGATGATGTCCGTCATCGCGGCTTCGCCGGCGAGCTTGATCGGGTGCCAGAACGGCGCGACGACCGTGCCCGTGCCCAGCCGCACACGCTTCGTCTTGTTGGCCAGATCGGCGAGGTTGATGAACGGGTTCGGCGCGATCGTGAAATCCATGCCGTGGTGCTCGCCGGTCCAGACGGCGTGCATGCCGCCGCGATCGGCGATCTGGCACAGCTCGACCATCTCGTCGTACAGCTGCTTTTGGCTGGTCTGGTCGGAGACGCGCTCCATGTGAACGAAAAGCGAAAAACGCATGATGTGACCTTTCAGGAAAGAAGCGGGCGGACGGTGCCGGTGCTGTGATCGCCGAAATAGAGGCCGTAGCTCTTCAACTGGCTCTCCCTGCGATAGCGCTCGAGCATGCTGGCGACGGCGCTGTCCTGGAACGCGCCGGTCTCGATGTCGTCGAGGCTTACGAATTCACCGGCGACCGCCACTTCGTCCGGTGCGCTGCAGAGGAACGAGATGTACTGGTAGTGCGTCTCGGTATTGTTGTAGACCGAATAGATGAAGCTTGCCGATGCGTCCGGCTGGTAGTGCCGGAAGAGTTCGGCGAGCGCCTTGTCGGCGCCTTCGTTGCCGATTTCCCTGGTGGGCAGCGCCCACTTGCCGTCGGCCGTCTTCACCATGAGCACCTTGTCGTCGCGCGTGATGATCGCGCTCACGATGACCTTCGGGCCGGCGATCACTTCGGCCGACAGCTTCGCCGGCGTGAAATAGCCGCCGCGGTAATAGCCGAGCCCCGCGTAGCCGGCGGAATGGAACGCCTCGACCTTGCCGACGATGAGCGCGTGATCGCCCGCATCGATCACCGCGTGCGTCGTGCAGTCGAACCACGCGCTGACGTCGTCGATCAGCGGGTTGCGATGCGCGCTCAGGTGCCAGCCGACCTGCGCGAAGCGATCGTCGCTCGGCCGCGCGAAGGTGTTCGACAGGTCCTTTTGCCCTTCCGCGAGGATGTTGATCGCGAAGTGGCCCGTGGTGGAGAACGTCTGGAAATTGCTCGACGTCTTCGCGATGCTGACGAGCAGCAGCGCGGGGTCCAGCGACACGGACGAGAACGAGTTCGCGGTGAAGCCGAGCGGCTGGCCGTCGTCGCGCGCGGTGGTGACGATCGTCACGCCGGTCATGAACGCGCCGAATGCATCGCGCAGCTCCCGGGTGTTGATCGTCGGGGCTTCCTGGCTGGTTGCTTGGCTCATGTCACACTTCCGATTTCAGGGTTTCCGCGTGCGGCACGGTATGCAACCAGGCACGCAGCGCGCGATTGACTTGCTCGGGCGCGGTCAGGTTCACCATGTGGCGCTCGTTCTCGATCACGACGGCCTTGCCGTCGTGCGCGGCCTGCGCCATCTGCCGGGCCATCTCGGGCGTCGAATTCGGGTCGTCCGATCCCGTCAGCACGAGGGCAGGGCAGGCGATCCGGTGCCAGCCGTCGGCATACACCTCGTCGCCCTTCGCGAACGCGGTGTACGCGGTGGCGTAGCCCGCCAGGTCGACGGACTGCAGCCACGCTTCCACCTTGTGCGCGGCGGCCTGCTGCGCTTCCTCCGCGTTGAACCAGCGCCGCAGCGGCGTATCGACGTCGATGGTGCCCGAGCGCAGTTCGGCGGCGCGTTGCAGGACGGCTTCACGCGCCTGCTCGGTGCGGCGGTACACACCGTTCAGGACTGCCACGCGCTTGACCAGATCGGGCCGCGTCACCGCGACGCCGGCGGCGATCAGCGAGCCCATCGAGTGGCCGGCCAGGTTGACGGGGCCGACATGCAGCGCCTCGATGAACTCGATCGCCCACTGCACGAACTGCCGCAGGTCGGCGTCGGTGTCGAGCGCATCGCTCGCGCCGTGGCCCGGCATGTCGACGGAGATCACGCGGAAATCGCGCGACAGGTCGTCGATCTGCGGATACCACGCGCTCGCCTGCATGCCCACGCCGTGAATCAGCACCAGCGGTTCGCCGGCACCCTGGTCGAGGTAGTGGGCGATGCGCTTATTTGACAGCGGCAGGGTTCTTGACGTCATTTCCGAGCTCTGCGAGATCTTTGTAGCGGTCGCCGATGCGGTGATGCGGACGGCCGGCGGTGGCGGCGCCGATGGCGATGACCAGTTCGTCGGCGGCCGGTGCGTCCGGAATCGAGAACTGGAGCGTCAGGTAGTGCGAGCGACGGCCTTCGTCGTTCTTGTCCATCATCGGGATCAACAGCGGCGCATTGGCCGGGCCGCGCGTGTTGTTGAACGCGAGGTACGACTTGGCGCCGACGGCCGTGCGATAGGTGTTGCCGAAGTGCAGCGTGTGGATCAGCGCGGACGCATGCTCGATTTCACCGTCGAGGCCGACGATCGCGCTCTTGCCGAACGCCTCGACCGCGTCGCCCGAACCGGCTTCGTCGAGGATCATCTTCGTCAGGTGTTCGCTGAGCTGCGGCGCCAGCGCGCGGATCTCCGGCGACAGGTCCTCGACGTACCCGCGGCCTGCCCACGGGTTCTTGATCACGGCGGCCGCCCCGATCATCTTCAGCGGCTTGGCGGCGACCTTGTCGCCGTCCACGTAGAGCGTCTCGACATGGAGGACGGATTTCCGAATCAGGCTCATGGCACCTTCCTTTCGTGCGTTGATTGTGGGATTCATTGTGGTATACCATGTTACGGCATGCCATGAGTGTTAACCCGTGTCTGGGAATTTCCCGAAACTGGAGGCGAGAAATGAGTGCGTACTGGATTGCCCACGTGCAGGTGCTGGACCCCGTGAAATACAAGGACTACACGGACCTCGCGCCGCAGGCGTTCAAGAAGTTCGGCGCGGTGTTCCTGGCGCGCGGCGGCGCATCGCAGGTGCTGGAGGGGGACTCGTTCGAGCGCCACGTCGTGATCCGCTTCCCGGATATGCAGACGGCACTCGCGTGCTATCACTCGCCCGAATACCAGGCGGCGAAGGCGAAGCGGGATGGACATTGCCGCGCCCAGATCGCGATCGTCGAGGGGCTCGAGGGCTGATCGCGTGGCTGACGGTGCGCTCGCGGCGCGGGATGGAAAGCTCTGACAGTTAGGTCATAATATGGCATTCCATGCCTGCGCCCGGCTTCCTGCCGGCTGCAGGCCACCCCCCGTTTCCAGAGTACCGCTCATGCAAGACCTCAAAATCGACCGCAATGCCAAGACCTTGCGCGAACTGACGCTCGACAAACTGCGCGGTGCGATCGTGCAGGGTTATTTCCGGCCCGGCGCGCGGCTCGTCGAACGCACGCTGTGCGACGAACTCGGCGTGAGCCGCACGGTGGTGCGTGAAGTGCTGCGGCATCTGGAGACCGAAGGGCTGGTCGAGACCGTTTCGCGGCAAGGGCCGGTGGTCGCGCGGCTCGATCCGGCGCAAGTCGGCGAGATCTACGAGTTGCGCGGCCTGCTCGAAGCGAATGCCGCGCGCGCGTGCGCCGAGGGCGCGACACCCGAGGTCGTGCGGCAACTGCGCGAGGTCCGCGCCGTGATCGAGGATGCATTCGAGAAGCAGGATCTGCCGCGTGTGCTCGAGTACACCGAGCGCTTCTACGAAACGCTGTTCGAGGCCGCGGGGAAGCAGGTGTCGCTGACGGTCGTCAAGACGCTCAACGCGCGCATCAACCGGTTGCGTGCGCTGACCATCGCGATGCCGGGACGCGGCGGCGACTCGAACACCGAGATGAACCGCCTGCTCGACGCGATCGAGCGGCGTGACGGCGAGGCGGCTTCGGCGGCGTCCGCCGCGCACATCAAGCGGGTTTCCGAACTCGCGCTGTCGGCGCTCGCGCAGCAGCAGGACGAGGCACTCACCGACAACTGACGAAATCCCGGGCGCGGGATCGAAGCGCGCGCTTGAAGTGCAAAGGCCGCCGGCATCATGCCGGCGGCCTTTTGTTTTGTCTGTCGATTCGGCCGGTGCGACTCATGGTATTCCATAATACGATGTTCATTGTTGTAGTCCATAAGATGGCATACCATAATCTCATCGAGTAACGCAGTGACCACGGGAGCACGCCATGACTGAGTCGATGACCGGACCAATCGCGCAGCAACAGGTATTCGACACGCTCGGATTCCGCCGCGCGCAGGTGGGCGCGATTCTCGAACATCGCGACGGGCTGGTGCTTGTCGATACGCCCGAAGGCCTGCGCTTGCCGACCGGCATCCGGCTCGAACCGGCCAGCGACGCGGCGAGCCTGCGCGGCGTGCTCGCGAAACTCGGCCTCAACACGCATCTCGACTTCCTGTTCGCCGTATTCGAATCGGCCGGCGCGCGCGAGCCGGGCGTCCATATCTATTACCGCGGCCGCGTGATTCCCACCGGTTCGCCCTGGTTCGACAGCAGCATCCGCATCGTGCCGCTCTGGCAGGTGCCGTGGGACGAGATCGCCGACACCGCCGTGCGCGCGATGCTCGAACGCTACGTGCGCGAACGCCGGCAGGACGCGTACGGCATCTATGTCGGCGACACGGAAGCCGGCACGGTGCAGCCGCTCGCGCTCGCGCACTGACGGCGCCGGCCGGAACCGGCGCGCCGCGCGCGGGTGGCCCGAGGGTCGCCGCGCCGCGGCACGGTAATGAACGACAAGATCGAGAAGCCGGCGCGGCTGGCGCTGCCGGCCTGAACACGTGTATTCGAATGGCTGCCGTTCCGGTGGCCGCGAGCCGCAACCGTTTCCCCCTGGAGAGAGACCATGAGCAGCAGAAGCAACCCGCGTTTCGCAGCATCGCGCCTCGCCTGTATCGCCCCGTTGGTCGCGCTGTGCGCCGCGCCCGCGCTGGCCGCGGACCCGATCGTGTTCACGAGCTGGGGCGGCACGACCCAGTCGTCGCAACAGAAGGACTGGGCGCAGCCGTTCACGCAGGCGAGCGGCATCAACGTGCTGATGGACGGGCCGACCGACTACGGCAAGCTCAAGGCGATGGTCGACAGCGGCAACGTGAGCTGGGACGTGGTCGACGTCGAAGGCGACTTTGCCTACGCAGCCGAAAAGGCCGGGCTGATCGAGCCGATCGACTATTCGGTGGTGAAGAAGGCCGAGCTCGACCCGCGCTTCGCGACGACTTCCGCGGTGGGCAGCTTCTATTACTCGTTCGTGCTCGGCTACAACAAGTCGAAGTACACGGGCGCGCAGCCGCAAAACTGGGCGGACCTGTTCGATACCAAGCGCTTCCCGGGCAAGCGCACGTTCTACAAGTGGTCGGCGCCGGGCGTGCTCGAGATCGCGCTGCTCGCCGACGGCGTCGCGCCCAACAAGCTGTATCCGCTCGACCTCGACCGCGCGTTCAAGAAGCTCGACTCGATCAAGGGCGACATCGTCTGGTGGAGCGGCGGCGCGCAGTCGCAGCAGCTGCTCGCATCGGGCGAAGCGCCGGTCGGCATGTTCTGGAACGGCCGCCTGCATGCGCTCGCGCAGACCGGCGTGCCGGTCGGCATGTCGTGGAACCAGAACCTGACCGCCGCCGACATGCTCGTGATCCCGAAGGGCGCGAAGCATCGCGACGCGGCGATGAAGTTTCTGGCCGCCGCGACGAGCGCGCAGGCCCAGGCGAAATTCGCGGCCGACACGGGTTATGCGCCGATCAACGTGAAGTCGGCCGGGCTGATGCCGCCGGCGATCGCGAAGACGCTGCCCGACCAGTACAAGACCTCGCAGATCAATCTCGACATGAAGTACTGGGCCGAGAACCGCGACGCGATCGCGAAGCGCTGGTACGCGTGGCAGTCGAAGTAAGCAGGCCTGGAAACAGGGAATCGGCACGCGTTCCGGTCAGGATGACGAACCGGATCGAACCGGACCGGCCGAGCAACGCATCTGCATGGGGCCAGGGGTAACGGGCGCTGAAGCGCCGGCCCTGGCCGACAAAGGAGAAACCATGCCAAACGTATTGAGTACCGTCGCGCATCCGCCCGCGGCGAAAGCGCGCAAGCGGCGCGACTGGCGCAGCATGCGGCTGCTGACGCCCGCGATGCTGCTGCTCGTGATTTTCTTCCTGTTGCCGGTGCTGTCGCTGCTGTTGCGCAGCGTGCTCGAGCCGACGCCCGGGCTGCACAACTACGAGCAACTGCTCGGCTCGACGACGTACGTGCGCGTGTTCGGCAATACGTTTCTCGTGGCGACGGTCGTGACGCTCGTCACGTTGCTGGTGGGCTTTCCGATGGCGTGGCTGCTCGCCATCGCGCCGCGCCGGCTCAGTGCCGTGCTGTTCGCGATCCTGCTGCTGTCGATGTGGACCAACCTGCTCGCGCGGACGTTCGCGTGGATGGTGCTGCTGCAGGGGACCGGGCCGATCAACCGCGCGCTGATGGCGATCGGCGTGATTCGCGAGCCGCTGTCGCTCGTAAACAACCTGACGGGCGTGACGATCGGCATGACCTACATCATGCTGCCGTTCCTCGTGATGCCGCTGCACGCCACGCTGCGCAGCATCGACCCGTCGACGCTGCGTGCCGCCGCGGTATGCGGCGCGAGCCGCTGGCAGGCGTTCTGGCGCATCCTCGTGCCGCTCGCGATGCCGGGCGTGGCCTCCGGCGCGCTGATGGTGTTCGTGATGGCGCTCGGCTACTTCGTCACGCCCGCGCTGCTGGGCGGCCCGTCCTACATGATGCTCGCGGAACTGATCGCGCAGCTCGTGCAGGAACTGCTGAACTGGGGCCTCGCCGGTGCCGCGGCATTCGTGCTGCTCGCCGTGACGCTCGCGCTCTATGCGTTGCAGCTGCGCTTCACCGGCAGCGCCGCGACTACGGGAGGTCGCTGACATGTTGCTCGATTTCGATCGCCTGGGCGCACTGCGCTGGGTTCTCGTGGCCGTGGGCGCGGCCGTCGCGCTGTTCCTGCTGTTGCCGATCTTCTTCATCGTCGCGCTGTCGTTCGGCGATTCGCAGTGGCTCATCTTTCCGCCGCCGGGCTGGACGCTCGAATGGTACCGGCAGCTGTTCACCGATGCGGGCTGGATCGACTCGCTGCTGACCAGCGCGAAGCTGGCGGTGATCGTCACGGTGCTGTCCGTCGCGATCGGGTTCCTCGCGTCGCTGGCGCTCGTGCGCGGCAAGTTCCGCGGCCGCGAGGCCGTGCGGGGCTTCTTCCTCACGCCGATGGTGTTGCCCGTCGTCGTGCTCGCCGTCGCGCTCTATGCATTCTTCCTGCGCATCGGCCTGAACGGCACGATGACCGGCTTCGTGATCGGCCACCTGATCATCGCGCTGCCGTTCTCGATCATCTCGATCAGCAACTCGCTCGTGAGCTTCGACACGGCGCTGGAAGACGCCGCGCTGATCTGCGGCGCGTCGCCGCTCACGGTGAAGCTGCGCGTCACGCTTCCCGCGATCCGGCTCGGCCTCTTTGCCGCCGCGATCTTCGCGTTCCTCGCATCGTGGGACGAAGTCGTGGTGTCGATCTTCATGTCGAGCCCGACGCTGCAGACGCTGCCGGTGCGGATCTGGGCGACGTTGCGGCAGGACCTGACACCCGTCGTCGCGGCCGCGTCGTCGCTGCTCGTCGCACTGACGACCGTATTGATGCTGGCGGGCGCCGTCGTGCGCCGCGCACGCGCTAACTGAGGTAACACGCCATGACTGCATTCCTGCAAATCCAGCGCCTGCGCAAGACCTACGACGACGTCGTCGCGATCGACCAGGTGTCGCTCGACGTACGCAAGGGCGAATTCATGACCTTCCTCGGGCCGTCGGGTTCGGGCAAGAGCACCACGCTCTATATCGTCGCGGGCTTTCAGGAGCCGACCGACGGCCGCGTGCTGCTCGAGGGCAAGTCGCTGCTGTCGGTCGCGCCGAACCAGCGCAACATCGGGATGGTGTTTCAGCGCTATACGCTGTTCCCGCATCTCACCGTGGGCGAGAACGTCGCGTTCCCGCTGCGGGTGCGCCGCCGGCCTGAAGCCGAAATCCGCGCGAAGGTGGAGCAGATGCTGAAGCTCGTGCATCTGTCCGAGTGCCGCGACCGGATGCCCGCGCAGCTCTCCGGCGGGCAGCAGCAGCGCGTCGCGATTGCGCGTGCGCTCGCCTACGATCCGCCGGTGCTGCTGATGGACGAGCCGCTCTCCGCGCTCGACAAGAAGCTGCGCGAGGAAATCCAGCTGGAGCTGCGCCGCATTCACCAGGAAACGGGCGTGACGATCCTGTACGTCACGCACGACCAGGAGGAAGCGCTGCGCCTGTCGGACCGCATCGCCGTGTTCAACCAGGGGCGCATCGAGCAGGTCGGCACCGGCGAGGAGCTGTACGCGAACCCGGCTTCGCGCTTCGTCGCGAGCTTCATCGGCAATTCGAATTTCCTGCCGGTCAAGGTAACGAAGCACGGCGACGGCCGCATGGGCGGCGTGTTCCCCAATGGACTCGAGATGGTGTCCGACATGTTCCATCCGACGCTCGCCGCCGGCGACGAAGGCGCGCTGATGATCCGCCCGGAACAGATGCGCATCAGCTCGCTGCAACGCGCCGGCGGTTCGCAGGGTTCGAGCGGCACGGCGGGCCTGCCCGTGACCGTGCGCGACGTCACCTATCTCGGCGATGCGATGCACTACGCGGTGGCGACGCCGTGGCAGCAGGAGATCTCGATCCGCATGCCGGCCGCGCATCGGCACGACAACGGCATCGTGATCGGTGCGCAGGCGCTCGTCGACTGGGACGCGCGCGACGTGCGCCTGTTCGCGCAAGCCTGACGGCGGCAGTCATGTGTCCCGCACTGCCGTCCCTGAAAGTGCAGCGGCCCACCGCCACGCTGCGCGAGCTCGCGCTCGAGAAAATGCGCAACGCGATCCTGGATGCGCACTTCCAGCCGGGCGAGCGGCTGGTCGAGCGCGCGTTGTGCGAGATCCTGGGCGTGAGCCGGACCGTCGTGCGCGAGGTCCTGCGGCATCTGGAAACGGAAGGGCTGGTCGCCTCGATTCCGAACCAGGGGCCGATCGTCGCCATCCTCGACTTCGACACGGCGGCCGAGATCTACGAGATACGCGCGTTGCTGGAAGGCGAGGCGGCGATGGCCTGCGCACAGCATGCCGACGCACCCCTGGTCGCCGACCTGGCGGCGTGCATCGACCAGATCCGGCAAGCGTTCGACGCGCAGGATCATCAGGCGGTGAAGGCGCTCACGTCGGCATTCTATGAGCGCATGTTCATCGCCGGGGAAAAGCATGTCGCGTGGGAGATCGTGCAGACGCTGATCGCGCGGATCAACCGGTTGCGTGCGCTGACGATCGCCTCCGACGATCGCGGACACCAGGCGGTCGAGGAGATGCGCGCGATCCTCGCGGGCATCGAGACGGGCAACGGGGTGGCGGCGCGCGAAGCCGCCATCGCGCACGTGCACCGGGTGGCCGAGATCGCGCGCAAGCTGCTGGCCCATGGTCACGAAAGTGCTTCGTGGCGTCAGGCCGGATAGTGCGTTTTGCTGCGTGACGCCGTTCTTGTCACCGCTACTTTGCACTGCGAAGGGTGCGAAGAAATGTCTTCGCGTCGTTGCGTCGCTGCCGACCATCATTTGAAATTTGCCGAATTTGCGGCCCGAGTCGTGCTCGGGCCGCCCAATGCATTCTTATTCCGGAAGGAACGAACGTGGAATTGAACACGCTGTTGAAGGATCCGGCGCTCTTGCGTCATCAGGCTTATATCGACGGGCAATGGTGCGAGGCCGACTCGGGCGAGCGCTTCGACGTGCTCGATCCGGCGACGGGCGCGACGCTTGGCGGCGTTCCGTCGATGGGCGCGGCAGAGACGTCGCGCGCGATCGACGCCGCGAATGCGGCATGGCCGGCGTGGCGCGCAAAGACGGCGAAGGAGCGCGCGCGCATCCTGCGCCGCTGGTACGAGCTCATGATCGAGCACGCCGACGATCTCGCGCTGATCCTCACGGCCGAGCAGGGCAAGCCGCTTGCCGAAGCGAAGGGTGAAATCGTCTACGGGGCGTCGTTCATCGAATGGTTCGCCGAAGAGGGCAAGCGCGTGGTCGGCGACACGCTCGCGACGCCCGCGTCGGACAAGCGGCTCGTGGTCGTCAAGGAGCCGGTGGGCGTGTGCGCGGCGATCACGCCGTGGAATTTCCCGAACGCGATGATCACCCGCAAGGTGGGGCCGGCGCTCGCGGCCGGCTGCCCGATCGTCGTGAAGCCGGCCGAAGCGACGCCGTTCTCGGCGCTTGCGCTGGCGGTGCTTGCCGAGCGCGCGGGGGTGCCGAACGGCGTGCTCAACATCGTCACCGGCGACCCGAAGGCGATCGGCGGCGCGCTGACGAGCAGCCCCGTGGTGCGCAAGCTGTCGTTTACCGGATCGACCGGCGTGGGGCGGCTGCTGATGGCGCAAAGCGCGCCCACCGTGAAGAAGGTGACGCTCGAGCTCGGCGGGAACGCGCCGTTCATCGTGTTCGACGATGCCGATCTCGATGCCGCCGTAGAAGGGGCGATCGCGTCGAAGTACCGCAACAACGGGCAGACGTGCGTGTGCACCAATCGCTTCTACGTGCACGACCGGGTTTACGACGCGTTCGCGGCGAAGCTGGTGGCGGCCGTGAAGGGCCTGAAGGTGGGGCACGGCACCGAAGGCGGCGTGACGCTGGGGCCGCTGATCAACGACGCGGCGGTCGGCAAGGTCGAAGCGCATATCGCGGACGCACTCGGCAAGGGCGCGACGCTCGCCGCCGGCGGCAAGCGGCATGCGCTCGGGCATGGCTTCTTCGAACCCACGGTGCTCCTGAACGTCACCGCGCAGATGGACGTCGCGAGAGAGGAGACGTTCGGGCCGCTCGCGCCGCTGTTCCGCTTCTCGAGCGACGACGAGGTGGTGAAGCTCGCCAACGATACCGAGTTCGGGCTTGCCGCGTACTTCTACAGCCGTGACATCGGGCGCGTCTGGCGGGTGGCCGAGCAGCTCGAATACGGCATGGTCGGCATCAATACGGGCCTCATTTCGAACGAGGTCGCACCGTTCGGCGGCGTGAAGCAGTCGGGGCTCGGCCGCGAAGGCTCGCATTACGGCATCGACGATTACCTCGTCATCAAGTACCTGTGCATGGCGGTCTGATCGTCGACTCGTCCGACTTCCAGGGAGTCACCCGGCACACCGATGCGGAAAACGCAACCGGCGAGCGGTTGCCGCTTCGATGCTCGCCGGCCGGGCCGATCCAGCTCGCCGGGCCTTGGGGGCCTCAGGGAAGATCGGTGAACCGATCGCCGCCTTCCTGTTGCGTGCGGGGCGCCGAGTAACCCGGCACCGCGGCCGAAAATTGCTTCTGCAATCCGCTGTCGGCCGCCCCGAGTCCCTTCAATTGCAGTTGAACCATGATCCGCGTGCCGGACGTGGCAGTGGTCGAACTCGTCGCGTACAGGTACTTTTCGCCGGCGACGCCGAGGCTCCAGCATGACGCGTCGTACTGGATGCCGACCAGCCCGGTTCGCAGGCGGCGCGCATGCAGATCGTAGTCGAGCCGGGCGACGGCCGAGAGATGGGTCGTCAGCGGCCACTGCGCGGCCAGCACCGCCTGGCTGACCGGCTCGACGTCTTCGCTCGCATACGAATAGTCGACCGCGCGGTTGTAGCGATACGACATGTTCAGTACCCGCTGCTCGCCGGGCGACCAGCCGAAGCCGATCGAGGCACGCCGCAGATAATCGTTGATCTCGTCGTACTGCGCGGCCTGCTCGGCGTTGAAGCCGGCGCCGAGCTTGTACGATGCGCCGGCCACGAGCCCCGTGCGCGAGATCGTCGACGTCGAATCGCTCGACGTCAGCGTGACCTTGGGCGCTTTGAAATCGTACTGTTGCGCGAGGACGAAGCGGGCACGCTCGTCGCCCGTGGCCGGCTCGATCAGGCGCGACGTGAGCGCCGCGGTGATCCGGTTCGCGTCCGCAATGCGATCGTGCCCGACGAACGTGTTGTCGGAGAATAGTTCGCCGATCCCGAAGTCCGTCACGGCCGTATCGAACAGCGGTGCATGGTACTGGTTGCGATACGGCGTATAGACGTAAAAGACGCGCGGTTCGAGCGTCTGAAGATAGGCATGCCCGAACAGGCGCACGCCGCGCTCGAAGCGCAACCCCGTATCGACCGTCACGGTCGGCACGTTCATGTCGAACTGCTTCGGCTGACCGCTCGGCGCGTCGCTGCCGATCGACGTGAGGCTGTAGCTCGCGAAATGCCACTTCAGTTTCGGCGTGAAGAACCAGCCGGGGCGCTCGACCGAATACGCGACGTATGGATCGAACACGAAGCGATTGCCCTGCGTCGCGCCGGAGACGGTCGACCTGAAGCGTGTCGCATCGGCCTCCATGCCGAAGTCGAAACCGCCGGCGTTATATCGTGCGTAGCGCACGTTCAATTGCGGCTCGCTGGCGTAGATCGTCGTGCTGTCGAACGATTGCCAGTGCTGGACCCTGAACAGCACGGACCACGGCGCGTGCGAATAGGTCAGCCCGGCTTCCTGGCGGTACAGCGTCGACGAGGCGGCCGTGCCGGACGATGCCAGCGTCGACGCCGCCGACGCATCCGACACGCGGTCGCCATACAGATAGAACCCGAAGCCGTTGCCGATGTTCCAGTCATGCTTGACGTGCAGCGAATAGCGGTTCGTGCGGGTCAGCCGGTCGTCGGGCAGGTAGGCGATCGCCAGCTCGCCGCTGTAGGTGGGCGACAGATAACGATAGTCGGTGCCGAGCATCGTGCCGCGCCGCTGCATGGTGCGCGGCGTCAGCGTCAGGTCGTAGTTCGGCGCGAGATTCACGTAGATCGGCTGGGTCAGCTCGACGCCGTCGGTCGAGTCGTACGAGACGGTCGGCGGCAGCAGCCCGGTGCGCCGTGCGCTCGACAGCGGAAACGACAGCCACGGGCTCGCGAAGATCGGCATCCCCTGAAAGAACAGCACGCCATTGCGCGCGACGCCGGTATCGCCGCCGCTGTCGATGTCGAAGCGCGACGCCTTCAGGTACCAGCCCGGCCGGTCTTCGCACGCACAGGTCGTGTAGGTGCCGTGCTCGACGGACGTGTGCTCGGCGTCGACGACGTCGATGCGCGCCGCGCTGCCGCGGCCGCCGTTCAATGTGAAGCGGTAGGTGGGCGCGACGATGTAACCCTTGTTCGCTTCGATGCGGAAATGGGCTTCCGGTCCGAAGAAGAGGCGTCCGCTGTCCGCGAGCACGACGTCGCCATAGGCATCGGCGACGTCGGTGTCGAACGCGTAGTGAATCGCGTTGCCCTTGACGACCGAACGATCGCGGCGCAGCTCGGCATGGCCCTTGAGGGCGACGTCGGTGTCGGCGCTCGTGCTCGCTGTGTCGCCGAGCGCGATCGTCGCGGGGCGTTGCCCGGTCGAAGCGGGATGCTCGGCGAGTGTGTCGGCGGAGCGCAGGGTCCAGGCTGACCATGCGTCCGTTTGCGCGTGCACGATGCACCACGGCAGGTGGAGCAGCAGGCATGCGAGCGGTTTCAGCCGCAGGCGGCCCGGCAGTGAACGTGAAATCAAGAGAAACGGTCCGGCGAGAGGGCGGAGGCGACGAGGGGGCGACTGACGCCCGCGCCGGTCGGCATCACTGGAAGGTCGCGCCGGGTGGCGGCGCCAGAATGGAGGCGATGCCGGCCGCCTTGCAGAGCGCGTCGAGCATGGCCGGGACTTGTCCGCCGGGAACGGAGAAGCCGAGGGCGGGGCCGCCTTGCAGATGAAAGCGGACGAATACGTGCGGCGTGTCGTCGATCCGGCCGATTTCCCAGCCGGTCGTCGGCAGCACGACGCGCGCGTCGTCATGCCTGTCGGCGAGCCGCGCCGAGTGCTCGATGGCGTTCGGCAGCGCGACCAGCAACGCATTGAACGTCGAGCGATGCAGCGAGAGCGCCGAATGCGCGCCGCGCACCAGCAGGAATTCGCCGTCCTCCGACATTTCCATGGCGCTGACCGAGCACAGCTTGAGCGTCGCGAAATCAGGCACGGGGCGTCTCTCCCGGCCACGCGACGCATGCAGCCGGCATCGCCAGGCGCCGCGCAGGCGTGGCAGTCCGCGCGATGCTGCCGGTTTGCTGCAGCAGCACGAATGCCGCCGGCGACGAACTGCTTTTGAGCACTGCGGCAAGGATGCTCGCGGAAAGATACAGCGTCATGATCGACCTCGTCTCGCATGTCTGAAAGTGGGGAAGCTGCCTTCGCGTGTCGCGAAGGCGTGACCGTTCCGTTGCCCGATTCGGCATGAAGGGGGCAACGGGGGCGATCGACCGCCGTGTCGAAGCGCGGCGAATGCACCGGCCGATCAGAAGCTGTGCCGCAGGCCGACCGTGACGATGGCCTGATGATTCGAGCTCGATGCGCTCAGCCCGTCGATCGACGCGGTAATGCCGCTGTCGCCGGCGCCATGCACGTGCTGATACACGCCCCGCAGATACACATCGGTGCGTTTCGACAGCGCGTAGTCGGCCGTCAGGCCGGCCTGGTTCCATTTCGGCCGCACGCCGTCGATTTGACCGTCGGTATAGGTATAGGCCCCCGTCACGCTGAACGCGGGCGTGAAGTTGTAGCGCGCCTGCACCTCGTAGTTGTTGAAGCGTGCGCCGCCGCTGCTGAACGACAGGCCGTCCGACGTACCCGAGGCGGAGGCGCCGATGCCGGTCAGCCCGTTCAGGCGCGTCTGCGTGAAGAGCGCGCCGACGGTCGCCGCGCCGAACGCGTAGTTCGCGCCCAACCCCCAGGTCCGTTGTCCGCTGGCCGTAAACGTCGTGTCGTCGGACACCGCGCCGCTCGTGTTGGTGGTCGAGCCGGCGCGGCCGAGATTCAGGTATCCCGCACCGACGTCGAGGCCGCCGTAGTGATAGGTCGCGCCGAAGCTGTATGCGCGATTGTTCGAGAAGCCGGTCGAATTCGAGAAGCCATACAGGCCGCTGAACGTCAGGCCGCCATAGTTCACGCTCTGGTACTTGACCGAGTTGTTCACGCGGAACGAATCCTGGACGTTGTCGTTATCGTACGGATGGGAAATTCCCGACATTTCCAGTGCGCCAAGCGTATCGACGACGGAATCGTATTGACGGCCGAGCGTCAGCGTGCCGAACCGGTCGCTCGACAGGCCGACGAACGCCTGGCGGCCGAACAGGCGGCCGCTCTGGCCGAGCTTGCCGTTCATCACGTCAAAGCCGTTCTCGAGCGTGAAGATCGCCTTCAGGCCGCCGCCGAGATCCTCGCTGCCCTTCAGGCCGAAGCGGCTGCCGCTCAGCACGCCGCTCGTGGCCGCCACGCTGCTTTTTCCTCCCGCGTTGCTGGTGTAGGTCACGCCCGCATCGATGATCCCGTACAGCGTTACCGAACTTTGTGCGTACGTGTTTGCGGCGAACAGGCCGAAAACGCCGGCGGCCAGCAGTGTTCTAGTCATTTAATTCTCCGAAGCAATGGGAAGCGAACGAGCAGGTGCCGTCCTCGCGGTGCCCGGCTCGCCGTGAGACCGGCATCGGCGATCCCGGTCGAAGCGCATTAGAGCGCAACGCGCGGTGCAGTGGATTTACACAGTCGTGCATAGATGTTTCGGCACGTTACGTCGGCGATCGGTTATCGACGCAACCGCGGCGCAGCGCCGTCGCGGCCTCGCCCGTCTCGGACATGCGTCGCGACCCGCTGCACGCACCCGTGCGGCGTCGGCATTGCACCGCGCAGGTCTTCACGCGGGAAACATGGGGAAATCGAATGAAACGCGCGTCCAATCGCGGTGTAACCGAAGCGGCACGGCCGGCTCCTACACTTGGCCGCTCGACTTTCATCGATGATCCGCATGTTCAATCAAGCACTGAAGCGATTTGCCGCACCGGGTGTGCTGCTGTCCGGCGCAATCGCGTCCGGTTACGCGCATGGCGCGCAGCCGGCGACGATTCGCGATATCCGTATCAACGGGCTGAAGCGCATCGAAGCGCGCACGATCGGCGCGTACCTGCCGGTCAGGATCGGCGATACGTTCACGGAAGAACGGGGGACGGCACTCATTCGCGCGTTGTATGCGACGGGCTTCTTCAGCGACGTCAAGATGTCGATCGGCGATGGTGTGCTCGTGATCGACGTGATCGAGCGGCCGACGATCGCCGAGGTCGATTTCGACGGCACCCGCGAATTCGACAAGGACAATCTGAACAAGGCGATGAAGGCCGTCGGACTGGCGCCGGGCATGCCCTACGACCGCGCGCTGCTGCAGCGGGCCGAGCAGGAACTGAAGCGCCAGTACCTGACGCGCGGCTACTACGCGGCCGAGGTGAAGACCACGGTCACGCCGCTCGATGCGTACCGCGTCGCGCTGCTGTTCTCGGTCGCGGAAGGCCCGAGCGCGAAGATTCGCCAGGTGAACTTCATCGGCAACAAGGCGTTTTCCACGAGCACGCTGCTCGGAGAAATGCAGCTGTCGACGCCGACTTGGTCGAGCTGGTACACGAAGAACGACCTGTACTCGAAGGAAAAGCTGACGGGCGACCTCGAAAACGTCCGTGCGTACTACCTGAACCGCGGCTATCTCGAGTTCGCCATCGATTCGACGCAAGTCTCGATTTCGCCGGACCGGAAGGACATGTACCTGACGCTCTCCGTTCACGAAGGCGAGCCGTACACCGTATCGGACATCCGGCTGTCAGGCGATCTCCTCGGTCGCGACGCCGAACTGCGCGGGCTGGTGACCGTGAAGGCGGGCGACCGCTTCTCGGCGGACAAGCTGCAGCAGACGACGAAGGCGATCGTCGACAAGCTCGGCGAGTACGGCTATGCGTTCGCGAAGGTGAACGCGCAGCCCGATATCGATCGGGCGGCACACAGGGTCGGCCTGACGCTCGCGGTGGATCCGGGCAAGCGCGTCTACGTGCGCCACGTGAACATCGTCGGCAACTCGCGTACGCGCGACGAGGTGATCCGCCGCGAGATGCGCCAGTTCGAGGACGCGTGGTTCGACTCGAACCGGATCACGCTGTCGAAGGACCGGGTCAACCGGCTCGGCTACTTCACCGACGTCGACGTGACGACCGCGCCGGTCGAAGGAACGGCGGATCAGGTCGACCTGCAGGTGAAGGTCGCCGAGAAACCGACCGGATCGATCACGCTCGGCGGCGGGCTGTCGTCGTCGGACAAGGTCGTGCTGACGGCCGGCGTGACGCAGGACAACGTATTCGGCTCGGGCACGAGCCTCGGGGTGACCGTGAATACCGCGAAGAGCTACCGGACGCTGACGGTCACGCAGACCGACCCGTACTTCACGATCGACGGCATCCAGCGGATCACGAGCGTCTATTACCGGACGACGTTTCCGCTCTATTACTCGTCGTCGAGCGACACCAGCTTCCGGATCGTCACGGCCGGCGCGAACATGAAGTTCGGGATTCCGTTCTCCGAGGCGGACAGGGTCTATTTCGGCACGGGGATCGAGCAGCACCGGTTGAGGACCGACTCGAGCACGCCGCAGAGCTATCTCGACTACGTCAATTCGTTCGGCAACGTGTCGACCACCGTGCCGGTATCGGTCAGCTGGTCACGCGATGCGCGCGACAGTGCGCTGACACCGAGCCACGGCTATTACATGCAGGCGTCGTCCGAATACGGGACGCCGGTCACGAAGACGCAATACTACAAGGCCGACGTCAACGCCCAGTATTACTATTCGTTCGCGCGTGGCTACGTGCTCGGCTTCAACGTGCAGGGCGGCTACGGTGCCGGACTGGGCGGCAAGCCGTACCCGATCTTCGAGAACTACTACGCGGGCGGGATCGGCTCCGTGCGCGGCTACGAGACGAGTTCGCTCGGCCCGCGCGACACGAAGACCGGCGATTCGATCGGCGGATCGAAGCTCGTCGTGGGCAACATCGAGCTGTCGATTCCGCTGCCGGGATCGGGTTACGATCGCACGTTGCGCGTGTTTACGTTCGTCGACGGCGGCAACGTCTGGGGCAACGAAGGCAGCAGCACGGGTGCGAACGGACTGCGATATTCGTATGGCGCGGGGCTGTCGTGGATCTCGCCGATCGGGCCGTTGAAGTTGAGTCTCGGTTTTCCGATCGTGCGCCACAGCGACGACCAATACCAGAAGTTCCAGTTTCAGATCGGCACGTCGTTCTGAAGCAGGCCGCGAAGGCGCCCGCTGGGTCCGGCGGGTGCCGGCAGCGGGTTCGACGGTTCAGGTATCGAGGGAGGCGTCGGATCCGGCGGAGATCATCGCGTGAATCGCAACGACGCCGGGTGCGGCACGAAAATGTAGCCCTTGCCGCGCATCGTCTGTATGTAGCGATGGCTGTCCGAGGCCTGCTCGATCAGCGCGCGCAGCCGGAACACCAGCACGTCGAGCCCGCGTTCCGATTGCTCGAGTGCGGTCTTGCCGAGCAGCGACAGCATGTTCGTCCTGGTCAGCGCGCGCATCGGATGCAGGACGAATACCTTGAGCAGCGCGAATTCGCTCTCGCGCAGGCCGAGATCCTGGCCTGCCCGGTAAACGCGCCGTGCGAGAAAATCCACTTCGATATCGCCGAACCGGTAGCACTCGCGTATTTCGGGTGTGGCCTGCGGGCTCGCGTTGAAGCGTCGCAGCACGCTGCGAATCCGCGCGGCCAACTCGGTCGGGTTGATCGGGTCGACCAGATAATCGTCCGCCCCGAACTCGAGCGCGAGGACCTTGTCCGCGATGTCCGGCGAACGGCTGAGCACGATCACCGGCATGTCGTGGCCGGCCTGGCGCAGGCGGCCGATCGTCCCGTGCGCGTCGCTGACCGGCTGGTCGGCCCGCAGTACGATGGCGGACGGTATCTCCTTCTCCATGCGGGCCAGCAGCAACGATGCGTCGTACAGGACGGACATCTCGATCTGGTACTTGTGAAAACAGGCGCGAAGCATGTCGCGCACGGTATGGTCGGGTTCGACGACGAGGATATGGGTAGTCATGGCGATTCGACGATCGGGGTGGTCGAAAGGAGGGCGCGGCGCATCGCGACCGGTGGCCGGGCGTGCTGAAATGCTGTAATGCCGGATGCGTTGCAGCTTAGGAACCAATTGCGGAATGAGAATGGGTAAATTGAGGAGAAATTGTGGAAATCGTGTGCGGGGCGCCACGCGCTGGAACAATTTGGGGACAATCCCGGCACGACGCGCGTCAGGCGCGCTGAATCGCATATGAAACTCGGCATCGCATCGAAACTGTTCCTCGCCATCCTCGTGCCGTGCGCCGTTGCGGCCGTCGCAATGGGCGTGGCGCAGCGGATCAGTTTCGAGAACAACTTCCGCGACTACGTGACGAGCCGCAACGCGACACGCAGCGATCAGCTCGCGCAGCGTCTCGAACGCACCTATGCGACACACGGGAACTGGACGTTCGTGACCGACGGCCCAGGGGCATGGGGCGGCTTCACCGATGCGACCGACGGCGGCCAGTTCGATGCGCCACCTGGTCCGCCGGGGCCGCCGAAGATGGCGGACGCGCCGGCCGACGGGCCCGGGGGATTGTTCCCGCCGCCGCCCGATCGTCGTGCGTTGCCGGATGGTGCGATGCCCGACCTGCGCTGGACGCCGCCGGCGATCCTGTACGACGCGGACCGGCGGCGCATCGCGGGCTTCGGGCCGCCGCCGCCGCCGGGTGCGCAGCTGCGTCCGCTGAAGGTTGACGGCAAGACGGTCGGCTGGCTGTTTGCCGATGACCGGCGGGGTCCGTTCCATGCCGCCGATCTGCAATTCCGGGCGGAGCAGCTGCGGATGACCTGGATCATCGTCGGCGCGGCGGCCTTGCTGGCGGCGCTGCTCGCGGTCGTGCTCACGCGCGCGTTCCTTGCCCCCGTGAGGCGCATGGTCGATGCGGGCCACCTGCTCGCGAGCGGCGACTACACGGTGCGGATTCCCGAACTGGGCGGCGACGAGTTTGGCCAGCTAGCCGGCGATTTCAACCAGCTGGCGGCATCGCTCGAATCGTCCGCGCGGGCGCGCCGCGATTTCATCGCCGATATTTCCCATGAACTGCGCACGCCGCTCGCGATCCTGCGCGGTGAGCTCGAGGCGCTCGAAGACGGTGTTCGTCCGCCGAGTGCCGCGACGTTCGCGTCGCTGCAGGCGGAAATCTCGATGCTGAACCAGTTGATCAGCGATCTCCACGAGTTGTCGCTCGCCGACATCGGTGCATTGACGTTCGAGCGCCTGCCTGTCGATCTCGCGCACCTCGCGGAGGGAGCGGCCGAGGCGTTCCGCGAGCGGCTCGCGTCGAAGCGGCTCGATCTCGAGCTGGAGATTCCGGCGGAGCCGACACGGATTTCCGGCGATCCGTACCGTCTGACGCAATTGATGCAGAACCTGCTCGAAAACGCGCTGCGCTACACCGATCCGGGAGGCAAGGTGCGCGTCGCGGCCGAGTCCGGCGACGGCTGGTTGAATGTCGACGTGCAGGACTCCTTCCCTGCGGTCCCCGAACCGCTGCTACCCCATCTGTTCGACCGCCTGTTCCGCGTCGACGCGTCGCGCAGCCGACAGAGCGGCGGCTCGGGGCTCGGGCTTGCGCTGTGCAAGCACATCGTCGATGCGCATGGCGGTACGATCGACGCAAGGCGCTCGCCGTACGGCGGGCTATGGATTCGCATGCGCTTTCCTCTGGCCGGTTTGCCCCATGAACACTGACGCGACACCCGCCCATATCCTCATCGTCGAAGACGAGCCGAAACTGTCGGCGCTGCTCGCCGACTACCTGAAGGCGGAGGGCTACGAGACCCGCATCCTTGCGGACGGACGCGAGGTGGTGCCGCACGTGCAACGGCACGAGCCGTCGCTGGTGCTGCTCGACCTGATGCTGCCTGGCCGTGGCGGGCTCGACGTGTGCCGCGAACTGCGGACGTTTTCGGCGGTGCCGATCGTCATGCTGACCGCGCGGGTCGACGAGATCGATCGCCTGCTCGGTCTCGAACTGGGCGCCGACGATTACGTGTGCAAGCCGTTCAGCCCGCGCGAGGTCGTCGCGCGGGTCAAGGCAATCCTGCGGCGCGTTGACGGCACGATTCGCCCGGCACGCGCGGGCGAACCTTCTCCGTTCGTCGTCGATCCGGACCATCACATCGCCCGGCTCGACGGCAAGGATCTGAACCTGACGCCGGTCGAGCTGCGGCTGCTGTCGCTGTTGCGATCGACGCCGGGGCGGATCTATCCGCGCGACCAGTTGCTGCGCCGGCTGTATGACGATCACCGGGTCGTGACCGACCGGACCGTCGACAGCCACGTGAAGAACCTGCGGCGCAAGCTGCAGGCCGTGCGTCCCGATCACGACTTCATCCGTTCGATCTACGGCGTCGGGTACCGGTTCGAACTCGACGGCGACGGGAGCTGATAGCCACGACGTCCGACGGACGGATCGTTCGCGATGCGCGTGGTCCGTGTTCGATCGCGCCCGGGCGGCCGGCGCATGCGCGGCAGCGATTCCGTGCCGCGGCGCCGTGCGTACTTCAGCGCCGACACATGAAACCGTTTGTTCGTCGAATTCCCCCTGATCGCGCCGGATCGGCCGAAGCGCTTGCCGGTTTGTTTGCGGCGAGGTCATCTGCGGAAGTCAGGGGTAATCCGCCGTAACCATCCCCGTGCCTGCTTTTGGGAGCATACGCCGTGTCGTATTTGCTTCCGGGAGGACAAACATCTTGAAAAAGCAGGCAATGATTCTTCTCGTCGCGGCGAGCATGTCGAGCATGCCGTTTGCCACGTTTGCGCAACAAGGCACGGACAGCGATCGCCCCGACGCAGTCCCCGGCCATCAACAGCATGACAATCCGGGCCGCCCGGACGTACCGCCGCCCGGTAACCATGCAGGCCGTCCCGACGGGCCGCCGCCCGGGAACCACGCAGGCCGTCCCGATGGGCCGCCCCCGGGAGAGCATGCCGATCGTCCCGATGGACCGCCTCATCGCATGGCCGGCCCTGTTCCGCACAGCGACTGGCATCGCGGCGGGCGCGTGCCGAATGACTACCGTGGGCAGCAGTACGTGCTCGACGACTGGCGGGCACATGATCTTCAACCTCCACCCTCGGGTTACCAGTGGCTGCAGGTCAATGGCGACTTCGTGCTGGCGGCGATCGCGACCGGCGTGATCGCGAGCGTTCTGCTTGGCCCGCATCACTGACCGACACAGGAGACGGCAATGAGAAAGACGCTTGCAATCGTTGGTCTGAGCGCACTGATGCTGATGCTCGGCGGATGCTGCTGGTGGCCATACTGTTTCGGTCCGGGCGGCCCCGGTGGTCCTGGCGGCCCGGGCGGGCATGGCGGTCCGGGCGGCCCGGGCGGGCATGGCGGTCCGGGCGGATACGGCGGTGGGGGAGGCGGCCCTGGCGGCGGCCCGCAGGGCGCGATCGTCTTGCCGCGGTCGTCGACGCTGGCTTGACACCCGACTGCTCCGGCAGCCTGCGAGTTGCCGGCCATGATGTCGCCGGAGAACAGGCGGGATCTGACGATGCGCGATCCCGCCTGGAAAACGTGAAGAAAGTGCCGGAGATCCTGCGCGGCTCCGCATCGATGATGGCGGAGACCGAACGCAGGCGATTGCGCGGACCGCCAATTCGAAGAAGCGGCGCAGCATGCGCCGAGCCGGGCACGGAAATCGCTCCGATCAGCAAATGAACGCTGCACAGACAAACGTCCGTGGTTCAGGCCGCCTGCATCGGTAAGAATCTCCCGCACACGCGGGGAATCGCGTGCAGCGTTGAAAAAGAGCGGTGACGAAGCACAAGTTGATGCCGTACGGTGTCAAGGGGCAACGCCATGCACGCATTTACGAATTGGAGCCCATTGGTCTCGCTGATCGCCGGAATTCTGATTCTGGTGGTCCCGCGCCTGCTGAATTACATCGTTGCAATCTATCTGATCGTCATAGGGTTGCTCGGGCTTTTCGCCGGACATATCCACTGACGAGTCGCCTGGCCATACGGTCTTCGGCAACGAACCCAGGCGCGTCGGAATCTAGATCTGTTCGACGCGCACCTCGGCTGAATCCTTGGGCACGGTCAATCGCGTGCGGCCAAGCAGTGCATCCGCGGGCGCGGTTCCGTCCGGGTTCAACGGCGTCACCTTGTTGAACGTGACGGAAAAGTATTCCGGCGTGACGGTGGCCGACGCATAACCCTGCGCGTCGTGGTCGGCGTGGCACAGGTCGGGGTTGTTCGCCATCAGGAAGCGGTCGAGTTTGGCCGGGGTGGCTGCCATCGGCGCCAGCGGTGTACCGTTCCATGCGACTTTCATGTAGGAATAGAAGGACGCGCTGCTGATGCCGGCGCAGACGAAATCGACGATCACCGGCACTCCGGTCGCGGGATCGGGATCGTCCCGCACGACACCGCACTGAAATGCATGCAGATCCCCGGTGATCGCGACGACGTTACGGACCCCGTGCTCCCTCAAGTAAGCGAGCAGTTCGTGCTTGTGCGCGGGATAGCCGTCCCAGGCGTCGCAATCGACCACGAGGCGGGCCGCCGGTGTCTTGGGTGCGCCCGGCATCACGAGCCACAGACGGTTCAACATCACCTCGTTGCCCCACACCTTCCAGGTTGCCGGCGAGCCCTTCATCGCGGCTTTCCACCATTGCGTCTGTTCCGGACCGAGCATCGACGGCGGGCGGCCCAGCTGCTCGGAATCGCGCGCCTCGTAACGTTGCAGCACGTCCTGCTTGACGAAGTAGCGCGAGCCGGCTGCGTCGTCCCCATGCACCGGGTCGTGCCCGTGCGCGCGTGCGATGGCTGCCTCGCTCACGACATGGTCGTCGCGATACAGCCGCTCGTCCGTCATCACCAGGTGCATTAGCATACCGAAACGAAAATCGCGGTAGATGCGAATGTTCGTGAACGACGGATTGTCCGGCTCGAAGCGCACATCGCCCCAATCCACCGGCATGTACTCCGCCCACGCGCGACTGGCGCTGCGGCGCCGCCGGGTTTCCTGCCGCTCCTCGTTGGTGTAGACCTGATGATCCTGCCAGCAGTCGTCGGAAAATTCGTGGTCGTCCCAGATCGCGATCATCGGCAGGCGCTGGTGCAGCGTCTGGAGGCGCGGATCGGTACGATAGGTGCGATAGAGCGTCCGGTAGTCCTCCAGCGAATCGGCATACGCGCGGCCGTCCGCGAGCCGCTTGCCGTCGGGCAAGCGCAGCGGAGGATGCGCCGGCTCGGCACGGCCGGGCGGAGAGGTCCCGACCGTTTCATAGATGTAGTCGCCCACGTGGACGACGAAATCGAGATCGCGTTCGGCGGCCAGCAGCGTCATCGCCTGCCAGTGGTTGACGCTCCAGTCCTGGCAGGTGAGCCACGCGAAGCGAACCTGTTCGTTGGCCTCGTTTTCATCCGGCGCCGTGCGCGCGACTCCCGTCATGCTCACGTGGTCGCCGGCGACGAACCGGTAGTGGTAGGTCGTCTTCGGCGAGAGCGCCGTCACCTTCGCGCGCACGGTGAAGTCGTAGATGGCCAGTGCCCTCAGCGGGACGCTGGCGACGCGCGTCGAGAAATCCGGCAGCGTCGATACTTCGAGTCGTAGCGGTACCGCGCGCCCACCGCCTTTTGCGGGGTGCTGGACGCCGCGGGATACCGGCACGCATCGCGTCCAGAACACGATGGAGCGATCGCGCGGATCGCCGCTTGCGACACCTTGCGGGAATCGATCGAGGTTCGTGCGCACGGCGCCGGCCGGCAGGACCGCCCGTGGAGCGTTGTGCGTGACGGAGGCGGTTGCAGCCGCAATGGTAAAAAACGCCGACGACTTGAGGAAACGGCGACGATCCATTGATCCTCCCGATCGACATGCCGTGGGTGCGGGAAGCACTGCGGCAGGCGTCCGCTTCTCTCGCTCAACACGCTTGCCACCGCCACATGGCGCGAGCAGGTGGCGCAGTCGATCTGGAACATTACTGCGAAGATCAACGCCTGAAAAGGCGTGGGAACCCCATTTCGAACCCACGCACGCTACCTGGCGGCGGGCACCTTATCTGCAATCCCTCGACATTCCTTCACATATCGCGGATTGCCCGGAAATCCGATTTCGCGGTATCCGCCCACGGCTCGCGCAAGCGATCGGCAGGTCGAACGTGATGGTGCGTCGATATCATCAGACATGCCCATTCGAAGCGCATTCGGGAACGCGAATTGCTCGATGCCGAGTAGCAAACTCGGGGAGTGAGAAATGCATATCGGCCACACCGTCGGCAAGGCGGCCGCGTGGCTTTCCGTTGTCGTCGCCCTGGCGCTTGCGGTGCTGGTGATCGTCATGGTGACGTTCGACTGGAATAGAGCCCGGCCTTGGGTCGACGACAAGGTGTCGGACGCGATCGGACGGCAGTTCGCCATCAACGGCGACCTGCGTATCGGGTGGCGTCGGCCGGTGAGCGAGCAGGGCTGGCGTGCATGGGTGCCATGGCCACGATTCAGCGCACACAATGTCACGATCACCAATCCCGATTGGGCGCGCACGAAGTATTTCGTCACGCTGGACGAGATCAGCTTCGAAGTCGAGGCGCTGCCGCTGACGGCACGCCGCATCGTGATTCCGGCCATCGATCTGGTCAATCCGTCCGTCGACCTCGAACGCCTCAAGGACGGGCGAGTCAACTGGACGTTCAAGCTCAAGGAGCCCGCGCATCGGGGCGGATGGACGCTCGACCTTCATGAGATCGCGTTTGCCCAAGGCAATCTCGGCTACTACGACCAGCAAAAGCAATTCGACCTGAGTGCCGTGATCGACACGCTTGGCCGGCCGATTCCGTTCGACGCGGTGGTGAAGCAGCAGGAGGCGCTGGCGCACCAGGAATCGGCACAGGCCGTCGGGCCGGCAGGTCAAAAAAAGCTCGCGGCCCAGGCGCACTCCGGTGCGACGCAGCCGGTGGTTCCCGCGTCGGGTGCCGACGCGGCGTCCCGCGCATCGGCAGCGGCCTCGCAAGCGGTGGTCGCCGCTTCGCATGCCGCGGCGACGAAATCCAGCAACACGATAGCCCCGGCTCCGGCGGCGTCGAGCGCACCCAAAGCTGCCGCACCGGGTGCAACGGCCTCGGCGACAACGAGCGCATCGGCGGGCGCGGCGCCCGCGGCATCTGCCACCGTCGGCACTTACACGATCGGCTGGACCGTCAAGGGGTCCTACAAGAAGGGGGAGGTTGTCGGCAATGGCAAGATCGGCAATTTGCTGGACGTGCAGGGCACGCAACGCCCATTTCCGGTTCAGGCCGATTTGCGCTTTGGCGATACGCACCTGGCGCTCGTCGGCACGGTGACGGATCCGTCTCATCTGGCAGCGGTCGATCTCCGACTGTGGCTCGCGGGCACCAGCATGGCCCACCTGTATGAAGTCACGGGCATAACACTGCCCGAAACCTCTCCTTATGCGACCGACGGCCGTCTGGTCGGCCAACTCCGGGCGTCCGGCAACGTCTTCAAGTACGAGGACTTCACGGGACGCGTCGGCGGCAGCGATCTCAACGGCACGTTGGTGTACGTTTCGCGCGAACCGAGGCCGCTCTTGTCCGGTACGTTGCTGTCAAGGCTGCTGCAGTTCTCCGACCTTGCCCCGCTCATCGGTGCCGACACGAATGCCAGCAAGGCGCGGCGGGGCGCCGCCGTCGCGCAGCCCGCGAACAAGGCGTTGCCGGTCGAGCCATTCCGCACGGACCGCTGGAAGAAGATCGACGCCGACGTTCGGTTTACCGGGCGGCGCATCGTCAAGACCTCGAGCCTGCCGATCACCGACCTGTCGACCCATGTCGTCATGCAAGACGGCGTGCTGACGCTCAATCCGCTGAACTTTGGCGTCGCGGGCGGTACGCTTGCGTCGAACATCCATCTGGACGGTAGCGGCGTCCCGCTCAAAGGGCGGTTCACGCTGCAGGCGCGACATCTGAAACTCAAGCAACTGTTCCCGACATTCACGGTGATGCAAACAGCGCTCGGCGAGGTCAACGGCGATGCCGCGCTATCGGCCACCGGCAATTCGCCGGCGGCACTCGCCGCGACTTCCAACGGCGAAGTGAAGACATTGGTCACCGACGGCACGGTGAGTCTCTTGCTGATGGAAGCCGCCGGGCTGAACGTTGCAAACGTGGTGTACGAGAAATTGTTCGGCACACGGGACGTCAAGATCAACTGCGGCGTGGCCGATTTCGTGGTCACCAATGGCGTGCTCGACTCGCGCGTATTCGCGCTCGATACCGATGACGCGGTGATCGGCATGGACGGTAACGTGAACCTGCGAGACGAGACCATGAATCTCACGATCCATCCTCATACCAAGGGATTCCGGGTGATATCGTTGCGCTCGCCACTGTATGTCACCGGATCCTTCAAGCAACCGCACGTTGGAGTCAAGGCCGGCGCACTGATCGCACGTGGCGGGGCCGCGATCGGGCTGGGCTTGCTGAATCCCGTTGCAAGTCTGCTCGCGCTGGTGCAGCCGGGCCGTAATCGCCCGTTGCCGTGCCAGCAGATGCTGACCGACATGGAGAAGCGTCCGACGGCGCCACCACCGGGAATCCGGCAGAAGACGAAGGCTGCGCCGGCGTACATGAACGCGCTGTCGGGTGCTTCTGCGGCTTCGGCAACTTCCGCAGCTCCCGCGCCGGCTGGTGCCGAACACAAGTAGTGGTCATGAACGCCCGCTCCCGTCGGGTAGCGGGGCATGGATGAGCGCAGGTTTCTTTCAGATAGCCTTCGGGCATCTCCATCCGGCGTCGATCGGCGGTCGGTCGGGTTCTGTAGCGCTCGGCAGAGCGCCTGACATTGAATGGGTCATGTGACTTGAAGGAGGGAAAGGAAAATGAAGCGATTAATTGCGTGGATATTGATTGCCGGCATCGCCGGTCTCGCCGGCTGCAACACGGTGGCGGGCGCAGGTCAGGATATTTCCAAGGGCGGCCAGGCGATCAAGAATGAGGCACAAGAAGCCAAATAGCGGCGCCAATGAAACATGGAGACAGGTTGATCGGGAGAGCCCTCTCGCGGAGGCGGCAGCCGGAGAAGCGAGTGGGCTGATCCCTATGGTCCCTATTGTCCGAGGCCGCCTATAATCGCTGTCAGCTTGTCCGAAAAATCGTGGTTACCAAGATGAGGGGGTGTCCAAATGGGGCAGTGCCGTCGCATCTATTCGCGCTTCGTCCTCACAACCTCGATCGCCGGTCTGGCAATGCTGGCCGGCCCAGGCCTCGCGCACGCCGAGGACAGCCCTTCGAGCGTAACGCCCGGGTTCAAGCCATCGGAAAGAACGATCGACGTCTATGCGGTGTATGGCGACGGACGCGCGACCGAGGGTGGCGATATGCATTGGCGTGCGTACGAAGTCGGCTTCGGCGACGTCTTGAATGACTATCTCTCGGTCTACCTCGCGTATGTGAACGAGGGGCATCCCGCGGATCACCACCGTGATGGCTTCGCCGCCCTGGGTTCGTTTCGTTGGCCGGTCGGCAATCGCCTGGCGCTCGAATTGTCGGCGGGACCGTATTTCAGCATGGACACGACCCATGTCGACAACCAGGTGCGCAATGAAAAGCGATGGGGTGTGCGTGCCTCGGCAGCGGTGCGGTATTACGTCGTTCCCAACCGCTTCTACCTCAAGGTGCAGTACAACCACGTCCAGATGATTGGCGGATTCAATTCCGACGCGGTGCTTTTCGGCATCGGCTCGGATTTTGGCGGCGATCCTGGCCCGGCGTTTTCGGACGGCAAGACGCAGGTTGGCGTTTGGGCAGGGACGTCGCAGACGAACCGTCCTCAAGTGCCGATCGAAAAGGGATATATGGTCGAAGTCAAGCGGCCGCTCGGCAATGCGTGGGCTTATTCGGCGAGTTTCATCTACGAAGGCAACAATGGCGTCGCCGGCCGAAGAGGTGTGGCAGCGCAACTCTGGTACGTCGCGCCGATCAGGAGCAAATGGATGCTTTCGGCAGGTGTCGGTCCGTATCTCTCGCGTGATCGGAACGAGCCCTCCAGCAACACGAGACTCAATGCGTTGCTCAGCGCGCAGGTGACCTATCAGGTCACGAACGATTGGGCGGCAAGCTTGCGCTTCAATCGAGTCGCAACCGGCAACGACAAGGACCAGGACATGTTCATGGTCGGCGTGGCGCGCAATTTCTAAGGGTTAATCCTACGCGCAGGCCCATTCTGTTTAGCACGTCGAGAAGCGGCGCATTAGCCGCTTTCTACTCGAGCCTGGCGCGGCTTCGCGTTCGTCGGACAACGGTATCGACTCGAAAGCGGATATCTCTGTCTGGCCACTGCACTTTAAAGATTCGACAATTGGATCGATGTAAAGACGGTAACGCATGCTGCCGACATCGATTGATGAAACAGCAGATGCCATCCACGCGGCAGTACGGAAGCCAAAACCTGATGAGCCGCATTCCTGGTCGGCATGCGCATAGCTGCCGCTATCGATTGTCATCACCTTCGCGCATATAATGTCGATGGCGTAGTCGACGGCCTTGCGCGTCGACATACGCGGCTGTTCGGCCATTTTCCCATTTTCAAGGAATCCTTTCATATCCATGGCTACCTACCTCGAACTTAAAGCGCAGGCAGAAGCGCTGGTGCAGCAAGCGGAAAAAGCGCGGCTCGCCGAACTGGAAAGCATCATCGCGACGATGCGTGAACAGATTGCCGAATATGACATCACGCCCGATCAACTGTTTGGGCGACGCCGCTCCGCTCCATCGGGCAGCGCCGCCGCGCCGGTCGCACCGAAGTATCGCGATCCGAAAACGGGTGCGACGTGGAGCGGGCGCGGCAGGGCCCCGCAATGGATTGCAGGCGCGAAGAACCGTAATCGGTTTTTGATCGAGCAGTGAAAGGAGTCGACGGTTGAGTCCGATGCCGTCAACGCTACCCGATGGGAAATACCACGCGACGTGTCGTGAGCGGACGATCTTTGCTGCCAAGGCAATGGGACACGGCGAGGTATTTCCGGACGCCGAATTGACCGTAGTGGATGGATGGGCCACCTTCACCCGTCATGGCGTTGAAGTGTGGAATTGCAGTGCGCGCTATGCCGCGGCGCACTTCGACGTTCAATCCGCCTAGGAAGCACCGCAGATGAGCGAACTTGTTCAGATTGCGCCGGGTGTCGTGTTCTCATCCGACGTGCTTGGCATCGCGTGGATGCGAAAGTACCGGCCGGACGGCGGGAATGTTTCGCCAACCGGGAATGCACAGTCCGCAGTCCGGCCGGGCCGATCTGACGAGGAGGGCGATCAAGTCGGTCGCGCAAGCATGTCGGGCCAATTGTCGTTGCTGTAACGCAGCGGTAAATTCGGCACCGTTGTCGGACCGAATGAACGCTGGCTTGCCGTACAGCCGCATCATTCGCGACAGCGTCAGGACACATCCTGCGAACGCAGGCTGGCACCGACCTCGATTCCTTCAGGCCGTCGATGACGAGCAGTTGCTCGGCGACCAAGCGCTTGAGCCGCTCGTTCTCCGATTCCAGGTCCTTGAGCGGACGGGCATCGGCCACCTCCATGCCCCCGAACTTGTTGCGCCAACGATAGAACGTCTGTTCCGGGATGTCGTGGCGCTTGCACAGATCCTTTACGGTGCGCTCTGGCTCTCGGCCTCGCGCAAGATCCGGATGATCTGCTCGTCGGTAAATCGCTTCTTCATCGAGTTCTCCTTGTCTCTAGGATAAAAGAGAGCTCACTTGCCAAATGGGAAACGGTACCTCTTCCTTGTGCTGACTCGCCGTCCGGCCGGAAACCATTGGCCGAGGATTGTCGCGTTGTGTAATCAGACCCACAAAACGAAGTGCCCTGATCGCATTACTCTAGGGCGATGCTCGGCGAAGTAGCAATTGTCCTGTGTATGCGGATGTCGGTAGCGCTTCATCCGTGACGAACGCACTGCTTGTCCAGTATGACGGTGGCGATTGACAGAGTCGATCGCGCCAGCTCGAGCACGCCGAGCGATCTGCGCGGTTCAAGTGGTCGATCGGGATATCCGCTTGCGCTCTCACATGCTGGATATAGGCATTGCAAATAAAAAGAAAGACTTCGACGCATGGGCTTTTCACCGGAACACAAAAAATGACCCTTGCATCGCGCGTCCGGCGTACCGGTGACGTGCTGCTTGGCCATACCTGACATACCGACAAGAATACCGACAAGAATCGCACATGAAACGCGTCGCCTACCGATCCCTTGCCCCGTTGATGCTGATCGCTGCCGGCGTACTGGGCGCATGCAGTGGCGGATCGAAGAATGCCGTCGATGGTGACGACTTCGTGTCCGCACTCGCGAGCCAGCGCAGCCGGCTCATGGCGACGGCTGTACCATCGCAGTCGCAATGGTCGGGCATCACGACGCTGTCGCTGGTGCCGTCGTTCGCCGCCACGCTGCCCAGCGGCAAGGTGCTGCTGTTCTCCGCCGATTCGCGGTTCAGCTTCACGGTCGGCCCGGGCGGCATGACGTATTCGACGCTCTACGATCCGGGCACCAACACGTCGTCGGACATGCTCGTCAGCAATACCGGCCACGAGATGTTCTGTTCCGGCACGAGCAATCTGGCGGATGGCCGGCTGCTGATCGCGGCCGGCGGCGACGATGCGAAGACGAGCATCTACGATCCCGCGCTGAACGTCTGGTCCGCGTCGGGACAACTGAACATCCCGCGCGCCTACAACTCGAACACGACGCTGGCCGACGGCACCGTGCTGACGCTGGGCGGCTCCTGGCTCGGCGGGACGGCGCCGAAGAACGCGGAACTGTGGTCGCCGTCGACCGGCGCCTGGAGCCTGCTGGGCGGTGTGCCCGTCGCGCCGTTCCTGGAGCCCGGGCAAGGGGCCGAGCCTTATGTGGCGGACAGCCACCTGTGGCTGATTCCGGCCGGCAACGGCAAGGTCTTTCATGCGGGCCCGGGCGAGGCGATGCACTGGATCGATACGCGCGGCAACGGCAGCGTGACGAGTGCGGGCATGCGCGGCGACGACGCGTTCGCGTTTCACGGCAATACGGTGATGTACGACACCGGGAAAGTGCTGAAGGTCGGTGGCTCGCCGCAGAACATGAACGCGCCGTCGAGCGCGGCGGCTTACGTGATCAACCTGAACGCCGGCGTCAACGTGCGCAAGATCAACCCGATGAACTACGCACGCTCGTACCAGAATGCGGTCGTGCTGCCGAACGGGCAGGTGATGATTCTCGGCGGGATGACCGTCGGCGGCCAGTTCACCGACAGCAACTCGATCATGCGGCCGGAGGTCTTCGATCCCGTGACCGAGACGTTCACGGCGTTGCCGCCGATGGCGGTCCCGCGCAACTATCACAGCGTGGCCGTGCTGCTCGCGGACGCGCGCGTGCTCGTCGCCGGCGGTGGGCTGTGCGGCGCCGGCTGCGCGGCGAACCATCCGGATCTGCAGATCCTCACGCCGAACTATCTGCTCAACGCCGACGGCACGCCCGCCCCGCGCCCCGCGATCACGAGCGCGCCGGGCTACGCGAGCTACGGCAGCACGATCAACGTGTCGACGGATTCGGCCGTCACCGGTTTTTCGCTGGTCCGTCTCGCAGCCACCACGCACACGGTGAATAACGATCAGCGCCGCCTGCCGCTCACCTTCGGCAGCAACGGCGCGAACAGCTACCGGATCGACGTGCCGAGCAATCCGGGCTGGGCGGTGCCGGGCACGTACATGCTGTTCGCGATGAATGCGAACGGCACGCCGTCGATCGCGAAGATGATCACGATCGGCGGCAACGGCGCGCCCGCGCTCGTGGCGCCCGATTCGCAGGCGAGCTTCGTCGGCTATCCGGTGTCGTTCGGCGTGCAGGCGGGCGCGAACGGCGGACAGGCCGTTTCCTATTCCGCGACCGGCCTGCCGCCCGGGCTCGCTATCGACGCGGCGACGGGCGTCGTCTCGGGCACGCCGACGACGCAAGGCACGTACTATCCGACGATCGTCGCGTCGAACGGCGGCAGCCGCGTCAGCTCGTATCTGCAGTGGGACGTCAATTCCGCGACCGCCGCGCCGGCCGCGGGCCCCGTCTACGGCACCCCGGGCGCGGGCACGGCGTTTACCGACGCCGGCGGCGGCGCGCTGACGGGCGTCAACGTGCGCGGCGGCTGGTGGCTCGACAGCATCCAGGGCATCCGTGCGTCCGGCGCGCTTGCGCAGCACGGCGGCTCGGGCGGCACCGCCGCCGGTTTCACGGTGCCGGCCGGGCAGTATCTGGTGCGCATGTTCGGCGTGGCCGGCGATTCGACGATCACGAAGATCAGCTTCGTCACCAACACGGGGCAGACCTTCGGGCCGTACGGGCAGAACCAGGGGCAGACGCGCAACACGCCGTTCGACTACTCGGTGCCGGCCGGCATGCAGATCGTCGGCTTTACCGGCAACGCCGGCCAGTATCTGAACGCACTCGGCGTGCTGTATGCGCCGGTGGTGGCCGCGCCGGTGGCGCCGGTCATCGTGGCGCCGGTGCCGCCCACGTCCTATGTGGGCGTCGAGACGTCGGTCACACTGTCGGCCAGCGAGCCGGGCGCCGGCGCGCTGACCTATTCGGCGACGGGCTTGCCGCCTGGCCTGCTGATCAACGCGTCGACCGGCGTGATCGGCGGATTCCCGACCGCGGCCGGCACGTATACCGTGAGCGCGACAGTCAGCGACGGCAGCGGCGGCACGGCCAGCACCCGCTTCGACTGGACCATTCAGCCGCCGATCCCGGTGATTCAGCCGGTGAGCGCCGCGCCGGTCGTCAGCGGCGGCACCGCGAACTACACCGTCGACGCCGGGGCCGGCAACTTCACCTACACGTGGAATTTCGGCGACGGCAGCCCGACGTCCCCGCCGAGCACCGCCAACACGGCGAGCTATACGTATGCGACGCCGGGCGTCTACACCGTGACGGTGAGCGCGATCAATTCCGGCGGCACGGTCGTCACGCGCAATTTCGTGCAGGCGGTGACGAGCGGCGCCAATACCGGCGCGAGTGCGGCCCGTTCGTCCGACATCGCGGTGGAGAAGCGCAAGGGCGCGAGCGACCGCCTGTGGGTCGTCAATCCGGACAACGGCAGCGTGTCGGTGATCGATACGGCCGGCAACACGCTGGTCCGTGAAATTCCGGTCGGGCTGCAGCCGCGCACGGTCGCGATCCGCGGCACGACCGCGATCGTGACGAACAAGGGGGCCGCCAGCCTGAGCATCGTCAGCACCGATACGCTGGCCGTCCTGAATACCGTCGCGCTCCCGCGCGGGTCGCAGCCGTACGGCGTGCTCGTCGGGCCGGACGGCAGCGCCTACGTCGGCCTCGATGCGACGGGGCAGGTGCTCAAGCTCGACGGGAGTTTCGCGCGGAGCGCGAGCGCCGCCGTGCCGGGCGTGCGCCATCTCGCGATGAGCGCGGACGGTTCGCGCCTGTTCGCGAGCCGCTTCATCACCGCGCCGCAGTCGGGCGAGAGCACGAAAACGGTCCTGACGAGCGTCAACGGCCAGCCAGCCGGCGGCGCGGTGACCGAGCTCGATCCCGCGTCGCTCGCGAAGGTGCGTCAGATCGTGCTGCAGTTCAGTACGCTGCCCGATACGGTGGTGTCGGGGCGCGGCGTACCGAACTACCTCGGGGCGCCGGCCATTTCGCCGGACGGCGCGCAGGCGTGGGTGCCGTCGAAGCAGGACAACATCCAGCGCGGCGCGTATCGCGACGGCAAGCCGCTCGATTTCGAAACGACGGTGCGCGCCATCACGTCGCATCTGGATCTGACGACGAATCTCGAGGATCTGCCCGGCCGAGTGTTCCATCTGAACAGCGGATTCACGACCGCCGCCGCTTACCATCCGAACGGCGCGTATCTGTTCGTCGCGCTCGAAACCTCGCGCGAGATCGCCGTGCTCGACGCGGCGGGGCGGCGCGAACTGTTGCGCGTCGCGGCGGGGCGTGCGCCGGACGGGCTCGCGCTGTCGTCGGACGGCATGAAGCTGTACGTGAGCAACTTCATGGACCGCAGCGTGTCGGTCTACGACCTGAACCCGCTGCTGCAGTTCGGCAGCCTGCGCCTGCCGCAGCTCGCGACGGTGAGCGCCATCGCTGTCGAGAAGCTGCCGGCCGATGTGTTGCTCGGCAAGCAGTTTTTCTACGACGCGCAGGACCCGCGCCTCGCGCGCGACCGCTGGATGAGCTGCGCGAGCTGTCACAACGAAGGCGCCGACGATGGCCGCGTCTGGGATTTCACGAGCCTCGGCGAAGGGCTGCGCAACACGATCAGCCTGCTCGGTCGCGCGGGCGGCCACGGCAACAAGCACTGGAGCGCGAATTTCGACGAGATCCAGGACTTCGAAGGCCAGATCCGGTCGTTCTCGCAGGGCACCGGGCTGATGACCAACGCGCAGTTCAACACCGGCACGCGCAGCCAGCCGCTCGGCGACACGAAGGCCGGCGTGAGCGCGGACCTGGATGCGCTCGCCGCATACGTGACGTCGCTCAACGTGTTCGCGCCGAGCCCGTTCCGGAATCAGGACGGCACGCTGACGAGTGCCGCCCTGGCCGGCAAGACGGTGTTCGCGGCGAATTGCGCCAGTTGCCATGGCGGCGTGAACTTCACTGACAGCTATACGTTCGCCGGCACGTCGACCGCGGATCTGCACGACGTCGGCACGCTGTATCCCGGCAGCGGCAACCGGCTGGGCGGCCCGCTGCCGGGCTTCGATACGCCGACCCTGCGGGACGTGTGGGCCACCGCGCCGTATCTGCACGACGGCTCGGCGCCGACCGTCAACGCCGCGATCGCCGCGCATACGAACCTGAGCCTGAGCGCCGCGGATCTGGCGTCCGTCAGCGCATACGTGCTGCAGATCGGCGGCGACGAGCCATATGCGCCGGGTTCGTTCACGACCGGCCCGATCTTCGGCGTACCGTCGGCCGGCACCGCGTTCTTGGACGTCGTGCAACCGGGGCAGCCGCTCGTCGGCGTCAATCTACGCGGCGGCTGGTGGCTGGACAGCATCCAGGGCGTGACCGCGGCGGGCGCGTTGCCGTTGCACGGCGGCAGCGGCGGGAACGCCGCCAGCTTCAGGCTGCCGGCGGGGCAATACCTGGTGCGCGTCTACGGTGTGGCCGGCGACAAGACGATCGGGAAGATCAGTTTCGTTTCGAACACGGGCCAGACCTATGGCCCGTACGGCAGCGCCTCCGGGCAGACAACGATCACCGCGTTCGATTACACGGTGCCGGCCGGCAACCGGATCTACGGATTCGCCGGTGCGAGCGGCACGTATCTGAACGCGATCGGCGTGATCTACGGTCGCTGATGGGGGCGTGTGCAGCGGCTTGGCTCGACATGCGCCGGCGGGCGCGACGCTGGGCGCCGGCCATCCTGCTGGCCGCCGGACTCGGCGCGATGGGGTATGCGTGGCATGGCGCGCGCTCCGGCAATCCGGCGCAGGACGCGCCATTCGAGCAAGGCAGGCGCCTGTTCGACGGCGCAACGCCGGCGGCGGCCAGGCTCGCGGGCCACGACGACGCGTTGCCGCCGGTGGCGACGCGTTGTGTGAACTGCCATGCCGGCCGCGGCAGTACGGGACAGGACAGCTTCGCACCGGCGTTGACGGCCGCGCGCCTGCAAGCGTCGCACGTGCGGCGCGGCGGGCCCGTGAGCGTCTATGACGCAGCGTCGTTTTGCCGGGTGCTGCGCGACGGCATCGATCCCGGCGACGTGATGATCAACGAGACGATGCCGCGTTATGCGTTCGCGTCGGATCAATGCGCGGACCTGTGGCGCTATCTGACGCGCGCGCCATGACGACCGCGGTGCGCTGCCGGCATCGAGCAACCACCGACAACCGTGGCAGGCGTCGCCGGCCGATGCATGCCGCCTTTCCCCGAGGGACCGCATGACCCATTCTCCGACCCGCAGGGCGGCCCTGCGCGCGGCCTGCTGGATGACGCTGGCGGGCGTCGGCAGGCTCGCGGCCGCGCACAATCAGGCCGGCGCGGTGACGCCGCCGCGCGGCGCGCCCGACATGAAACTGGTCACGCAGTCCGCGCGTCGGACGACGATGCGCGCGCTGTTGTCCGGCCGCGCGACGGCGCTGCAACTGATGTTCACCGGCTGCAGTGCAACCTGCCCGATTCAGGGCGCACTCTTCGCGCAGGTGCAGGCCGCGCTTGCGCACACGTCGCGATTGCCGCTGCAGCTGGTGTCCGCGAGCATCGACCCGCTCGGCGACACGCCTCGCGCGATGCAGGCGTGGCTCGCGAAGTTCGGCGCGGGCCCGGTCTGGACCGGCGCGATTCCCGAGGCTGCGCGGCTGGATCCATGGCTCGATTTTCTGAACGGCCGGGCCGCCGGTCCCGATCGCCACACGGGGCAGGTGTTTTTCTTCGACGAGCAGGCGCGACTGGTGCTGCGCACGGCCGATTTCCCGAAACCGGACGAGGTCGCGCGCTTGTTGACGCAACTGGCGTCGCGCGTCAAGACCTGACGAAAGTGGTGCACGCGTCGTCGTCGTGTGCCACCGGCGTGGCGATCGCATTTGCGTCGGTGCCGTAGTGCGGTTTCACGTTCAGGTAAATGCGCACCGCCGCGTAATGCCGGAATAGCGTGGGCGACGCCGCGGGATGGTAGCCGAATCGAACGGCATCACCGATGTCTCCAGAAGCGATGAAGCGAACGGCGGTTGAGGGATGGCAAGATCGAGTGGTCGAATTCGTTTGCCAAGAAATGATCCGTATCGCGACCCTCCCGAGACTTCTCCCCGCGCGCCTCGAACTCGCGTTCGACCAGATCGGACGTTCGCCGGCACATGGGTGACCGTTTCCTCCGCTCGATCGACCTTGATCGCCCGGAATTGCGTGGCTTGGTGCAAGATCTGTATGTCGCAAGGAAGGTCGACCAGACGGTCCGGCGGACAATGCTGCTCATGCGTGAGGTGAACCATGCCGATCATCAATCGCCAGCCGTTTTCGGATGCTCCGATGCTTCGTGTGCGCGATGTCACGCTCTCCGCGACGGATGACATCCAGACCCTGCGGGATAAGTTCGCACGCGTCATTGTGGACGAGATGTACCAGTTCGCGGGCCTGCTGGATCCGGACGGCATGATCCTCGAGGCCAACCGGGCAGCGCTCGAGGCGGTTGGGCTCCGGATGGATGACGTTCAGGGGAAACCGTTCTGGGAGACCCGTTGGTGGCTCGTCTCACCGCAAACGCAGACATTATTGCGAGAGCTGATCCGACGCGCAGGTCACGGCGAGTTCGTCCGCTGCGACTTCGAAATCTATGGCCACGCAACGGGCGAGGAGACGATCACCGTCGACTTCTCGCTTCTGCCTATCAAGGATCAGAATGGCAAGGTCGTATTTCTGCTGCCGGAAGGCCGCAATATCACTGAAAAGAAGCGTGCCGAGGCCGAGATTGCGCGGAAGAACGAGGAATTGCAGGCAAGCCGGGAACTGATCCGTCGCCAGCGCGACGAGCTCCAGGGTCTCTACGATAAGCTTGTCGCGGAGCAGAAAGTGTCGGAGCGGCTGCTGCTCAACCTGCTGCCCTCTCCGATCGCCGAGCGGCTGAAGGCACGTCCGGAAGGGATTGCCGACAGCATTCCGGAGGTCATCGCCGACAGCTTTCCGGAAGCGACGGTACTGTTCGCGGATATCGTGGCATTCACCCGATTTTCGGCGGGCCTGAGCCCCGAGCGACTGGTGGGCGTGCTCAATGAAATCTTCACCGAATTCGACACCATTGCCGAGCAGCGTGGCCTCGAGAAGATCAAGACCATCGGCGATGCTTACATGGCGGCCGCGGGGCTACCGGAGCCGACGGCGGATCACGCGGTGCGCGCCGCGCATATGGCGCTGGACATGATAGACGCGCTGGTGCGCTTCAATCAGCGCACCGGCTACAACCTGCAAATGCGCATCGGCGTAAACAGCGGTGCCGTAGTGGCCGGCGTCATCGGCAAGCACAAGTTCATCTACGACTTGTGGGGCGATGCGGTCAACACCGCAAGCCGGATGGAGTCTCACGGCGTGGCGGGACGGGTGCAGGTGACGGATGCGACACGGCGCCGGCTGGGTGAGCCGTTCCAGTTTGAAGAGCGCGGCGACATCGATGCAAAAGGTATAGGAATGCTACACACGTGGTTTCTGTCCGGGCGATGCCGTGCGCCGTCCAAATGATGCTCCGTGCCGCCAACCGCAATCCCGTCCTCCAGCACACGTGATGGGCAATCTATTGCCGTCGCCTGACGCGTCCAGGGCAGACCGCGGCACGAAGGCTCGGATGGCCGTTGTACCTTGGAAGCCGTCATTGATATGGCGCTTGATCCGGCGGCCGCTTCGGAGCGAAGAGAGACTTTCGAGGACCGAGACACGCTGGTGCGGACCTCGCGTGATCCATTCGCGGCGCGCTTCGCTGACCTGCCGTTGCCATAGCCGGGCCGGAACAATACTTGCCGTACGCGGCCGAACAGCACAAACTTGGCGAGAAGGTTCAGACATCTGGCATCTGCAAGGTGGTGAAAGAAGGCTAGGGCGGCTACGGCTTCGACTTCGACGTGATGTATATCGACGGCGAGCATTTTCCGCCCACGCGCAGTGGCAAGGGTGCGCAACGAGTTGGTTCACGACGCGACGCACTCGTACAAGCACAGCGAACTAGGCGGCGGCGACAAATAGGTATAAACCGGCAAGAAGACGGCGTCTTCACGCGACGGACAATGACTTGACGACGAGATGCTGGCCCGCGGCGGCACGCCACTGGTCGTGCTGGCGTGGTCGCAGAGAAGGACACGTACTATGAGCAAGCCGCCTGGAACACGGTCAGTACTTCCCGCTCTGGTGATCTTGCTTGCCGGCTGCGCCGCTGGTGGCATGCCGTATGCCGGGCCGCACCTCACTCCAATAGAGTGCCGCGACCTGGCGGCGCTCAGGACAAACGCACCCCCTACGATGGCGCAACACCATAGCGAACTCTCTGCCCTGAGGAAAGCGGGCTACGACCCGTCACCGTGGTATGACGATCCATACTACCCGGATGATCTACAAGCGGCACAGCGCCTGGTCGACTATTGGTTCCAAACGGAGTGCCAGCACCTTCAGCCCGGCTGAGATGGGCAGCGCGGGGGACCGACGCGGATGTCCTCGACCGGTTGAATCCACCACCAGTTGCTGTCGTTGGCTGCGTCGGCGATGTCGCCGTTCGAGCGGCGGTTCGGCATCACGAAGCGGCCATTACCATAGCTTCGTTCCGCGTGGTGGTATCGCGTATATTCAACCCGCTTGTCATTGAGCCCGCCCGTTTGCACGCGATTCGATGCCGCGTCAATATCGAGCAGAGCACGGTCTTCACTCAGCCGTTCAAGTGACTTCCCCGGCAAAGGCGTCGCCGTTGAGAACATGACATTCGTGTTCTCAAGGCGCGCCGGTATAGTCAAAGGATGCGGTTGGACTGAACCATTAATGTCCTACTTCGTCTACCGTCAAATTGTTCTTGACCGACGTAACTCCAGGAACACCCTCGGCAACTTTCCCTGCGAGATCTATCTGCGCCTGATCAGGAACCACTCCTACAAGCGTAATCTTGCCACTACGAGCGACGGCGTGAATATCAGTCGACTCCAAGCTCTTTTGCTTGTACAACGTCGTCTGAACTCGTTTCGCCAACTCCCTATTTGCCGCTCTAGTCGACGAACGAGAGGGAACTGTTGCTGAAGTTGCCGCATTCGTCTCTTGTGCATTAACAACGGGCACGATCGCAACAATGGCGCTGACGGCGATCGTTGCGGCAACACAGGTCTTCATGGATTTCATCTCTTCTCCTTCAGGTGGGTAGCAAAACTGGGTGGGAGAGACTCGAAAAGATCGCTGGTCAATCAAAGTGCGGCGAAAAATGAGCCCCAACGGTGATGATCAGCGGCCACGACGTTCGGCAATCGAATTGTAGACGCTTCCTCGTCGGATGCGCACCTTCAAGCGCGTCTAGAACCGCTGGAGAGTCCCCCAGCCTCACCTTCGACTAGTGGGTCGGGGCTACCGCTTTTTGTGAATGACGGTGATGGAACCCGATGACTCGTCATTCGGCATACCTGGGCGAACGGTCGCTGTCAATTGGGAATCCGTCGTTGACTTCGGACTGACTCGAAGGGCCGTTGAGGGGCGATAACTGCCAATCCGGAAAAGGGTGAGCGTAGGGCGTGGCGTCGGTTTTCGCACCGAGCCATTACCAGATGGGGCGCAGGTACTGCTGCATCATTAGAGTGACGTCGGCAGGTTATCGTCTGGGTCCTTTCATGCCTTCCGACTCCATGGCCGCATTCCACTCCTCATTTGCCTCGATGGGGTCCATCGCTTCGTCAATCGACGCCGTTGCACGCTCGGCGGCGGCTCTGGTTTCGTCCGGCGGGGATGTGACGTCACCGTCATCGTCACCATCACCGTCACCATCACCCGGGGGATTCAGCATGTCATTGAGCATCGCGCTCAACTCCGGCGTGTCCCATGGCAGCCCACGCCGGGTTCGGTCCTTTATGTAGTGTCTCACTTCCGCATCCTGCTCCACGGTCAGCGGCAGCCCTCGGAAAGTGCTTTGGGGGCCAGTGTCACTCATCACATTCTCCTGCTTCTACCGAGCTTTCAGTGTACTCGCCATTGCGAACACGAGAACCGTAATCGCTGCGCTTTTTGCGTTGGATCGAACGGGTGGTACCGACAGGCAACGGGCGGACATGAACCGCTGTTTGGAAAGCGGGATACCCCCATTGGATTGACTGCTTTACATCCGGAGCCTGGCAGACGAGCGACGCATACGATTGGGCCATTCCAGCCATTCGACAGTAAACGGTGATTCGTCCGCAGAAATCCTCTTGCCGATCGGCGATGCGTCATGATCCAGCCGCCAAAGCAGATTCAATCGACTCCTTACGCCTTTTCGTGGTCTGGGGTCTGCGCTGCAAACAATTTGCGCGCGAGTGCTCGAGCGGCGTAGCGTGCCTCGATGTCCGTTGCGAAATCCCTTTCCGTATGGTGTTTCTCGTAGGTGCCTGGCTCTTCCCCGATGCGGTGCAGGTGGACGATTCCGCGAAAGCGCCCGGACATGGTCTTCATCACTCGAAGGCGTGCCACGTGCGTGAGAGTTTTACATACTTCGTCGTCCACAATACTTTCCTTGCAAAGACCCGGGGTGGGACTTTCCACAATCGACCGCGCAAGCCTTCCCATCCCTGCGAGATTCGCCTGCAGCAAATTCTGGCAAGGCGGTGCTTTCTCCGACTACGCGCAGCGCTCAATGTTTGCGATGCATCCACCCCATGTGATGGGAATCCAGCCACTGAATCATTCCCATGCCCGGATGTTCGCTCCGGTAACGGCGCGCCAACGACACCGCAACGACTGCAACCGCAATAAAGCCCACTATCCAACCAATCATCGACTGAGTCATGGCAGCCTCCTTGAGGAACGCAACCATGACTGCATTTTAGTCGCCTTGGGTTTAAGGACTCTTAATTCCTGCATACAAGTGTCAAGCATGCACCAGGCCTTGGGGACGGAGCGAGATGTGGTGGGGTCGAAGCCCGCAATCACGTGTCGACGCGTAGGGCGCAGCGTAGGTTCCATTCGGGAGGGCGGTCGAATATCGACCTACTTCACGTCCCGGGCCACGCGAAACCCGTTTGCCGAAAAACGTACGCTGCTGTCGTATTTGAAGCGTGTCGAGACGGGCATGTAGGCCGCACCATCCCGCCACGAGCCGCCGCGGATGACGCGTACCTGGCAATTCGGCTCGTCCCACGAGCGGCCGTCGGCAGGCGCATTCTTGTACGAGGTGTGCCAGCAATCGCTGACCCATTCCCACACGCCGCCGGCCATGTCGTAGAAGCCGAGCGGATTGGCCGCGAACGTGCCGACGTTATCGGGTGCATCGGCACGCCACGGTGGACCGCAGTCCTTGCAGTTTGCGTTGCCCGTGCGCATCTCGTTGCCCCACCAGTAGCGCGTCGCGGTGCCGCCGCGGGCCGCGAATTCCCATTCGGCCTCGGTCGGCAGCCGGTAAGACTTGCCGCTTATTTTCGACAGCCATTTCACGTACTGTTGCGCATCGTCCCAACTCAGGTCCCGCGCAGGCGCGTTCGCTACCGTATTGCTGTCGCTGGGCAGGCGCGGACAGGCCCCCGCATCACGGCACGCGTTCCATTGCGCGACCGTCACCACATACTTCGCCAGCGCGAAGGAATGATCGAGCGTCACGCGATGCGCAGGTTTTTCCGACGGATCGCCAGAATTGCTACCCATTGCGAACGTCCCTGGACTGACCGCCAGCATCGCGGGGCATGCGGGGCAATCCCGGATTTCATTGGCGGCTGTCGCGCCACTTTTCTGCGGTGGTGCCGATGGAGCCGCCACTGCAGCGGGAGGCGGTGCTTTCGGCGGTGAGCCAGGCGTGTGCGCAGGCTGCGCCGCCGTCGATGCTGGCGCCGGCGCCGGAACAGGGGTGGGGGCCGGCGTGGGGCTCGCCGTCTGCGCGGGCGCCTTGGGCGCGGCCGCACGCAGTCGTGCGAGACGAGCCTGCGCCAATTGTGCGAAGCGACCGTTCGGGTAAGTCTTCAGATACGCCTCGTAATCGCCGGCCTCCTTGCTGTCCTTGATCGACTCCCAGAACGTAATTTCGTACTGTTCGGAGCTGTCTTTGGGCATCACGCCCCGGCTATCGAGCGTGACGACGCCGACGTCGGCCAACACGTCGGATCGTTGCGCCGTGCCGCCGCCGGCATGCAACACGCCGGTTCCTGCACGGCGCGATCCGGTGAACGCAAACGTCGCTGCCGTATCGGAAAGGGACGACGCGATCCAGGGCATCTGCCGATGCCCGGTGGCGCTTGCGACCATCGCGCCGGCACGGTCAAGGACCTGTTCGATACCGAGTCCCGGCAACGCGAGCGCCTGCAGCAGCGCCGCCGTATAGATGCCATGCGTTGCACCGTCGGCCGCGCCTTCGCCAGGCGCTGCCGCATAGGCGACGAGCGTATGTGGCGGTGGCTTTCGGGCCGCCACGTTGCCGGCACCGGGAGGCGCAATCAGGCAGGAATCCAGAATGATCAGATCAATGCGGTCGCCGCGCGGCCGCGACGTCGCATCGAACACGGTCTGCAGGTCGATACCCGTTCGCGACAGGCCGGCCGGAGAACCGACGTCGGCGTCGACCGGCGCGAGCCAGGTCGTTCCGCCCGCGCTGGCGCCGTGGCCCGCGAAATAGACCAGCCCGGTGCCGCTGGCCGCGATGCGGCGCTCGAAGGTGGCAAGCCCGTCGAGCATTTGCTGCCGGGTCGCGTTGCGCAACGTGATGACGTCGAAGCCGAGCGCCTGCAGCGCATCGCGCATCGCATCGGCGTCACGGACGGGATTGGCGAGCGGATGGTCGCGATATGCGCTGTTGCCGATCACGAGCGCGACGCGATGCGGTTCAACTGACGGTGCGCGCGCGGAAGCTGCCGGCGGTACTGCAAAAGGATGCATGTCCTCGCCGGAGCAGGGGCCCGAGGCCACCGAGATCGACGCAAACAGGCATGCGGGCAAGAGTATTCGCCACATATTCGGCCCCCCAGGGTGCGCCGTCGGACGAGGAGCCGAAGGCGGAGCACAGCCGTTGCCGGGTGTCCTGTCGCGGCGAGCGCAATGCCGACGTGCGGCGGGCACGGGCAGGACACATTCAAGATAGCACGTGCGTTCAGCGGCGATCTCCGGATCCACCCGCGTGTTTTGCAAAAAACAGACATACGCGTACACGCATCGCGGTCGGCCCATCACCCCGGGACATCGTTATGTGTCTTCCTGTCGATTACGTCCTAAGCTGTTAGACACGCTCCACTGTCCGACGCCGCGCGCCGCCACCAACGCGAGGAGCAATACGATGCGAAGAAGGGCTACGTTGTTGGCTTTGGCCGCCACCGTCCTGGCGCCGAGGATCGCGTTTGCCGCCGGGCGTACGTCTTCGCCGCCCGGCGCCGAGGCATACATCATCTGGCCGTCGGACGGAGCGACGATCACGGGCGGCAAGTTCTGGGTGCGCATGGGCCTGCGCAACATGGGCATCTGCCCGAAAGGCATCGAGCGGCCCAACGTGGGCCATCATCATCTGCTCATCGATACCGATCTCCCGCCGCTGGACCAGCCGATACCGTCGGACCGGAATCATCTCCATTACGGCGCCGGTCAAACCGAGGCGCGCATCGAGCTTCCACCCGGCAAGCACACGCTGCAACTGCTGATGGGCGACCACGACCACGTGCCGCACGATCCGCCGGTGTACTCGAAGAAGATCACGATCACGGTCAAGTAGCGCGCCATGCCGCGCCTGCCGCACGAACCGGGAATTGCCGCCATGAACAAGCTCATCCTCTTCGCCGTTGCCTTGACGCTGCTATGGACAGGGGCGACGACCGCGGAGACCAGCACGCATCCCCCGAAGGCCATCGTCTACATCGGATGGCCCAACGATGGCCAGGTACTGCCGGCCGGACGTCCGTTCCGGGTGTGGTTCGGCTTGCGCGACATGGGTGTCGCGCCGTCGCATGTACAGTTCCCGAACACGGGCCACCATCACCTGCTGGTCGATACGGACCTGCCGCCGATGGACCAGCCGATTCCGTCCGACCGGAATCACCTGCATTTCGGCGCGGGCGAAACCGAAACCACGCTGGAGCTTCCTCCGGGCAAGCACACGCTGCAGCTCCTGATGGGCGACGCCAACCACGTGCCGCAAAATCCCCCCATCTACTCGAAGAAAATCACGATCAACGTGAAGTGACGTCGCGCACGCCGAGCCACGGTCGCGTGGTGTGCGCGTGCGCGAGCGGGCGCGCTCCGGACGGCAACGCTGCCGCCCATCGCACGGACACAGGTGTCTGTGCATTCCCGACATCATGCGCAGGAACTGTCGGCGACGACCCGTCATGCATCCTTGATCCGAGCGCCACGCACACGTCGCTCCACCCCCGTCTTCGCCGCCCGGACCCGCGCCGGCAAGCCGCCCGGCAAGATTCCCGCTGATCCCGCGAGCGGCTGGCACGCCCCATGCGGTATGAGACGCGAGCGTGCCACGCTGCAGCACCAACACCAACACATCCACCCGATCCCGCATCGTCGCCGCGTTCCTCCCAAGGAGTCGATCGTGAACATCCACCTGTCGCCGACTGCCACGCGCAACCGCCTCGGTTTCATGCGGTCGCTGGCCCGCATCGCCGGTTCCGCCGGCGCATGCGCGGCGTTGCTGTCCGGCTGCATGGACCTGAACATGCCCGTCTACCAGCGCCCGGAGATGCCGGCAAAGACCACGTGGGCGCATGCGCACGGGCCGGTATCCGCATCGGACGCGATCAATGCCGAATGGTGGAAGCGCTTCGACGATCCGACGCTCGACGCGCTCATCGACAAGGCCATCGCGGGCAACGTCGACATCAAGGTGCTGGCGGCGCGCATCGGCGTGGCCGGTGCACAGGTCGGCGAAGTCCAGGCGGGCGCGCTGCCGAGTGTCGATCTCGGCGCGGGCGTGGACTTCGAGAAGAACACGCATCAAGCGCCGTCGAGGACCTACAACCTCGGCGGCCAGGTGAACTGGGAGATCGACATCTGGGGCAAGGTCGAGAAAGGCGTGCAGGCGCAGAAGGCCGAATACCATGCGACCGAGGCCGACTGGCGCGCGGGCTACCTGACGCTCGTCGCCGACGTGTCGAGCACCTATTTCGAGATCCTTCGGTTCGACGACCAGATCGAGCAGGAACAGCGCACGCTCGACAAGAACCGGCAGATCCTCGCGATCTACCAGTCGATGTTTGCGAACGGCGTCGCGCCGCAAACGGAAGTGCTGCGGCAGAGCGCGGAGATCAACGGGTTGGCGAACCAGCTGATCGAACTGCATCGATCGCGCGACACGGCCGAGAACGCGCTCGCGACGCTGCTGGGCGTCCCGGCCGGCGAGTTCAGGATGCCTGCCGGTCATCTCCGGCAGCGCGTCAAGCTGCCGGACGTGCCGATGGGACTGCCCGCGCAACTGCTCGCGCGCCGGCCGGATGTCGTGGCCGCGCAGTATCGCGTGCTCGAATCGTATGACGAAGTGGGTGCGGCGAAGCTGGCGCAATTGCCGTCGATCAGCCTGACGGGGCGCGGCGGCACGGCGGCGTTTGCGCTCTCGGATCTCTTCAAGGCATTCACGTTCAGCTTCCTGCCGAGCATCAACCTGCCGATGTTCGACCCGAGCGTGCACGCGCACATCAAGACGACCGAGGCGCAGACCCGGGTGGCCGAGCAACAGTACCGGCAGACCGTGTTCACCGCGTTCAAGGAAGTGGAAAACGCGCTCGTCGATCTCGACGCGCACAAGCAGCAGCGCGAGCAGCTGCAGCAGCAGAGTGCGCGTCTGCGCACCGTCGCCGCGCAGGTCGAGGCGCAGCTCAAGGAAGGGCTCGTGTCGCAGCTCGAGGTGCTCGAATCGGAACGCGCGGTGGCATCCGCGGAACTCGCGCTGCTCGCGAATCATCAGCAGATTCTGAGCGACACGGTCACGCTCTACAAGGCAATCGGCGGCGGCTGGCGCGCGGTCGAAGTCTCGAATGCAAGCAGCGAGCCGGTTCGGCAAGCGATGCAATGAACACGCCAGCCTTGCGCAGCCGCGCGATCGGTGCCAGCCGATTGACTACCGCCATCCGTCGCCTAAACTTTTTTCACGATCGTGCCGCCACGTGCCTTGGCGGCGCGGCTTCACACGGGTGGTTCGAAAGCGCGTCGCGTTTCCTGCGCCGCATGCCCATTGGCGGGCGCATGTCGATCGTTGGCCGAATCATGGTTCCAGACGCCGCTTCGATTGCCGAGAAACAAGCCGCGCTCGACCGGCAGTTCGACATTGTGCTCAAGCCGGTTTCCCATCCGGAGTTGAGCGAGATCCGGATCGACAAGGCGCTGTTCGCAGTCGGGCGGACCAACACGCCGTTCGCGTCCGCGCGGCCCGAGCTGGTGGCCGACCTGTCGCGCCGGCATGCGCGCATTTTCTTTGAAGGTAGCGCGGCCTATGTCGCCGATCTCGGCAGCAAGAACGGTACGGCCGTCAACGGTGTCGATGTCGGCGACAAGCCGCACCTGCTGCGCGACGGCGACGAACTGCGCTTCGCCGGCGCGCTGGCGTATCGCGTCGCGTTCGTGCCGCGCGCGACGCATCAGCCGGCGCGGCCGGCCGTCGTCACGCTGTCGCCGGAGCGCGGCGATCTCGGCCTGCAACCGGTCATCATTACCGCCTTCCCGTTCCTCGTGAGCAAGACCGACGACACGTTTGCCTGCTACCGGAACGCGTATCCGCATCAGGTCAACTATCTGTCGCGACGTCATGCGCACATCTACGTGCAGGACGGCGACGTCTTCGTGGAAGACCTCGGCAGCACGAACGGCACGTTCGTCGACGGCCGGCGCCTCGACGAGCATGCGGCGCCGCTCGGCGACGGCGCGATGCTCGCGTTCGGCGGCGATCATTTCGTCTATCGCGTCGCGGTGCAGCGCGAGCCGGGGCCGGACTCGACCGTGACGGGCACGTCGGTGCCCGGCGCCGCCGCGAATGCGGTCGCCGCGGACCCCGACCGGACAACCTTCGTCGATACCGCGCATTCGTTCCTCGACATCTTCTGCACGGTGCCGGCCGTTCAGCAGGACGACGAGGTCAACCCGCACGCCGCGCATGGCGCCGCCGAAACCGCGCCTGACGCGCGCCACCGGCGCGGCAGGGTCGAAGTCTTCCTGTCGGAGCTGAGCGAGGCGTTCGGCGGTAGCGGGCGCGTTAACCTGCACCGGCTCGGCTGGTGGAGCGGCGGGTTGCTCGCGGCGGTCGTCCTGCTGTTCGCGACGCTGTATTTCCGCGATGCGCCGCTGCGCGAGATGCACGCGTTGCTGGCGCGCGGCGACACTGCGCAGGCGGCGCAACTCGCCGACCGCCATCTCGCGAGCGATCCGGACGACCCGGCGTTCCTCGCGCTCGGTACCGAGGCACTCCTTCGGTCGAAAGTACCGGACTGGATCGCCGCGATGAATGCGCGCGCGTTCGACCGCGCCCGCGCCGTCGTGCAGGAGATGCGCGCGCTTGCCCGCCATAACGCCGACGCACGGCCGCTCGTCGACGAAGTGGCGTGGATCGGCGAGCTGCAGGCGTTCGTTGCCGGTCGCGGCGGGGCGGAAGCACCGATCCGCATCTACCGCGACGAAGCGCCGATCAAGGCATTGACCGGCCGCTGGAACGACGACCCGGGTGCGCATCAGCGGCTGCTCGACCGGATTTCGTCATACGTTCCCGCGTTCGGCGCGCTGTATGCCGACGCGCTCAGTCAGTTGCGCAAGCTGCAAAGCGACAACTCCGTCTATGTGGCCGCACTCGAGCGGTTGCAGCACGCGATCGCGTCGGCGCTCGACGACGACCGGCTCGACGCGCTGCCGGCGCTGCTCGCCGATGACGAGCAGCGCTATCCGCGCCTCGGCGGCCTCGACGCCGTGCGGGCCGATCTGCAGCAGTACCTGCAGTTCGAGAGCGACGCGCGGGCCGGGCACGGGCCGGCCGTACTGGATCGCCTCAAGCAGTTCCGCTTCGCGACGCCGCAATTCGCCGCACATGTCCCGACGCTGGAACGGCTCGCTTCTTCGGGAGGGCGCGGTGAAGCTCGACAGTCTCCTTAAGCGCGCGCGGCAGGCAACGCCGCCGGAGCCGCCGCGCTCGCTGGGCGAGGCGCTGGAGGATCACAGCGTCGAAGGCATCGCGATCCTGACGGCGCGGCCGTGGCGGCTCACGCAGGCGACCATCATCGCGATGGTCGGGCTCGTCGTGTGTGCGCTGCTGTGGTCGTTCGTCGGCCGCGCCGACGTGATCGTGACCGCGCAGGGCGCGCTCGCGCCGGAGTCCGAGGTGCGCCGCATCTACGCGCCCGTCGACGGCGAGCTGGTGGACATCTATATCGCCGAAGGTCAGCCGGTCGAAAAGAACGACGTGATCGGCCGGATCAACGCGCGCGGCGCGATCGAGGCGGCGACCAACGCGCTCGATGCACGCCTCAAGCTCGACGACGCGGAGCGCGAATGGAAGCAGTTTCCGGACAAGAAGCAGCTGATGGAGCGCAAGGCCGACGCACTGAAGCAACAGATCGAGGTCGAGGAGCACCTGCACCAGAACCGCATTGCCGAAGGCACCAGCAAGCTCGCGCAATCGCAGCGCGCGCAGATCGACGAAGCGCGCAGCAATATCGACAACGCGCGCCACGCACTCGATCTCGCGAAGGACGAACAGGACAAGTACGCGCGCCTGTTCGCGCTGCCGGGCGGCGGCGGCGTGTCGCAGAGCCAGGTGGAACAGAAGCGCAGCGCGTACCTGCAGGCCCAGGACAGTTACCGCGTCGCGCAGGCGCGGCTCTCGCAGCTCGAGGCGCAGCAGAGCCATGAGTTCGCGCAGGCGAAGGCGCAACTCGAGGGCAGTGGCGAGACGCTGACCGGGCTGCGCATCCAGTACGACGCGACCGCGCGCGACATCGCGAACACCGAAGAGAAGCTGCGTCTGCAGGTGCAGACGGCGCGCCTCGCCGCGGATGCCGCCGCGCGGATCCGCTTCGAGAACATCGACAAGGACAATTTCCTGCTCGTGCTGGCGCCCGTCTCCGGCGTGATCACCGACGTGACCACGACGCAGCCCGGCGACAAGATACTCGCGAACACACCGCTCGGCAGCATCGCGCCGTCCGATGCGCGGCCGGTGGTGAAGGTCGCGATCGCGGAGCAGGACCGCGCGTTCCTGCACGAGGGCTTGCCCGTGAAGCTCAAGTTCAATGCGTTTCCGTATCAGCGCTACGGCGTGATCGACGGCACGCTCGAATACATCTCGCCGGCGACGAAGCCGCAGGCGCAGACGAAGGAACCCGTCTACGAAGGCCGCGTGGCGCTAGTGCGCAACGCGTACACGATTGCCGGCACGACCTACCCGCTGCGCTACGGGATGACGGCCACGGCGGAAATCGTGGTGCGCGAGCGCCGCCTGATCGGGTTCGCGCTGGACCCGTTCAGGCAGATCGCGGGTTGACGGAGACTGCCACGGCGCAGTGGCGCCGGGCAGGCGGTGATGCGAGGCACCGGCGGCGAATCAGGGCGAATCGCCGCGTACAGGATCAAGGGGAACGAAATGACGGCAATAGTGCGTATCGACGACGAGGTGATCGGCACCGACGACTTCATCCGCGTGCTGAAGCTCAGCGGGCAGTTCGAGGGCCTCGTCGAGCAGCAGGTTCGCGACCGGCTGACGGTGATCGCGGCGCGGAAGATGGGCATGCAGGTGAGCCCGGCGGAAATCCAGGAGCGTGCCGACCAGTTTCGCCGCGTGCGCGGCCTGCATCGCGCCGCGGACATGAACCGCTACCTGGACGTGTTCGGCGTCAGTCTCGACGAGTTCGAGCGATTCATCACCGACACGCTGTACCAGGAAAAGACGCTCGACACGGTGTGCAGCGATGCGGCCATCGAAGCGTACTTCAAGCTCAATTCGCCGAAGTTCGACAGCATCGAGGTCAGTCACATCGTGCTGGATTCGGAAGGCAAGGCGCGCGAAATGATGGCGATCCTGGAGGACGACCCGGGCTGCTTCGGCGACATGGCGCGCGAGCATTCGATCGCCGACACGAGCGAGCGTGGCGGCGTGATCGGCAAGGTGCTGCGCGGCTCGTTGAAGACGGATATCGAGGCCAAGGTGTTCAACGCGCGGGTGGGCGACCTGCTCGGGCCGTTCGCGGCGCCGGACGGCGCGTTCTTCGAGATCTTCTCGGTGACCGCGAAACACCCGGCCGCGCTCGACGCCGACGTCGCGTCGGAGGTGCGTCGCCTGCTGCGCGAGGAGTGGCTCGCCGAGCGCGCGCAGGAACACGTCATCGACGCACGCTGATCACGGAGAACCGCCGCGATGGACGCACAAGCCCCCGCCCCGGCCAGCAGCACCCCGTCGCTCGCGGCGTTTCTCGCGTCGGTGGAGCCGCTGTCGCTCTTCTCGCCCGACGAACTCGAGCGCATGGCCGCGCAGGCGCAGGTGCGCACCTACGCGTTCGGCGACACCGTCTGCAATCGCGGTGAACCGGCCGAGGGCCTGTATGTGCTGCGCTTCGGGTCCGTGCGCCTGATCGCCGACGAGCGCGGCAAGGAAACCAGCGTCGGCGTGCGCAAGGAACGCGAGGTGTTCGGTGAAATGGCGATGCTGCGCGACTACTGGCACGAGGTGTCGGTGCGCGCGTCGACGAAGACCGAGGTACTGTGCATCCCGCGCAGCGCGATCGAGCCGATCCTGCGCGACAATCCCGCCGCGCAGTCGTTCGTGACGAGCTATGTCGCGATCAGCTCGGCCGGCGGGTTCGTGACGCGGCTGTTCGACCTGCGCGGCAAGCTGACGCGCGCCGAGCTCGAGGAGTATGTGTCGAGCGTCGGCGTGAAGCGCGTGGCGGCCGGCAAGGAGATCGTCCGGCAGGGGCCGGGCGGCGACCTCCGGCTGTATGTCGTGCGCCAGGGCGAGGTGAGCGTCTCGTGCCACGAGGACGGCAACGACTATCCGCTCGCGACGCTCGGCGCGGGCGAGATCTTCGGCGAGCGCGCGTGCCTGCTGCGGCAGGAGCAGGCGGCGACCGTCACCGCCGTCACCGATACGCGCCTGCTCGTCATTCCGGAAAAGACCGTGCACTTCATGCTCGAGCGCAACCCGAAATTGCGCGAGGTGCTCGAGGAGCGCATCCGCTTCGTCGATCAGGAGCTGAAGCGGCAGAAGAAGCTCGCCGAACGGCGCCGCCATCCGCTGCAGATCGATATCGGCGCCGACGCCGCGTTCGGCGAGCGCATGATCAAGCGCTTCGTGCTGGTCGAGCAGGCCGAGGAAATGGATTGCGGGGCAGCGTGCCTTGCCATGATCTGCCGTCACTACGGCGTCGCGATGACGCTCGGCAAGCTGCGCGATCTGGCGAACGTGACGACGCAGGGCGCGACGCTCGACAGTCTCGCGCGCACCGGCGAGGCGGTCGGCTTCGCGACGCGCGGCGTGCAGTGCACCTACGAGGCGCTGCTCGGGTTCGACCTGCCGTTCATCGTGCACTGGGAGGGCTACCACTACGTCGTCGTATACGGTGTGTCGAAGTCGTGGGTGCGTATCGCCGATCCGGCGCTCGGCTTCAGGAAGCTGAGCGTCGAGGCGTTCGAGCGCGGCTGGAGCGGCACCTGCCTGCTGTTCACCGCGAGCGGGCCGGCCGCGGCGCCGGCCGAGACACGTTCGCCGTGGGTGCGCTTCATCGGCTATCTGCGCCCTTACAAGAAGATTCTCGCGCATCTGTTCCTGGCGACATTCGTGATCCAGGTGCTGGGCGTCGTACCGCCGATCATCATCCAGAGCATCCTGGACGGGGTGATCGTGCACCAGAACGTCAACCTGCTGCACCTGCTGATTGCCGGGCTCGTCATTTCGCACGTGTTTACCCAGCTGATGACGACGATCCGCGCTCACCTTTCCAACTTCATGGTGCGCAGTCTCGACTTCGCGATGATGTCGCAGTTCTATAAACATACGATGTCGCTGCCGTATTCGTTCTTCGCGCGCCGCAAGAGCGGGGACGTGTTCGCGCGCTTCCAGGAGAACCAGACGATCCGGGCGTTCCTGACGGAGTCCACCGTGACCACCGCGCTCAATCTCCTGATGATCTTCATCTACTTCACGATCATGTTTCTCTACAACGTGAAGATGACGCTGGTGCTGATCGCGTTCGTGATCCCGATCATGGCGCTCACGGCGCTCGCGACCCCGAAGCTGAAAGGCTATGCGCGCGAGGTGTTTGCCGCGTCCACCGATGCGAAGTCGCTGCTGATGGAGACGCTCGGCGGCGTCGAGACCGTGAAGGGCATGGGGATCGAGCGGTCGGTACGACTGAAGTGGGAGCGCAAGTATGCGAAGGCGCTCGACGTCCAGTACCGTGCGCAGGCATTCAATATCCTCGTGGCGCTGTGCAGCCAGCTGCTGAATGCGGCAACCACCATCGTGATCCTGTGGGTCGGTGCGAACCTCGTGCTCGCGCATGAACTCAGCATCGGGCAATTGATCGCCTTCAATGCGTTCATGGGCAGCGTGCTGGCGCCGCTGATGGGACTCGTCGGCATGTGGAGCCTGATGAACGACGCGGCGGTGGCGATGGAGCGGCTCGGCGACGTCCTCGACATCGAGCCCGAGCAGCAGCCGTCCGAACTGGCCTCACGCGTGCTGCTGCCCGACCTGCAGGGCGACATCAGCTTCGACAGCGTGTATTTCCGCTATGGCGGCAACGAAACGCCTTACGTGCTCGAGAACATCAACTGCACGATCAAGCGCGGCGAGATGGTGGCCATCGTCGGGCGCAGCGGTTCGGGGAAAACCACGCTGGCGAAGCTGCTCGTCGGATTCTATGCGCCCACGGACGGCAAGATCGTGGTCGACGGCTACGACATGAGCGCGATCGACAAGGCTTACTACCGGGCGCAGATCGGTTACGTGATGCAGTCCAATCTGGTCTTTTCCGGATCGATTGCCGAGAACATCGCATGCGGCGACGCGAGCCCCGACTGGCGCCGCATGGAGGAGGTCGCACGGATGGCAGACGCGCACGCATTCATCAGCAAATTGCCGCTCGGCTACGAGCAGGTGGTGGGCGAGCGCGGCGTCGGCCTGTCGGGCGGCCAGATCCAGCGGCTCTGCATCGCCCGCGCGCTCTATCACGACCCGCGCCTGCTCGTGTTCGACGAGGCGACCTCGTCGCTCGACACGCAGTCGGAGAGCAACATCCTCGCGAACATGCATGAAATCCTGCAAGGGCGCACCGCGGTGATCATCGCGCACCGGCTCAGCACGATCATGCGCGCGAACAAGATCCTGGTCCTGTACGAAGGCGCGATCGTCGAACAGGGCTCGCACGACGAGCTGGTCGCCCTCAAGGGCATGTATTACCAGCTCGTGCAGAAACAGCTGGGTGCCGCATGAAACTCTTCGACCCGCACGGATTCGGCAACTCCGCGATCTCGTAT
>NZ_QTPO01000045.1 GCF_003853645.1 Burkholderia sp. Bp9143 | reverse complement strand
AGCTGCGAACCCTGCGCGGCCATCACGGCCGGGCTCGTGTAGTTTTCCGACGCGATCAGCTCGATGTGATCTTCCTGCCGGCGGTTCTCGTCCTGAATGGCAGTCCAGAGTTCCGGATCGACGTTGGCGACGGTGCTGGTAGTGCGATTGAACATGATGATTGATCAAAAGAGAGTGATGGATTGACCTTGGTAGGCCGGACTTGCCCGGACCCGCGAAGTCGAGCGCCGGAGCGGCGCTCGATGACGTCGACAACCATGCCGCCCCGCGATGCCGGCTGAACGGTTATTCGGCATTGCCATTCCAGCAGACGCAAATTCGTTCAGATAGAAGGATTACGACAATCCGCTAGGACGCATCGCGCGGCGAACCGGCAAAAAAAATCGAAGGTCCGCATCGCTGCGGAACCTTCGACAGAACTTGCCGCTCCTGGAGAGGTCGTGCCTGACCGTCGGCTTCTTGCAAATATGGGGCCTAAACCGCAGAGAAACAGTTGTCGACGAACAGATGGGTGCCGCTGACGAAGCTCGATTCGTCTGACGCCAGGAACAGCGCGGCCGCGGCCACTTCCGACGGCTCGCACAACCGGCCTTGCTGCACCGCGATGGCCGCTTCGGTCGCGTCCACGCCCATCGCCTGCAGATCCTTCAGCTCGCGCATCCCGTGCGGCGTGCGGATGAACCCGGGCGCCAGCGCGTTGCAGCGGATGCCGCGATCGCGGTATTCGACGGCGATCGCCCGCGCGAACATGTGGCATGCGCCCTTGGTCGCGTCGTACAGCACTTCGCCAGGCGTCGCGCAGACGGCCGAGATCGACGACGTGCAGACGATGCTGCCGCGCCCCTTTTCCAGCATCTGCGGCAGCACTGCCTTCGTCATCAGGAACATGCTCTTCACGTTCACGCCCATCAGCCAGTCCCATTCCGACTCCTCGATGTCGAGGAACGGTTTGACGATCAGCGTGCCCGCATGATTGAACAGGATGTCCGCATTGCCATACTGCTGGCGCGCGGCATCGACCGCCTTCTGCACGTCCGACTGCCTCGACACGTCGGCGCCGAGGCCGATCGCCTGCAAGCCCGCATCGCGCAGCCGCGCCGCGAGCGTTTCGGCCGCGTCGCCGTCACGGTCGATGATCGCCACCTTTGCGCCCTGCGCGGCGAACAGTTCCGATGCGGCGCCGCCGCATCCGCCCGCGCCGCCGCTCACGATGGCGACCTTGCCGGCCAGGCGCCCGTCAATCTTGACATTCATTCGTCGTTCTCCAGTCTGGTTCGTTCGGACCACTCAGCTGAACAGCGTCCGAAGATGATCGTTGAGGAAATAGCCTTCGGGGTCCACGCCGCGGCGCAGTGCGCGGAACGCCTCGGCCTTCGGGAACCAGCGGTCCACGTCGTCGCGGTTCGTGAAGTGCAGCTTGCCCCAGTGCGGACGCGAGCCGTAGTCGCGCAGGATGTCGTCGACGTCCTTCAGGAACGGCCAGTAGTCGACGCCGTTCGGACCGCCCGAGCACGAGATGGTCACGCTGTCCTGATGGTTGAACGGGCTGATCCACGCCGGATCGCCCTTCGTGAAGCGATACTCGACCGGGAAGATGCAGTCCCGGTGCTTCGTGAGGATCAGGTCGCGCACGCGGCGCAGCGCTTCCTTGCCGTGTTCGGCGGGCACCGCGTATTCGAGCTCGTGGAAGTTCGCGACGTAGTGGATCGCATAGACCTCGGCGCTGTACGCGATCTTCTCGTGCTCGCCTTCGAAGAACGTGCGTTCGTCGGTGAAATCCATCACTTTGATTTCGCACACGTCGTAGTCCTTCTTCGAGTTCGACACCTTCGTGGTGTCGGGCAGGCAGTACAGGTGGCGGCTTTCGGACGTCGGGCACCAGAAGAACCCGAAATGCCGGTGCTTCGCCGCGAGGTCGTCGTACTTTTCCATCAGCGCCTCGAAGTCCTCGCGCCACACGCGGTCGTGCAGCCAGAATGCGTCGGTCACCTGCAGCGTCAGCTCCGACACCACGCCGAACATGCCGATGTTCACCTGCGTCGCGTGCAGCAGGTCGAGGTCCCGCTTGTCGCTCACTTCCATGATCGAGCCGTCCGGGCGGACGATCCGCATCCCGACCACCTGCGACGACAGGTTGCCGAGCGTCGTCCCCGTGCCGTGCGTGCCGGTCGCGAGCGCACCGGCAATGGCCTGCGAATCGATGTCGCCCTGGTTGACCAGCGAAAAGCCGATTTGCTTCAGATGCTGCGTCACGGCATTGATCCGGGTGCCGGCCTTCACCGTGACGCGCTTCTGCCGCTCGTCGACCGAGACGATGCCCTGGTAGTCCTTCAGCGACAGCAGCAGGCCGCTCGTCGCGACGATCGGTGTGAACGAATGCCCCGATCCCGAGCATCGGACGTTCTTGCCCTGGCTGGTCGCGGCATGCACCAGCTCGGCAATCTCGGCCTCGCTGGTCGGCGACGCCATGTGCGCGGCGACGCACGACTGATTGCCTACCCAGTTCCGCCAGAATCCGCCACGTGGAAGCTCCATCGACGTCTCTCCAGAAGTGCGCCGGCGATACCGCGCCGACAGGCGTGTTCGGTTCGGCCGGCTGCGAAGGGATGCCTTCCGCGCCGGCACGATGCGTTGCGCTCCATTCATGCCAAAGGTATTGCGCCAGCCGGTTTTTCACTATCGGATTTCGGCAAGCGAGGGTTTCCACCGGAAATCGGGCCGCCGTTTTTTGACCGGCGCGTCCAGCGGCTACAATGAATCGATCCGGCCCGCCCCCTCCCGCCCCCGATGACGCCGTCCGCCGATCCGAGCGATTTCCCTGGCGCCCCGCCGTTCGCACGAGCGGTGGCCTTCTGCGCATTCACCGACGTGGAGGAACAGGCACGGATCTTCGACGGCTGGGACCTCAACTACACGCAGATCTCGGGCGGCCTGTTTCATGGCTCGTCGTCGATCGTGTCGCTCGGCGGCATCCGGCTCCTGGTCGAAGACCTCGACAAGGTGATCCTGCAGCAAGGCGCGGTGCCGTCGGACCGCATCGCGGTGGCCGTGCCGCTGGAGCTCGAAGGCCATGCGCGCATGTGCGGCGAAAAGAGCGGCCGCGACAGCCTGCACGTGTTCTCGAGCCAGCCCGCGTTCGAGTTCTATTCGCCCGACCGGCACGTGCTCGTGAACGTCGAGATCGAGCCGGACAAGCTGTCGACGCCAGCGCTGCGCACGCTCGCCGCGTCGCTGCGTGCGCGCACCTTCGCGCCGCTGATCCCGATGACGACCCAGGTCGCGGACCGCCTGCGCAACCTGCTGCGCCACACGATGGCCGCGGCCGCGAAAAGCACGACGATCGAGGACGTGACGACGCAGGCGCGGATCGAACTGCTCGAGCGGACCGTGCTGTATGCGATTTCCGAGGCGATGACGGTGCCCGCGCCGGACGCGGACGCGCTCGCGGCGCGGCCGACGAAGTACTGGTCGCTCGTCAACGCCGCGCGGGAGCGGCTACAGGATGCATCGACGTGCCCGCTGTCGATCGCCGAACTGTGCGTGCAGCTCGGCATCAGCCGTCGTACCGCACAGTACGCGTTCAACGACACGCTCAACCTGAATCCGATCGCGTACCTGCGCGCCGTCCGGCTGAATCACGTTCGCCGCGAGTTGCGGCTCGGCGGGTCCGTGACGTCGGCCGCGACGAAGTGGGGCTTCTGGCACCTGAGCAGCTTTGCGCAGGACTACCGCGCGATGTTCGGCGAGTTGCCGTCTGCGACGGCGCGGCGCTACGCGCACCGGGAAAGCTGAACGTCGACGGTGCGCGATGCGATGCGGAGCACGGCGTCGCGTCGGCTGTACGCACACGAAGGAACTTCGATGGAGAAAGCCGCGGCCGAACATGCGCCGCGGCATGTTGAAAGCAGGCCGCCGCCACCGTCAGGCGGCCGGCACCCACCGGCACCGGCCGCCCTCCCGCGCACGACCTCGCTACACCGTCACTCCTGCTGTTCCTGCTGCGCCTGCACCTGCCGCTGCTGGATGAACTGCCGCACATCGCTCATCGTCACGCGACCGGTGTGTTTCGCATCGATCTCGTCGAAGTGCTTCGCGACGAACCCCAGCCCGCTGCTCTGCGCCTGCGCTTTCGTCACGGCCGCGCCATTGCTCAGCACCGTGTTGCCGCCGAGCCGGGCATCGACGCGCTTCTGCGCCTGCTGCTGCAGCGTCGCGCCGGTCGACGGCAATACCGGCGCCACGCGGGTCGGAGGAAAGAACGGACCGTCGACGCCGTGCCCGCCGTGCGGCAGCTTCACCGGCGCCACCGCCTGCGGCGGCAGTGCATGGGCGCTGCTCATCACGGCACCGAGGACGATCAACGGAGACATACGCCGCATCAAGTTGATTAGGGACATGATCACTCGCATTCAATGGATGAATAGAGGGTTCCTTTTCGCAAGGAGTCCGTCGTTTACGGTGCCGCTGCCAGCGTCGTCGCTGCCGTCGCGCCCGGCACGCTGCCGGTCGGCGTGCCGGCCGGGTTCTCGTCCGGCCACGGCGGCGGCAGCGTGCGCAGCGTCAGCGCGGTCGGAATCCGCCTGCCCTGATAGAAGATCCTCAGGTCGCGCTTCATCTGCGGACGGGCCACGTCGTCCAGATACGTCATGTGCCCGCCCTGGAAGAAGTTCACCTGCAGCTTCGGGTTCAGCCCCTTCACCGTCTGCAGCCGCGCGAGTTGCTTCTCGGTGTTGAAGAACGGCGTCGCCAGATCGTGGAGGCCGTTCTCCGCGAGCACCCGGAGCTTCGGATTGAGCTGCAGCGCGCCGAGCAGATCGGGGATCGTGTCGGGCATCGGCTGGCCGTCATGCGAGAAGTCCCACACCTGGATGATGCTGTCGTTCAACGGCAGGTAGGTCGCGTTCGGCGCGGTGTAGCCGAGGTACTCGGGCATCTGCGTCGCGAGCGCGTTCGTGAACGGCTGCGAGATCAGGATGTCCGACGGGTCGCCGTCCGTCTGCAGCCGCGGGTCGGCGTTCGGCAACGACACGCGTCCGTCGTAGCGGCCGATCGTCGTGCCTGGCAACAGGCTCGTGCCGAACGGATTCGCGTTGAAGTAGCCGCGCAGCGCCTGCTGCGTCAGGCTCGACGGAATCGACCACAGCTGCAGCGTCGCATCGCTCGGGAACACCGGCGTGCCCAGCGCATCCGGAATGCCGAGCTGGCTCAGCACCCACGACTGCGAGTACTGCTGCAGCGGGTTGTAGATCAGCGTCGTGAAGAACTCCGTCTGCAGTGCATACAGATAGGGGTTGACCGGCGACGGCGACACCTGGTTGAAATACGCCGCGACCGCCGCGTAGCCCGGCAGGTAGCCGGCCACGGTATCGGTGTCGAGCAGCAGCCCTTCGGTCGACTGCGTGATCGCCACCGCTTCCACCGCATCGGCGAAGTAGTTCAGGATCGCCGATTGCAGCATGATCCCCGTCAGGTGCACGCCGGCCGATTCGAGCGCCAGCGCGAGCATGTCGGTACGCGGCGTTCCGTACGACTCGCCGTACAGGTAGATCGGCGACGTGCCGCGGCTGTTGACGTTCAGGTAGCGCTGGATGAAGTCGCGCATGATGTTGACGTCCGCATCCGAACCCCAGTACTTCTGGTTGGTGTTCGGCAACACGGCTTCCGACAGCCCGGTGCCCGGCGGGTCGATGAACACGAGGTCGGTCGTGTCGATCAGGCTTTCCGCGTTGTCGACGAGCGGATAGTTCGGCCAGTTGTTGCCGAACAGCGGATCAGGCGTGGCGACGCGCGTCGGCGCGAACGAGCCGAGCCGCAGCCAGATCGACGACGAGCCGGGGCCGCCGTTATAGACGAACGTGACCGGGCGCGGCTTGCCGTTCGTGCTCGGCGCGGTGTACGCGACGTACGACATCGACGCTTCCGCATTGCCGTTCGCGTCCTGCGCGGTCAGGTGGCCGGTGGTCGTCGTGTAGCTGACCGTCGTGCCGCCGGATGTCCATTGGTAATGCATCACTGCCGCCTTCTCCGAGACCTGCGCGGCCGCGAGGCCGTCGGTCGCGTTCATCGAATAGGCGACGGGGTCGACGTACGGCTGGTTCGCCGCCGGCGTCTGGCTGCCGGCCGCCTGTTGCGCGCTGGCCTGCTGGCTGGCGGTGGCCTGCGCGAGGCTCGACGCACCGACCGACGACGAATCGTCGCCGCCGCAGCCCGCGAGCACCATGGTCAAGACGGTCAAAGCGCCTAGCCCGGCCCGCCGGCCGCGACGTTCGCGACGGCTGCCGGTACTGCTCCTGTCTGGTTTCATGCCTCTATCCTTGTGTTGGGTCGGATACCGCTTCACACAGGCCACCATCGCCGGCGAAAAACGCGCAGGCATACCCGCCACTCGCGTTGCACGATCGGCAGACGGCGGTTGGGATTTGACTTCTTCGAGAGACTGAACTTGATACAGACACAGCAAACTGCTGGCGGAGAATGATGCGAGAACGCCGCCCCCTTTGCAGTTTTGACGACTTTTGTATTACGAAAATTTACGACATCACAAAAATAGGCGGTGCTGCGCCGCGTTGTCAAAGATCATTCCGATATTAAAAAATCTCTTATGATGCGCACCGGGAACAGTGACCGGAATTTGAAAGAAACCACGGCGGCTCGCGTTTCCGGTGTTACACGGGCCGTTTCGTATTGAATGCCGCCGCTTTCGCGCTTGTCGCCGGGTAATTTACGGAACTGGGCGCCATACGGCAAATTCCTTCAGATCGACAGGATTTTTCTTTCATTTTAATTATCCCGGATCGATTAACTCGAATTGTTGAATAAAGGCCGGCGCCGCTCACAAAATACCGACTCTATTAATCCGCCAAGCGAGCTGCGGAATTATTGACACGACATCGGAATAAATCCGCCCGACACTCGAACGGCATTAATGCGTAATCCGTGGGTATTCGCAACGAAGAAGCGATCATTCGCGCCGCGCATTCCGGATCGCCTTGCCGCAATTGCGAATCGGGCACGTGATGCATGGGGGAAGGGAGAAATCGCGTGAGCGAGCGGCAGCGCCACCGCTCACGCGACGACGTGCGGCAGCGCCGCACGCCGTACTTCGGACGTTCGACCGGCGATCAGCGTCCGCCGCCCGGCAGCGCGATATCGATCAGCACCGGATCGTGGTCCGACGAACGATAGGCATCCGACGCGTAGAAGGTCTTCTGCTGCTCGGCCGACTTGTACGCGAGCGTGTACTGCAGCGCGAGCGGCTCGTCCGCGTTGATGTGCCATTCGTGCACGGCCTTCACGTGCGATGCGAGCGGCAGCGACGCGAGCGCGTGATCGAGGTAGCCGGCTTCGCCGCTGTACACGTAGCTGTACGCGTTCGCGCCGATCCAGCGCGACACGAGGTTGCGGTAGCCGCGCGATTCGAGCAGGCGGATCGGGTCTTCATACGTGTAGCTGTTGAAGTCGCCGATCAGCAGCGTGCCTTGCCCCGCGACACCCGTCGGCGTGCCGGCGAGCCAGTCGGCCAGCTTCGCCGCCGCGCGCCTGCGCGTCGGATTCCAGCAGCCCTGGCCGTCGCCCTGATCGAGGTCGTCGTTCGTCGCGTCCGGGCAGTTCTTCGACTTCAGGTGGTTGACCGCGATCGTCAGTGCCTGCTTGCCGCCGATCCGGCGGAACGACTGCGCGAGCGGCTGGCGGTTCTTGTCGTCGATCGCGAGCGTCGACGCGCGGCCGACGGGTTCGACCGCGCGGCTGTCGTAGATCATCGCGACCGTGATCGCGTCGCCGCCGAGGCGCGACGTGCCCGGGTCGACGACGCGCCAGTTGCTGCCGAGCTTCGCCGCGAGCTGACGCACCGCGCTCAGTTCGCCGTAGCCGTTGTTCTGGATTTCCATCAGGCCGATCACGTCGGCGTCGAGCGCCTTCAGCGCGCTGACGATCTTCGCTTCCTGGCGCTGGAATTCCTGGTAGTTCTTCGCGCCGCGGTTGGCCGGATCGTCGAAGCCGCCGCCGAGACCGTTGCCGTTGAAGTAGTTGAGGACGTTGAACGACGCAACGCGCAGGTTCGATTTCGGATCGCGCGCCGGTGCGTGGGTGCGCGGGTTCGAACGCGTGTCGAACGCCGGCGCGGCCGCGCCGGGCAGCGGCTGCACGCGCCACGCGCCGTAACGCACTTCGAGCACGCCTTCGACGTCGCGCACGGTGTAGCCGGAGCGCAGCGTATTCGCGGCCGACAGTTCCGGCGCCGGATACGGCACGGTCGCGGGGTTCTGCTTGTTCGAGCCGTCGTCGAGGATCAGCCGGTTGCGTGCGTTCGCATCGATCTGCGTCCGCGCCTGCGACGGCGGCACCACGCTCGTCGGCGTGCGCAGGCGGCCGTTGCTCAGCATCACGCTGCCGTAGCGGCCGAGCTCGTAGTTGTCGGTGACGGTGAGCGTCTGCGGCAGGCGCACGAGCATTCCTTCATACGCGGCGAACGTGCCCGGGTTGTCGACCGGCAGCGTGAGCGTCGCCGGCGTGACCGTCTGGCTGTTCGCGCACACCGCGATCGCGCCCGACAGCGTGAGCTGCGTCTGTCCGTATTTTTCCTCGACCTTGCCGGTCACGTGCACGAGATCGCCGGCCTTCGCGCGCACTTTCGGCGCATAGACGAACAGGCCTTCGGACACGCCCGGCTCGTTGCGGCGCTGCGCGTCGGCCTGCTGGACGAAGAAGCCGCCGAAGCCGTCCGTGCCGCCGAAATCGGCCGTGACGACCGCTTCGATCGACACGTTCTGGCCGGCGAGCGGCGACGGCGCGCCCGGCCCCTGGATGTCGGCGATCGGCGTCGTGCTGCCGCCGCAGTTCGGGCTGACGGGGGCGGTGGTGGCGGCCAGGACGGGTGCGGCAAGCGTGGGCAGCAGCAATAGCGGGGCAAACAGGCGGATTGTCGAGCGCATGACGGGGAATCCCGGTTGTGAGGGTGGCGAAAGCTTAGCGGCGCTCGATGACAGTTTTTAGTAATGAAAAGATAGATGTCTGTAATTTTCCGCACCGCTCCACGATCGCGATCGGCCCCGCGCACTCGGTCGAAAAGCGGGAAATCGTCTGACAAGAACCGCCCCTGTTCCGACGATTTCCCGGTACCGGCTCCGCCCGCCGGCCGCGGTGCTAAACCGTCCCCGGCAACGCGCTCGACACGAGCAGCGCCGCCACCATCAGCACGCCGGCGAGCACGGCCGCCTCGATCCGCAGCACCGCGCCGAACCGGCGCAATGCGACGACCGGGACCGCAACCGCCGGATCCTTCAGTGCGGCCATCAGCTTCGGCATCCCGAAGAACCGGTTGTGTCCGCCGAGCGCCGCCGCGATCAGCACGAGTGCGAGCTTGAGCAGCAGGATCTGTCCGTACGTCGACGTGAAGAGGTTGCCCGGCGTATCGACACCGCGCCACCCGTTGTACGCGCCGGTCGCGAACAGCACGGCCAGTGCAACCGTCGACGCATCGGAAAGCGCCTGCACGAACGACGCGCCGGTCATGCGCTCGCTCGCGGGCATCCCGGCGAATCGCGACATCACGCCGAATGCCGTCACGAACACGAGCCCGACCCACGCGCTGATCGCCAGCAGATGCAGCCAGTCGATCCACACCGGCACGCTGAACAGCCCCGCATCGACCGGATGCCCACCGTTGCTGCGCGCCAGCGCGACGCCCGCGAGCGCGGCCCACAGCACGAACGGAAAGCGCGCATCGGTCGCGCGCCGCAGGAACGACAGCAGCACGACGGCGGCCATGAACACGGCGCCGGCCAGCCACGCATGACCGAACCCGGTGCCGGCCAGCATCGAGCGAACGGCCGGCCACGCGTCGAGCAGCGGCACTTCGCTCATCAACGCGCAGTGCGCCCAGAACGCCGTGATGCTCGCGAGCAGTGACACGACGGACGCAGCGCGCAGCGTCGCGACGAGCCGCCGCGCGATGTCGCGCTGCCACGCCGACACGCCGCGTGCGAGCCAGTGGCTGCCCAGCAGCGTGCCGACGACGACGGCGAATCCGGCGTTCTGGATCGCCACCGCCGCCAGCCGCAGCATGCCGACGAAGCCTTCGTTCACCCTTTCACCTTGAACGTATAGGTGCCCTTGGTGCGATGCGCGTCGGCCGTCATCGCCGCCCACTGCACGGTGTACGCACCCGGCGCGAGCTTCGGCAGCGCGACGGTCATCACGCGCGGCGTCGCCGGATCGACTTTCGCCTTGTCGTGCGCGACGGGCTTGCCGTTCGCGTCCGACACCTTCACCGAGCTGAACGTCGGTTCGAGGTCTTCGTTGAACGCAAGCCGCAACGTGTCGGGGGCTGTGTCGACCGTGCTGCCGGTCGCGGGCGTCGCGCCTTCCAGCTTGCCGTGCGCCGAGGCGGCAACCGGCGCGGCGGCGATCAGCGCGCCGGCCGCGACGAAGCCGGCGAGCCGCCTGAGTGTCGTAATCTTCGTATGCATGTTCATACCCGCCATCACGGCTTGCGCAGTTCGACGACGGTCAACGCACCGCCCACGTCCTCGGCGACGAAGTCGATCTTGTCGCCGGACTTGACCTGCGACAGCATCGCCGGATCCTTCACCTTGAACACCATCGTCATCGCGTCCATCCCGAGGTTCTCCAACGGGCCGTGCTTGATCGTCAGCTTGCCCGCGGCCGTGTCGACCTTACGGATCTCGCCGTGCGACATCGCGCGCGTCGCGGCGGCGCCCTGCTTCGCGTTGCCGCCCATGTCCATGCCGGCCATGTCGCCGGCCGCGTATGACGCGGCCGAAAACACCAGCGCGCAACCCGTTGCAATCGAAATCAGTTCCTTCTTCATCGTGCCTGCTCCATCCAGAGTGAGTGAAATGAAACCGGCGGCCGCATCGTCACGGCCGCCGCATGCTGCCGGTCGCTCAGCCGTCCGGCAATTCGCCGGTGTATTCATAGGCGACCGTGCCCTTCGGATGCCGGAACCAGCCCGGATCGCGATAGTCGTTGCGGCCGAGCCCCTGCCGCACCTTGCAGACCGTGAACATGCCGCCCATCTCCAGCGGCCCGAACGGGCCGGTGCCCGTCATCATCGGCAGCGTGTTGTCGGGCAGCGGCATCTCCATGCCACCCATCGCGCCGCCGGTGCTGCCCATCGCCATGTAGTCGGGCACGAGCTTGCCGATGCGCTTCGCGAGATCCTTCTGCGGCACGCCGATCAGGTTCGGCACCTGGTGGCCCATCGCATTCATCGTGTGATGCGACTTGTGGCAATGGAACGCCCAGTCGCCCGGGCGATCGGCGGTGAACTCGATCGCGCGCATCTGGCCGACCGCGACATCGGCCGTCACCTCCGGCCAGCGCGCCGCCGGCGGAATCCAGCCGCCGTCGGTACCGGCGACCTCGAAGCTGTAGCCGTGCAGGTGGATCGGATGGTTCGTCATCGTCAGGTTGCCGAAACGAATCCGCACGCGGTCGCCCGCACGCACCGGCAGCGGGTCGATGCCCGGGAACACGCGCGAGTTGAACGTCCACATGTTGAAGTCGGTCATCTCGTTCACGCGCGGCGTGTAGCTGCCCGGATCGATGTCGTACGCGGCGAGCAGGAACACGAAGTCGCGATCGACCGGCATCGTCGCGCGATCCTTCGGGTGCACGATGAACATGCCCATCATCCCCATCGCCATCTGCACCATTTCGTCGGCGTGCGGGTGATACATGAACGTGCCGTGCGCCTCCAGCTGGAACTCGTAGACGAAGGTCTTGCCGGGCGGGATGTGCGGCTGCGTGAGGCCGCCGACGCCGTCCATCCCGTTGGGCAGCCTCAGCCCGTGCCAGTGGATCGTCGTGTGCTCGGGCAGCCGGTTGGTCACGAAGATCCGGACCTTGTCGCCTTCGACGGCCTCGATCGTCGGGCCCGGCGACTGGCCGTTGTAGCCCCACAGGTTCGCGTTCATCCCGGGCGCCATCTCGCGCACGACCGGCTCGGCCGTCAGGTGGAACTCCTTCCAGCCGTTCTTCATCCGCCACGGCAGCGTCCAGCCGTTCAGCGTCGCGACGGGCGTGTACGGGCGGCCGTTGGGCGGCACGAGCGGCGGCTGCGTGCCGGCCTTCGCCATCGTGGGCGCTTCGGGCAGCGACGCCGCGCCGGCCTTGCTGACCATCGCCGCACCGAGCAGCGCGGCGCCCGAGCCGCTGAGAAATTGTCGACGGGACACCATGTCAATGACCTTCCGGATGCGTTGCGGGCGCCGGTTGCGCCACGGGTGAGGAAGCCGGCTGCGACGCAGCGTCGGTCGTGGATGCGGCGGGAGCGTCCGCGCGTTGCGTTGGCTGCGGCTGCATTGGCTGCATTGGCTGCGGCGGCGGCTGCGTTGGCTGCTGCTGCGTCGGCTGCGCGGTCGGCAGCCGGCCGCCGACGGCCGCCTGCAGATCGGTTTCGGCGAGCCAGTAGTCCTTCAGCGCATCGATGTAGCCGTTGACCGCGCCGACCTGTTCGCGCGCATCGGACAGCAGCTCGAACACGCTCGAGAGCATCCCGTTGTAGCGCAGCAGCAGCTCGTCCGAGATCGTCTTGCGCAGCGGCACGACTTCGTCGCGATAGTGTTTCGCGACGTCGTAGCTCATCGTGTATGCCGCATACGATTCGCGCACGTCCGAGCGCGCGTCGATGGCCGTCTGCGCGAGCCGGTTCGCCGACTGCATGTAGACGGCCTCGGCCCGCGCGACCTTCGCGCCGCCCCAGTCGAACAGCGGAATCTCGACGCTGATCTCGTAGCCGTGCTCGTGACCCTTGCCGGTCTCGTAGTTGTTCACGTAGCCGAGATCGACCGCGTTGACGAAGCGCGTCGCCTTGCTGAGTCCGAGCGACGACGCGACGCCCTGCGTCTGCAGCTTCGCGGCCTGGATGTCGAGGCGGTTGCTCATCGCGTAGCGTTCGAGATCGGGCAGATCGGGGCGCGCCTTCGGCAGGTCGGGCAGGCGCTCGGGCAGCGTGTACCGCGTGCGCTCGCCCCACAGTCCCATCGCACGCGTGAGCTTCTCGCGCGCGGCCACGGCCTGTTGCTGCGCCTTCGCCTGCTGCGCGACCGCGTCCGCATGGAACGCCTGTTCGCGTGCGTAGTCGAGCCGGCTGAAGTTGCCGGCCTGCCGCATCCGCAACGCGAGTTCGGCAGCCGCGCTCGCGGCGTCGCGTACCTGTTGCGCATAGTTCGCGGCCTGTTCGGCGGCCACGGCTTCGACATACGCACGGCGCGCGTCGGCCGCGACCTTCAGCATCGCGTCAGCCGTTTCGAGCTTGGTCTGCTCGAATCGGCGGCGTTCGATGTTCGTCGCGAGCGGCAGCGTCAGCAGCGCGAACACGTTGGCCGAGAACGTGCGGCCGAGGCTCAGCTCGCCGTCGCCGGCCCGCGTGCGGCTGAACGAGAAGCGCGGGTTCGGCAGCCGGCCGGCCTGCACGAGGTCGGCCTCCGACAGCCCGAGTTCCGCGTACGACGCCTGCAAACCACGGTTGTTCAGCAGCGCGAGCTGCACCGCGTCGTCCATCGACAGCGGCTTCGCGAGCAGTTCCTTCGTCCGCGTGTCGACGGCTGCGCGGTCGGCGTCGGTCCTGACGATGACGGCGTCCTTCCCGATACGCTCCGATGCGGCGGACGACACGGCGTCGAAGCCGCCGTCCTTCGAGAACGTCGTGCAGCCGGCGAGGAAGGCCAGCACGAGCACGGTCGCGCCGAATCGCGGTGAAATCGCAAATCTCGTCATTGCGCGGCCCCTCCGTGCATCGAATGGGCGGCGCCGGCCGCCGCGTTTCCAGGCTTCGCGTGTCCGGTCGTATGCGCGTTCGCGGGCCGCTCCGTCACGTCCCGGTTCAGTTGCTTCCAGCCCGGGCCTGCGTCGTCGCGATACGGCACGTAGCCGTCGAACGCGGACGTCACGGCGACGTCCGGCACCGACGCGGCCGCATCGGCCGGATCGGGAAAGGCGGTTTGCGCGGGCGCGAGCGACGGCACGAGGGCCGCCGCGCCAAGCAGCGCCGCAATGATCAATCGCATGGATGGTTCTCGTCGTGAGTCGTGCGGCGGACGTCGAATGACCGTCGGCACGGTTTGCGGATCGCGGCCGGTCGGCCGCGGGCAGGGACTAGACGGGAATCCGGCGCGGCGGCCGGTCGATGCCGCCGGTCAGGAACGACACGACGACGGTCGAAGGCGCGAATGAGACGATCGCGATACCGATGTCCGACGTAACGGACACCGCCGGCACCTCCGCCATGCCCGTGCCGAAACAGCAGGCCCCGCAGGCGGAACAAGACGTTGCATGCCGTGCGTGGTTATCGTGCTCATGCTGGTCGCCGTGCGCGCGCTGCATCGCCTGCGACACAGCGCGGCGATCGGCGCTCGCCCCATCCTCCGCATGCGGCACCGCGGCGACCGCGACCGCGCACTGCATCGACACGGTCGCGAACGACTGGATCGGCAGGCACAGCGCCAGCAGCACGACGAGGATGAATTTGCGCCAATACGACATGGATGCGGAATCAGGCAGACAATGACCGGATGAACGGGAGCGGCGCCGCGACGGCGCGCTCCGGACACAAGACGGCCGCAGCTTATCGCCGCCGGCGTGACGACGACATGGCCGAAACATGACCGGATTTTCACGAAGCGCGAGCACTGCATCGCGAGCCTGCTTCGTGACAATTCCGTCATCCGGCGGTCATCTTTCGCGCACGCGCGGCGCCGTAAGCTCACGCGTTACACTGACCGGCTGGAATCACCAACGGCCTGCTCCACCATGCGGATACTGATAGTCGAAGACGAACCCAAGATGGCGTCGTACCTCCGCAAGGGGCTGACGGAGGCGAGCTACACGGTCGACGTGGCCGAGAACGGCCAGGACGGGCTGTTCCTCGCGCTGCACGAGGATTTCGATCTCGTCGTGCTCGACGTGATGCTGCCGGAACTGGACGGCTTCGAGGTGCTCCGGCGGCTGCGCGCGCAGAAGCAGACGCCGGTGCTGCTGCTGACGGCCCGGGAGGCGGTCGAGGACAAGGTCACGGGGCTCGAACTGGGCGCCGACGACTACCTGCTCAAGCCGTTCGCGTACGCGGAGTTCCTCGCCCGCATCCGTTCGCTGCTGCGGCGCGCGCCGCGCAATGCGCGCGAGATCCTGCAGGTCGCCGATCTCGAAGTCGATCTGATCAAGCGCCGCGTGCGGCGCGCCGACACCCGCATCGACCTGACCGCGCAGGAGTTCGCGCTGCTGCAGCTGCTCGCGGAACGCGAGGGCGAGGTGCTGACGCGCACCTTCATCACGTCGCAGATCTGGGACATGAATTTCGACAGCGACACGAACGTCGTCGATGCGGCGATCAAGCGCCTGCGCGCGAAGATCGACAACGCGTACGAGAAGAAGCTGATCCACACGATACGCGGGATGGGCTACGTGCTCGAGGATCGCGCGTGACCGGCCGCCCCGCGCCCTATTCGCTGCTCCGGCGCCTGACGCTCGCGTTCGCGGTCGTGGCCGCGCTCGTGTTCGCGCTGACCGGCGCGTACCTGTATCGCTCGCTGTCCGCCGAATTGACCCGGCGCGACGACATCGAGATCGCCGGCAAGCTCAACCAGTTCCTGCAGCTCGCGCACGCGAGCGGCTCGACGGCCGCCTTGCGCGCCGATCCGGCGGTGTTCCATGAAGTGCTGCTGTCGCATCCGGGCGTCTATCTCGGCATCTACGACGGCGCGAACCGCCCGCTCGTCGAGCACACCGACGAAGCCGGCAATACGCTCGCGTCGGTGATCGCGCGGCCGCAGCCGGCCGGTGGAGCGGGCGCGGCCGCCGGCCCGTTCACCTGCTCGCCGCCCGGCATCGGCACGTCGCGCTGCGTCCGTGCGCGCGCCACGCTGCCGTCGGGCGAAACCATCCAGGTCGCGGTGGCCCGCACGGCGGCCGATCGCCAGTCGCTGCTGGAAAGCTATCGCGTCGACATCTGGCTCGCGGCCGCGCTCGGCGCGCTGCTGGTCGGCGCGCTCGGCTACGCGGTCGCGTCGCGCGGCCTGCGTCCGGTCGAGAGTCTCGGCCGGCAGACGTCGCGCATCGAGGCGCACAACCTGAACGCGCGTCTCGACGCGCGCGGCGGGCCGGTCGAGTTGCGCGAGCTCGCCACGTCGGTCAACCGGATGCTCGACCGGCTCGAGCGCGCGTTCGTGCGGCTGTCGCAGTTCTCGTCCGATCTCGCGCACGACATGCGCACGCCGCTCGCGAACGTGATCAGCTCGTCGCAGGTCACGCTGTCGCGCGCCCGCACCACCGAGGAGTACGAAGCGCTGATCGATTCGAACATCGAGGAATGCGAACGGCTGCAGCGGATGATCGAGAACATGCTGTTTCTCGCACGCACGGACAATGCGCGACAGCACCTGAAGACCGCCGAACTCGACGCCGGCAACGAACTGCGCCGGCTCGCGTCGTATTTCCAGGCGCTGGCCGACGAGGCCGGCGTGCGCCTCGACGTGCGCGGCGAAGCGTCGGTCATCGCGGACGCGACGCTGTTCCGCCGCGCCGTCAGCAATCTTGCCTCGAACGCGCTCGAACATGCGGAAGCCGGGTCGACGATCGAGCTGGCCGTATCGACCCGGCCCGGTTACTCGGTCGTCGAAGTCACGAACCGCGGCGTGGCGATTCCGCCCGAACAGATCGAGCGGATCTTCGAGCGCTTCTACCGGATCGATTCGTCGCGGCACGGCGCGGCGCGCAACGCGGGGCTCGGGCTCGCGATCGTCAAGTCGATCGTCGAACTGCACCGCGGCAAGGTCGAGGTCGCGAGCCGCGACGGTCGCACGACCTTCGCGCTGTATTTCCCGGCCCGTGCTTCGTGACGTGCGAATGACGCCCGCGCACGCCGATTGCTGCCTGATACGGCATGCGCATCCGCTCCAACGCGGCGTGCTTTCCCGAATGAAACGGAGTGACCGCCCCAGCTTGCCGAAAGCAGCCGGCTCGGCTAGACTGCTTTTCGTCTTTGGGGAGTAGCCTGCTTTCCATCCCCGGAAAGCGAACGCGTCAACACACTCGGCTTGCGGCCGTGGCGCGTTCGGCCGAATCGGTCTGGCGAGACCATGGACGCATCGCGTCGTTCCTGGTCGGACGTCGGCAGATGCGTCATGGTTCGTTCACGTCCGACCACGGAGTCCCCATGTTCCTCCCAGCCTTCCCCTCACGTATCGCCACAGCCCGCACGCATGCCTGCGGAGGTGCCGCATGACGCTGATGCTCGTCGAACTGGCGTTCATGCTGGTCGTCATCCTGGTCGCCGCCGAACTCTTCACCAATGCGCTCGAGCATCTTGGCGAACGGCTGAAAATCTCCGAAGGCGTGACCGGTTCGCTGTTCGCAGCCGTCGGCACCGCGCTGCCCGAAACGATGGTGCCGCTGCTCGCGCTCGCGGGCGGCACATCGAACGCGGCTGTGAACGAGGAAATCGGCGTCGGCGCGATTCTCGGCGCGCCGCTGATGCTCGCGACGCTGACGACCTTCCTGATGACGCTCGCCGTGATCCGCTCGCGCGGCCTGACCGGCACGATCGCGCCCGAGCGGACCGGCTTCGTGCGCGACCTGAACTACTTCATCGCCGCATTCGCGCTCGCCACCGTCGCGATGTTCGTCCCGCATCACGTGTGGGCCGTCCGCGCGCTGCTCGCCGTGATGCTGGTCGGGATCTACGTGACGTATGTCCTGATGACGTTCCGCGCGTCGACGCAGCTCGTCGATGCCGGGCACGGCACCGAAGCCCCGCACGCGATGTTCCTGTCGCGCGTCGGGCTGCCGACCAACCTGGCGACCATCGCGCTGCAGCTCGCGCTCGGCGTCGCGCTGCTCGTCGGCGGGGCGAAGGGCTTCATTCACGGCGTCGAAGGCGTGTCGCACCTGCTCGGCATCTCCGCGCTGCTGCTGTCGCTGATCATCGTGCCGATCGCGACGGAGTTGCCGGAGAAGGTCAACAGCGTGCTGTGGATCCGCCGCAAGAAGGACACGCTCGCGTTCGGCAACATCACCGGCGCGATGGTGTTCCAGGGCACGCTGTTGCCGGCGATCGGCATCATGCTGACGCCGTGGGAGCCGCGCCCCGAAGTGCTGACCGGCGTGGTCATCACGCTCGCGGCGGCGGTCTGGCTGCGCGTCAATGCGCGTGCGCGCGGGCTCGCGATCTGGGCGCTGCTCGCGAACGGGGCCGGGTACGTCGGTTACCTGTTCGTGACGCTGACGCGCTGAAACGCCGGATCGGGCGCGATCGGGGGCATCGTCCGGCGGACGCACGCACCCGACCGCGGCTCACGCAACTGCGTTGCGCTTCGCTACGCTCGATGCAGGCGGCCAAGCCGCCCGCATCCCCGCGCTTACTGCGCCTTCACGAGCTTGACGATCGTCGGCGTGCCGTTGACGTTCTCGACGCGCACCTTCACCTTGTCGCCCACGTGAACCTCGGCGAGCATGGCCGCGTCCTTCGCCTTGAACGCCATCGTCATCGGCGACATCCCGACGTTCTCGAGCGCGCCGTGCTTCAGCGTGATCTTGCCGCTCGCGGCATCGACCTTCTTCACTTCGGCATCGGTCAGCGCGACATTCGATTCGGCCGCGCCGCCCGACGACATCTTCATGCCGGACATGTCCATGCCCGACATGTCGCCCGCGGCAAACGCGGGTACGGCGAATGCGCCGGTTGCGAAAACGGCGGCGGCGGTGGCAAACAATTGATTCATCTTCATCAGGATTCTCCAGTGGGGGTGGACGGCACGTTCATGCCATGAGGAACTGCATCGGAATGCCGCTGACGGCTCGTGCTTCGCGCACGACGGCGCTGCAGCAGAAGCCATGCGGCGGGAATGACGAACATCGACAGCAGCGGCGCGGTGACCATCCCGCCGACCATCGGCGCGGCGATCCGCTGCATCACTTCGGAACCGGCACCGTGTCCGACCATGATCGGCACGAGACCGGCCAGCACGACGGCGACCGTCATCGCTTTCGGCCGCACGCGCAGCACCGCGCCTTCGCGAATTGCATCGAGCAGCACGGCCTCGGTCATGGGCTCGCCGGCGTCGAGGCGGCGCTGCAGCGCGCCCTTCAGGTACAGCAGCATCACGACGCCGAACTCGGCGGCCACGCCCGCCAGCGCGATGAAGCCCACCGACGTCGCGACCGACACCGCGTGGCCCAATGCCCAGACGAGCCAGAAGCCGCCGACCAGCGCGAACGGCACCGTCGACATCAGCAGCAGCGCATCGGCCGCCGAGCCGAACGTGACGAACAGCAGCACGAAGATCACGACGAGCGTCACCGGCACCACGGTGCGCAACGTCGCCGCCGCGCGTTCGAGATACTCGAACTGCCCCGACCACGCGATCGAATAACCGGGCGGCAACGCGACCTGCTGCGCGACCGCCTGCTGCATTGCGCGCACCGCGCTGCGCAGATCGGTGCCGCGCAGGTCGACGTACACATAGCCGGACAGCCGTGCGTTCTCGCTGCGGATCATCGGCGGCCCGTCGGCGATCGCGAGGCGCGCGACGTCGCCGAGGCGGATCTGCGCGCCGCGCGCGGTGACGACCGGCAGTTGCCGCAGGTTCTCGAGCGAATCGCGGATCTCGCGCGGATAGCGGATGTTGATCGGGAAACGCTCGCGCCCCGCGATCACTTCGCCGACATCCTCGCCACCGACCGCCGACGACACCACCGACTGGATGTCGGCTACCGACAGCCCGTAGCGCGCGGCCGCGAGCCGGTCGATATCGACGTCGATGTAGCGGCCGCCGTTCAGCCGTTCCGCGAGCGCGGACGTGACGCCCGGCACGCGTTTCACCGCCGCCTCGACCTGCGTCGCGATCGCGTCGATCCCCGTCAGGTCCGGCCCGGAAATCTTCACGCCGACCGGCGTCTTGATGCCGGTGGACAACATGTCGAGCCGGTTGCGGATCGGCGGCACCCACACGTTCGACAGGCCAGGCACCTTCACGGTGCGATCGAGCTCGTCGACGAGCTTCTCCGGCGTCATCCCCGGCCGCCACGCGCTGCGCCGCTTGAAGCGGATCGTCGTTTCGAACATCTCGAGCGGCGCGGGATCGGTCGCCGTATCCGCGCGCCCCGACTTGCCGAACACCGTGTCGACCTCGGGCACCGTCTTGATCAGACGGTCGGTCTGCTGCAGCAGTTCGCTCGCCTTCTCAGCCGAGATGCCCGGCAGCGCGGTCGGCATGTACAGCAGGTCGCCTTCGTCGAGCGGCGGCATGAACTCGCCGCCGAGCCGCGACAACGGCACGGCCGTCAGCAACAACGCGACGAGCGCGACGCCGATCGCGAACCACGGGCGCCGCAGTGTCGCCTCGAGCAGCGGACGGTACACGCGGATCAGCACGCGGTTGATCGGGTTCGCGTGCTCGGGCGGAATGCGGCCGCGCACGAGATACCCCATCAGCACCGGCACCAGCGTCACCGACAGCCCGGCGGCGGCGGCGATCGTGTAGGTCTTCGTGAACGCGAGCGGCGCGAACAGCTTGCCTTCCTGCCCTTCCAGCGAAAACACCGGAATGAACGACAGCGTGATGATCAGCAGCGAGAAGAACAGCGCCGGCCCGACCTCCGCGGCCGACGTCGCGACGAGTTCCCAGCGGCGCGCGGCCGTGATCGGCTCGCCGGGATGCGCGTGGCCGTAGGCTTCCAGATGCTTGTGCGCGTTCTCGATCATCACGATCGCCGCATCGATCATCGCGCCGATCGCGATCGCGATGCCGCCCAGCGACATCAGGTTCGCGTTCACGCCCTGGTAGCGCATCACGATGAACGCGGCCAGCACGCCGAGCGGCAGCGACAGGATCGCGACGAACGCGCTGCGCAGGTGGAACAGGAACACCGCGCAGACGATCCCGACGATCACGAACTCCTCGATCAGCTTGTCCCTGAGGTTGTCCACCGCGCGCTCGATCAGCTGCGAGCGGTCGTAGGTCGTGACGATATCGACGCCCGGCGGCAGCGATCGCTTCAGGTCGGCGAGCTTCGCCTTCACCGCGTCGATCGTCGTCAGCGCGTTCTTGCCCGAACGCATCACGACGACACCGCCCGCCACCTCGCCCTGCCCGTTCAGCTCCGCGATCCCGCGCCGCATCGCCGGGCCGACCTGGATGCGCGCGACGTCGCCGAGCAACACCGGCGTGCCCGCGTCGTCGGTGCGCAGCACCACGTGCCGGAAGTCGTCGAGCGTGCGCAGGTAGCCGGTCGAACGCACCATGTACTCCGACTCGGCCAGCTCGACGACCGAACCGCCCGATGCCTGGTTCGCATTGCCGAGCGCGTCCGCGACCGCCGCCTGCGTGATGCCGTACGCGCGCAGCTTGTCCGGATCGAGCACGACCTGGTACTGGCGCACCATCCCGCCGATGCTCGCCACTTCCGATACGTCCGGCACGGCCTTCAGCTCGAACTTCAGGAACCAGTCGTTGAGCGCGCGCAGTTGCCCGAGGTCGTGACGGCCGGTGCGGTCGACGAGTGCGTACTCGTACACCCAGCCGACCCCGGTCGCATCCGGCCCGAGCGATACGGTCGCGCCAGCCGGCAGCCGGCTCTGCACCTGGCTCAGGTATTCGAGCACGCGCGAACGCGCCCAGTACGGGTCGGTATGGTCGTCGAACAGCACGTAGACGAACGCGTCGCCGAACGACGAGTACGCGCGCACGGTTTTCGCGCCCGGCACGCCGAGCAGCGTCGTCGTCAGCGGATAGGTCACCTGGTCCTCGACCACCTGCGGCGCCTTGCCCGGGTACGACGCCTTGACGATCACCTGCGTGTCCGACAGGTCGGGCAGCGCGTCGAGCGGCGTCTGCCGCAGCGAATGGACACCCCACGCCGCGATCAGCACGGTGGCGAGCAGCACCAGGAAACGGTTGCGGACGGACCAGCGAATCACGTGCGCGATCATGGTTTGCCTCCCAGCGGCTCGACCTTCGTCAACCGGTAGCCGTCGTCGCCCTGCACGAACGCGAAGCGCACCGTCTGGCCCGGCTTCACGTCCGGGAACGCGGTAGCGGACGGCTTGCCGAAAGCCATCGTCATCGCGCCCCAGCCGAGCGCGGGCACGGGTTGATGCGAGAACGTGATGTCGTCGGCCGTGACGTTCTCGACCTTGCCGGTGGTCTCGTAGGTCGGCGCCGCCGCCTTCGGTGCCGACACGGGCACCGCCCCGCTCGCGCCGGCGCTGCTTGCCAGTCGCGGCAGCACGGACTTGAGGCTCGCTTCGGAATCGATCAGGAACTGCCCCGATGCGACGACCGTATCGCCTTCGCTCAACCCGTCGAGCACTTCCGTATCGCCGCCGACGTCGTTGCCCACCGTCACCGTCGCCGGCTGAAGGCCGCCGTCGCCACGCTTCAGGATGACGATCGTGCGCTTGCCGGTCGCGATCACCGCCTCCGACGGCACGAGCAGGCGCGGCACTGCCTTCGGCCCGGCGACACGCACGCGCATCAGCATGCCGGGCGTCAGCTTCAGCGACGCGTTGTCGATCTCCAGCCGCGCCTGCAGCGTACGGCTGCTCGTGCTGATGCCCGGCAGGATCTCGCGGATGCGCCCCGTGAAGTGCCGCGACGGATCGCCCGCGAACGTCGCGTCGACCGGCACCCCCGGCTGCACGGTCAACGCCAGCGCCTCGGGGATCTCGACGATCAGCCACAGCGTCGACAGCCCCGAGATCCTGGCCAGCGTCTGCCCCGGCGCGACCATCGCGCCGTCACGCACGTTCAGCTCGCTGACGACACCGGTTTCCGGCGCGGACAGCACGACGTGCGTCTGCACTCGGCCGGTGCGATCGAGGCTCGCGATCATGCCGTCCGGAATCGACAGCGCACGCATGCGCGCACGCGACGCCTCCAGCAGACTGCCGTCCATCCCGCCGCGCTTCAGCGCGAGATATTCCTCCTGCGGCGCGAGCCAGTCGGGCACGTACAGCGACGCGATCGGCGCGCCCTTGTCGATGCGCTGCATCGGCGCCCGCGCGTACAGGCGATCGATGTAGCCCGTCACGCGCGACTGCACGACATCCGTGCGCGCTTCATCGAATTGCGTGGTGCCGACCGCATCGAATCCGCCGGCCGTTTCCTGGCGCCGGACGGTCGCGTAGCGGATGCCGAGGTTCTGCTGCAGGCCGGGATCGATCCGGATGCCTGACGGGCCGCCGCCTTCGTCCGCATAGACCGGTTGCAACTGCATGTCCATGAAGGGCGACTTGCCCGGCTTGTCGAAGTGCTGGTTCGGCACCATCGGATCGTGCCAGTACAGCACCTTGCGTCCGGTCGTCGGGTCGGGCTTGCCGGGCGACGCCGCGGCGGCTTCCGGCACGGCGTGTGCCGCATGGCGTGCGCCCGCGACATAGCCCGCGCCGAGCAGCGCCGCGGCGGCGAACGCCAGCAGCGCGGCACGGGTCATTGTTTGCTTCGTCATGTCGTTCTCCTTCATTGCGCGGCGGCCAGCGTCGACGGCACGACCTGGTATTCGAGCTGGGCCCAGGTCAGCGAGACGTCGCGCCGGAGATCGAGCACCTGCAGTTGTGCATCAAGTTGCGCGCGGCGTGCGGCGAAGGTGTCGGCGAGCGAACCCGTGCCGGCCCGGTACGCGGCGTTGGCCAGCTGCACGCGCTGCTCCGCGGCAGGCAGCAGCGCGTCGCCCAGGTTCGCGATGCGTGCGCGGCCGCTCGCGAGCGTCGCGGACTGCATGCGGATATCGGCCTGCACCTGGCGCAGCGTGTCCTCGTACATCAGGCGCGCTTTCGTCGCGAGCGCGGCCTTCTCGGCGACGTCGCGGTTCTGCCGGTTCTTGCGGTTGAGCGGCAACGGGATCGTGACGCCGACGGACACCATGTTCGAATACGCGCCACCCCGCTGCTGGTACGCGACTTCCCACGTCCAGTTCGGGCTGCGCTCGCTGTTCGCCACCGCGGTATCGGCTTCGGCGACCGCGATGTCGTCCGCCGCGGTGATGAGCGCCGGTTGCGCCAGCCGCAATTCGTCCGGCGGCAACGACGACACGAACGATTCCGCCGCCGGCGGCGTTCCCGTGACGTCCTCGACGGGCACGGCCGTCCAGCGCGACAACGCGATGAGCGCGGTCTGGTAGACCTGCTGTGCCTTCAGCAGCTGGTCCTGCGTCTGCGCGAGCATGGCCCGGGCCTGGACGACGTCGCCCGCGCTTGCCTTCGCGCCGCGATACGACGCCTTCGTCGCCTCGAGCTCATGGTTCATGTGATCGAGCAGCGCCTGCTGGAGCGCAAGCGCCTGCTTCGCGTAGATGGCGTTCAGCCACGCCGCGGCGGTCTGCTGACGCACGCCGGCGAGCTGCGCGAGATAGCCGGCGCGCTCGCGCCCGACCTGTTCGTTGGCGAGCGCCGAGCGCAAGCGCCGCTTGTCGCCCGATACCCATTCCTGCTCGATGCCGATGCGGCGCATCGTCATGAAGTCCTGGCCGACGGTGAAGCGCTGCCCGCCGTTGACCGGCAGGTTGTCGATGCCGGCCTTCAGCATCGGGTCCGGCAACTGGCCCGCCTTGACGGCCGCCTCCGAACTGGCACGCACCGACGCCTGCGCGGCCTGCATCGATGCGGAATGATCGGTGGCGGACTGCAGCGCGGCGTCCAGCGTGACGGGCGCCAGCTGCGCGTGAGCGGCGCCCGCAACCAGTAGCGCCGCCCCGAGCATGGGCGCGCGCCGACACGCACGCCGCCTGCGCGGCGTGCAGAAATCGAATGACATGGTGTAACCCCAAGTCGGAACCCAAATGGATTCCACGTCCTGAATCCAGGACGAACCTCACCGCCTCGGCGGTGAACCGGTCAGATCGGGATCAGCTGATGCGGGGCGGGCGCCACAACCCGTTCGGGTCGCGGATCGGGACGGACTGCGTGTAGTGGAAGACGATCGTGCTGGCGAATGCAGCGGGACGGCTAACGCCGGTGCGCGCGGCCGGGTGATAGAGACTGCCGAACTGACATTGGGCCGTCACCTTGCAGGCCATGCCTTTCGCTTTGGCCTTCGCGTGATCGGTGGGCGATGCTTTCATCGAATCGCAGCCGCTCATGTCGGCGGACAGGGTCATGCCCGTGTCCGTCTCCATCGCCATCGTGTGCTGCATCGGACATTCACCGGTCAGGCCGCTGGCTGCCAGCCCGCTGATGGGCAGCACCGCGCACAGCAGCAGCAGGATGAAGGTCCGAAACAGTTTCATGGCGGCGATTATAGCGCGACGGTTTGCGGCGTGGCGGGGCGAAATGTACGGTTTCGTAGCGTCTCCGGAGCCGTCCGCACGCGCTAACGGATCAGGCCGTCCGCAGCCAGCACCTGCTGCACGGCCGGCCGCGCCCGCACCCGCTCGTACCACGCACGCAGGTTCGCATGCCGGCTCAGGTCGATGTCCGCGTGGTACACCGAGCGCATCCAGTCGGCCTTGCCCCAGCCCGTGAGCGCGAACAGGTACGCATCGGCGATCGTGAACGTGTCGCCCGTCACGTACGGGGGGCCGCCGAGCTGCCGGTCGATCCACGCGAACCGACTGTCGAGCTTCTGCCGCACCGGGTCCACGTAGTTCCCCGCCTGCACCGCGTACAGCAGCGGTATGAAGCCCTTGTGGATCTCGGTGCCGAGGAAGTTCAGCCACTCCATCAGCCGGTAGCGGGCGAGCGTGCCGTATGCGGGCGCGAGCCCCGCTTCCGGGCACCGGTCCGCGAGATACTGCGCGATCACCGGTCCTTCGCGCAGCGTCGTGCCGTCGTCGAGTTCGAGCAGCGGCACGTAGCCGAGTTCGTTGACGTCGTAGTAGTCGCGGCCGTCGTCGATTCGATGCTTGCGCGCGTCGACCTTGACGATCTGCGCATCGATGTCCGCTTCGCGCAGCACGATGCGGATTGCCTGCGAACAGCTGCCGGGAGCGTGATAGAGCTTCATGCGTTTCCTTGGTTGGTGGGTTCGACTCTCGATTCGCCGCGACGCGGGCGCTAATATCTCGCATCGGCGCAGCGATGAGAAGACGGCAGTCGTTTGTGCCGTAGCCACAAAAAAGTTACCGACCAGGGTCAGCAGTCATGAAAACGAGTGCGACAGGATGTTCCGTGGAAGAAGCGATGCGCATGCTCGGCGGCCGCTGGCGGCTGCTGCTCGTGTCGTATCTGCTCGACGGGCCGAAGCGCTTCAGCGACCTGCGCCGCGACATGCCGGGCATCTCGCAGCGGATGCTGACGCTCGATCTGCGCGCGCTCGAGGACGCCGGCTTCGTGCGGCGCACCGTGTATCCGGAAGTGCCGGTGCGCGTCGAGTACGATCTGACCGCGGACGGCGACCGGCTGCGGCCCGTCGTCGAGGTCATGCGCGAATTCGGGCTGTGGCTGAAGGCGCGCGATGCGCACTGCGAGGCCGAAGCGGAAATCGCGCTGGCCCGATAACCCCACATCGAGAGAAACATCATGGAACTACACGCCACCGTCGGCGCGGCAACGTCCGACATCGACGACGACGAAAGCTGCGCGAACATCTATTGCCACGACGCGGAGCAGAACTATTGCTTCTCGCTGCTGCGCTTTCCGGAGGAAACGTCGATCGAGGTGATGGTGCTCGACCAGCTCACCGCGCACGTGAAGGATCTGTCGGTGCGCCTCACGGGCGACACGCTCGAAGTCGAACTCGATGAACGCACCGCCGCGAGGCTCGACGGCAATACGCACTACGTGATCCATCTCGCGCCCGGCGAACACGATCCCGTCGTGCTGCGCGCCGCACTGAAGGAAATCTTCGACGGCAAGAGCGGGTATCGCGACGACAGCGCCAGCGCGTAGGCCGGCCGCATCCACTGTCCTTCAACCGACATGCGTTTCCTGCCCCGCTCCAGCGACTGAACGTGGTGTATTGCAATCCGCGCGGCGGTTGCGCACAGGGTTGGGGCAGTGCGAAGGAAGCGACCGCGGCTGAACCGCGACGCGGCGACCGCGCTCACCACGCTTTCGCCGTGCCTTCCCACATACTGAGCGCACAACGTCCCATTAATAGGGATGCCTGTTCAAATGTTGACGCGCTTTGCGCCACGGCCCTAACGTTCGCCCAATGCCATTGGATGCGGCCGCCCCGCCACGCGGGTGCTTGCCGGCACAGAACACAGGAGACGACCGTGGCCCATTTCGCATCACGCACGCATGCCAAGCCGCCGGCGCAGCCGCACGCGCGCGCCGACGCCGCACCCGATTCCGCCGCGCGCATGTCCGCGTCCGCGGTTGCCGCCTGCACCGCGCCGCCGAGCCGCAAACGCCTGATCATCCTCGCACTGCTGTTCGTCACGGTCGTGATCAACTATCTCGACCGCAGCAACCTGTCGATCGCCGCGCCCGCGCTGTTCAAGGAGCTGAACATCGACCCGGTCCGCGCGGGCCTCGTGTTCTCCGCATTCGGCTGGACTTACGCGCTGATGCAGATCCCCGGCGGCTGGCTCGTCGACAAGGTGTCGCCGCGCGTGCTGTATGCGGGCGCACTCGCGCTGTGGTCGGCCGCGACGCTGCTGCTCGGCTTCGCCGGCTCATTCGTCGGGCTGATCGTGCTGCGGCTCGCGGTGGGCGCGCTCGAAGCGCCGGCCTACCCGATCAACAACCGCGTGGTCACGACGTGGTTCCCGACCCGCGAGCGCGCCAGCGCGATCGGCGGCTACACGTCGGGGCAGTTCGTCGGCCTCGCGTTCCTCACGCCCGTGCTCGCGTGGCTGCAGGTGCATCTCGGCTGGCACATGGTGTTCGTCGCGACCGGGCTCGCCGGCATCGTGTGGGCTGCAATCTGGTACGCGGTGTATCGCGAGCCGCGCGCGTTTCGCGGCGTCAACGCGGCCGAGATCGCGTTGATCCGCGACGGCGGCGGCCTCGTCGATCTCGAGGACCGCATCGCCGCGCGCACCGAGCGCACGCCGTCGACGTGGCGCGATCTCGGCGTCGTGCTCGGCCGGCGCAAGCTGTGGGGCATCTATCTCGGCCAGTTCGCGCTGAACTCGACGCTGTGGTTCTTCCTCACGTGGTTCCCGACCTACCTCGTCAAGTACCGCGGGATGGATTTCATCAAGTCGGGCTTTCTCGCGTCGCTGCCGTTTCTCGCCGCGTTCGTCGGCGTGCTGTGCTCGGGCGTGCTGTCGGACTGGCTGATGCGGCGTGGCGCGTCGCAGGGCTTCGCGCGCAAGCTGCCGATCATCTCGGGGCTGCTGATCTCGACCTGCATCATCGGCGCGAACTACGTCACGTCGACGGGCTGGGTGATCGCGTTCATGACGATCGCGTTCTTCGGCAACGGCTTCGCGTCGATCACGTGGTCGCTCGTGTCGGGCCTCGCGCCCGCGCGGCTGCTCGGCCTCACGGGCGGCGTGTTCAATCTGATCGGCAACCTATCCGCGATCGCGACGCCGATCGTGATCGGGTTGCTCGTCGACGGCGCGGACTTCTCGCGCGCGATCACCTATATCGCCGCGATGGCGCTCGCGGGCAGCCTGTCGTACGGGCTGCTGGTCGGCAAGGTCGAACGCATCGACGCGTGAGCAGATGCCCTGCTACGCGGCCAACGCGATCGCGTCGATGTTGAACGCACGCAGCAGATCCTCACGGAACGCGGCGACGATCGGCTTCTCGCTCGCGCTACGCTTCATCGCGAGATGCAGCGGCACGTCGAAGCTGAACGTCGCGCGGCCGACGGCCTTCACGAGCCCGCGCTGCTCGAACGGCTCCGCGTAATGCGCGGGCAGGTAGCCGAGATGGCCGCCCGACAGGATCAGGATCGTCGCGGCCTCGATGCTGTCCGCGCTCGCGGTCACGCGGCGCTCCGGCAGCGGATACTGCTCCTCCGGCACCGGATAGGTACGCCACACCCAGTCGTGCGCCTCCAGGTCGTCGGCCGACACGGGTCGCGACGCATGAAACAGCGGATGCCCGCGCCCGCAGTAGATCACCTGTTCCTCGGTAAACAGCGGCGTGTAGTCCAGCCCCGGCACACGATGCCAGAAATAGCCGATCGCGAGATCGAGCTGGTTGTTGACGAGGCTTTCCTCGAGTTCCTGCGGCGATGCGACCTTCATCGAGAACGTGACGGCCTGGTCGCGCTTGCGAAATGCGCCGATCGCGTCGGCAAGGCGCGCGTTCTCGACGAGCGGCGCCTGCCCGATCAGGCCGATCGACAGCGTGCCGACCAGCTTGCGGTCGATGTCGCGCACGCGCGCGACGAACTCGGACGTCGCCGCGACGAGCGTGCGCGCGGTGGCCGCGAAGCGTTCGCCCTTCGACGTCAGCCGAAAGCCGCCGCGGCCGCGATCGCACAGCTTGAAGCCGACGCGCGCTTCCAGCGCGGAGAGCTGCGTGCTGATGGTCGACTGCCGCACGCCGAGCGAGGCCTCGGCAGCCGTGATGCCGCGCGCGTCGACGACGGCCAGAAAGACCCGGATGAGCCGAAGATCGAGATCGGTGGTATTCGAAAACATGCTTCAAGCCGCTGCGCGTGAGCGCGTTGTCGGGCCGGCGCGACACCAGCCGTCTGCGCCGATGAACCTTGCCGGGCGCGCGCCGTCATCGGCAACGGCGCACGCCCTACTCGTCGCTCGTCAACACCGCGCGGCGCCTACATCGGGAAGCCCATCGCCTTGATCCCGTTGATCCACGCACGCTTCCAGCCGCCTTCGGCATCCGCGCCGTCGAACGCATGGAACGTGATCTTCGCGGCGACCCAGCGCATCGGCTCGGGCGGGATGTAGCTCGGGCTCTGGTTCGCGATGTCGAGCTTGCGCTCCGGGCTGTCGCGATCGAACAGGATGTTCAGCCCCATGAACGCGCCGAACCGGCTCGCCGCGACGCCGAAGCCCGTGTAGCCGGCGACGAACACGGCCTTGTCGCCGAGATAGCGCTTCGCGAACACCGAGCCGCGCGAGCAGTAGTCGATCGGTCCGCCCCACGCGTGCGAGAAGCGCACGTCGCTCAGCTGCGGGAACGTGCGGTAGAACGCCTCCGCGAGCCGGTAGTAGGTTTCGCGCTGGCCGTCCTGGTGCGGTTCCGGGTCGCCGTCGAAGTGATAGCTGACCAGCCCGCCGAAGATGATGGTGTTGTTCTTCGTCAGCCGGAAATAGTTGAGCTGCGTACGCGTGTCGTACACGCCCTGGCGATTCTTCCAGCCGATCCGCGCGAGCTGTTCGTCGGTGAGCGGCTCGGTCGCGAGCACGTGGTCGCGCACCTGCATCACGCGGCGGTTGATGTCGGGAATGCCGACCTTCGCGGTGCCGCTGCCGAACACGACGCGCGGCGCACGCACGCTGCCCTTCGGCGTCGTCACGAACACCGTGCCGCCTTCGTCGGTCACGGTCGTGAGCGGCGTGTGCTCGTACAGCTTCACGCCGAGCGACAGCGCCGCGCGCTTGAGCCCCCACGCGAGCTTCGCCGGATGCACGATGCCGCTGCGGTTGCGCGACCACAGCGCACCCGCGAACAGCGGCGAGTTCAGTTGCTCGAGCGTTTCCTCGCGGTTCAGCAGCACGACGTCGTGCCCGTGTTCGCGATGCAGGTCGTAGTCGCCCTTTAGGTGTGCGATGTGCCCGGGGTCGACCGCGACCGTCATCTCGCCGTTCCACTCGATGTCGGCGTCGATGTCGTAGCGCGTCAGCGTTGCCTCGAAGCCGTCGAGGTTGTGGTGGCCGAATGCCTCGAGCTGCGCGATGTCGTTCGGAAATACGCGCACCGCGTTCGGCAGCCCGTGCATCACCGACGTCGAGATGATCCCGCCCGCGCGGCCCGATGCGCCGTGCGCGACCTTGCCGGCCTCGATCAGCACCACGTTCAGGTGCGGCATCTGTTCCTTCGCCTGCACGGCCGCCCACAGCCCGGTGAAACCGCCGCCGACGATCAGCAGGTCGGCCGTCACGTCGCCGACGAGTTCCGGCTCGGTGGCCGGTGCGGCCGGGTTGTCGAGCCAGTACGGGAACAGCTTCGTGTTCGCGAGCGCCTCGGCGGCGCTCAGCGCGACCGGCGTGCGACGCACGGCGTGCGCGTTAGCCGGTGTGGCTTGTGTTGCTTCGTTGAGTTCCATTTCCATGATCCCAGCCATCCCGCGTGATCCCGGCTTGCATCACGACTTTTCGAGGAGCACGTAGAACTTCTTCGCGTCCTCGAGTGTCTCCCAGCGGCCCGCGAACCCGGCCGGCAGCAGGTAACCCTGGCCCGGCGTGAATTCCTTGCGGTTGCCTTCGACGTCGGTCAGCGCGATCCGGCCCTCGACGAGCCATACCGCTTCGTCAGCCGCCGTTTCCGGGAACTCCACCGAGCCGACCTTGCCTTCCCACCAGCCGATGAGGTAATTGCCGCTCTTGCCCTCGGCCGCGCGCCAGTCGCTTTCGTCCATGCCGAAATCGAGCTTCGTGAATTCGCCAATGCCTGCGCCGAGCGGCAGGATGTCCTTGATCAGTTTGGTCATCTGAATCTTTCGTCTCGTGATTGAAAAAAGCAGAGACAAAGTTACTCATTTACACTGCCCCGGTATGCCCCCCTTCGGGGGGGACAAGCCGCGTTTTCCGGGGCGAACAGGTCGGCAGGACGCCCGCCGGTACTTGCCCTTAATGACGTTTCAGGCCGCAACCGCTAAAATCGCGCCCGCTCTCACCCGGGGGAACCGCATGCTGCTCAACGTGAACCCCTTCCACCGCGACACCGACCGCTTCAACGTGTCGTTCAAGGCGCTGGGCGAGCTGATCGAGACGGTCGGCACGCCGCACTTCGTGCCGCGCCTCACGCAACTGCTCAACGACGTGGTGCCGCTCGACGTCGCGCACGTCGAACGCTCGCGCGTCGACGGCACGATGCCCACCGGCTACCGCTGCGAATGGATCGGCAGCAGCGGCATCGGCACCGAGACCGCCGAAATCTCCGACGTGATGACGCTCTACTACGAGCGCTTTCTCGACAGCGACCCGCTGTTCGCGGGGCTGCGCGGCAAGACGGGCACGATGCTGGTCGTGCGCGACATCGCGGCGATCCCGCCCGGCGAATTCCGCCAGCGGTTGTTCGACGACGTGCATATCGGCCACGAATGCGTGCTCGCGCGCGGCACCCGCTATGCGCAGCATTCGATCGCGCTGGAACGCGGCCGCGACCGCCCGCCGTTCACGCTCGCCGAGATGAACCGCTTTCGCAGCATCAGCGACGTGCTGTTCCCGCTGCTCGAGCTGCACGCGTCCACCACCGCCGCGCGGCGCGTCGCGCACCCGATGCCCGACGTGCATCCGCTCGCGCAGTTCGATGCGCGGATCGCGGCCGACGGCGTGAAGCTGTCGAAGCGCGAATACGAAACCTGCAAGCACCTGATCTCCGGCAAGACCGTGCCGGAGACCGCCGACATCCTCGGCGTGCGCGTCGCGTCGGCCGAGTCGTACGTGAAGCGCGCATTCGCGAAGCTCGGCGTGCGCACGAAGCGCGAGCTCGCCGCATGGGGCTCGGCTGCGCCGGCGTTTCCTTCTGCCGCGGCACATGAAGACGACGATGCGCCGTCCGTGATCTCGGGCTGACCCGATCGGTCGCTGACCGCCTTCGCTGATGGTTGCGCCGCGTCGATGCGGCGGCGCCACTCGCATCGAGACCCGTCGATGTAAACGTTGCGACTTCAAGATCTTCGCGCCCGCGTTCTCCTCTACCATCGGCCGATCGTTTTTCACCCGAAAGAGGAGACGGCCCCATGCACCGCGAACTGAACCAGCCGATGGGCGGCAACGAGATGCCGCGCTTTGGCGGCATCGCCACGATGATGCGCCTGCCGCAGGCCGCCACGACCGACGGTCTCGACGTGTGCTTCGTCGGCGTGCCGCTCGACCTCGGCACGTCGAACCGCTCGGGTTCGCGCTTCGGCCCGCGCCAGATCCGGACCGAGTCCGTGCTGCTGCGCCCGTACAACATGGCCACCCGCGCCGCGCCGTTCGATTCGCTGCAGGTCGCCGACATCGGCGACGTCGCGACCAACCCTTACGACCTGAAGGATTCGGTGCGCCGCATCGAGCAAGCGTATGACGAGATCGTCGCGAACGGCTGCCGGCCGATCACGCTCGGCGGCGACCATACGATCGCCTGGCCGATCCTGCGCGCGCTGCACAAGAAGTACGGCAAGGTCGCCGTGGTGCACGTCGACGCGCACGCGGACGTGAACGACACGATGTTCGGCGAGAAGATCGCGCACGGCACGCCGTTCCGCCGCGCGGTGGAAGACGGCCTGCTGCAATGCGACAAGGTCACGCAGATCGGCCTGCGCGGCACCGGCTATCACGCGGAGGATTTCGACTGGTGCCGCCAGCAGGGCTTCACGGTCGTGCAGGCGGAAGACTGCTGGCACACGTCGCTCGCGCCGCTGATGGCACAGGTGCGCGAACGCGTCGGCGACGCGCCGGTCTATCTCAGCTTCGACATCGACGGTCTCGACCCGTCGTTCGCGCCCGGCACCGGCACGCCGGAAATCGGCGGCCTGTCGGTGCAGCAGGGTCTCGAGATCATTCGCGGGATGAAGGGGCTGAACATCGTCGGCGCGGATCTCGTCGAAGTGTCGCCGCCGTACGATCCGAACGGCACCACCGCGCTCGTCGGCGCGAACCTCGCGTTCGAGATGCTCTGCGTGATGCCGGGCGTCGCCTATCGCTAATTCGATCGACAGGAAAACGTCCATGTCCACCGCAGAGCTTTCCCCTTCCGCCGCGACCATCGTGCTGCCCGCCGCGCGCATCGCCGGCCAGCCCGTGCGCACGCATTCCGATCAAGCCGGCGCGCCGATCTTCAATGCATCGACCGGCGAGACGATCGGCTGGCAGGAATTCGCGACGACCGCGCACGTCGACGCCGCGGCTCGCGCCGCACGCGACGCGTTCGCCGGCTGGCGCGATATGCCGCCCGCGGAGCGCGGCCGCCTGCTCGCGAAGATCGCCGAGCGCGTCGAAGCCACCCGCGAGCGCCTCACGGCGCTGCAGATGCAGGTGAGCGGCAAGCCGCCATTCGAGGCCGACGCCGACGTCGGCGACGTCGCCGCGACGTTCGCGTATTACGCGACGCTGTGCGAGAACCCGGCGCTGTTCGCGGCCGAGCCGGTCGCGCTGCCGAGCGACGCCGTCGCGGCCGAACGCTTCCACGACGCGGTCGGCGTCGCCGCGCTGATCATGCCGTGGAACTTCCCGATGGTCACGACCGCGTGGAAGCTCGCGCCCGCGCTCGCGGCCGGCTGCACGGTCGTGATGAAACCGTCCGAACTGACGTCGCCGACCGAACACGCGCTGCTCGACCTGATCGCCGAAGCCGGCGTGCCGGACGGGGTCGTCAACGTCGTGAACGGTGGCGCCGAAGTCGGCGCGGCGCTGACCGCGCATCCGCTGATCGACAAGATCTCGTTTACCGGCAGCACGGCGGCCGGGCGCAAGGTCATGCAGGCCGCGGCCGAGGACATGAAGCGCGTGACGCTCGAACTCGGCGGCAAGTCGTCGCTGATCGTGCGCGACGACGCCGATCTCGACGTCGCGGTGTCGCTGGCCGTGGCCGGCGCGTTCACGAACGCGGGCCAGATGTGCTCGGCCACCGCGCGCATCCTCGTGCACGACAGCCTCTATCGCAGCTTCATGGCCGCGTTCGAGACGGCCGTGCGCGCGCTCGTCGTCGCGCCGCCCGCCACCGAACAGGTCGCGATGGGGCCGATGATCTCGGCCGCGCAGCGCACGCGCGTGGAAGCAATGCTCGCGCAAGGCATCGCGGCCGGCGCGCGCGTCGCGTTCAGCGGGCGCGTCGCCGAGGCCGGCGGCAACGGCTTCTTCATGGCGCCCGTCGTGGTCGCGGAGCCAGCCGCCGACAACCTGCTGTGGACCGACGAGGTATTCGGCCCGGTCGCGTGCGTGAAGTCGTTCCGCACCGACGACGAGGCGATCGCGCTCGCGAACGACACGCGCTACGGGCTCGTGGCGACCGTCGTGACGCGCGACGCGGACGTCGCGAAGCAGTTCCAGGCGCGCGTGCGTGCCGGGCTCGTGTGGATCAACGCGCCGCAGCTCATCTACCCGCATGTGTGCTGGGGCGGCTTCGGGCTCAGCGGAATCGGCCGCGAACTCGGCGTGACGGGCCTGCGCAGCTACCAGGAACTGCGCCACGCGATGCGCGCGATCGATTGACCAGGGCGGCCGGTCGGGCCGTTGGTGGCGCCGTGCCCAGTGGGGCGGCGCCGCCTTTTTTACGGGGCGCCGCGGCACAGCGGGCCGAGCCAACCGCACCGGATGCCGAAACCGCAGGGCACGGCAGACCGGCACGTCTGCGGCATCGTCACCGTCGATGTGCAGCCGCTTCGGCCTCGGTATCGTGATACTCGACAAACGCCGCGATCTTCCCGCCTTCGATCGTCATCAGGTGCACCCAGTCGTCCTCGTAAGTGCGCCCGGTCGAGTGGACATGCCAGCGCTGCGTGCCGAGCACGACGACCCGGTTGCCGTTGGCGATGAACTCGAGCGGCTCGAACCGTTCCGCGGTCTGCGCCGATGCAAGCGCCGCGAAGAATGCCGCGACCTCCTGCGGCCCATGTCGTCTGCCGACGAACGGGACGACGTCGGCCGGCCCCGGGATGAACCAGTCGACACTGTCGGACAGCGTCTGCAGCACGCCGTCGATATCCGCCCTGCCGTACGCCGCGTATGCCTGCTGCACCAGTTGCACGTTGCTTTGCTCGCTCATCGCGCCCTCCCGCCATCACCGGTTCGCCGAGTTGCGGCGCGGAGTTCCGGCCGCAGTCAATTCAGCATAGTCGAACCGCGGAGCGGCACACCTAGGGTTCGCGAGCAATCGGGCGGCGTCGCGATGTCGACGTCGGCGTCAACGGCCCGTTAACGTATTCGTCAGCAGAGACCCGCCGCGCCGCACGCTTGGCGAAGAAGCTCTTGCACGCTCGCTCCAGATGCGCGGGATCACGGCGCCGGATCGGTCTCCGCGCAGCGGCTCGCATCAGGACAGCACGATGTTTCTGATGACCTTCCTGATGCTCTTGTAGCTGTCGACCGATTCCGCCTTCTGGTCCGTCACGAGCGTGCCGATCCGCGCGGGTTCGCAAAAGCCGATCCGGCTGTTCGTACCGAGCTTGCTGAAGTCGGCCAGGATCGCGACGTCCGCCGCGTTGGTCACCATCGCGCGGGCAACTTCCGTCTCCATCCGGTCGTAGTTCGTCGCGCCGCGCACGTGGTCGACGCCGACCGGCGACAGCAACGCGAGATCGGCGCGATAGCGGAAGATCTCGGCGATCGTCCCGTCGCCGACCGTCGCGGCCGCGCGGCTGCCGATCATCCCGCCGAGCAGGATCGTTTCGTTCCTCGCCTGCCCGGGGTCGCTCGAGCGCAGCTTCAACGCGACGTCGATCGAGTTCGTGATGATCGTGAGGCCGGACAGCTTCGCCAGTTCCTCGGCCAGCAGCGTGGTGGTCGTGCCCGCGTCGATGAACAGCGTCTGCGAGCCCGTGACGAGCCGCGCCGCGGCGCGCGCGATCGCCTGCTTCGCCTTCACGTGCGTCTGCGCGCGTTCGGCGATCGGCGCTTCGTCGCCCACCTGCACCGCGCCGCCGTGCACGCGCTTCAACTCCCCCATCGCCTCGAGATCGACGAGATCGCGGCGCACGGTTTCCCGCGACACGTTCAGGTCGGCCATGATCCGGTCGGTGGAGACGCGCTGCATCTTCGATAACAGAAGCCGGATCCTCTGATATCGCTCTTCTTGCCACATGAGATGTCCTCGGAAATGTCCGTCAATGGTATTCGAACCGTGGCTACGCGGCGCTTTCCTCCATCTCTTTGATGCCGACGAGGGTCTGCAGGGATTGACGCACCGCCTGGAATTCGCGGCTCGTCATCTTCGAGAACACCACGTGGATGCGGTCGTCGTCCGGCGTCGCGTCGTCCTGCTCGATGACGAACTGGACGATGCGCGCCTGGTCGATGCCCGGCATCGCCTGCAGCGACGTCAGCTTCACCGCGCCGCGGCTCGCGAGGATGCGCACGCCCCAGCGCTGCCGCGCGGCGAAGAAGCGTTTCTCGATCGGCTTCAGGCCCGCGAGGATCGTCAGCACGATCGCCGTCGCGGCGATCGCGGCGACGTACATGCCGCCGCCCACCGCCAGCCCGACCGCCGCGACGACCCACAGGCTCGCCGCCGTCGTCAGCCCGCGGATGATCTCGCCGCGCAGCATGATCGACCCGGCGCCGAGAAAGCCGATGCCCGACACGACCTGCGCGGCGACCCGCGACGGGTCGAGCGACACGTTCTTCGCGTCCTGGATGTCCGCGAAGCCGAACGCGGACACGACCATCACGAGCGCCGCACCCACGGCCACCAGCATGTGCGTGCGCAACCCGGCCGCCCACGACAGCCGTTCGCGCTCGATGCCGATGATGCTGCCGAGCAGCGCGGCCAGCAACAGGCGGGAAATGATTTCCATCTGACTGATCATGCGAGGTCTCCTTCCTTTGACCGACTTGATGAAACGCGGCACGCCCGGACCGCCGCCCAACTCGTCTTGCTTTCGTCCGGCTGACGGTCCGCACTCGCCACGGGTTGTATTTTTGTGCGAACTTGCGAATTTGTGCGTTCTAATATACGTTACGAAAAACCACACAGCTAGACCCAAGTTCGTTCGTTTCATCCGATCAATACGATCGACCGTCGGACCATTCACGCAACCCGATCCGGAACACTTGCTTAGGAGACCCACATGATGAAGAAGGCATGGATGCTGACCGCAATGCTGCTCGCGTCGATCGCGACGGCGCCCGTCCACGCATCCGAAAGCGACGTCTGCAAGAAGGTGACGCTCGGCGATGTCGGCTGGAGCGACATCGCGGCCACGACCGGCGTCGCGATGATGCTGCTCGACGGGCTCGGCTACGAAGCCAGCAAGACGATCGCGTCGCCGCCGATCGTGCTGGCCGGCGTGAAGAAGGCACAGATCGACGCATTCCTCGGCTACTGGGATCCGAGCATGACGCCGACGGTGAAACCGTTCGTCGACGCCGGCGCCGTGCACCTGTTGCCGCAGCCGAACCTGGTCGGCGCGCGCTACACGCTGGCCGTCCCGCAATACGCATCGGACAAGGGCCTGAAGAGCTTCGCCGACATCGCCAGATTCCGTGACCAGCTCGACGGCAAGATCTACGGGATCGGCGCCGGCAACAACGGCAACGCGCTGATCCAGCGGATGATCGACAAGAACGAGTTCGGGCTCGGCGGCTTCAAGCTCGTCGAATCGAGCGAGGCCGGGATGCTGGTCCAGGTGACGCGTGCCGTACAGGAACACCGGATGATCGTGTTCCTGGCGTGGGAGCCGCATCCGATGAACATCAACTACAAGATTTCCTATCTGGAAGGCGGCGACGGCGTGTTCGGTCCGAACTACGGGTCGGCAAAGGTCTACACGCTCGTCACGCCCGGCTACCTCGAACGCTGCCCGAACGTCGGCCGGCTGCTGACCAACCTGAAATTCACGACCGACGAAGAGAACCAGCTGATGGTGCCGATCATGAATCACGCGGATCCGGTCGCGGTCGCGAAGGAATGGGCTCGGAAAAACCCGGGCGCGCTCTCGAAGTGGCTCGACGGCGTCACGACGATCGACGGGAAGAACGCGAAGGACGCGATCGAGAAACTCATCGGCGCGTAAGCGCGCACGCTAGCAATACCAGGACTTTGACATGCACAAGAATCTCGCGCTGTTCGATCTCGATCACACGCTGCTGCCGCTCGACAGCGACCAGGCCTGGGGCCGCTTCATCACCCGGGTCGGCTCGCTGGAAGACGACACGCACGCGGCGCTGATCGACGAGCACTACGGCCACTACGCGGCCGGCACGCTCGACATGGACGCGTATCTCGCGGTGACGCTGGCGCCGCTCACCCGCTACCCGCGGGCACAACTCGAACGCTGGCACGCGCAGTTCATGGACGAGGTGATCCGGCCGGCCATCACGCAGCAAGCGCGCGCGCTGGTCGATCGTCATCGCGAGAACGGCGATCTTTGCTGCATCGTCACCGCGACCAACGTGTTCGTGACGGGGCCGATCGCCGCCGAGTTTGGTGTCGAGCATCTGCTCGGCATCGAGCTCGATACCGACGACGGCACGCCGGGCGGCAAGTTCACCGGCCGCAGCGTCGGCGTGCCGAGTTTTCGCGAAGGGAAAGTCGTGCGCACCAACGCATGGCTCGATTCGCTCGGCTATATGCCATCGGATTTCGAACGGACCTACTTCTACAGCGATTCGATCAACGACGTGCCGTTGCTGGACTACGTCACGCATCCGGTCGCGACCAATCCCGATGCCCGGCTGTCGCACGTCGCCGGTACGCGTGGATGGCCTGTCATGAAGTTGTTCTGATTCGGGCGATATTCTCCGCCGTTCATTTCATGTCAGGAGGGGCAATGAAATCAGGAACAGGCACGACGCATCGCAATCACTCAGGATTCCGACTCGATCCGGGTCAGGACAATCTCGCTCCGCCCGCCGGTACGGAAAGCCGCTTTCCGCACTGGCGCGGCGCTTTCATGATCGCACTCCTCTGCGCGCTGGCCGGTTGCGGCGATGGCGATTCCGGCACCGCCGGCAATCTCGCCGCGAACCGCGCATCGGCATCGGGCCCGGCTTCCACGCCGGTCCTGCACTGCGCCACTGCTTGCCACTGACGGGCACCTGCCCATGTCCGGCGTGACTGCCGCTGCAACGCGCGGCGCGTAAAGCGCGGCGGCGTCCGGCCAGTCCGGCCGGCCACTCATGACAGAGAGCGATCATGCAAAAAAAATCCACGACACGACGTCAGTTCCTGGCCGATGCGCTGAAGCTCGCGGGTGCCACGGCCGTCACCGGCATGCTGCCCGAAAGCATCCTGCGCGCGCAGTCGATTCCCGCCGCGACCGTCACCGGCACGCTTCAGGATGTGAAGCACGTCGTGATCCTGATGCAGGAAAACCGGTCGTTCGACCACTACCTCGGCACGCTGCGCAGCGCGCGCGGCTTCGGCGATCCGCGCCCGGTCGTGATCTCGAGCGGCTATCCGGTCTGGCGCCAGCCGTGGCTGCTGTCGTACGTGTTTCCGTTCAACCCGACGCCGCCGGCCGGCGTCGCGAACGGCGACACCTATTACGGCGACCTCGATCACAGCTGGAGCGGCACGCACAGCGCATGGAACAACGGCCGCTACGACAACTGGGCCGGCGCGAAGACCAGCGGCACGATGGTCTACTTCACGCAGAACGACATCCCGTTCTATTACGCGCTGGCGAGCGCCTTCACCGTGTGCGACAGCTACCACTGTTCGATGCTCGGGCCGACCGACCCGAACCGCCTGTATCTTTGGACCGGCTGCTGCGGCAACGTGCCCGGCTACGCGCCGTACACGACGAACACGATGACCGGCACCGGCTGGACCACGATGCCGGAACGGCTGAACGCGGCCGGCGTCACGTGGAAGTTCTATCAGGACAAGGGCAACGGGCTCGACGCCGGCCACGGCTACGGCGAGTACAACGGCTCCAGCAAGGATCTCTGGTGGAACGGCAACTACGGCGACAACGTCATCCTCAACTTCAAGCAATATCAGAACCTCGGCGCGAATGATCCGCTCGCGCCAGCGCTCAACGGCACGCAGATCGACCCGACGGGCGGCGGCACCGAATACGACACGCGCCTGTTCAGCCAGCTGCAGGCCGACGTCACGAACGACACGCTGCCGCAGGTAGCGTGGATCGCCGCGCCGTATGCGTACTGCGAACACCCGTCGTGGGCCGCGAGCGGTGGCGAATGGTATGTGAGCAACGTCCTCAACGTGCTGACGTCGAACCCGAAGGTCTGGGCCAGCACGGTGCTGCTCGTGATGTACGACGAGAACGACGGCCTGTTCGACCACGTGCCGCCGGCCGTGCCGTCCAGCACGTATGCGGGCACCGGCCAGTCGACGGTCTCGACCGCGGCCGAATTCGTCGGCGGCAGCGGCGCGGCATCCGACGGCTCGGCCAGCGGCGACGTGCCGATCGGCCTCGGCCCGCGCGTGCCGATGTTCGTGATCTCGCCCTGGTCGAAGGGCGGCAAGGTCAATTCTCAGGTGTTCGATCACACGTCGGTGATCCGCTTCCTGGAAGCGCGGTTCGGGTTGCAGGAAACGAACATCACGCCGTGGCGGCGCACCGTGTGCGGCGATCTCACGTCGGCGTTCGACTTCACGCATCCCGACCAGACGGTACCGGCGATCCCGAGCCCGGCCAGCAACATGGACCCGAACGGCTGGACGGTCATCATCCCGCCGGCCACCACCACCGCGGTGCCCGCGCAGGCGACCGGCCGCAACGCCGCATGCCGGCTGCCGTACGAGTTCTTCGTGCAGGGCAAGGTCAGCCGATCCGGCAAGACGCTCGCGCTGACGATGACCAACACCGGCACGGCCGGCGTGCATCTGCAGGCATGGGTCGACGGCACCGGCACGATCCCGCGGCAATACACGATCGGCGCCGGCGCAAATGCATGCACGACCCTCTCCGATTCACTCGCGTTGAATTCGGCCGGCGGCTACGACTATTCGGTCTACGGGCCGAACGGATTCCTGCAGACGTTTCGCGGCACCATCGGCGCGTCGGGGAACACGGGATCGCCGGCCGAAGTGAGCCTCTGTTACGACGTGCAGAACGGCAACGTGCAGATCACGCTCGACAACACCGCCGGGTCGAGCGCGACGACGTTCCAGCTCGTCGACAACGCGTACGGGATGAACACGCCGCAATCGGTCACCGTGCCGGCCGGTGCGACGCAGGCCGTCACGTGGTACGGCGACGCCGGCTGGTACGACGCGAGCATTCGCGACGCGAACGATCCGGACTTCCTGCGCCGCGTGGCCGGCTGCGTGCAGGCGCTGGCGGGCACGCTGCTGACCGATTCGGCGATCGGCAATACGAACGGGAAGTTCGTGCCCGCGCTGTCGTCGCAGGGGTCGTCGTACGGCACGCTGCGGTTCGACTACGTCGTGCCGCCGTGGCGCCACAGCCCGAAGAACTGGGTTGGTATCTACGCACGCGGCGCGCAGCCGACCAAGGGCGGCTACAAGTCGTGGGCGTACCTGCCGAAGAGCACGGGCTCGCTGCTGTTCTCGTCGACGGCGAACAGCGCGCTGGCGTCGGGCCAGTACGATGCGTGGTTCCTGTTCGACGACGGCTACACGCCGCTGGCAGGCCCGGTCGCGATCAGCATCTGACGAGGGTCTGGCGGCGCGCGTCCACGGCGCGCGTCGCCCGGCGCCCTGCTCGCGCCAGGTCTCAACCTCGGACGAGCACGTCTTCGTAAAACGCCGCGCCGAACGGCCGCGTCGCCCTCGTGCCTGCCCCATACGACGCCGAGATCGACGAAGAAGATGTCGTCGTCGGCGCGTTCCCGGTCGGCGACCGAGCGCTCCTTGAACGTGCGCGGCATGTTCTCACCGAAGCGAACGATGACCGGATGCCGGATGCGGTCCATCCCGAGCGCCTTGAGCACGCTCGACTCCAGCGCGGAAGCCTCCGATTCCCGCACGCCCGGCCGGATGCCGGCGGCGAACACGGCCGGGATCGGCGATCTCGCACCGCCAGCCCAAGCGCGGCAGCGTCCGCGCCGATATCCCGCATAATCGTGCGTTGAACGGCGCCGCGGGGGAAGGCATTGCGCGAGCGCAGCAATTCAAGAACAGGAACGGGCGCGATCCGGCTCGCCGCAAGGCGGCGGCGCTCGCCCGGGGGAAGACCAGGCAATCCCGCTGAAGACAGGACACCGACACATGGACCGAGCCGAGCACATCAGCATCGAACAGGCGGTCGATCTGCCCGCCGACGAACTGAACGGATGCGACTTTTCGTTCGAGATCGCGTGGGAGCTGAATGCGCCGTACCAGGATCTGCTCGACTTGCGCGCGCTGCCCGTGCGACGCAAGGACTACGGCTTCGACCCGGCCGGCTGGGCGCGCGAGGCATCCGGCGGCACCGCGCTGTTCCGCGCGAGCGCGGGCGGGCGCCTCGCTGGATTCGTCGCGATCACCGAAAGCTGGAACGGGATGGCCGAGATCGCGGAACTCGCGGTCGACCGCGCTTGCCGGCGGCAAGGGATCGGCCAGTTCCTGCTGGCCGCCGCGGAAGCATGGGCGCGCAGCCGCGGGTTCGGCTTCATGCGGCTGGAAACGCAGGCGAACAACGTCGCGGCCTGCTGCACGTACGCGCGGGCGGGCTTCGTCGTGGGCGGCCACGACCGCTTCCTGTACGCCGACGGCGCGAACGACGGGGAAGTCGCCCTCTTCTGGTACAAGGATCTGCGCGACGGGCAGACCGCGAAGAGCCGCACGGTCGATCCCGAATCGATGCGGCCGCTGCCCTGACGTGCGACAGCCTGCCGCCTCGACGCCGGTCGTGCTGCCGCTTTATTTCCGCGTCGCGACGATGAACAGGCGCGGGAACGGCAGCAGCACGGTGCCGTCCTCGAACACCGGATAACCGTTCGGACCGGCGAGCGCTTCGCGATAGCGCGCGACGAACGCGTCGCGCTCACTGTCGTTCAGCGCCGCGAGGAACGGCCGCAGCGCGCTGCCCTTGAACCATTCGACGACCGCATCGGCGCCGCCGCTCAACGGATGGTAGTAGGTCGTGCGCCATACATCGACCCGCGAACACGACGGCGACAGCAGCGCGTAGTAATACCGCGCGTCGAACCGCTCGGTGCGCGCCGCATTCTTCAGCGTGTCCGCCCACGGCCCGGCCGCGGCGACTTCGCGCATCAATCGGTGAGCCGGTTCGTCGAGGTTGTCGGGCATCTGCACCGCGAGATGGCCGCCCGGCGCGAGCCGGCCGACGAGTGACGGAAACAGCGTGTCGTGCGCGGGCACCCATTGCAGTACCGCGTTCGACAGGATCAGGTCATAGCCGCCCGGATCGTCCCACGTGGTGACATCCGCGAGATCGAAACGCAGCGCGGGCAGGCGCTTGCGCGCGGCCGCGATCATGTCCGGCGATGCGTCGATCCCGCGCACCGTCGCGTCCGGTGCGCGCGCGATCAGCGCCTCGGTCGAGTTGCCGGGCCCGCAGCCGATGTCGATCGCGGTATGGATCGGCGTATCGGGCACCGCGGCCAGCAAGTCGCGGACGGGACGCGTGCGTTCGTCTTCGAATCGCACGTACTGTCTGGCGTATTGATCGAGTGGGGTCGTCACGGTATGCCTCCTCGTTGGCGTGGACGGCGTCGGTGCGGCGATGTCACGCAGGCGCGCTCAAAGCGTCTTGACCATGAACACGCGGGCCGTCCCTTCAGGCTCGCACGGCACTTCGCCGAACGCCTCGTAGCCGTGCTTCCGGTAGAAATCCGGCGCCTGGAACGTAATCGTGTAGAGCACCGCGCGGGCACAGCCGCGCCGCTTCGCTTCCGCTTCGGCCTCGCGCAGCAGCCTGCTGCCAAAGCCGCCGCCGCGCAGCGATTCCGGCAGGTAAAAGAGGTCGATGAAGAAGAGACCCAGCGACGTCCGGCCGGTGAGACCGCCCAATACCTCACCGGTCGCGGGATCGGTCACGTAGACGTCGAGCGCCGCCGTGTCGCTGCGGCCCGTCATCGCGTGGTTGAATTCGCCGAGCTTGCGGCCGATGAAGTCGCGGGCGGCAGGCTGCTCGGTGTCGGTCAGCTGAAGGGAAACGGCGGGATGCGCGGTCATGGAATGGCGGCGTGCGTGAAGGAGCCGCCGGATGTGCAACGTCCTCGGCGGGCTTCGCACGACTATAGCGCGTCCGCCGGCTGCACGTCGCCATGCCGAGCCACGCCGATCATGAACCAATACAATCGGCGGGCGCATCACGCCCCCGCCGTTTCGTCATGCATGGACCCGCTCAGGCCGCCGCGAACGCCGCCTTCATGTCGGCGACTCGACGCTGCACGCGCGCGATCATCATCAGGGTTCATGACGATCGCGCCGATCGTCACCGCCGTGATGAACAGCGGGGCCGGTCAGTTGTACCCGAGAATCGCCACCGCAGCGACATCCGGCCGATCGATCGTGTTGCCAACGAGCGATGTCATCGGCTCCTGCAGCACGGCCTGATACGACGTCACGTGCGCCTCTTCCGGCGCGCCGGCTTGATTCCACACCGGTTCGTCGAATGCGTCGAGGCCAGTGAAAAACTCAGGTTGCGTTTGCGTAAAAGTCATCTCCACTCCTTTTGATATGTTGTCGATCTTCTAATTTGCCTGTTTCAACGCCGCCGCCTGCACGGGCGCACCGTCATGCGCGGCCTCCGACCGCGCGAGCTGCGCGCGCGTGCGCCGCGTGATGTGAATCACCGCGAACACGACCGGCGCGATCAGCAGGCCTTCCGCCAGTTCGGGATCGACCGGCAGGTTCATCACGTGCAGCGCCTTGAACGCCGCGGTCGCCAGCGACAGCACGTAGTACGAAATGGCCGCCACCGACAGCCCTTCGACCGCGTGCTGCAGATGCAGTTGATTGCGCGCGGTGCGCTCCATGCCCGCCAGCAGGCGCGTGACGTCCTTTTCCTGCGCGAGATTCACGCGCGTGCGCAGCAGGTCGACCGCTCGCGCGATCCGCGCGGCGATCTGCTCGTGGCGCGCCCACACGCTGCGGCAGGTTTCCATTGCCGGCGCGAAGCGCCGCTCCATGAATTCCGCGATCGTCGGCATCCCTTCGATGCGCTCCTCGCGCAGTTCCTGGATGCGCGCCAGCACGAGCTTTTCGTATGCACGCGACGCGCTGAAGCGGCCGCCGGACCCCGACAGCGCCTCGACCCGCACCGCGAGATGCGTGAGCTTCACGAGCAGGGCCGCGTCGTCGCCGTCGGCGCCGCTCGCGTCCATCCGCTGCATCAGCGCATGCAGCGCCGCGTGGATCTCGTCGAGTTCGCGGCTCATCCGCCGCGCGACCGGCAACGCGAGCAGCGCCATCATCCGGTACGTCTCGATTTCATAGAGGCGCTGCAGCAGGCGGCCGCCCTGCTCCTCGCGGAAATCCTCGTCGACGACGAGAAAGCGCATGAAGCCGTCGTCGCGCACGTGCCAGTCGCAGAACACCTTGCCGCCGCCGAGCACGCTGCTGCCGACGAGCGCGGGCCCGTCGATCCAGCGGCGCAGGTCGCCGCACACGAGCCGCGCGGCGTCCCCCGACAGCAACTCCATGCGCACCGCGACGAAGCGGATGCCCGCGAGCCGCGCGAACCACGCGGCCGGGATCCCTTCGATCGCGAGATCGTCGAAATAGCCGGTGTCGCGACGCGGCGCGACGAACGTGAAGGTCGAGAATTCGGTGTGGCGTTCCCACTTCAGGTGCCAGCCGCACGGCGACTGCACCGCGTAGTGGGTCGCGCCGTCCTGCGGCACGGCAATGCCGGTGTCGCGGCACAGCGCGTGCAGCAGCGTTTCGTGGATGTCGGGCTGGCCGTCCGCGTAAATCGCGTAGTGCGTGAGCGACACGGCTTCGGCGAGCCGCAGGAACGGCCGGGCGTGCAATTCCGCGGCCAGTGCGGCGCGCAACGGATGATCCATCATCGGTACACCACTCTTCCCTGTTCAACGCTGCGTGCCGGGCACGCCGGCGTGATGGCCGCACCGCATCGAACGATACGGCAGGCTCGATGCCACTATGGCAGACACACAGCGACAATAAAAACGCATAATGCTGATCGTTACGTTCAGTTTTCCTGATACCGATGAAGATGCTCGATCACGACGTGCTGGCCACCGTCGTCGCCGTCGCGGAAACCGGCAACATGACCCGCGCCGCCGAAGCGGTGAACCGCTCCCAATCGGCCGTGAGCATGCAGATCAAGAGCCTCGAGGACGCGATCGGGCGGCCGCTGTTCGTGCGCAAGCCGCGCAGCATCGTGCTGACGCGTGAAGGCGAGGTCTTGCTGGGATTCGCCAGACGAATGCTGGCGCTGCGCGACGAGGCGTGGGCGGCCGTGGTGCGGCCGGAAGTGACCGGCAAGGTGGTCATCGGCGTGCCGGACGACTATGCATCGTCGCTGCTGCCGTCGGTGCTGAAGAAGTTTTCGGCGACCTACCCGAAGGTCGAGATCCAGGTGATGGGGCTGCCGAGCAGCGCGCTCGCGCCGCTCTTGAAGGACGGCACCGTCGATCTCGTGTGCGGCACGCGCATCAAGGGACTGTCCGGCGACTTCATCCGCCACGAACCGATGGCGTGGGCCGCGATGACGAACGGGCCGCGCGTGTGGGAAGAACGGCCGCTGCCGATCGCCGTGTTCATGCCGGGCAGCGTCGCGCGCGAGAACGCGATCCGCAGCCTCGAACGCGCGAAGCTGCCGTTCCGCACTTCCTACGAAAGCCCGAGCCTGCTCGGGCTGCTCAGCATGGTCGAGGCCGGCCTCGCGGTCGCGCCGCTCGCGCGCTGCGCGATTCCCGCGCAACTGTCGATGCTCGGCCGCTCGCACGGGCTGCCCGATTTGCCGCCGCTCGAGCTGATCCTCGCGCGCAGCACGAAATCGAAACGCCCGCCGTGCGACTTCATGGCGGAGCAGTTGATGGAAGACCTGCAGCGGCAAACCGGCCAGACCGGCGACGCCTGAACCACGCTCGGGCGCGCGCCGCCTCCTTCATCACGAACCGCGCGGGCGCGGATGGCCGGCCGCGAGCAAGGCCGCGTTGACGATACCCGCCACCGTGTCGACGAGCGCTTCCAGCGTGCCGCCGTGCACGTGCCGACCGGTCGGCGGAATGCATTCCTTGCGCCGGCCGCCCCACTGCGATCCGGCCGTCACCGACAGCGTCGCGCCGAACCGGTTGCCGTGCAGCCGGCCGAAGATGCCGACGCGCTGCTCGCCCAGATACGCCTGCTCCGGAAGCAACAGCCGGATGTCGACCGCAACCTGATCGGGATCGCCGGCGCGCGCGTTCGCATCGACCGACGGCGCGAACGCCTTCGCGATCCGCAGCGTCACGTGCGAATCCCAGACGGCCAGCGGGCCGCCGGCCGCGTCGACGCGGTCGAGGTCGACCGACCACTGATGGCGATCCGGCAACCGGATCGCCTGGCGCAGCAGCACGTCTGCCGTGCGCACCGTCACCCGCAACTGCCGGGCAAGCTGAGTGCCCGACGGCAACGTCGCCACATGCACGCGGCCGTTCGCCGGACGTACGGTGGGCACTACTTCCGTGAGGTACATGGATTCTCCCTGTCGAGGGCCGGCGCCGCGTACGGCGCGGCGCACGAACGTCTGCCGCGGCCGGAGCAACGACGGCGAATCTGATACGCGATACGACGGACGGGCAATCAGCGCTCCCCGACCGGGCGACCCGGTGCGCGGACGTACAACCGGCGCGCAACGGGACCGATCACGGCATCGGCCTGCTGCGCGATCAGCATGTGCAGCGTGAAGTCGAGATCCTCCGGCGCGATGTCGAATTGCACGTGGATCACGTCGCGTACGGTGCGCGCGCTGACCACATACACGCCGAGCGGGGAATGCAGCAGCGCCGCGAGCCGGGCGAGCGCGAGCGCACCCGAGTCGGCCGACAGCGTGACGGGCAACCGCAGGCGCGGGCGCGGCGGCGGGAGCGGAATGACGTTGTTGCGTGCGCCGGCGCGCAACGGGCGGCCGGCGACATCGAAGACGGGAACGGGATGGATCAAGGTCATGGAGCGGACGGAAGCCGTCTCGGCTGTTCGACACATCGCCAGCTTGGACGAGATCGAATAAACGTCGTGCAAAAAAACGCCGCTGCGATGCAAAAAACGGCATGCGGAAGCGCACCCCTTCCGCCGCTCGCCACAGGCGCGAAACATGCATTCGGTTTTCCGGAAAGCCCCCGCGAATCAGCGCGGTCCGCATCGCGCGCCCTACGCGGCCAAGGGTTTGTCCGGTTGGTTCTGAAGGCCAGCCTGAACTAGGGTCTCGACATATGGAACGTGCATGCATCGCCACGAGAGCGACCATCCGGCGGCGGCGTTCGTCGCCTGCGTGGCCCGTTCAAACGGCGCACCCCATTTCTTGCCATGCGCCCCGCGGGAATTCCTCCTGGATGATGGGCGATTTCGCACTCGGAGACGCACCGTGAAGCGCATGCCATTCCGCTACGTCCGCGCCATCACCTATGCCAGCCTGCTGCTGTTTCAAGCCGAGGTACTGGCGCAGTCGCTGGACGCCCAGTCGACGCAGGAAAACATCTCCGCGCTGCGCCAGGAAGTCGACCACCACCTGAAAGAGCTCGATGCGCTCAAGCGCAGGCTCGCCGAAGAAGAAACGAATCTCACCCGCCTGAGCCGCGCGCTGGACACCCGCGAGCTCGCGAACAAGCGCGGCGCCGGCACCGGCGACACGGGCGGCACGGCGCAGCAGGCCGATACCGGCGGCGCAGCCGACGCCACCGGCGCGGCAGGCGGCACGGTCGGCAATGCGCAATCGGCCACCTCGGCCACCGCTGCCGCCCCGCCTCCGTCGCAACCGGTCGGCCAGGCCCCCGTGCCGGAAACCACGCCACCACCGGTTGCGCCGATCTTCGATCAACCCGGCGTGCTGACGCCGAAGCACAAGCTCGTGATCGAGCCGTCGTTCCAGTTCAGCTATTCGTCGTCCGACCGCGTCGCCCTTGTCGGCTACACGATCATCCCGGCCTTGCTGATCGGGCTGATCGACGTGCGGGAAGTCAAGACGACCGTGCTGACCGCCGCGGTCGCGGCGCGCTACGGGATCACCAACCGGGTGGAATTCGAAATCCGCGTTCCGTACGTGTACTCGACGACCGACACCGTCAGCCGCGAGATCTTCACCGGTTCCGCCCAGGACAACGCGTTCAACAGCCACGGCCACAACATCGGCGACGTCGAAATGACGCTGCGCTACCAGTTCAACACCGGCGGCCCCGACAAGTTCTATTACATCGGCTGGCTCCGCTTCAAGACCGCCACCGGCAAGAGCCCCTTCGACGTCGTCACCGACTGCGTCACGCGCTGCGTCGGCAATGCCACCGGCACCGGCCTGCCGCTCGAACAGCCTACCGGCTCCGGTTTCTACGCGATCCAGCCGGGCCTCACGTGGCTCTTTCCGTCCGACCCGGTCGTGTTCTTCGGCAACGTCAGCTACCTGCACAGTTTCGGCCGCGACAACCTGAGCCTGACGATCCGCAACGGACAGAAGGATTTCCTCGGCAGCGTGCAGCCCGGCGACATCTGGGGTTTCAACATCGGCATGGGCCTCGCGCTGAACGAGAAGGCGTCGGTGAGTCTCGGCTACGACCAGAGCATCGTGCTGCCGACGAAACAGAACGGCCAGACGGTGCCGAGTTCCGTGCGCGTGATCCTCGGCACGCTGCTCATCGGCTACTCGTACCGGCTGTCGCCGAAAACCACGCTGAACCTGTCGATCGGCGCAGGTCTCACGCGCGACACGCCGGACGTGGCGATGACGCTGCGCATGCCGATCGCATTCTGAGCATGCCGCTCGCCGGGCGTTGCGCTGGGGCCACGCGTGCTCACCGTCCCGGCAGCGCACCGGTCAGCGCGTTGCCGATCGTCGACATGACGTTCAGGTTCTTGAACGACGACAGCGTGTTGACGGTCGTGTTGATCGTCGTCAGCGTCTGGAGGTGCTGATTGTTCAGCGTGTTCTGGATCACGGCGCCGGTCAGCGCCGGCAGCGCGCCGGGCTGTGCGGCGTTGCCGGGGCCGACCTGAAGCAGCGCACCCGCGTTCGCGGCAGCCAGCGCCTGGGCCTGTTGCGCGGTGATCCGGCTGACGTCCGGGATGTTGAAGCTGGTCGACGCGACCAGGTTGCCGTTCACGAACGCAACACGCGACACGCCGAACGACACCTTCAGGCCATCCGGCATGTCGAAGCCGCCGCGCATCGCGTCGAGACGCGCGTCGCTGAGCGCGAGCGCACCGCCTGCCGGCCAGTCGCGCTCGTCCTGCGCGTCATCGGACGTCAGCGCCGGCGCATCGCCATTCGCCTGCGCCGCACACTCGCCGGTCGCGGCCGGCGGTCCGTCCTGCATCGCCACCGCGCCCGTGGAAGCCAGCGCGCCGCACGCCATCGCGGCTATGCCGGCCAACCTTACGTTTGCTGATCTCATGGCATTCCTCAGAAGTCGCTCGGGCCGTGCTTGGGCACCACGACGTAGAAAAGGCCGTCGCGGTTGATCCCGGTGTAGAGCGGCGCACTCGGCGCGACGCGCCAGTCGCGCGGGTCGTTGAACGCCGCGCGCTCCGGCTTGTTGTGGATCACGAAGATCACGTGGTCCTCCCATTTCCGCTCGAAACTCGCCTGCGACATCGGCCGTGTGCCGGTCGCCGGATCGCCGACCAGCACCCGCCCGTCGCGCAGCCCTTTCACGACGACGAAATGGTGATAGCCCTGCTCGGCAATCAGCACGATCGCCGGTGTGTGCGTCTTCGCGAGCGTCTGAAGCGGCAGTTCATAGCCGTCCGCGATGAAGCCGTGCGCTTCGAGAAAGCGCCGGATGTCGAGCAGCGAGAAACCCTGGTGGCGGATCTTGTCCTGATTGCCGTTCTCCCACATCTGCGCGAAGGCCGTCTGTTCGGTCATCGGATAGTCGTATTGATAGGTCAGCAGCGTCGCGACGGCGGCAGACCCGCAACTGAAGTCGTATTGCTGCTTCACGGTTCGCTTGAAACGCGCTTCCTTGAGACTCGTGACGTGCATCGCGTAGCCGGCCCCCGTCGGGTCGACCACGGTCATCTCGTCCGCCCGCGCCGCCGTGACGGACGACACGCACGCGAGCGCCGCCATCCACGCCGTCGCGGAGTGTTTCATCGCTCAGTTCCCGAAATGCACGTTGAGAACCGTGGCGTTCTGGATCAGCACGTTCGCGCCGGTATTCTGGATGACCGTCGGCAAGCCGCTCGAATTCGCGAACGACCCGTCGGCGATCGAATTCGAGCCTGTCGAAACCCGGTTCGCGACGTTGTCGGAAACGGTGCCGTTCAGGGTGTTCTGGCCGATTAGCGCATCGCCGCCCCGGTGTGCGTCGAGCTGGTCGGCGCTCATCGCGACTCCGAAGCCGGCATCACGCGCGGCCGCCGTGTCGCCGGCAGGCCGTGCATCGCCGGCCCCGGCCCCGATCGCGGACACAACCGCGGTCGGGCCGGCCAGCGCCGCAGGCAGGGAACCTGACGCAGCCGCACCGGCTGCATCGACGGCCGCGTCTCGCGGCGCGTCGGTCGCCGCCCGGGCGATCAGGCCCGACAGCAGCACAGGCAATATCACCATCGAAACTGCATTGCGGATTCGCATGGCTGTCTCCTTGGGCCCCGCGCGGGTCCGACCGGACCACACGCGCGGTGAGCGTCATCGGTGTGATCGCCGCGGGACACGCTTCGCCCCGCGGCGATTCGCACGACTCACCTGGACCGACCTGCCGTTTCAACGTCCGACAGTCAGGTTCGCCTGTACGGTCACGGCCTGCTGCACGAACGACGCCATGCCGCTGTTCTGGTTGGCGACCATGATGCCCGCCGCGGTCTGCCCGACGCTCGTCATCGTGTTGGACATGTTGAACGTCCCCGCGTCGACGACGTTGGCTCCGCCCGCACCGCCCGTGCCGCCGACCGCGCCGACGCCGGCGCCGCCGTTGCCGGTACCGCCTGCGCCGCCTGCACCGCCCATGGCGCCTGCGGCACCGACCGCGCCGTTGCCTGCGGTGGAGCTGCCGTTGCTAGCCATCGACGACGAACTGCCATTCGCCGCGCTGCCGCCCGTGCCCGCGCCACCCGCACCGCCGTTGCCGGCGCTGGCTGTCGCTGCACCGCCGCTGCCGCCCGCCGCGCCCGCCGCGCCGCCTGATCCCGACCCCGAACCGCCGGATGCCGTCGACGCGCCCGCCGTGCCGGCGCCGCCTGAACCGCTGCCCGAGCCGGTCCCGATGCCGGTGCCGGTGCCGCTACCGCTCGATGCGCTCGAGGTGCCGCCGTGGTGCGTCGAGGCGCTAGCCCAACCTGCCGATCCCGAGCCCGTGCCGGAGCCTTGGCCCGAGCCGCTGCCGCGGCCGCCTACACCGACCGACGCGGCAAGCGCGCCGCCGCCCGAACCGGTCCCGGAACCACCGCTCGCCGTGCCGTGGCCGCCGCTCCCGCCGCTGGCTGTCGTCGAGCCGCCGCCGCCGCCACCACCACCATTGCCGTTGCCGGCCGCCGCGCCGCCATTGGTGGCGTTACCGGCCGTCGCGCTGCCGTTGACCGAGCTGCCGCCGCTGCCGCCGGCCCCCCCGGCACCGCCGTTGCCGGCATTGCCGCCATTGCCGCCGTGGCCGCCAAAGCCGTAGCCATTGCCGCCCCTGCCGCCGCTCCCTCCGCTGGCGTTGCCGTTGTTGGTCGCCTGGTTGCCGATGCCATAGACCTGAACGTTGGTCACGTAGCCGTCGAGCTTGCTGAGCGCGACGACCTTGGTGGTGTTGTAGGAATCCTGATAGACGCTTGCACCGGGCGAGACTTCATTCGCGTTGGACCCGGTACCGCTGGTCTGCGACGAGTTGACCGTGTTGGTGAGAGTGTTCGATCCGTCGTCAGACCGCTGGCTACAAGTTGCACCCGAATCGCTACTGCATGGGTTGGCCATTGCGTAACCACTGCATCCTAGGGCGAGGAGTGCAGCGGACGCCAATAAAGTTTTGCGCATGAAATCCTCCTGAGTCAACGAGGGGCGGTTTGGCTGATTGCGCCAATCCGCGCCACCTGACGCATTGGCAATGCCAGGCCTGCAAGCGACCGACTGCAGAAGGGGGGATTGAATTTCCGGGCAATACGATCCGGCCCGGCAGGGTCCGGCGCACGCGATTCATGTTTCAGCCTTGAAACGTTCCGCTCGACACGACGCTGGGGTTTTCTCGAGTGGCGGGTGAAATCCCTTTTGCATTCAAGCACCTGCCCGACCTTTCGAAGGCCGGTCTGGCGAAGGCAAGATGTTTCACTTTTGAGACCGATAATCCCCGCACATCCCGGCACGCAGGCCAGCCGGCCCGGCCGGATATTCGATCGCGATCGCTGATGCCCGTCGCACAAGGACATCCGGTCGAATTATTTCCCTGAAGGAGGCAAAGGCTGCGTATACGGGCCGTTCATAAACGCATCAACCGTGATCACGCGACGTGCGCTTGCCGGATTTCCGTTCGTGTCGGCGTTCGCGAGCGCGGGTCGCTTCATATGAAAGGAGGATTCCAGCCGCCGTCGTGACGCCCGGTCCGCCTCGATCGAAACCACGCGCGCCCCGTCAACCGTGACAGGTCGACAGACGGCGATCCGTCGATACACTGTGTGCCGCCCCCCCTCCGAAGGAGCGTCACTTGAAGCATCGGCACGGCACGCAGTCCGCATTCGCCGCCAACCCGGCCACCTCCGCCGGCGCCGGCCCGCGCAACGCGCGGATCGACCTGCTGCGCGGCGTGTCGATCCTGCTCGTCCTGCTGCATCACTTCAACATCGCGTATCCGCTGCGCGACACCGCACTCGCACGCACGCTCGGCTGGGATACGGTCCATGCGATCGTGCGCAACGGCAACTACGGCGTGACGATGTTCTTCGCGATCTCGGGCTACCTGATCACGTCGAATGCGCGCCGCCGCTGGGGCAGCCTCGGTGCGGTCGACGTGCGCGCGTTCTACGTGTCGCGCGTCGCGCGCATCGTCCCGTGCCTGCTTCTGCTGCTCGCGCTCGTCAACGGCCTCGCGGCGGCCGGCGTGCCGATCTTCACGAACCATGCGCCGCAAGGCATCGCCGTGTCGTTCTGGCTCGTGAATCTCGCGTCGCTCACGTTCTGGATGAACGTGCTGATCGGCGCATACGGGTGGGTCAACTACGCGCTCGGCGTGCTGTGGTCGCTGTCGGTCGAAGAGGTGTTCTACCTGTCGTTTCCGCTGCTGTGCATCGCGCTGCGCCGCGACTCGCGGCTGTTCGCGTTCTGGCTGCTGATCGCCGCGATCGGTCCTGCGTACCGCTTCACGCATCCGGGCGACGAAGGCGGCTTCCTCTACGCTTACTTCGCATGCTTCGACGGGATCGCGATCGGCTGCTGCACCGCGTTGCTCGCCGAACGCGCGCGCTGGCAGGTGCTCGCGGCAGCGCCCGTGCAATGGCTCACGGCGGCGGCGATGACGGTGCTCTATCTCGCGTGGCCGATCGCGGAAAGCCATGTGATCGGCGTATCCGCGATGGCGCTCGGCACGGCCGTGCTGCTGATCGGCGCGCATGCCCGCGGCCAGCGAGCACGGGGCCATGCGCTCGCACCGCTGCGCTGGAGCGGCCGGCTCAGCTACGAGCTGTACCTGTTCCACCTGATCGCGCTCGGCGCGCTGCGCACGTTCTGGCCGCCGTCGGCCATGCACGGGGACGGGAAGCTGGGGCTGCTGATCGCGTATCTGGTGCTGTCGGCCGGCTTGAGCGCGGCCATCGCGCGCGGCTATGCGACGCCGCTCGACCGCTTCGTCAAGCGGGTGGCATCGCGGCCTGCGGCGCATGTGCCGGAGGGTGCGCGCTTCTAGCGCGTCATCGGCAATCCCGGTATGAGTTATGAAAGCATGCGGCAAGGCACCCCGTGCCCGGGCGCCCTGCGCGCGACGGCGTCAACCCGCGTATTCGACGGCGGCGCTACGCACCGTCACGATGCGCGCAGGCGGAATATTTGCCCAGACGATACGGCTGCCGCAGGCAACAAATGCCGAATCGCCCAACGGATGACGGCCGGGCGGGCGCAAGTCGTAGGTGAACTGAATCATCACGCCGTCGGCCGACAGCACGCGCTGGCACTGATCGACGATCGCCTCCACATCCTGGCGCGGCAACGTGCGCAGCGGCAGGCAGGACACGATCGCATCGACCGGCGCATCCGGCGGCAGCAGCCGCTCGAGCTGCCGCGCGTCGCCCGACACGATCGAAATGCCGGGAAAGCGGCGTCGCAGGTGCCGCACGAACGCCGGCGACCGCTCGACCACGACGAGGCGCCCTGGCGCGACGCCGCGTTCGAGCAACGCGGCCGTGATCGCACCGGTGCCGCCGCCGAGCTCGACGACGAGCCCGTTGCCGTCCGGCACCGCATCGGCCATCTCGCGCGCCAGATGCCGCGAACTCGGGCACAACGCGCCCACCGCGGCCGGGCGGCCGACCCACTCGCGCACGAACAGTGCCGAGACACGCAACGCGTTCGGCCAGATCATCGGCCGACCTTGCGCGGCTGCGCGTTCAGCTTCGACGTGCCGATGATTGCAGGGAACAGGGCTACGACGACACGGGGTTCTTTCACGTGCATTCTCCTGAGCAAATCTGTCTGCCGCGCTGGCGCGGCGGTCAATCGATTCTATGAAATGCTAACTTAAGGCGACGTGAAGATTGTCCCTGATTGCGTCGCGATGCGAGCCGTGCCGCCGCCGGCTGCCCGATCAGCGGTCGACGCGCACGCATCGCGGACAGGGCGACCCTGTACGATCGCCACGCGCCGCGGTGTGCTGTCATCGCATCGTCACCGTCGCATCAGCCGACAGACAGATTGACGACAGGCGCGTTCAGCTCCAGTCGGAAGTTGACTCGTCCGGATCGACGAGCGTCAACCCGGCCGCCGGCAGCGGCAGCGCGGTCTTGTAGCGCACCTGCTTCAGCGCGAAGCTCGACCGGATGTTCGACACACCGGGAATCGTGGTCAGCCGCTCGATGATGAAGCGCTCGAGCGTGCGCATGTCGGGCATCACGACGCGCAGCAGATAGTCGGCGTCGCCCGACATCAGGTAGCACTCCATCACCTCGGGCCGCTGCGAGATCGCTTCCTCGAAACGCTGCAGCGCGTCCTCGACCTGCTTCTCGAGGCTGACCTGGATGAACACGTTGATCCGCAGCCCGAGCGGTTCGGGATCGAGCAGCGTGACCTGCTGCCGGAACAGCCCGAGTTTCTCCAGCGCGCGCACGCGGTTGAAGCACGGCGTGGCCGACAGGTTCACGGCACGCGCGAGTTCCGCGTTCGTGATGCGTGCGTTCTGCTGCAGCTGGTTCAGGATGCCGATGTCGATGCGGTCGAGCCGCCGCGGGTTTGCGCTCATGGTCTAAATATTCCGGAAGAGTGGCCACAACCGGAATATTTACACTATCGGCGTGCGAAATCCAAAGGAAATCAGACGCATATTTTGCGGATCGGCGGGTAGCATGATCCCACCGATTGCCACTGATTGCACGCCGCTCCGAACCGGCGTGCGGGAGACCTGCGATGACGGACCTGTCGAACGGAATCGACGCCACGCGGCGCGCGGGCGCGGCGCATGCCGACGCCGACCCGGAAGAAACCGCCGAATGGCTGGAGGCGCTCGACGCCGTCGTCGCGCACGTCGGCAAGGAACGCGCGCAGTACCTGCTCGGCCGGCTCGCCACGCATGCGCACACCCGCGGGCTCGCGGCGCCGCGCGGCCCCGTCACGCCGTACCTGAACACGATCGCCGCGCACGAACAGCCGCCCTACCCCGGCGACGCCGATCTCGAGGAACGGCTGTCCGCCGCGCTGCGCTGGAACGCGCTCGCGATGGTCGTGCGCGCGAACCGTGCATACGGCGAACTCGGCGGCCACATCGCGAGCTACGCGTCGGCGTCCGACCTGTTCGAGGTCGGCTTCAACCACTTCTTCCGCGCGGCGCCGGCCGACGCGGGCAACGAAAGCGGCCCGGACGGCGATCTCGTGTACTTCCAGCCGCATTCGTCGCCGGGCGTCTATGCACGCGCGTATCTCGAAGGCTTTCTCGGCGAAGACCATCTCACGCACTATCGCCGTGAAATCGCCGGGCCCGGGCTGTGTTCGTATCCGCATCCGTGGCTGATGCCGGACTTCTGGCAGTTCCCGACCGGCTCGATGGGCATCGGCCCGATCAACGCGATCTACCAGGCGCGCTTCATGCGCTACCTGCAGCATCGCGGGCTCGCGCACACCGCCGGCCGCACCGTGTGGGGCTTCTTCGGCGACGGCGAGATGGACGAACCCGAATCGCTCGGCGCGCTGTCGCTCGCCGCGCGCGAAGGGCTCGACAACCTCGTGTTCGTGATCAACTGCAACCTGCAGCGGCTCGACGGCCCCGTGCGCGGCAACGGCCGCGTGATCGACGAACTCGAGGCGCTGTTCGCCGGCGCCGGCTGGAACACGATCAAGGTGCTGTGGGGTTCCGACTGGGATCCGCTGTTCGCACGCGATCACGCGGGCGCCCTCGCGCGCGCGTTTGCCGACACCGTCGACGGCCAGTTCCAGACCTTCTCCGCGAACGACGGCGCGTACAACCGCGCGCGCTTCTTCAGCCGCGACCCGGCGCTCGAGGCGCTCGCCGCGCAGCTCACCGACGCCGAAATCGACCGCCTGCGCCGCGGCGGCCATGATGCGCGCAAGCTGCACGCCGCCTATGCACGCGCGCTCGCCCATCGCGGCCAGCCGACCGTGATCCTCGCGAAGACGATGAAGGGTTACGGGATGGGCACGGCCGGCCAGGGGCGGATGACGACCCACCAGCAGAAGAAACTCGACGTCGACGACCTGAAGGCGTTCCGCGACCGTTTCCGGCTGCCGTTGTCGGACCACGACGTCGAGCAGCTCAAGTTCTACAAACCGGCCGAAGACAGCCCCGAGATGCGCTACCTGCATGCTCGCCGGGCTGCCCTGGGCGGCTATCTGCCCAGAAGGCGGATGGCGGCGTCGCGGGGATTGACCGTCCCGCCGACGCCGGCCTGGGGTGCGTTCGCGCTGGATGCGGCGGGCCGCGAGATGTCGACGACGATGGCGCTCGTGCGGATGCTCGCCGCGCTGCTGAAGGATCCCGAACTCGGCCCGCGCGTGGTGCCTATCGTCGCCGACGAGGCGCGCACGTTCGGGATGGCGAGCCTGTTCCGGCAGGTCGGCATCTACTCGCCGCTCGGACAGCGCTACGAACCCGAGGATCTCGGCTCGATGCTCTACTACCGCGAGGACACGCGCGGCCAGATTCTCGAGGAAGGGATTTCGGAAGCCGGCGCGGTGTCGTCGTGGATAGCCGCGGCAACCGCATACAGCGTGCACGACCTGCCGATGCTGCCGTTCTACATCTACTACTCGATGTTCGGCTTCCAGCGGATCGGCGACCTGATCTGGGCCGCCGCCGACCAGCGCTCGCGCGGCTTCCTCGTCGGCGCGACGTCGGGCCGCACGACGCTCGGCGGCGAGGGCCTGCAGCACCAGGACGGCAGCAGCCATCTCGCCGCGTCGGCGATTCCGAACTGCCGCGCGTACGATCCGGCGTTCGCGTACGAAGTCGCGACGATCGTCGATGCGGGCATGCGCGAGATGGTCGAGCAGCAGCGCGACGTGTTCTATTACGTGACCGTCATGAACGAGAACTACGCGCAACCGTCGATGCCCGACGACGATCGTGCCGCACGGCGCGAAGGTATCCTGAAGGGCATGCACCGGCTGCCGTCCGCGTCGAACGCGGCCGCGCGCGTGCAGTTGCTCGGCGCAGGGGCGATCCTCGGCGAAGTGCTGGCCGCGCAGCGGATGCTGAAGGACGACTGGGGTATCGATGCGGCCGTGTGGAGCGTCACGAGCTTCAGCGAACTGCAGCGCGACGGGATGGAAGCCGAGCGGCTGTCGCGGCTCGGCGACGGATCGGCATCACCGTATGTCACGCGGATGCTCGAAGGAATGCACGGCCCGGCGGTCGCCGCGACCGACTATGTGCGCGCGGTGCCCGAACTGATCCGCGCCTACGTGCCGCGCCGCTACGTGACGCTCGGCACCGACGGGTTCGGGCGCAGCGACACGCGCGACGCACTGCGCGCGTTCTTCGAGGTCGATCGCGCGAGCATCGTGCTCGCCGCGCTGAAGGCGCTTGCCGATGACGGTGAACTCGATGCGGCGATGCTGCACACGGCGCGCGAACGGCTCGGCAAGACGGTGCGGCGGCCCGGCGGAGCGCCGTGGCAACGCTGAGCGCACACGCAATGTGTCGAGCGCTTTTTCAACCGTATCAAGAATTTTCGTCGAGTCTCCACTCGACACTTTTCCCGCGAGATAGTCGCGGAACACGAGCACACAATTTGAGATGGTGGGCGAAGACGAATAGCTAGAATAAGTCGATTCATCAGGAGAATTGCCCGTGTCAACACCGAGATGTTCGAGCTTATCGGAAGCGTTTCAAGCCAACATGACCGCACTGCATATGCCCGTTCCCACAACGCTATTCGCGACCCTGGAAACAGCGGTGGCGAGTGTCAGCACGATGATGGGCGCGCTGAACAAGCTAGGTCCGGATGCGACGGTCGCGGAATTGCTTGGCGCGACCACAAAACTCGAAGTGGCAACCGTCGTTGGGGCGATCCTCGGCAGCGCCTATCTGGGCGCGGTCATCGGTAGCCTGATGGTCGCGACAGATGCTGCGTCGGCATGCGGCATCGGCAAACACGGAAGCAATCTGTCCCTGGCGGTCGCGCAATGGGGCGCACGCTACCGCCTTGCGATACATCCGTTGATCATGGCGCAAATCCTGCGGCATCCCGAGTTCTCGCGCCCGGCCCGCATAGCTATCTCGGGTTGAAGGCAAACACTGCAATCCGGGGTGCGCGATGAAGTGGATCGTGGATCGCTTGCTTCTCATCGTCACGGCGTTGATTTGCGCCGCGGTAGGATGGACCATCATCGCCGCGACCGGCGAATGGTTTCCCACCCTGATGATGTTGATCGCGTTCGCTACGCTATGGGGCGATAACGCACGACTGCGAAAGCTGCTGGAACAAAACGGCATCGACCCGAGACGGCGCAAGCGGTAGCGAGTCGATTGGTCACGGCGACGAGCAAGGCCATGCCTGTACCGCCGTGTTCGAGCGCGTGGAGATTGGCTCTTGGTCATGCGGCGTCGCAGGTGAGTCTCCGTGTGCCGATCGTGCTCACTTCGTTTTTCCCGCATGCCACCAACACAGCATGCGCGGCCAGCCGCATCGCAATGCGCTACACCGGCAGCGCATGCGTCGACAGAATCTCCTTGAGCACCATGAACGAGCGCACCTGCCGCACACCGGGCAGGTATAGCAGCTGTTCGGCGTGCAGGCGATTGAAGCTCTCGTTGTCGCGCGTGCGGACCAGCATGAAGTAGTCGAATTCGCCGGTCACCACGTGACATTCGACGCACCCCGACACTTTCTGCGCGGCCTTCTCGAATTCGGCGAACGCCTCCGGCGTCGAACGATCGAGCACGAAGCCGATCACCACCAGCATCCCGGCACCGAGCGGCTTCGGGTCGAGCAGCGCGACGATGCCGCGGATCAACCCCATCTCCTTCAGCCGCTCGACGCGCCGCAGACACGCCGGCGCGCTCAGCTTCACCTTCGCGGCGAGGCTCACGTTCGAGATCGACGCGTCCTGCTGCAACTGCCGCAGGATCGCGCGGTCGATGCGATCGAGCGCCGGCGCGGCGTCGGCCGGCGATGCGCTGCCACGATCTAATTTCATTGCGTTACAACTCCATTTCGCGAACCAAAATTATCCACTCCATCTTTATCTCATCGATAACGTAGGTCTTCAAGAATTATTTCGCAAGCTCATTTCGTGCGGTTCTGCCTATCATTTTTCCATCGGGACACGGCGTGCCGGCCGCACCCGACCGATTCGAATTCCCGCCCACTGCCTTTCGGAGCTTGTCGATGAACCTGCAACGTTTCCCCCGTTATCCACTCACGTTCGGCCCGACGCCGATCCAGCCGCTCGAGCGCCTGAGCGCGCACCTCGGCGGCAAGGTCGAGCTGTATGCGAAGCGCGAGGACTGCAACAGCGGCCTCGCGTTCGGCGGCAACAAGACGCGCAAGCTCGAATACCTCGTCCCCGATGCGCTTTCGCAGGGCGCCGACACGCTCGTGTCGATCGGCGGCGTGCAATCGAACCAGACTCGCCAGGTCGCGGCCGTCGCCGCGCATCTCGGAATGAAGTGCGTGCTCGTGCAGGAGCACTGGGTCAACTATGAAGACCCCGTGTACGACCGCGTCGGCAACATCCAGCTGTCGCGGATGATGGGCGCCGACGTGCGGCTCGTCGCCGACGGCTTCGACATCGGCATTCGCCGCAGCTGGGAAGAAGCGATGGAAAGCGTGCGGCAGGCGGGCGGCAAGCCGTATCCGATTCCGGCCGGGTGTTCCGAGCATCCGCTCGGCGGGCTCGGGTTCGTCGGCTTCGCGGAAGAAGTGCGCGAGCAGGAAGCGCAGCTCGGCTTCAAGTTCGATTACGTCGTGGTCTGCTCGGTCACGGGCAGCACGCAGGCGGGGATGGTCGTCGGCTTCGCGGCCGACGGACGCGCGGATCGCGTGATCGGCATCGACGCGTCGGCGACGCCCGAGCGCACGCACGAGCAGATCACGCGCATCGCGCGGCACACGGCCGAGCTGGTCGGGCTGGGGCGCGATATCGACGAGAAGGACGTGGTGCTCGACACGCGCTATGCCGGGCCGGAATACGGACTGCCGAACGACGGCACGCTGGAGGCGATTCGTCTGTGTGCGCGGCTGGAAGGAATGCTGACCGATCCCGTCTATGAAGGGAAATCGATGCACGGGATGATCGACAAGGTGCGGCGCGGGGAATTCGAGCCGGGGTCGAAGGTGCTGTATGCGCATCTCGGCGGCGTGCCGGCGTTGAGCGCCTACGCGGAGATCTTCCGCAACGGGTGACGCGCATCCGGCGTCGATCCGGCGCGCGATTGCATGCGTCACGAGGTCGCGGCGGCCCGTGCGGAAATTGTCCGCATCGGGCCGCGATCGTTTGGGATTGAGCGCAACCCGCCCCCGCTTCCCGCCATTTCCGCGCTTCGTCCCGTCAAGAAGACGAGCCAATACGGATTGGCATCAAATCATTCGTACATGTACTAACCCCTGACGATGTCATTTAGTAGGCGTTCTATTTAAATCAGTACCCCACTTACCGAAAATTGACCCGGTCGATTCGATCGCAACGTTTCGCAAACATTCGCGCAATGCGAACGCGAATCCGAAAGCACCGGCGCAATGCGCCCGACCGACAGCAAGTCAAGCAGCGCCCCCGTCCATCGATTGCCAATTCCGCGCAATGAAGCAGCCACCTCCGGCATCCGCCGGATGTGCCTTCTTGCCCGCGGAATCGGGATGGCAACCGGCGCAGGGTCAACCAGAACGGTAGCAACAGGGTATATGGATACGTCTTTCGAAGCACGACGCGGGCACGCGTCGCAGAACGCCGGAGGGGCAATCGCCAGGGTTTCCGACGTCGTGCTGATTTCGGCCGGCGCGCTTGCCGCAACGCTGGTTTCGCCCGTCCCCGAACACGGCGGGGCCGCGGAACTCGCGAACGTCGCCTGCGCGGCAACGTTCGCGCTGATGCTGTTTCCTGCATTCCGCCTTTATCACGTGCCGGCCGGCCGATCGAAATACCGCGCCGCCGCCGTCACCGCCTTCGCATGGCTGCTTGCCCAGGCCAGCGCCGCGTTCGTGATGCATGCCCTCCCTCCCGCACTGAACGTTTCGCCCTACTGGCATCTGCTGTGGACGGCCCTGAGCGGCATCGCACTCGTCGCGTCGCGGCTCGTCGCCCGCACGACGCTCGACCGGATCGCGCGTGCCCAGGACGGTGACCGCCGCGTCGCCGTCGTCGGCGCGGGCACGCATCGCGACGCCCTGCTCGACCGCATCGGCCGGCTGCCGTCGGCCGGCTTTCGCGCGGCGGCAACGCTCGACTTCGGCGTCGTGACACACGGCGACCGCGTCGATGTCGCGTCCTTTCGCTCGCTCGACGCATTCGCACGACACGTCCGCACGCACGCGATTCCCGAAGTCTGGCTCGCGTTGCCGATCGACGAGGCCCGCACCGTGATGGCCGTGCTCGATGCGTTCAACGACGACCTCGTCAACATCCGGCTCGTGCCGGACGTCAGCAAGCTCGCGATGTTCGACGGCGAAATGATCGATCTGGTCGGCGCGCCCGCGATCAACCTCGTCGCGTCGCCGCTGTCGTCCCGCGCGCTGTTGCAGAAGGCCGTCTTCGACCGGCTGTTCGCGGCCGCCGTGCTGACCTTCACCGCGCCGCTGCTGCTCGTGATCGCGCTGGCGATCCGGTTGTCGTCGAAGGGGCCCGTCCTGTTCCGGCAACAGCGCAAGGGCGCCAACGGCAAGTCGTTCACGATCATCAAGTTCCGCACGATGCGGCTGCACGACGATCATCGCGCAGTGCGGCAGGCGACGCGGGACGATCCGCGCGTCACCCGAATCGGCGCATTCCTGCGCCGCACCAGCCTCGACGAGATGCCGCAGTTCGTCAACGTGCTGCGCGGCGAGATGTCCGTCGTCGGGCCGCGCCCCCATGCGCTCGAACACGACGACCTCTACCGGAAGATCGTCGACGGCTACATCCACCGCTATCGCGTCAAGCCGGGCATCACGGGCTGGGCGCAGATCAACGGCCTGCGCGGCGAAACCGATCGCGTCGAGAAGATGCAGCGCCGCGTCGAAGCCGATCTCTACTACTTGCGCAACTGGTCCTTCGCCCTCGACATGCGCATCGTCATGGCCACCGTCCTGCGCGGCTGGACCCACAGCAACGCGTACTGACACGCATGCGGCGCCTGCTCGAGCGGTCGCCGACTTACGATAAGGATTGCAAATGAAAACCGCACTGAACGCGCGGAGCGGCTCCGCGCATCCGGCCGTCGCGCGCGGGCTGCTGGCCGCGACGCTATGCATTGCGCTGTCGGCCTGCGCATTCGCACCCGGCATGCGCATGAGCACGGCGCCCGACTCGACCGGCGGCACAGCCGCCGACGGCGCGCCGCCGTTCCGGATGACGCGGATCGACGCCGGCCTGATCCGCCAGCTCGATGCACAGGCTGCCCGCCATCAGGGCATCCAGTCGGACCGGCTCGCCGCGCCTGCCGGCCCGTATCGGATCGGTGCCGGCGACGTGTTGCAGGTCACCGTCTGGGACCACCCGGAACTGGCCGCCGCGCAAGGCGCCGCACCGCAGGGCACGCCGCGCGCGGCCGACCCCGTCGCCGGTTTCGTCGTCGATCCGCAGGGCAACCTGTCGTTTCCGTTCGCGGGCGACGTGCCGGTCGCCGGCCTGACCGCCGACGCGGCCCAGGCCCGGATTGCCGGCGCGCTCGCACGCGTCTATCGCAATCCGCAGGTGACGCTGCGCGTCGCATCGTTTCGGTCGCAGCAGGTCTATATCGACGGCGAGGTTCGCACGCCGGGCGCGCAGCCCGTCAACGACGTGCCGATGACGCTCTACGAAGCGCTCGGCCGCGCGGGCGGCCTGAGCCAGACCGCCGATCAAAGCCGCATGACGCTCGTGCGCGGCGGCGAAACCTATCCGCTCGACCTGAGCCGGATGTTGCGTCACGGCCGCAATCCGGCCGATGTCGTGCTCGCCGCCGGCGACCTGCTGCACGTGCCCGCCCGCAGCGACTACGGCGTGTACGTGATGGGCGAAGTCAACAAGCCGGCGCTCGCGGTACCGCTGCGCGACGGCCACCTCACGCTCTCCGACGCGCTGTCGCAGGCCGGCAGCGTGAACGCCGGCACGGCCGACGCGGCCCAGATGTTCGTGATCCGCGGCTCCGGCACGGACAACCCGCAGGTGTTCCATCTCGACGCGCGCTCGCCGGTGTCGATGGTGCTCGCCAACGAGTTCGAGCTGCAGCCGAAGGACGTCGTCTATGTCGACGGCAACGGCCTCGTGCGCTTCAGCCGCGTGCTCAGTCTGCTGCTGCCGGGCGTCAATGCCAGCACGGCGGCCGCGCTCGCCATCAAATGAGGTCCGTCGCCACCCTGCTCGTCGTGTGCATCGGCAACCTCTGCCGCAGCCCGATGGCCGAGGCGCTCTTTCGTGCCCGGCTGCCTGGCGTCGACGTGCAGTCGGCCGGCATCGGCGCGTGCGACGGTCAGCCGGCCGATCCGCACGCCGTTCACCTGATGCGCACGCGCGGCTTCGACATTGACGCGCATCGCGCGCGTCGCCTGCCGCCGGCGCTCGCGGCGCGTGCCGATCTGATCCTGGTCATGGACCTCGCGCAGAAGCGCTGGCTCGAGCAGTGTCTGCCGGCGCTGCGCGGCCGCGTGTTCCGACTCGGCCTGCCCGATCCTTCGGCCGGCCTCCCGTCCGGCTTCGACGTACCGGATCCGTATCTCGGCCCGCGCGCGTCGTTCGAGCACAGCCTGCGGCTCATCGAGCGCGGCGTCGACGCGTGGTCCGCACGCATCGCGTCGCTGCCTCCTCCCACTTCTCCGCCTTCCGGATCGAACCGATGACATCCCCTCCCTCTCACGAGCGTCCGCACGATCGCGACGCCGAGCTCGATCTCGCCGGCGTGATCGACGTGCTCGTTTCCCGGCGCCGGCTGATCGCCGTCGTCACCGCGGCCTGCATCGGCGCCGGTTCGCTGTATGCATTCCTCGCGCACCGGCAGTACCAGGCCGACATCATGGTGCAGGTCGAGGACAGCGGCGACACATCCGCCGCCAAGAGCGTGCTCGGCGACGTATCGTCGCTGTTCGACGTCAAGTCGAGCGCCGCGGCCGAAGCGCAAATCCTTGCGTCGCGGCTCGTCGTCACGCGCGCGGTCGATGAATTGCGCAGCTACATCGTCGTCCGGCCGAAGCGCTTCCCCGTCGTCGGCGAATTCGTATCGCGCTTCAATCCGGGGATGACACGCCCCGGCGTGTTCGGTCTGGGCGGCTACGCATGGGGTCACGAGTCGGCCGAATTCACGCGCTTCGACGTGCCGAAGTCGCTCGAAGGCGAACGCTTCGAACTGTCGCTGCTGGACGCCGGCCGGTACCGCCTCACGGGTGCCGCGCTGCCCGCACCGGTGACCGGCACGATCGGCCGCCCGCAGGCTTTCGACACGGCCGACGGCCCGGTCGCGATCGATGTCGCGCGCATCGACGCGCTTCCGGGCACCCGCTTCACGCTCGTGCGCGAATCGCGCGCCGAAACGATCGACACGCTGCGTCGCGGGCTCGACGTCCAGGAAAAGATCAAGCAGTCCGGCGTGATCGTCGCGACGCTGCGCGGGAACGATCCGCAGCGCGTGCAGGCACAGCTGCAGGCCGTCGCGAGCCACTACATCCGCCAGCATATCGAGCGCAGGTCCGCCGATGCCGCGCAATCGCTCGCGTTCCTCAACGCGCAGTTGCCGGTGCTCAAGAAGCAGCTTCAGGATGCCGAGCAACGCTATACGAACCTGCGCAACGCGAACGGCACGATCGATCTCGACGCCGAAGCCAAATTGCTCCTGCAGCAATCGGCCGACACGGCGACACGCCGGCTCGAATTGCAGCAAAAGCGCGACGAGATGGCGTCGCGCTTCGCGGCAGGCCATCCCGACATGGTCGCGCTCGACGCGCAGATCGCCACGCTCGCGCGCGAGCAGCAGGGATTCGAACACCGTGTGCGCAGCCTGCCCGACCTGCAGCAGGACGCCGTGCGGCTGATGCTCGACGTGAAGGTCGATACCGACCTCTATACGGCGTTGCTCGCCAACGCGCAGCAGCTCGAACTGGTCCGGGCCGGCAAGACCGGCAGCGTGCGGATCGTCGACATGCCGATCGTGCCGGAGGACGCCGTCCGTCCGAACCGGCCCGTCGTGATCGCCGCGGCGGCGCTGGTCGGGCTCCTGCTCGGCGTCGCGCTGGCATTTGTCCGCGACTACCTGTTCGGCGGCGTGCGCGATGCCGACGAAATCGAGCGGCATCTCGGTATCGACGTCTATGCGACCGTCCCCGAATCCGCCGGCCAGCGGCGCGTCGCACGACACCTCGCGCAACGCCTGCCCGCGCCGCACCTGCTGAGCGCGCTGGATCCGCACGACCCCGCGGTCGAAAGCCTGCGCAGCCTGCACACCGCGCTGCGCTTCGCGATGCAGGGCGCGCGCAACAACGTGCTGCTGCTGACGGGCCCCGTGCCCGGCGCGGGCAAGTCGTTCGTCGCGGCGAATTTCGCGGCGCTGCTGGCCGCCGGCGGCGAACGCGTGCTGCTCGTCGACGGCGATCTTCGCAAGGGCTATCTGCACGAAGCGCTGGGCCTCCCGCGCGAATCGGGTCTGTCCGAACTGCTGTCCGGCGACACGACCCCGGAGAACGCGATTCACCGCAACGTTCTCCCGAATCTCGATTTCATCGCGACCGGCACGATGCCCGAGCATCCGGCGCAATGGCTCGCCGACGATCGCGTCGCGGCGCTGCTCGATGCGCTGTCGGCGCATTACGACCGCGTCGTGATCGACGCGGCGCCGATTCTCGCCGTCACCGACGCAGTCGCGCTCGGACGCCATGCGGGCACCGTGTTGCTGACCGCCCGAGCGGCATCGACACGTCTCGCCGAACTCGGCGAAGCCACCCGCCGCCTCGCGCACAACGGCATAGCCGCGAGCGGCGTGGTGCTCAACGGTGTCGATCCACGCACGGGCCGCTACGGTTCGCGCTACGGTGCGTACCGCTATGCGGAATACCGCTATGGGCCGCCGAGCGACGGTGCCGGCTCGCCGGTCCGCCGCGCGCTGCGGGCCTGCCTCTCCCGGTTGCATCGCGGAGGCACACGATGAGCGAAATCCGCCACCTCGAACGCACTGCCGCCGACGAAACCCGTCATGCACCGGTTCCGCACACCGCCGACACGCGCGCCCAAGGCGCGCCGCGCCTGCGCATCGCGCTCGTCGCGGAAGCCGCCGGCGGCGGCGTGGCCGTCCATCTCGCCGACCTGATCGACGGGCTGGGTGCGACCGACGGCGTCGAACTGCACCTGATCGTGCCCGACGGCGCGCGCTTCGACGCGCGCATCCTCGACGAACGCGTGCTGTCCCGCTGCGCGAGCGTGCATCGCATCCCGATGCAGCGGGCCGTTGGCTGGCGCGACGCGCTGGCCGTCGCGCGCGTGTATCGCTGCCTGCTCCAGATCCGGCCGGATGTCGTGCACAGCCACAGCTCGAAAGCCGGTGCGATCGCGCGCCTGTGCGTCGGGCCATGGCGGCAGGTCTATACGCCGCACGCCGTCTACACGCTCAATCCGTCGCTGACCGATGCGCAGCGCCGCTTCTACGGCACGATCGAGCGGTTGCTCGGCCGGCTGTGCACGCACCGGATCATCGCGGTATCGCATGACGAGGCACGGCACCTGCACGACGCGCTCGGCATCCCCGCTCACCGCGTGACGACGATCGTCAACGGTGTCAAGCCGCCGGACACGATGCCGCGACGCGACGCGCGGCAGGCGCTCGGCCTGCCGGACGACGCGATCGTCGTCGGCTTCGTCGGCCGCTTCGACCACCAGAAGGGCATCGACCGGCTCGTGCGAATCGCGCGCGGCGTCTATCGAAAATGCGGGCGCGGCGTGCAGTTCGTCGCGATCGGTTCCGGCGATTTCAATGCGGCGGCCGGCCCCGAGGCCGAGTATCTGCCGCCGAACCTTCACGTCGCGGGCGCCGTCGAGCGCGCGAGCCGCTACTTCTCCGCATTCAACCTGTTCGCGCTGCCGAGCCGCTACGAAGGCTTTCCGTACGTATGCCTCGAAGCGATGGCCGCGCGTGTGCCGATCGTCGCGTCGCGCGTTGCCGGTGCGGCCGAGCTGATCGATGCGTACGGCATCGGCATCGTCGTGCCGAATGAGGACGACACGACGTCGTTCGCGCGCACCGTCGTGGCGCTCGCCGACGACGCGGCGCAGCGCGATCGCATGCGCGCCAACTGCGCGGCGGCGCTCGCCCCGTTCTCGGCCGCGACGATGGTCCGGCGCACGCTCGATCTCTATCGCGCACTCGTCGTACAAGGAAAAACCGCATGACCTCATCCCCTCGTATCGCATTGCTGCATGCGTACAGCACGCGCAACTCGGGCGACGGCCTGCTCGTCGACCTGTCCGTCGGACTGCTGCGCGAGGCCTTCGGCGACGCGACCCGCGTGTCGATCGTCGCGGCCGACCCCGCATCGTTTCCCGCCTACGACGACGTGCGCGCGGCGCCCGTGCTCGCGGATCGCGGCTGGCGCAGGCTGACCGCCGCAGCCGGCGCCGTGCTGCACGTGCGCGCCAACGGCCGGCTGCGCCCGCTGGGCGAACTCCTCGACGAAGTCGACATGATCGTCGGCGTCGGCGGCGGCTACCTGCGCGCACGCAACACCATCGAAGCGCTCAAGCTGGAAGCGGGTCATCTACTGCAGATGCGCGCCGCCCGTGCGTCCGGCAAGCCGGCCGTCTACCTGCCGCAGAGCATCGGCCCGGTGATGTCGGCACGCCCTGTCGACGCGCACCTGCAGGCGCTGCTCGCGTCCTTCGACACGGTGTTCGTTCGCGACGATCGTTCCGCGGCCTGCCTTGCCGCGCATCCGAACGTGCGGCGTGCGCCCGACCTGGCGGTGCTCGATTTCGCGCATCGCCACGATGCGATCGTGCAGCGCGCCGCGCACGCCGACGGCCCGATACGGCATGTCGCGTTCGTGTTGCGCCGTGCGCCCGCGTGGAGCACGGCGCGGCGCAACCGCTACGACGCGGCGATCGCCCGGCTCGTCGAGCAGGTTCGCGAGTCGTGCCGGGTCAGCTTCGCGGTCCAGAGCACGGGGCGCGGCAACGACGATCTCGCCTACTACCAGAGCCTCGGCATCCGGGACGCCCTCGTTCCGCTCAAGACACTGCTCGAGCACGACCGGCCCGATGCGACGGTATCGGTCCGGCTGCACGGCGCGCTCGAATCGATCCTGCATGGCGTGCCGGCCTTCCATGTCAGCTACGAACGCAAGGGGTTCGGCGCGTATGCGGACCTGCGGCTCGACGACTGGGTCGTCAACGGAGCGGATTTCGATCCGTCGCGCGTGACCGCGACACTGTTCGCGCCCGGCGCGACGACGGCATTCTGGTCCGCCGCGAGCGCCGGCCTCGCACCGATCCGCACGGCGCGCACCCGCGTGATCGACGCGCTGCGCGCCGCCCTTCACACCGACCGGGCGGCCCGATGCTGACGCGCCTCGTGCTCCGATTCTCGGCGCTCGGCCTGAAGTTCGCGCTCACGATCGTCATCGTGCGCACCATCGGCTTCGACGCGGTCGCGGCCTACGGGCTCGCGGTCGCCGCGTCGGTCATCGCGTCGAAAGCGCTCGGGCTCGGCTTCGGCCCGGAACTCAACCGCAGGCTGAGCGAGGCCGACCCGCTGGACGCGATCGGCCACGCGCGCACACTCGGCATCGGCTACGGCGCGCTGTACCTGATGATCGCCACGGCGTTCGCCGTCGCGACGACGAACGCCGCGGTCGTCGCGCTGCTCGACCGGTTCGCGCTGTCGACGCCGCTCGCGTGGTGCGTGCTCCTCGTCGCACTGTCCGAGCACGCCGCGTTCGAAGTCAACGGCTGGCTGTTCTCGCTGCACCGGCCGCGCATCGGCGCGATCCTGCTGTTCGTGCGCACCGGCGCGTGGTCGGGCCTCGCATGCGCCGGCCTGCTCGCCGGCGCACTGCAGTCGATCGAGTCCGTGTTCGCGCTGTGGATCGCGACCAACGCGATCGTCGTCGCGATCGCATGGCGAAAGATCGGTGCGTTCGCGCAACGCACGCGCGGCATCGGGTTGCCGGCCCCCGTGCAACGTCCGCGGCGCATGTGGGGCGTCTGGCGGCACGGCCTGCCGTTCTATGTGGCTGCCGTGATCCTGTCGTCGCTTCAATACGCGGAGCGCTTCATCGCCGGCAGCCGCATCGGCGCCGACGCGCTCGGCCAGTACGTATTCGCGTGGTCGATCGCGAATGCCGTGCAGACGGTCGCGTTCGCGACGGTGGTCGTCACGGCCGGCCCGCGCCTCGTGCGCACGCTCGCCGACGCGCCCGACGCGTTCCTGCGCCGCACCTTGCACGCGGTCGCGGCCAGTGCCGTCGTCACGCTGCTCGTGTCGACCGGCATCGTCGCCGTCCATCGCGAACTGTTCGCCCTCGCGCACGAGCCGGGCGGGTCGGGCCAGGTCGCGCTGCTCGTGGTGCTGCTCGTCTCGTTCGTGCTGCGTGCGGCCACGGACGTTCTGTGGACTGCCGCGATCGCGCTGCGTGCCGGCGGCATCGTGCTCGCCGCGATGGCCGGGCTCGCGCTGCTTTACGTGCCGGTCGCCGGACATCTGATCGGCGTGTCGGGCGCCGAAGGCGCGGCGTTCGCGCACCTCGTGGCAAGCATCGCCATCGCTGCCGCGCTCGCGCTGATCGTCGTGCGCCGCGCCGGCGCGCGACGCGCCGAACGGGCGACGGAGGGGCCGGCACATGCTGGATAAACTGCTGCGCGCCGGCCCGCGGCTCAGTACCGGGATCACGCGCGCGATCGCCGCGCTGGCCGTGCTCGCGTACTGGATCATCTATGCCAAGGCCGGCGCGCTCCTGCCGGAATTCGTATTCCGGGACGCGGAGAAGATCCAGAGCCAGATCGGCGGCGCGAACACCTACGAAGGCACGTCGTTCGACGCGGTGGCCAAGTTCTACGCCGCGCTCGGCACGACGGGCACGCACCTGTTCGTGGCCGCCGTCGGTGCGCTGTGCATCTGGCGCACGCTCGGCCACGGCAGGCGCGCGGGCTCGCTCGCGGCATGCATCGTCCTGCTCGCGCCCTGCGTGTTCTTCAACCTGTTCGTCGCGAGCAAGGACACGATCGTCGTGCTGATGGCGATCGTGCTGAGCGGCGTCGCGCAACGCCGCTCGACGGCCGCGGCGCTCGTCGCGGCCGTCGCGCTGTACGGCGGCTACGCGCTGCTCGTCCGCGGCTATTTCGCACTGATCCTCGCGCTCGCGCTCGCCGTGCTGCTGTTTCGGCGCGCATCGTGGCGCGGCAGGGTATCGCTGGCGCTGGCCGTGCCGGTCGTGCTGTTCCTGCTGCCGAACGATGCGTACTACCTGCTGCAACATCCGCGCGACATGGCCGCCGACTATCTCGCATACGGCTCGCCGTTCGGCGCGCGCACGAGTTTCCGCAACCCGCTGCCGCCGGATTCGTTCCTGGCGTTCTGCGCGAACTACGCGTACGGCGTGCTGCGCCTGAACCTGCCGGTACTTTTCATGCCCGGGCCGAAGGAATTCGCGATGCAGGCGTTCGTCTGGATCGCGCTGGCCGCCGCATGGCGGCACGGGCGCGGCAACGCACTGGCCCCCGCCGATCTGCTCGCGTGCCTCGTCATCGGCCACGTCGCCGTATCGATGCTGTTCGAGCCCGATCTCGGCAGCTATACGCGTCACCTGTCGAGCGTCGCGCTGTTCTGCGCGTTGCAGTTCGACGCGCGCGGGCCGCGCCGCTCGCGCCCCGGCGGCGCGCCGAACCCCGGTCCCGGCGCGCCGCGCCCATCGTCACGACTTTCCCGTTTTCGCCCATGAACACGCTCGACCGCCCCGGTGCCTTCTTTCCGAATATCCAGTGCGCGCGCGCCTGCGCGGCGCTCGCGGTTGTCGCCTATCACATGAACGTCCTGCCGTCCGGGCAGGCCGGCGTCGACGTGTTCTTCGTGATCAGCGGCTTCATCATGTCGCAGGTCGCGCCACGCGAAGGCCGCGCGTTCCTCCGCAAGCGGCTGGTCCGGATCGTGCCGCTGTACTGGCTGACGACGCTCGGTGTGTACGCGATCGCGGCATGGCAGCCGCTGTGGCTGAACTCGACGACCGCGCGCTTCGACTATCTCGTCAAGTCGCTGCTGTTCATTCCTTACGTGAAGGAGAACGGTCATTGGGGACCGTTGAACCTGAACGGCTGGACGCTCGAGTACGAAATGCTGTTCTACGTCGTGGTCACGCTCGCGCTCTTGCTGGTGCGCGGCCGCCACGCGACCGCGTTCGCGGCGCTGCTGCTCGCGCTGTTCTGTACGTATGTCGCCGTCCACGGCACGCGCAGTGCGCTGGCCGATCATCTCGGGCAGCCGTTCGTGCTCGAATTCGGTCTCGGCGTGCTCGCACATCGCGTGCTCGCGTCCGGAATCGCCAGCCGCGTCGCGCCGCGTACATGGATCGGGCTCGTTGCCGCGAGCGTGGCGGCGATCGCGCTGCTTCCGTTCGTCGGCGGCACGCCGGCCGGTTTCGCCCGCGTCGCGGGATGGGGCGTGCCGGCGTGCGTGCTGATCGTCGCGCTGGTCGCGCTCGACCTGAACGGCCGCTCCATCACGAACACGCTCGCCGCGGCGCTCGGTGCGGCCAGCTATTCGATCTATCTGCTGCATCCGTACGTGATCGGCATCGCGACGCGCATCGCGGGCGTGCGTGCCGATCTGGGGACGCCGCTCGGTATCGTGACGACGTCCGCCATCCTGACCGTCGTATGCGTGGCCGGATATGCCTGTCACGTCATGATCGAAAAACCGATGCTGGCGATGTTCGACGGGCGCCGCAAGCGACCGCGACGCGCGCCGACGGCAACCTGAACGCGCCGTCGCCGCCGTGCGACCAGTCCCGTCGGGCGGATCGCGCCGGCCACGCTGCTTCGCACATCGGCCGGCGTCCGAAACCGCGCACAATCGCGGCCGGAATTTCAGGTCATGACAACAATCGTTGCCTTCGCATCGCCGTCCGATACGCCAACGCATGCGCCGAACGCACATCGGGACAAGAATCAGGCAAGACAGAGGTTTCCGGGATGCGCGCTCGTACTCGTTCAATATCCACGCCCGCAACCGTTTCGTAATATCCCCGCCTATATCAACGGACCGGCACAGATGCTTGAGATCGGTCCACATTTTCCGATCCGGGGTGGGATATTCAATTCATCCGTCGCACTCGAGCGCCGGCGGCCGTCTGCCTATCGACCGCCATCTCCGGTTTGCCGGCAACACCTCAGCCGGCAAACCTCGCCATGTCGCGCACGCGTCGCGACCGCCACGCCGGCGCCCGCGCGTGGCGTCACTGGCGCTTCGCCGCGGCGCTGCTCGTTCCCGGCCTCGTCCATGCTCAGCCCATACCGAGCGCCGGACAATCGATGCGCGACATCGAGACCGAGCGGCCGTCGCTGCCTGCCGCCGCCGGCCCGAAGATCAACATCGCGCCCACCGAACCCGAGCCTGCCGCAAACGATGAAACGGGCCCGCGCGTCACGGTCAGCGCATTCTCCATCGAAGGCAATGCGGCCATTCCCGCCGCACGGCTCGCCCCGCTGCTCGGCGATCTCGTCGGCCGCGAGCTGAGCTTCGGCGATCTGCAACAGGCCGCCAACCGGATCACGGCGTACTACCGCGCACACGGCTACGTCCTCGCCCGCGCGTATCTTCCCCGCCAGGACATCGAACACGGCATCGTGCGCATCGCCGTCGTCGAAGGCCGCTACGGACAGATCGAATGGCACAACCGCACGCGCGTGCTGGACCGCGCGCTGCGTCAACCGCTTGCGTCGCTGCAGCCCGGCGAGATCGCGCACGGCAACCGTCTCGAGCGCAGCCTCATGTTGCTGAACGAGATGCCCGGCGTCGATGCGAAGGGCACGCTGCGCCCCGGTGCCGAACCCGGCACGACCGATCTCGTGATCGATGCCGAACCCGGTCGCTTCGCCACCGGCTCGATCGAACTCGACAACTTCGGCGATCCGCTGACCGGCCGCTACCGCGCGACCGGCAGTGTCGACGTCAATGCGCCGCTGCGCGTCGGCGATCGCTTCTCGCTGCGCGGACTGACGAGCAACACGAATCAGCGCTATTACCGCACGTCGTATCAACTGCCCGTCGGCCCCGCGTCGACGCGCGTCGGCGTCGCGTATTCCGACATGGACTACCGGATCGGCGGCAGCCTCAAGGATCTCCGCTATCACGGCGGCGCCGACGTTCGCTCCGCGTTCGTCACGCAGCCGCTGCTGCGCAGCAGGCGCACGAGCCTCGACGCGCAGGTCGTCTACGAAAACAAGCATCTGCGCGACGTGTACGGCACGTTCGACGTGGTCAACGACAAGACCGTCGATCTGTGGTCGTTCGGCGTGAGCGGCAACCATCAGGACACGCTCGGCGGCGGCGGCCGGACCGGCTTCTCCGCCACGCTCGGCATCGGTCACCTGAGCGGCAACGATCCGCTCGACATGGACTACTACGTCCATACCCACGGCCAGTTCGCGAAGCTGAATGTCAGTGCGCTGCGGCTGCAGGCGCTCGGCTCGCGATTCCAGCTCTACACCCAATTCAGCGCACAACTGTCGTCGCGCAATCTCGACTCGTCGGAAAAATTCAGCCTCGGCGGCCCGTACGGCGTGCGCGCATTCGCACTCGGCGCCGGCAGCGGCGACCAGGGCTGGCAGGCCACGGCCGAACTGCGCTATCTCGCCGCGCCCGGCTGGCAACTGAGCGCGTTCGCCGACACGGGACGCATTCAACTCAGCAAGCAGCGATGGTCACGCGAGCGCAACACCGTGCAGTTGTCGTCGCTCGGCCTCGGCGTGAACTGGTTCGGCACGCGCCATCAGGTCAGCGTCACCGCCGCACTGCCGGTCGGTTACGCCGATCCGGTCGCGTCGGCCACGCGGTCGCCGAGTGTCTGGTTGCAAGCCGCCCAGTATTTCTGAGCGGCGCTGGATGCGCGGCCCGCCACCGGGTGGGGCCGCAAGTAGCACGGGCGGCGTAGCCGCCCTCACCGTCGGAAGCGTGCATGTCGCGTCTTTCCGATTTTTCCACTTCGTTAGGTATACGTATCAATACGAAGTGGTCACCCTGTACTTTTCCAGAGGAACGTCATTTCATGAACAAGACCTACGCACTGGTCTGGAACCAGACCCAGGGATGCTGGAGCGCCGTCGGGGAAACCGCGCGCCGGCGCGCCAAGCCCGGCAGCGCCAAGCGCGTCGCCGCCGCTCTCTCGCTGCTCGGCTTCACCGCCCTGCCCGCCTTCGCGCT
>NZ_QTPO01000044.1 GCF_003853645.1 Burkholderia sp. Bp9143 | reverse complement strand
GGCTACGCCGCCTCCGACTTCTCCCCACCGGCCAAAACCTCTGTCGCTATACCGGCCAAAATGATTGTCGCCGCGCAGGTAGCCCAGTTCATCGAGGATCACCAGGTCGACGTACATCAGCTTATGGGCGATCTGGCCTTGTTTGCCGATGGACTTCTCCTGCTCCAGTGCGTTGGTCAGCTCGACGGTCGAGAAGTAGCGCACTCGCTTGCCGTGGCGTTGCACGGCCTCAATTCCGATCGCTGAGGCGAGGTGCGTTTTGCCGGTGCCGGGGCCACCGATGAACACGACGTTGTGTGCGCTTGCGAGGAACGACAGGTCACTGAGTTCTCGAACCAGCGCTTCGTCGACGTGCGCCTGCGCGAAGTCGAAGCCCTTCAGGTCGCGGTGAGCCGGGAAGCGAGCGGCGGTCATCTGATAGGCGATCGAGCGCACCTGTCGCTCCGCCGTCTCGGCCATCAGCAGCTGCTTCATGAAGCGCTCCGGGTCGAACTCCGTGTGACGCGACTGCGCCAGCAGCTCTGGCCAGGTGCTCGCCATGCCATGCAGTTTGAGCCCCTTGAGCTGGGCAGCGATGTCGTTAGACATGACGGTCCTCCGATGGGTTGGCGCGCAGGGTTTCGTAGCGGCTCACGTCGGCGGCCGGCTCTTCGGTAAGCTGGAGTTTCGTCGTCGCGAGGTTGGTGCTCGTGGTGGGTGCCTTCAACCGGCTCAGCACGTTCAGAACGTGCTCCCCACTGGGGCGTCCCGAGTCCAGCGCTGCCTGCACGGCAAGCAGCACGGCATCGAGTCCGTGTTCGCGCACCGCGGCGAGCACCTGCGTCATGATGCGATCGCCTCCCGGGTGCTTCAGTAGGTGCCGCTGCAACTGCTGCAGCGGCTGTGGCATCGTGACGAACGGAGCACCGTTGCGCAACGCGCCGGGTTTGCGCTCGACCAGCGTGATGTAATGGCGCCAGTCGTAGAAGGTCATGTGTCGCTCGAAGCTGCGTTCGTGACGTGCGATCTCCTGGGCATCGGCGACGACGCTGAGATATGCCGGATAGCAGCGTACGCTCACCAGTTGGTTCGTGTACTCGGTGGGCACGCTGTAGCGGTTGCGCTGGAAGTGGATGAGGCTGGTCGACGACACCCGCAGCGTCTGCTCGACATAGCCGTCGAACGGGCGTGGATTGGGCATCAGCCTGGTGCGCTCGTCCTGCAGCACGTCCTCGACCGTCAGCTCGGGCCACTGCGGGTGCCGCATCTGCCAGGCCTGACGACACTGGCCCGCGACCCATTCGTTCAGAAGCTCCAGCGTTTCCCAGCGTCGTAGCGCAGCCTCGTGCCAGATCTGGCGGCGCCGGTCCTGCACGTTCTTCTCAACGATGCCCTTCTCCCAGCCGGCGGCACGGTTGCAGAATTCCGGCTCGAACAGGTAATGGCCGCACATTGCCTCGAAGCGGGCGTTGACCGCGCGCTCCTTGCCGCGGCCGACCTTGTCCACGGCGGTCTTCATGTTGTCGTAGATGCCGCGGCGCGGGACGCCGCCAAACGCGGCGAATGCGCGGGCGTGCGCATCGAACAGCATCTCGTGACTCTGGGTCGGATAGGCGACCAGCCAGAACGCCCGGCTGGCATTGAGTTTGACGTGGGCGACCTCCAGGCGTCGCCGCAACCCGCCGATGAAGGCGTATTCGCAGCTCCAGTCAAACTGGAATGCTTCGCCGGGTTCGAAGGCCAGCGGTACATAGGCCTTCCTGCGCGGGGCTTCAGCCTGCTCCTCGTGCCAGCGTCTCACGAAGGCGCTGACGCGGCCGTAGCTGCCGGCGTAGCCCTCGCCGCGGATGGCCTCGAACATGAACCGGGCTGTGCGCCGGTCACGCTTCGGGCGATGACTGTCTGCCCGCAGCCAGCCCGTCAGTTGCGCGGCCCACTCGTCGACGACGCTCGGGCTGACGCGCTTCGGGTACTTCGGCTCAACGGCATCCGTCTGCCGAAGCCAGCTGCGCACCGTGTTCCGGGACAGGCCCGTGCGCCTGGCAATCTCGCGCAGCGGGACCTTCTCGCGGAAATACATCCGCCTGATCTTGGCCAATATGCCCACCGTGATCACCTCTGTATCCCCTGCTCAAAGATTGAGCAGGGCATTCAATCACGTGGGTCAAAATTCGATGAAAATTACTGCCTCAGGTGGGTCAATTCTGCGTGGACATCAACAACCTCGGTCGAATCATTCCAAGCCGCGTTCATCGAGAACGTCACGGCGGCACTTGCGCATGCCGGGCTGAATGACCGATGAGCCGTTTGACCGCCCCTCAGCCGAGCGGCTGGGGCGATGACGCGAGCTGCTTGAGTTTCCTGCGACCTGGCGATGAGAGTCTTTCTTGATGACGAACGCGAAACGCCTGACGGCTGGGTTCGCGTCTACTGGCCGGCTGAAGCGATTGCTTTGCTTGAGTCCGGCCTAGTTGAAGAACTGAGTCTGGATCACGATCTAGGCGACGATGATCACGGCACTGGCTACGATGTGATTCTCTGGATCGAGGAAGCAGTCGCGCTTCGGGGATTCATCCCGCCCAAGATCACCGTCCACTCGGCCAACTCATCGGCAACCGCAAAAATGCTTGCTGGCATGAGATCCATAAAAAGCCTGCTCGCGCAGCGTAGCCGGCCCGATCGAAGTTAGCTTCGCCGCAGATCCTCCGTTCCACCAGGTTCGCGGCGGATATCCACAAAGAACATGCGATAGGAGAGCCATCAGGGTATCCGCCGCCGTCCGCTCAGACAACTCTTCGAGCCGGACTGCGCTTTCCGTATCTTGCGGTCCAACTTCCTCACCTGTTTCTCTAGCGCGTCGATCTTAGCGAGATAGGGCCGTAGCTCATCCATAATACGGTTCTCCCGTTCCTGTAGTTGCTTGACCGCGAACGCGTATTCCCGCTCGTATCTTAGTCTGGAAACCCGCGTATCGGACCATGCGCGGTTGAGGGGCTCGCTCTCTTTTCGCAGCTTGCGCAACTCGCGTATGGCGTTTTTCAGTTGTGCCTCGTCAGCCAACTCAGCGGCCAGTTCAGAATTCATCATGAGCTCTTCGCGCACACGTATCGATTGCTGGAAGGAGGATCGAACTCCCCGACCTCAGTAATGCGAACTCCGCGCCCTCCCATCCGGGCCATTCCGTTAATGATTGATCGCTCCATAAATCATGGTTCTCCGCCGGTTCCGGCGCGAGGGCCACATTCCGTCACCTTTGAGGCCCCACCGAACGGCGGGGCGATGCTAGTGTGGTTGGTGGTGGTCTGCTGCAACCGGCGCAAGCGGCCACCCAACAAACAGCCGTGAGGGTCGCGTGCAGACAATTGTTAGTGCCGCTTACCCGGGCCACTTCGCGTCACTTTTGCGCCGCACCGCACGACTTACGGTCCGTTGCGCTTGCGGCTATCCATCCACGCCAACCAACCAAGACGATAGGCACGTGCATCCGCAAGCGCGTGATGCATGCGTGGGTCGGTCCGGTAGCAGGCCGCCACGGTTCTGTCATAGACAGACGTGTCGATCAGCGGGCGCAGGTCAAAGTAGTCGGCAGCCAGATTGCCAGGGCGAGGCGCTCCGAGCAATGCCAGCAGAAAACGGAAATCGGTGACCGAGTCGCAGGCGGCCTGCACATGACGCGGCGCGTCGACCAGCCATTCGCGCAACGCGACTCGCGCCTGTTCCAGCGTGCGCGGTGAGCCGTCGAGTCGCGGCAAAACCTCCCGCCTGACGAACTCGGTGCAATCCGCCGGCTGCCAGGTGTCGGCCAGCTCAACATAAAACTCACGACGGCCATCTTCGGCGATCAGTGCCAGGCTGATCAATCCCGGATCAGGCTGCGCCAGGCCCGTGTATTCAGTGTCAAGAAAAAGCAGCATGAAGGCGCGGCCAGGGTTGTCGGGCGTTCATCCTTTTCATCTCATCTGGCGCGGGTTTTCCCACACCCGCGCGATGGCCGCTATGGCGGCCTTCATCACCTTGTCAAGAGCGGCTTCCGACACGCCCGTGTTCGCGTGATAGAGGTTCTTGACCTCGATGCAGATCTCTCTCAGATAATTGATCGCATCCACATCGGCGTGGAGCTGTGCCGGTTTGCCCAGAGCGCAGCGAAGCAGGTAGTCGGAAACAGCCAGTTTACGTTCACGGGCCCGGTTCTCGATCGAGAGGCGCTCGCTCGCGGTAGTCCGCATGACCAGCCGTTCGCTTTTCCGCTGGTTTTTCCTTCGACCTGCCATTGTCATTCTCCAGCTGTTTCCGGCAGAGGAAGGACTACGGGCGACTGCCAGACATCCTTCAGTATCTCCGCAAGGCCTGAAAGGATCATTTCGAGTTGTCCCACGCTGCGGTCGTCACGGTGTGTCGTCTGGTACTCAAGCTCGTCAAGGACATCATGGAGCAGAAGTAGTGCCCCCCTTTCACCATGGCTGAAACCGGACCGCTGCAAGGCACGCTGCACGATGAACTCCGAGACGCTCCGACCGCAAGCGGCGGCGGCATTCTGGATCAGCTGTTTTTCCGCTGGCGTCACACGAACTTCGAGTCGCTGGTCACGCGGATCATCTGCTATCTGAAAAACCATTTTTCCTCTTTGCCGTTCGGGTCTCGGGGCGTAGCCCTGAGTTCAAGGGAAAGGAAAGGATGGCGCCGGGGCCGCAGGCACCAAGTCATTTTTCCGTTGTACGCACAACGTATGTTGTGTGTACATTCCCCATCCTGTCCTGAAAGTGCCTCGCAAAATAGTGAACTCTGCAGTGTACGTTCCAGTGTACTTTGCAGTGAACTCGGCAGTGGAGCCCGAGTAACTGTTCGCGCCGATTGTTTCGAGCATCTTCACGTCGTCGAAACGGTCGAGGGTGGCGGGGTCCGCGCCGCCGATCGTTCCGTCGACGTTTCAGCCTGCCAGCGACACGAAGATAGAACTTCACGTGCATTCCCCTGTGAACTGGCGAGTGGCCGGGCCGGAGGACATCACAGGCGAAGCTCGATACCACGCTGGAAAAGGACTTCCGTGGGCGACATCCCCGCACGCTGCTCCTCCACCGAGTCAAGCAGCGCCTCGTGCTCGATCTGCTGCTGTTCCAGCAACCGGATCAGCACCAGGATTTCACCTTCCGCCTCAAGGGCTCGCAAACGCTCGGGCTGGTCAAATGCCCAGCGATCGGCGATGCGCCACCCGACCAGATGATAGGGGTGACGACGGAGCGCAGACAGCGTGTCTGGCGCGAGGACCTTTGACGCGATTGCCAGCGGTTGCGGATTGCCTTCAATCATGACCTTTCTCCGTGAGCGGTTTGATGTCGAGCGGGCCCAGCTTCTTGCGGGCAACCTGTAATTCCCAGCGCATCTGCAGACCAAGCCAGAACTCTGGTGTTGTGTCGGGAAATCCTGCGGCAAGCCTTAGTGCCATCTCTGGACTTATGCCAAATCGGCCGTTCAGCAGCTCAGAGAGGCACTTGCGGGTCACACCAAGTGCCTCGGCGGCTGCCGTCACCGACAACCTAGCCTTTGTGAGTCTGGGGCGTAACTGCTCGCCAGGATGACGGTAGTCCGATGTCACGTGCTGCACTCCTCTTGGTTAGTGTAACGTGACACGTTACAAAGCGATCGTCAAGCGGTATAGTGATCAGGCGTTTTCGATCAAGCTGTTTTTCCAACGTCAGAAAAAACCGGCCAAGACGAGCGCCGGCAACTCGGGACAAAACAATGACCGCCGCCGAACTGATTGCAGCCGTTGGCCGGCTTCCCGCCGATGCGCGGATGATCGTGGCAAATTATTACGCTGGCTTGGGCTACGTGGCGTCGCGTACCCGAAACCGATCCAGCACACGGACCCAAGGTCAATGCCCGATGCCCCTTACGAAGGCCGGTCCCACTCGATGAAAGCTCGTTCGGGCGTAACGGAACGGCAATCGCGATCGGTGGCCAACTGGCACTTCCTGCTCGATCTGCTCGGAACGCCCTACCGGCTAACCTGGCCGATCACTACGCATTCGCGGCGCTCGCTTGAAAGCTGCCGTCGTCCGCCTTATCGTGTCGAATTAAAGCATTAACAGTCGAATTTCCTATATTTTTTGGCCTGATCATCCCATGGGACGTCAATCCTCCAAAGACATTGAAATTGCCAAACTTCGCACGAGAGCATTAATAAAAACCCTAATGGATGAGGCTCGGTGCGACAACCCTAACCAGTTTGGCGCCTGGATCAACCGAGAGTCTGAAAGACTCGGCTGGCCGGACACTCAGTCGTCCAACAAGTGGTATCAGCTCATGGATGGAAAACTAAAAAAGCCTCCAGTCGATGTGTTGCGCATGCTAAGTCAGCTATTCCCTCATGCCGAAAAACTTTACCACGATGGCCCTTCAAATTTATGGCGGGCACTTTGGGGAGACGCGCGTGACCCAAACGTGCTCTGGCCGCTCTGCCGCACACGCTTTTCCGATGACGGCCCTTGGCACAAGGAGACCACTTGGAATGAAATCGAAGCAAAATTTGTCAACGAAAGAACATTTCGCGAAACCATCCGCGAATTCGAAGGACAGTTACTTCTTGCGATAGCGTATAACGAATACTTAACCTTCAATCATTTGACGGAAGCGATTGCGTTATATCGACTACACCAAGCGATCAATTGTTTAGCAGTCTCGGATATCGACGGGGTTGGCGCATACCGATGCGTTCGACTCTGTTTGGCCGGTTGCGTCGTTAAATTATTTTTAGATAGATTTGACGGATACAACCTCGTACGCGACGAGCTGGTGAATATGGAGGTTTGCCGTCTAACCACGGAGCAATCTTATTTTGAGTCTGTCGGCATTCAGCGACATGAGGTACTGACGTATGCAATGGATCCACTGTCGTGGATCGACGATGACACACGCTGGAAGAGTTTGAATCTGGACTGGGCGCCGAACACAGAAGCGGAGCCCGAGGACAGCGAAAGCGACTGTGACCGCTGCTACTACTGCGCTGGCGACTGGGACCCGGAATGGGGCTGCAAGGATTGTGGGCGGACCTAAGTAGGAAATTGCCACTGGCGCTGCTGCAAGTGGCGCGGCTTCTGCAGGGAGATGGAATTCGTGAGACCGGAAAGACGGAATTGATGAGACTGCCGGGATTGACGTCCCGGTAGAGCCGCGACTGGCCGCTAGTGTGGCATCGTGGCACCGGTAGATGCCTGTCTGCGAGTGCAAGTATGGTGCGGCGTTGGCCGAACGCACGTCTCGGACGAGGGACCGTCTCTAACCGGCGGGTCAAATCGTTACCACTTGATGCGCATAGCAGGTAACGATCACTTTACCTCAATGCGCTGCGAGGGGATTGCATTGAGAATCCAACATTCTTGATGAATGTAGAGCATAGAAAGGTGCGTTGCGTAATGCGTGTACGCGGCCTGGAGCACCAGATTCGTGGACGCCGACGGATTCAGTGCATGAGCATCCCTAGCCTCCACCCATTTTTTTTGCAGATCGACCGAATGCGCCAACCCCTCAGCCTTCCTTTGCTTATTAACGGCATTGGAATAGACGCCCGCATATTTGTAGGAGTCCATGATCGTCAATTTGCCGTCGCCATCGACGTCTACCGGGTTTGAAAACCACTTGAAAGCAAAAAGAAGAAAAAGGTTAGCCGGCCAAGAAACAGGCCCGGTCAAGAACATCTCTGTAGTTGATGAACTAATGCTTTCGTGCAGGTTAGTCGCACCGATAAAGATCACTTCTGGATCATTCTCATCGTCGCCCTTCGACTTACCCGCACCGATGTAGTTGAAGATGCCGGCATAACACTGCCCAAGATAGACTATCGCTCGTTGTAGCTTTGGCGAGGATTTCAAGCAGTTTAACAATGCGTATGGCGTAATCGGTTGCGCAGACGCAATTCCGTCCGGGCCGCCGTGTCCCGTCACGAACATAACGACGTTTTCGTAGACGTTGTTCGCTTGGTCGACGAAAAAATCCTTTGATTCTTTCAGAACGAATGGCGAACTCGTGCCGCTCCTTATGAAATTTTCGATCGAGACTCGATCGGCTCCGTCTACGTAGATTGCGATGTCCGCTACGCTTACGCCAGCGCGCTCCAAACACAGAACGCCAAATGCTAGATCAAGTACATGACGTGGCTCAGCGTCGCCTTGCGCGGAAAGAAATAGAACCCACCTCGTGTTCCCACCGATCAAACTCATTATTCTTAGTACCCCGGAGTCCTTTCGTTTCCACCTATCAGACGCGTGTGTTGCTCAGTGAAGTAGGCTTACGAACGTCGGAAAAATAGAACAACTCATCAATCTCGAGCTTTTCAGCGCCACCCTCTACCTCGTGCAGCACCTTACCGTTGTCATCGAGTTCAAATATGCCGGATCCGGTTTTGAGATAGAACGCAACATCGTGCTGGTCGCGCGCCAACGCATCGGTCTTGAAAAGCAGCCACTCGCCCAAGTTGACACACTCTTTGACCGAGTCATCTATCTCGGGAAGACGCTCCGACAAAATATCGTGAAGCTTCATTTCACTCTCCTGACCTAGCGTGGGCGACATATCGGCAAGCTATCGGTTGCAAAAATCAATAGAGCACACCTAACGGCCTGGTGATAAAAACGCGCCAGTGTGACACAGATGCATCGTAGTTCACTTTTTTTTCGCATGCATCCGGCAATGTACGGAATCTCTCAAAAAACCGGCACGGACCATACCGCGTGCATGACACGATGACATTTACGGATAACGGCCCGTCGGCGGAAATATGAACACTTCTTGAGCAGCCAAAGTCGGACAAGGGTTCCCGCCTGGCGGCACATGTCAAAATGGTGTGCACCCTGAGGTTGCCGGTTCTAAGACCTTGATTCGCTACCGCGGCGTAACAGCCATCGGAATGGCGGTGGCGGCTGTGCCGGACGAGTGTCGGAAAGTGGCCGGGCTGAGCCGTATCGTCGTCCGTTCAGTCTCGCGAATTCGTCGCACGCCGCAAAGACGGAATTGGCGGGTAAGTGTTTGATTTGCTGAGCCCCCCAGCCTCACGAATTCCACTTGCCCGCAGCTTCTGACCACTCGCAGTCGCGAATGTAGATTGTCCACATACTTGCCGGAGTAAGAGAAAGGTAGAAAGAAGGTAGAGGGCAAACAGCGTCCCTCAAAGCCTTTGCCAGCAAGCATCCTGGCAAGGCACCCGGAACGCTACCCCGATGAAGCGGAATGCAGCCCCGATAAAGCGGAACGCTACCCCGATGCAAGGGGAACGCTACCCCGATGGTTGTTTTGGCCATCAATCCGCGTCCACACGGCCTGCTCAATCCCTTTGGTGCTAAGTTCAATGCGCCCCGCTGCTATGATCTCAAGCCGCTCCAGTTCTTCCATGGCAGCAGTCAGCGAGCTTTTGAACTTTCGCATCGGACTGCGGTACTGCATCTTCTCCTTCAACCAGACGAGACGAAATCGTTGAATGATGTCGTCTGATGTTGCCACAAGGCGCTGAAGCGTTTTCGCCATATCTTGACCCTGCCGTATTTGCAGACGTTTCGCCCAATCAATGAAGGCGAATTCGCGATTTTCGTACAGGTTGCGCCACCTCGGATCGACCCGAACTGAGTACTCCTTGCGAACATCGTCATAGTCAAAACCGTCAAGCAAGTGCAGGGCGCCGGAAGTGCCGACCTGCAGCTTGGGCTTACCGTCGTTCGTGGCCTCGATCACGAGCATGGCGAAGGACAGCACTTTCATCGTGCGATGCAGCCACGCATACTCATACTTCCCAGTATGCCGTCCGATGGCGCGCAGAAATTGAGCGCGGCAGATGGGGACGGGCTCACCCAACGGACGCATCGTTGCCTCGTACATAATCTGCATCCATACATCGGCCTGCGCTTCATCGAGTTGCTCTCCCCAAAACTTGATGACCGCGTCCTTTCGGGTGACTAGAACGCTTTCTCGATGTAGCGTCTTCGCCCCTCTCACGACCGGAGAAAACAGGCTTGAACGGGCGATATGGTTCGGCATCGTGCGTCTGAGCTCGTCGAGACCCGGGAGAAAAAATTCCTGTGGCGCTCTTGCGGCCGGAGCCGCCGTTGCAGCGGCAGCACCACGAATCTCTGCCAACCGCGCGAGCGCAGCATCTCCAGCACCGGGCTGTCTGGCCCGCACTAATGTGAGCGTCACGAATCAACGAGCCGACTGACCCGTCGGCACTCTGCCGGAATGGATCCCCTCGTGTCGTTGCCGCGCGATCTGTTCAGCCTTCGTCGGGCGGCCGCGTCGCGGCGCGGCAGGCTTCTGGTCCGGTTCGATTGCCACAACGGCCGAGCCCACGTGTGCGCTGAGCCAATTTTCGACGTCCTCTACCCGCCAGAGCAGACGCTTTGTCCCTGGGAGCCGACAGACGGGGGGCAAGGATTGTGGGTTTCGAGTCGCGTCACTCCGAATGCTTGCGACCGATTTGCGAAGGCATTCCGCCAGTTGATCCACCGTAAGTAGTGCCTGCATGGACATTCGCCTATTTTTGCGCTATGTCACATTCGTGCACACAGCGGCGTTGGTTAGCTGATGCATGCAAGGTTGACTCTTACGGTCACCGAATTCTCGGTAGAGTTGCGCAGCGTTTTCTACCAACGCCTCGCCCAGCCTCGGGATCCTCTGTGGCGCCACAAATTTGCCACAATGAGTGTGCAAAAACCTGCGGCAGAATGCAAAACAACGCACTACATCGCAAGACGTAGTGCGTTGTTTTTATTGAATTTTTTGGTGGAGCGGAGGAGGATCGAACTCCCGACCTTCGCATTGCGAACGCGACGCTCTCCCAGCTGAGCTACCGCCCCAACAGACAACCATCATACACATGCATTTCCGCGCTTGGCAATAGGGGTTCCGTCACCCCTGACGCGTCATTTCGACGGCGCGCCCGCCAGCACCCATTCGACCACGGAACGCAGATCCGTGTCGCTCATGCGCGGGTGCGCCGGCATCGGAATCGCGCCCCAGACGCCGGAGCCACCGTCCTTCACTTTCTTCGACAGCTTCGCGACGGCCTGCGGATCGGACTTGTAGCGGGAGGCGATGTCCTTGAACGACGGACCGACGAGCTTGCGGTCCACAGCGTGGCAGCCCATGCACGCGTTGCTGCGCGCGACCTTCAAGCCGTCGCCGACGTCCGCATGCGCGGTGCCGAGCGCGCCGACCGCGAGCGCCGCTGCCGCGGCGCCTCGCACCATCCATTGCGTGATCTTCATCTGCGTCGACTTCATTGCGGCGTGGCCTTCGGGTTGCCCGGATGCACGCTCGACGAATTCGAGATCGGCGCCGGCGGTTGCAGCGGCGTGGACTGGACCGATGCATCGGGCACGGCACCGACCGTCGCGGCATCCGCGGGCGCGGCGGCGGGCTGCGCGCCGGCCGCCCCGCTCGGCGACGCGGCCTGCAATGCCTGCGCGTCCTGCGGCTGGATGTACTGGAACACCTTCACGACCTTCTCGACGCCCGGCACTTGGCTCGCCGCAGCCGCGCCGCGATTGCCTTCGTCGACCGTCACGAGACCCAGCAAGTAGATGTTGCCGCGCTCGCTGACGACCTTGTAGTAGTTCGCCGACAGCCCCTTCGTCGCAATGAACTCGGACTTCACGCGGCCTTCGAGATACGAGTCGTTCGCGCGCGACGACAGCGACGACGCCGGCTCCACCGACAGCTCGTTGACGATCGCGTTCACGTTGTTGATACCGCGCACGATTTCCTCGGCGCGCTGCTTCGACGCGTCGTTCGGCACTTCGCCCGTCAGCAGCACGCGGCGGTTGAACACCGTCACGTTCACATGCGACTGGTCCGGCAGCCCGTTGTTGATCTGGGTAAGCGACTTGACCTGGATCTCGCGATCCTCGGTCTGCGCGCCGAGCGTACGGCGATCGGTCGCGATCAGCGCGCCGCCGCCGGCCGCCGCACCCAGCACGCCGAGCACGCAGCCCTGCAGCGACATCGCAAGGCCCGCCGTCAGCGCGGCGAGCAACGTGGTTCTGACGAGCGTCTGTTTGACGCGGCTTTGATTCATCGACGGCTCTCCTTCGTTCAATCCTCACCCAGCAGCATCGCGTCGATGCCGTCGCACAGGCAGTGGATGGTCAGCAGATGGACTTCGTGGACGCGCGCCGCGCGCGAGGCGGGCACGCTGATCGGAATATCGGTATCGGACAGCGCGGCCGCGACGGCATGGCCGTCGCCGCCCGTCAGCGCGACGACGGTCATCTCGCGCTCGTGCGCCTCGTCGATCGCGGCCAGCACGCGCGGCGACGCGCCGCTCGCGTCGAGCACCAGCAGGATGTCGCCGGTCTGCCCGAGCACACGCACCTGCTGCGCGAACAGCTGATCGGCTGCGGCTGCCCCTGTGAGACCGCCCTGCGACGCATCGGTGGCCAGCGCGATCGCGGGCAGACCCGGACGCTCGCGCTCGAAACCGCCGACGAGCGACACGGCGAGGTAGTGCGCGGCGGCGGCCGACGGGCCATCCCCGCACGCGACGATCTTGTTGCCGTTCGCCAGCGCGGCGAACATCGCATCGACCGCGGCTGCGATCGGCAGCGACAGCGCGTCGGCCGCTTCGGCATGAAGCGCGGCGCTATCGCGGAAGTGTTGCTGAATACGTTCGACTGACATCGATTCCTGGTGAACTGGGCGCGTGGGCACACCGCGCGCAACGTCATGGGTGCGGCGAGTTTACCGCACTCCGGCACCCTCTCCGGGGGTATGACGAGAACTCTTTACATCTCGTCACAGCTCGCGGCTACGCATCGTCGGCACGAAATGCATCGCGCAGCCACTCGAGCCGGCCGGCCTCGAACGCGACGACGTCGAAACGGCATGCGGCACCCGCGCCGTGCCGCACCCAGAAATGGAGCGCGGCCGCGACCAGACGCCGCCGCTTGCGCCAGCCGACGCTCGCGGCCGCGCCGCCATGCCGGGTGCTCCGCCGCGCGCGCACCTCGACGAACACGAGCGTGCCGTCGGGCGTGCGCATCACGAGGTCGAGCTCGCCGCCGCGCATCGTCACGTTAGCCGCGACGAACGCGAGACCGCGGCGCTCCAGAAACTGCCGCGCGCGCTGCTCGAACGTCGCGCCAACCGATCTGGATCGCGCCGTGCCGGAAAAGTTGCCGCCGCCGGACGGCAAACCGCGCTCGCTGCCCGGCGCGGCCGGCGCCGCGTGGCACAATGCCGTCCTTGTTCCGCTTGCGCCGCGATTGCGCGCATTGCCTGCCATGACTGCCCTCCTCGAACTCGCGCAAACGCAGCACTACCCTGACGCCGCGCTCTACGTGGTCGCGACGCCGATCGGCAACACCGCCGACATCACGCTGCGCGCACTGCACGTGCTCGGCCTCGCCGACCGTATCGCGGCCGAAGACACCCGCAACACGGGCCAGTTGCTGACCCGCTACGGCATCTCGAAACCGCTCGTCGCCGTACACGAGCACAACGAACGCGAAGCCGCGCTGCGCGTAATCGAGTTGCTGCGCGCCGGCGAACGCGTCGCGTACGTGTCGGACGCCGGCACGCCCGGCATTTCGGACCCCGGCGCGCGGCTCGTCGACGCCGTGCGCGCGGCCGGCTTCCCGGTGATTCCGCTGCCGGGCGCGAGCGCGGCCGTGACCGCATTGAGCGTGGCGGGCGACTGGGCCGGCACGTTCACGTTCGCGGGCTTCCTGCCGCCGAAGCCAAAGCAGCGCGCGAGCGCGCTGCAGGCGCTCGTGCGGCACCCGTACGCGCTGGTGTTCTACGAAGCGCCGCACCGGATCGCGGACACCGTCGCCGCCCTCGCCGACGCGTTCGGCCCCGCGCGCCGGCTGCTGATCGCGCGCGAGCTCACCAAGCTACACGAGCAGTTGTTCCAGGGCACCCTGGCCGAAGGACAGAGCTGGCTCGACGGCGATGCGAACCGGCAGCGCGGCGAGTTCGTGCTGGTCGTCGAGGGTGCGCCGGCCGACGGCGGCGAAGCCGACGACACCGCGCATGACGCGCTGCTCAAGCTGCTACTGGAAGAAGTGCCGGTGAAGAGCGCGGCGAAGCTCGCGGCCGCGCTGACGGGCGCGTCGCGCAACGCGTTGTATGCGCGCGCGCTGGTGCTGAAGGAAGGCTGACGCGCGAGCACGGGCGGCACCCGCCGCCCGGCACGCGGAAACGAAAAAGGGCTGCCCGAAGGCAGCCCTTTTGCATGGACGGACGAACCGCCGCGTTACTTCGCCGAGACCGACGCCAACATTTCGTCGCGTGCCTCGCGCGCTTCCTGCGGCGACAGCCCTTCGATCTTCACGCGGCCCGTGCCGGCGTGCACGAGGCCGATCATCCTGGCAGCGGCATACGACAGGTCGAGCACGCGGCCGCGCTTGTACGGCCCGCGGTCGTTGACCTTCACGACAACCCACTTGCCGGTCGACGCGTTCGTCACCTTGATGTACGACGACAGCGGCAGCGTGCGGTGCGCGGCGGTCAGCGCATTCATGTTGAAGCGCTCGCCGTTCGCGGTGCGGCGGCCGTGGAAATCCCGGCCATACCACGATGCCCGGCCCGTCTGGCGGAAGTCGGACACATCCTTGCCGTCGATCGGCTCGGCGTCCGCCAGTGACGACTTCTTCGCGTCCTTGCTGTCGGCAGCCGGCATCGATGCCAGCGCGGAATCGAAATTCAGTTGTTGCTTGTCGTCATCCGCTTTCGCGGCCCCGGCCGTCTTGTTGACCGCGTTCTTCTGGTTGGCGCTGCCGGTGGTCTGGCTGGGTGGCACCGCACAGCCCGTCAGCGCAAAAAATAATGCGATGGTCCCGAAACGAGTCGGAAAACGAAAATTCATCGACGTGTCGCCTTCTGGTTCGGGCCGCACCGATACAACGCTGCTCAACAACGCGGATACGCGGCCCGGACGGCAAATGCGTGCACGCCCCGCTCGGATACGTGAGCAGGCGGCTAGCATGGGCGCGGCTTTCGTCTCTGCCGCAACCGTCCTGATTAGTTTTCACGTCTGGCGCAACCTGTCCCCGGCAGCCTGACCAGACCCCACATGCCGCCATCGAACATGGCTTTCACGTTCGCGCGCGTCGCGTACAGCCAACGCACAGGAACGGCGGCACAGGCCTCATCCGGCGGCGCGGCAGCAAGGCCGCAGACGGGCGCGCAGCACCCGGCCGGACAAGACGTGAGCACCGAATGCTCGGTGCTGGATACACCGCCGGACTCCCCGGCGGTCGATGCTTGACGGTGAATCCGACACCCCATTCAACGGGGTCGAAACACCAGCGAATTACGTGAATTTCACGTGCAATGGAGCGCATTATACATAAACCAAAAGCCTGTCTCGAAAAGCACCCCGTCCGGACCATTGATTCTCACTATGGCGGTAACAATCGGGATGCTCGGGGATTGCCCGCAGAAGCGTGTCCGACACCGCGCCGCAGGGCCGGCAGGTAGCGCGCGCGACCGGTACAATCGCTCCTTTTAGCCGCCGGTGCCTCCATGAAAGTCACGCTCATTCCGGTCACGCCGTTCCAGCAGAACTGCTCGCTGCTCGTCTGCGAAAAGACCGGCCGCGCCGTCGTCGTCGATCCGGGCGGCGATCTCGAACGGATCGAACAGGAAATCGCGCGGCAGAACGTGCAGGTCGAGAAGGTGCTGCTCACGCACGGCCACGTCGATCACTGCGCGGGCGCGAAGGCGCTCGCGACGCATTACGGCGTGCCGATCGTGGGGCCGCAGGAAGACGAGCGCTTCTGGATCGAGCAACTGCCGATGCAGAGCCAGCGCTTCGGCTTTCCGGCCGCCGAGGCATTCGAGCCGGATCACTGGCTGAACGACGGCGACACCGTGCAGTTCGGCGACGAGACGCTCGAGGTCTATCACTGCCCCGGCCATACGCCCGGCCACGTCGTGTTCTTCAGTCGCGCGCATCGCGTCGCGATCGTCGGCGACGTGCTGTTCGCCGGCTCGATCGGCCGGACCGATTTCCCGCGCGGCAACCACGCGGACCTCGTGCGCTCGATCAAGGAGAAGCTGTGGCCGCTCGGCGACGACGTCACGTTCGTGCCGGGCCACGGCCCGGTGTCGACCTTCGGCGACGAGCGCCGCACGAATCCGTTCGTGTCCGACAAGGTATTCGGATGAACCAGACCGCCATCCCCGAGATCTACGTCAGCACCGACGTCGAGGCCGACGGCCCGATTCCCGGCCCGCACTCGATGCTGAGCTTCGCGTCGGCCGCCTATACCGAGGACAAGCAGCTGATCGCGACGTTCTCGGCGAACCTCGAGACGCTGCCCGGCGCGCAAGCCCATCCGGTGCAGGAAGCGTGGTGGAAGACGGAGCCGCTAGCGTGGGCCGCGTGCCGGCGCGACCTGCAGGCGCCGGAGGCCGCGCTCGTCGCGTATGTCGAGTGGGTCGAGGCGCTGCCCGGCAAGCCGGTGTTCGTCGCGATGCCGGCCGGCTTCGATTTCACGTTCATGTTCTGGTACATGATGCGCTTCGCCGGACGCTGCCCGTTCTCGTGGTCGGCGCTCGACATCAAGACGCTCGCGTTCGCGATGACGGGCCTGCCGTACCGCAAGGCGATCAAGCCGCGCTTTCCAAAGCACTGGTTCGACGATCATCCGCACACGCACGTCGCGCTGGACGATGCGATCGAGCAAGGTGCGCTGTTCTGCAACATGCTCGCCGACCTGCGCCGCCAGCAGGCCGCGCTCGCGGGCCTCGCGGTAGCCGACACCGATCGGTCGGAACAGGCGGGAGCGGGACAAAACCCAACGGATCCGCGCGCAAATTAGCGAATCTCGCTCAATGACACGCCACCAGATTGCCTTTCCTTTCCCGGCCCTCTAACATTGAGCGTGTTGTAGCTGCCGCATGGAGGCGCAGGTGACGCTCGATTCCTTTTCGCAAAAAATCCTTCGCCTGTTGCAGCTCGACGCGCGCCGTTCCGTGCAGGAAATCTCCGACCAGGTCGGCCTGTCGAGCACGCCGTGCTGGCGTCGCATCAAGGACATGGAACAGTCCGGCGTGATCCAGCGCTACACCGCGCTGCTCGATCGCGAGAAGCTCGGCCTGCACGTATGTGCGCTCGCGCACGTGCACCTGACCCGCCACAACGAAGGCGGCGTCGAGCAGTTCGAGCGCGAGATCGCGACCTGCCCGGAGGTCACCGAGTGCTACAGCACGACGGGCGAAGCGGATTACATCCTCAAGATCGTCGCCCCCGACATCAAGGCCTACGACGTCTTCCTCCACGAACGGATCTTCAAGATTCCGGCCGTGTCGCAGGTGCGTACGAGCGTCGTGCTGCGCGAAATCAAGTTCGACACGCAACTGCCGCTGTAACGCGCGGCCCGCGGTCGCGGGCGCCGCTCACGCCTGCGCGGGCAGCCCGCGCGTGAAGCCGATCCGGCGCGCGCCGAACTGGCGCTTGAGCGTATCGACATCGAGCCGGCCGACCAGCGCCGCGTCGGAATCGCCGGCGCCGGTGTCGAGCGTCACGTCGATCTCGAGCCCCGTGCTCAGGTAGTGCAGGTTGATCGTGGCCGCGTGCAGCCCACGCTGGGCGAGCGCGGCCTCGAGCCGCGCCGTGATCTCGTCGCGCGGCGGCAGCGCGAGCGCCGGACGGCGCGCCGCGTCGTTCTCGGGGTCCACATGGATCAGCGCGTCGAGCACGCGCGGGTCGGACAGCACGCGCGCACGCGCGCTTTCCGCGATGTAGTGCCCTTCGGATACGGAAATCATCGGGTCGACCAGAATGTGCGCGTCGACGAGCGCCGCATCGCCCATCTTGCGCGTGCGCAGGTCGTGCACGTCGCGCACGCCCGGGGTCGCCGCGAGCAGCGCGCGGATCTCGGCCGTGGCGGCAGTGTCGAGCGCGCGATCCGACAGGTCCTGCAGCGCGTCATAGCCGAACGTCCAGCCCATGCGCGCGACCATGAAGCCGACGATCGCGGCGGCGATCGGGTCGAGCAGCCGCACGCCGGCGAGACTGCCGACGATGCCGATCGCGACGACGAGCGACGATGCGGCGTCCGAGCGCGCATGCCATGCGTTCGCGACGAGCATCGCCGAACGCACGCGCCGCGCCTCGCGCAACATGTAGCGGAACAGCGCCTCTTTCGACACGAGCACGGTCAGCGCGACGATCAACGCGGAAAAATGGACGGCCGGGATGTTTTCGAGATTCACGAGACGGTCGCCGGCGCGCCAGAGCATGCCGATGCCGACCGCGATCAGGATCGCACCGAGGAACAGCGACGCGACGGTCTCGTAACGGCTGTGTCCGTAATTGTGATCGGCATCCGGCGATGCACCACTATGGCGATTCGCAACCAGTACGACAAAATCCGAGATCAAATCGGAAATCGAATGGACGCCGTCGGCAATCAATGCCTGCGAATGCGCAACCACGCCGACGACGATCTGAAATGTCGCAAGCACGACATTCAGCACGATACTGACGAAGGTGCTCTTGCGCGCAACCGCGTGCTTATCCGCGCTTTGCGCGTCGTCGGAAAACGTGGACATGAAATACGAGATATCGGTTGGGATACGGAATTCTACCAAACGATGCCCGCGGGGCATTCCGATAACCTCGAATTTTCCATTTAAATCAACCGCTTATGCGAACGGGTCGCATTTTCATTCACGCGCCGTTTATGACGTTTTCATGACAAGACGCATACATTCGGATGCCACAGTACAAAAAAGCCGCGCTCCTGAACGGACACGCGGCTCTTTTTGAGGCGACGACTTAAACAGTTGTTTAAATCGCAAACTGTTCGCGGTTCTTGCCGGCGATCCAGCGCGGCGGCTTGCCGCGGCCCGACCACGTCGCGCCCGTTTCCGGATCGCGATACTTGGCCGCCACGCCTGCGCGCGGGCGACCGACCTTGCCAGCCTTCGCGCGGCTGAGGCCGAGGTCGGCGAGCGAAAAGCCGTAGTCGGCAATCTTCTGCTTCACGTCATTCAGCACTTCGGCGTATTCGCGCGACTTCGCTTCTTCGATTTGCTTCTCCAGCTTCTCCCGCTGGGCCAGCAGGTCCTTGTAAGAAGACATAGTTTCCCTTTCTATATGATCAATGGCACCGGTCTGCAGCCGGCTCACCATTCTTGAAATATTTGTGCCTCGGATTTTGAAGGCAGAGATTAGCACAAAAAAGATTTGATAGAAGCGGGATTCATGAAAATCCCGAGACCAATTGTAATTCACGCGTGTCATTTTGACCGGCCACGGCCTTTTCTCAAATTTTTACGCGCTTGCGTAGAGATTAGGACATTACCGATCCGGTAATAGGCCTATCAACATACGCAATTACCCTGCGTGCAGAAAAATAGAAGCTTTCATCAGGCGACAAGTTTGCGAAAATCATACGGCGCAGGCCGCTAAACAGACAAAGCGGTATCCGCGGCGTCACGTCACATCCCGCGCGCAGACCATCAACCGTTCGCGCAACGCATCGGCGTCGCCCGGCACCGGGTCGAACGGCGTGCGCACTCGGCGGCCGTCGCAGCGCCAGTCGGCGCCATGGCGGTCGACGCCGAGCAGGTCGAGCCCGTCGCGGCGCGCATCGCTCGAGTCGTACGCGTCCCACAACGCCCGTTCGTCCTCGAACACGAGCGGCGGCAGCACATCAAGGCCCGAGCCGTCCACCCAGCCCATTCGACCGAACCCGCCGATATAGCGCAGCCGCTCGATGTCGAGCGCCCAGAAGGTGAAATCGCCCAGCGCGAGATAGCGCGCGGCGTCGGGTTGGTAGCGCGTGTAGCGTGCGGCGACATGCGGATCGTCGCCGAGCTGCACGAAGCGGCCGAGCAACGTCGCGCGCTCGGCGTTCAGCACGTCGCCGTCCGGCGCGTCGACGACGAGGAAGCCCGCGCGTGGATCGGCGGCGAGGTTGCGCGTGTGCTCGGCGAGGCCGCTCACGAGAATCACGGGCCGATGATTCGCATCGGGTGCGAACGGCACGACCGTCGGATAAGGAAAGCCTTGCGGGTCGCGCGCGTGGGTCGCGAGCGTACCGAGCGCGCAGCGGTGCAGCAGGTGCAGGGCAAGGGCGGGATCGATGTTCACGGTGACTCCTGCGGTCGGAAAGCCTGGGCGGCAAGGATGGCGAAGACGCGCCGCACTGGAACGCGTCGGACACGCCGCCTGCGCACCGATGTTACCTGCGGCGGCGGCCCGCCGGGCATCGGCCGAACGGCTGACGCGACCCGCGCAAGCGGCGTGCGCGCCGATCATGATCGGCCTGACGGCCAGCGCGCCGGCAAGACCGTAAGCGGTTCGATAGAATCGGACGAATCCGACGGGCGCGACGCGCCCGCGCATTGTCCATTCAAGAGCGTTCCGTGTCCGAAACTTCCTCCCGATCCTCGTCCGACTTCGCCGCACCGCCCGACGCGCATCGCGTGCTGGCCTTGCCGGTCCGCCAGCGCGCACGCACGGCCACGATGGCTCTGTTCTTCGTCGCCGGCATGATGTACGCGTCGTGGGGCGTGCACGTGCCGACCGTGCGCGACAAGTTCGCGTTGAGCCCGGGGCTGCTGTCGATCGCGCTGTTCGCGGTCGCGGGTGGCTCGATCGCCGCGATGCTGACGATCGCGCGCTGGATCGCGCGCGTCGGCTCGCGCACCGCGTGCCTCGCGGGCGGGCTCGTGATGTCCGCCTGCGCGGCGCTGATCCTCGTCGTCCCCGATTACTGGATGCTGCTCGCCGTGCTCGCGCTGTTCGGCTTCTCGATGGCGACGCTCGACGTCGCGATGAACGCCGAGGCGAGCGCGGTCGAGATCGCGCTCGGCAAGCCGATCATGTCGTCGCTGCACGGGATGTTCAGCATCGGCGGGATGTCGGGAGCGGCGGCCGGCGGCACGCTGCTGTCGGCCGGCATGGCACCGGCCGTGCATCTCGCGCTTGCGGCGGCCGTCAGCGCGGCGGTGCTGCTCGCCGCGAGCCCCTCCGTGCTGCCGCACGTCCCGCATCACGAACACGCGCACGGCGGCGGCAACCGCTGGCGCTCGCCCGCGCTGTGGATGCTCGGTGGCATCGCGCTGATCGCGCTGATCGCCGAAGGTGCGATGTACGACTGGGCGACGGTCTATATGCGCGACGTCGTCGCGGCGAGCCCCGCGCTCGCGAGCGCCGCCTATGCGGCGTTCTCCGGCGGGATGGCGATCGCGCGTTTCGCCGGCGACGCGGTGCGCGCGCGTTTCGGCGCGCCGCAACTCGTGTTCGCGAGCGCGTCGCTCGCATGCGCCGGGATGATCGGCGCACTGCTGTTGCCGAACCCGATCGCCGTGCTGACGGGCTTCACGCTGATGGGCCTCGGCCTCGCGAACATGATGCCCGTGCTGTTCGCCGCCGCTGCACGCGTGAAAGGCATCCACGCGGCCGAAGGCCTCGCGCACGTGGCCGGGCTCGCGTATTTCGGACTGCTGTTCGGTCCGGTCGTGATCGGCGCGGTCGCGCAGACCGCGAACCTGACCGTCGGCCTGTCCGTCGTCGCGCTGTGCGCGGCGCTCGTCGCGGCCGTCGCGCCGAAGGTCCTCGCACACCTGAAGATCTGACCGCACGGCGGGCACGCCGCCCGCTGCGAGGCCGCCAAAAAGAAAGCGCGCCTGCGTTGCCGCAGGCGCGCTTTCACCCCTTCTGTCGACCGCTTTTCAGCTTACATCTTCACTTCGTCGAGCAGCGTCTTCTTGCCGCTCTTGTAGTTGTACAGCGAGATCACGCCGTGCTGCAGGTCGCCCTTCGAGTCGAAGGTCGTCGTGCCGATCACGCCCGTGTAGTTCGTCGCCGGCATCGCGGACAGGATCTTCGCCGGATCCGTCGAGTTCGAGCGCTTCATCGCGTCGACGACGATGTACACCGCGTCATACGTGAACGGCGCGTAGATCTGGATCGGCTGGCCGAAGCGCTTCTCGTACTTCGCCTTGAACGCGCCGCCGCCCGGCATCTTCTCGAGCGATGCACCGGCTTCCGAGCACACGATGTTGTCGGTCGCGTCGCCGGCCAGGTCGGCCAGCTTCTCCGTGCACACGCCGTCGCCCGCGAAGATCTTCGCGCGCAGGCCGAGCTGCTTCGCCTGTTTCGCGAACGGGCCGCCGGTGGCGTCCATGCCGCCGTACATGATCGCGTCCGGATTCTCGCCCTTGATCTTGGTCAGAATCGCGCGGAAGTCGACCGCCTTGTCGTTGGTCGCGTCGTGCGACAGCACCTTCAGGCCGAGCGCCTTTGCCTTCTTTTCGAATTCGTTCGCGAGGCCCTGGCCGTATGCGGTCGAATCGTCGACCACCGCGACGCTCTTGATGCCCTTCGAGTGCGCGTAGTTCGCGAGTGCCGGGCCTTGCTGCGCATCGGTCGCCACCACGCGATACGTGGTCTTGAAGCCTTGCTGCGTGTAAGCCGGGTTGGTCGCCGACGGCGAGATCTGCACGATGCCCGCATCGCTGTAGATCTTCGAGGCCGGGATCGACGTACCCGAGTTCAGGTGGCCGATGACGGCGACGACCTTGTCGTCGACGAGCTTCTGCGCAACCTGCGTGGCCTGGCGCGGGTCGGCCGCGTCATCCTGCGCATCGAGTTGCAGCGTGATTTTCTGGCCGCCGATCGTGAGACCCTTGGCGTTGACCTCCTCGACTGCGAGACGCGCACCGTTTTCGTTGTCCTTGCCCAGGTGTGCAATGCCGCCCGTCAACGGCGCGACGTGGCCGATCTTGACGACTTGATCGGCGGCTGCGTTGCCTGCAGCTGCAGCGCACAGCATCGCAGCTGCGGTGATCGGCAACAGCTTTTGCATCTTGATATTCATGTAAGTCTCCAGTTTCGGTCCCAATAAACGCCATCGCCCGGTGCCCCGCTGCCATCCCTGTGTTTGCATCACTGGACGATTCGCCGGTTGCATCGTTCATGCACTTGGCCTCAAGCACGTGGGAAGCAGCCGCTTTTAGCAGCCGCCCACCCGTACTTGCGCGCAAGTGTAGGTGATCAAATTAATTTGTGGGACTTTTTTAGGGTAGTGGTAACACTACCGATACGGGCACTTTGGAATGACTGCTCGAATATCGCCGCGAGCCCCGCCGGATAAGGGTTTCCGCTAATTCCGGACGGCCGGATGAAAGGTTGATTTAAAGCATTCCCGTGTCATTTCGATTCGGTATTTTGTGCGCGGGATCATTGAATGAAACGCGCGTGACAACGCGCGCGTTTCGGGTTTCGATACGAACCGGTCAGGCGGCCGTTGCACGCCATTCGGCGTCGAGCGCGTCAACGAGTTGCGACGTCGTCAGCGCGGCGTCGCGCCGCCGCGCGAGCGGCGCGCCCTGCCCGGCCCACAGCGACAGGTAGTCGCCGTCGTTCGCGCGCGCGGCTGCCTGGCGCAGCGGCTGGGTCAGCGCATTCTGCACCGGATACGGCGCGGCATCGGCCACGCGTTCGCCGAGCCGCATCATCAGCGTATTGCGCAATCCGCGCGCATGGCGGCCGGTGATCGCGCGCGTGACCTGCGTCGACGTATCGGCACTCGCGAGCAGCCGCGCTTTCCAGTCCGCCGCGATCGCGCTTTCCGCACACGTCAGGAACGCGGTGCCGAGCTGCGCGCCCTGCGCGCCGAGTGCGAGCGCGGCCGCGATCCCGCGGCCATCCATGATGCCGCCCGCGGCGAGCACGGGCAGGCCGGTCGCATCGACGAGCTGCGGCACCAGCGCGAGCGTGCCGATCAGCGCGTCGTCGGCCGAGCCGATGAAGGTGCCGCGATGGCCGCCAGCTTCGGCGCCCTGCGCGGACAGCGCGTCGGCGCCGGCCGCCTGCCACGCGAGCCCTTCGGCGACGTGCGTCGCGGTACCGATTACATAGGTGCCGGCGGCCTTCAGGCGCTCGACGTCGGCCGCGTCGAGCACGCCGAACGTGAAACTCGCGACCGGCACGCGCAGCGCGACGAGCGCGTCGAGCTGCGCGCGGAAGTCGGGCGCGTAACGCGCGGGCACGGTGCCGGGCGGCAGCCCGAGCGTCGCGTTCAACGGATCGATCGCGGCGAGCGCGCGTGCGACGGTCGCCGCGTCGGGCGCGGCCTCGGGCAACACGAACAGGTTCACGGCGAACGGACGCGCGGTCGCCGCGCGAATCGCGGCGACTTCGGTCGCGAGACGGTCCGGCTCGAACGCGCCGGCGCCGAGGCTGCCGAGCGCGCCGGCATTGGATGCGGCCGCGACCATCGCGGCCGTGGTCGCGCCGACCATCGGTGCCTGCACGAGCGGCAGGCGCAGGCCGAAGCGTTCGGAAAACGGGGTGGAAAATGCACGGGCTGGCATGGCGAATCCTTCGATGACGATACGCGAAAGCGCTTTGTAAAAGCCGACATATCGACTCTATCGAAGCCGCTCACCGCCGAAAAATGAATAATCGAGATCAAAACGATCGCTGCGCGAGAAGCGCGTTCGGGACGCGGATTCGACACGCGCGCACGCCCGGCAGGCGCGCCGCTTGCGCGCGCTGCAGCGCCACAGGATTGGTGGCACACTAGGCCGCCCCTTTTTCCATCCGCGGCGCGCAGGTCGCGCGCCCGTTCGCCAGGAGTTCAAACGTGACTGCCCAATGGATCGACATCCCGACCGGTAACGACAGCTTCGGCGGCTATCTCGCGCTGCCCAAGCGCGGCAAGGGCCCCGCCGTCATCATCATCCAGGAGATCTTCGGCGTGAACACGCACATCCGCGCGGTCGCCGACCAGTACGCGGCCGACGGCTTCGTCGCGCTCGCGCCGGACGTGTTCTGGCGCACGCAGCCGCGCGTCGAGCTGACCTATGAAGGCGCCGATCGCGACAAAGGCATCGAGCTGATGAAGAAGACCGACGTCGGCCTCGCGGTCGCGGACATCGGCGCGGCCGCCGATGCGTTGCGCGCGCGCCCCGAGGTCGCCGGCAAGGTCGCCGCGATCGGCTACTGCTTCGGCGGTCAGCTCGCGTACCGCGCGGCCGCTGCTGCCAAGGTCGATGCGGCGGTCGCCTATTACGGCGGCGGCATCCAGAATGCGCTCGACCTCGCCGGCAAGGTCACGCAGCCGATCCTGTTCCACTACGCGGAGAACGACCACGGGATCCCGCTCGACGCCGTCGAGCAGGTGAAGGCCGCGTTCGCGGGCCGCCACAACGCGTCGTTCCACCTGTACCCGGGCGCCGAGCACGGCTTCAACTGCACCGACCGCGCGTCGTACAACCAGCGCGCATCGGCGCTCGCGCACGGCCGCACGCTGACGTTCCTCGCCGAGCACCTGTAAAGGCAGTCGGCAGCGGGCCCGGTGCGCCGGGCCCGCGTTATCCTCCTTTCATCGCCACAGGTCGCAACGGGGGTGACCGCGATGCACTCGGACTATCTCGCGCATGACGCGATCGGCCTCGCCGCACTCGTGCGCGAGCGCAAGGCGAGCCCGCGCGAACTGCTCGACGCCGCGATCGGCCAGGCCGAAGCGGTGAACGGCGCGATCAACGCAGTCGTGCTGCAGGACTACGATGCCGCGCGCAAGCGGACGGAGGCGGCACGCGATACCGGCACCGACGCGCCCTTCGCGGGCGTTCCGTATCTCGTCAAGGATCTCGGCGCGGCGGTCGCCGGGCTGCCGCTGTCGATGGGCAGCCGCCACTATCGCTACTTCATCCCCGCCGACGACTCACCGGTGATCGCGCGCAGTCGCGCGGCGGGGCTCAACGTGTTCGGCAAGACCAACACGTCGGAAATCGGCCAGATGCCGTACACCGAACCCGAACTGTTCGGCGCGTGCCGCAATCCGTGGAACCTCGATCACACACCCGGCGGCTCGAGCGGCGGTGCGGCCGCAGCCGTCGCGGCCGGCATCGTGCCGCTCGCGCATGCGTCGGACGGCGGTGGCTCGATCCGGATTCCGGCGTCGTGTTGCGGGCTGTTCGGCCTGAAGCCGAGCCGCAATCCGGTACTGGTCGACCTGCCGTCGAACGGCGAGCTGGTCGTCCAGCATGCGGTTTCGCGCAGCGTGCGCGACAGCGCGCTGCTGCTCGACGTGACGACCGGCCAGACGCTGCCGCCCGGCGCGCCCGGCACCTTTCTGGGCGAGCTCGACACGCCGCCCGGCCCGCTGCGGATCGGCCTCATCGTCGACCCGATGCTCGCGCCGGCGCTCGCCGACGACGTACGCGCGGCGCTCGACGATGCGGCCGCGCTCGTCGAATCGCTCGGCCATCACGTCGAACCGGCGACGCTGCACATCGACTACGCGCGCGCGGCCGAAACCTTTCTCACGCTGTGGGCGACGATCGCCGAGGAGATGGTGCTCGGCGCGCGCGCGCTGACCGGGCGCACGCCGATGCGCGCGGAGTTCGAGCCGGCGACGTGGGCGATGGCCGTCGTCGGCAGGCGCGTCGCCCGCGCGCGCCTGCCGGACGTGCTCGAATGGCAGCGCCAACTCACCGTGCAGGTCGCGGGCCTCGTGTCGCGGTACGACGCGATCCTGTGCGCGACGCTCGCGGGGCCGCCGGTCAAGATCGGCGAGCTGCAGCCGACGCCGCTCGAAGCCGCGCAGATGAAGCTGCTCGGCGCGCTGCCGGTGAAGCCGCTGCTGCGCGAAATGCTCGCGAAGGCGTCGGAGAAGGCGTTCGCATGGGCCGGCTGCACCGAGTTGTTCAACCTGACGGGCCAGCCGGCGATGTCGGTGCCGCTCTGGTGGAACGCGCGCGGGCTGCCGATCGGCGTGCAGTTCGTCGCGCGCCACGCCGACGATGCGTTGCTGCTGAAACTCGCGCGCCAGCTCGAACAGGCGCGGCCGTGGTTCGACCGGCGCCCGCCGCTGATGCAGGCGCAGCGCTGACGCCGGCGCCATCGGCCGGCCGCGAAAAAAAGCCCCGCCGGTTTTGCCGGCGGGGCTTTTACGCATGCAACCGCGTGATGACGCTTACATGGAGAGCCGTTCGCAGATCGTCCGCGTCGCGGTCGCCGCGTTCAGCGTGTAGAAGTGCAGGCCCGGCACGCCCGCATCGATCAGGCGCTGGCACAGGCTCGTGACGACGTCCGCGCCGAACGCGCGGATCGCCTCGCGATCGTCGCCGAAGCTTTCGAGCCGGCGCGCGACCCAGCGCGGCACTTCCGCGCCGCACATTTCCGAGAAGCGCATCAGCTGCGAGAAGTTCGTGATCGGCATGATGCCCGGCACGATCGGCACGTCCACACCCAGCTTGCGCGCATCGTCGACGAAGCGGAAATACGCGTCGGCGTTGAAGAAGTACTGCGTGATCGCGGAATTCGCACCGGCTTTCACCTTGCGCGCGAAGTTCTCGAGATCGGCCTTCGGCGAACGCGATTGCGGGTGGTATTCCGGATAGCCGGCGACTTCGATGTGGAACCAGTCGCCATGCTCGGCGCGGATGAAGCTGACGAGCTCGGACGCATAGCGCAGCTCGCCGACCTCGCCCATCCCCGACGGCAGGTCGCCGCGTAGCGCGACGATATGCCGGATGCCGTGCGAGCGGTACTGGTCGAGGATCGCGCGCAGGTTGTCGCGCGACGAGCCGATGCACGACAGGTGCGGCGCGGCCTCGAGGCCGTCCTTCTGCATGTCGAGCACGGTGTCGAGCGTGCCTTGCTGCGTCGAGCCGCCGGCGCCGAACGTCACGGAGACGAATTTCGGCTTCAGCGGCAGCAGCTGTGCACGCGTCGCGCGCAGCTTCTCGACGCCGTCCGCCGTCTTGGGCGGGAAGAATTCAAACGAGAGTTCGATCGGTTTCATGATTCGCAAGAGTGGGCCCGGCCGTCAGCCGATGTCGCGCTGCCCGAAGATCAGCGCGGACAGCAGCCACGACACGATGCTGTACAGGATCGAACCGAAGAACGCCGACCAGAAACCCGACACCTCGAAACCCTTCAGCAGCGACGACGCGAACCAGAAGCACAGCGCGTTCACGACGAGGATGAACACCCCGAGCGTGACGATCGTGACCGGCAGCGTCAGCAGGATCAGCACCGGACGGATCACCGTGTTGATCAGGCCAAGCACGACCGCGATGATCAGCGCGGTGCCGAAGCTCTTGATGTGAATCGACGGCACGAGGTACGTGATGATCAGCAGCGCGAGGGCGTTGATGACCCAGGTGAGGATGACGCTCATGGAGGGCTCCGGTTCGGTTGTCGATCTGTACGGTCGATGCGTTCGGTAACCGCCGCCGGCCGCCACGCATGCCCGCGGGCACGACGCGACGGCCGGCGATCCGGCACCGTGCCGCCGACCCGCGCACGCCCGATGCGGGGCACGCGCGGCACGGCGGCGGCGGCGCATCAATAGCGGTAGTGGTTCGGCTTGAACGGGCCGTCCTTCTGCACGCCGATGTACGAAGCCTGCTCGTCCGACAGCACGGACAGGTTCGCGCCGATGCGCGCGAGGTGCAGGCGCGCGACCTTTTCATCGAGATGCTTCGGCAGCACGTACACCTTGTTCTCGTACTCGCCGCCGCGCACGAACAGCTCGATCTGCGCGAGCGTCTGGTTCGCGAACGAGTTCGACATCACGAACGACGGGTGGCCGGTCGCGCAGCCGAGGTTCACGAGGCGGCCTTCGGCCAGCAGGATCACGCGCTTGCCGTCCGGGAAGATGATGTGGTCGACCTGCGGCTTGATGTTTTCCCACTGGTACTGGCGGGTCGACGCGACGTCGATTTCCGAGTCGAAGTGGCCGATGTTGCAGACGATCGCGTTGTGGCGCATCGCCTTCATGTGATCGTGGTTGATCACGTGATAGTTGCCGGTCGCCGTCACGAAGATGTCGGCCTTGTCGGCCGCATATTCCATCGTCACGACGCGGTAGCCTTCCATCGCCGCCTGCAGCGCGCAGATCGGATCGATTTCGGTGACCCACACGGTCGCGCCGAGGCCGCGCAGCGATTGCGCGCAGCCCTTGCCCACGTCGCCGTAGCCCGCGACGACCGCGACCTTGCCCGCGATCATCACGTCGGTCGCGCGCTTGATGCCGTCGACGAGCGACTCGCGGCAGCCGTACAGGTTGTCGAACTTCGACTTGGTGACCGAGTCGTTGACGTTGAACGCCGGGAACGGCAGGCGGCCGTCTTTTTCCATCTGGTACAGGCGGTGCACGCCGGTCGTGGTTTCTTCGGTCACGCCCTTGATGTGCGCGAGGCGCGTCGAGTACCAGGTCGGGTCGGCGTCGAGGTGCTTCGCGATCGACTTGTACAGCGCGACTTCTTCCTCGTTGGTCGGCTTCGCGATCACCGAACGGTCCTTCTCCGCCTTCGAGCCGAGGATCAGCAGCAGCGTTGCATCGCCGCCGTCGTCCAGGATCATGTTCGCGAATTCGCCGTTCGGCCATTCGAAGATGCGGTGCGAGAACTCCCAGTATTCGTCGAGCGACTCGCCCTTGAACGCGAACACCGGCGTGCCGGCTTCAACGATCGCGGCAGCGGCGTGGTCCTGCGTCGAGAAGATGTTGCACGACGCCCAGCGGACATCGGCGCCGAGCGCCTTCAGCGTCTCGATCAGCACGCCGGTCTGGATCGTCATGTGCAGCGAACCTGCGATGCGCGCGCCCTTCAGCGGCTGCTGCGCCTTGTATTCGTCGCGGATCTGCACGAGGCCCGGCATTTCGGTCTCGGCGATGTTCAGTTCCTTGCGGCCCCAGCCGGCAAGCGCCATGTCGGCGACGATGTAATCCTTGGAAGCCTGGGAATCGATAATGGCGTTCATCACGCCCTCCTTTCTAAAAAAGTTCTAGAAATTGGTGACGTGAGCGCCGTTCAGGAAGCGGGGCCGGCGCGAATGTCGCCGCACGGCTGCTTGGTGAAGCTTTCCGAGCCTGGCGGACGCAGGATGGTCCGTCGCAACGCTCCTCGGAAAACGGGAGGGATTGTAGCAAATCGGCGCGGGAAATGCGCGCCACGCGCGGCGTCGGCGCGCGTGGCCGCAATGAAAGGGTCAGTTCTCCGCGCCGACCCACGCCTGTTCGCGCAACCGCGCGCGCAGGCGCGCGACGGCCTGGCTGTGCAGCTGGCACACGCGCGACTCGCTGACCTCGAGCACCGCGCCGATCTCGCGCAGGTTCAGCCCGCGCTCGTAGTACAGCGACATCAGCAGCTTCTCGCGCTCGGGCAGCCGGTCGATCGCGTCGACAAGCGCCTCGCGCAGGTGGTCGTCCAGCAGCGACGACAGCGGATCGGCATGATCGACGCGATAGCGGTCGAGGAACGGCTCGTCGTCGGCCGCGCGGTCGAAATCCTCGTAGTAGATGAGCTGGCTGCCGTGCAGGTCCTGCAGCATCCCCTGGTATTCGTCGAGCGGCATCTTCAGGTGCTGCGCGATCTCGGTCTCGCTCGCCGAGCGGCCGAGCTGCTGCTCGACCTGGTGCACCGCGGACTCGACCTCGCGCGACGTCTTGCGCAGGCTGCGCGGCAGCCAGTCGTTGCTGCGCAGCTCGTCGAGCATCGCGCCGCGGATGCGCTGGGTCGCGTAGGTCTCGAACTGCGCGCCCTGGTCTTCCTTGTAGCGGCCGGCCGCGTCCATCAGGCCGATCATGCCGGCCTGGATCAGGTCGTCGAGATCGACGCTCGCCGGCATCTTCGCGACGAGCTGCAGCCCCAGGCGCCGCACGAGCGGCGCGTATTGCGCGAGCACGTCGGCCTGGGTCATCTTTCCTTGAGCGTTGTACATCATGGCTCTCTCCTTCCGGTGGCGCTCACGCGGCGTGCGCCGCACCCGCCTCGTACGACGGCTTGCCGCCCGCATGCACGGCGCGGCCGGCGCCCAGGCCGGGGCGCATCGGCCAGTAAAGCAGGTCGGCGGCAATCTGCCGGTAATCGCGCGCGGCGGCCGACGACGGGAACGCGTCGACCACGGCATGCATCAGGTCGCGCGCATGCTCGACGAGCGGATCGGCGCTCACGCAGCCGGCGTCGGCGATCGACACCGTCAGGTAGCGGCTCGCGACGCCCGCGAGGTTGTCGAATGCGGTCCTGGCGTCGGCGTGACTGCCGACGTGATTGGTCAGCACGCGGAACTGCGCGACCGCGTGCGCGAAATGCAGGCGCTTCATGCACGCATACGCCTCGGTGATCGCCTGCGCGGCGACCCGCGTGACGATCAGCACGTCGTGCGCCTCGCGCGCGAGCGCGGAGAACGCGCCGTCGGCACCGAGCTGCGCGTCGACCAGCACGATGTCGGCCTGGCCGTCGATGAAGTCGCTCAGTTGCGTGTCGCTGTAGCCGTCGCGCGCGAGCCGCGCGGCCGCGCACAGGCCGAACCCGGCGGCGACGCGCGTGCGTTCGCCGTCGCGCAGCCAGGCGCCCGCGAGCGTCGCCGCGGCCGAATCCACATCGGCGCGCTCGTCGACGACGAGCACGTCCTTGCCGAGCGCGGTCAGCGCGGCCGCGACGTTCACGACGGTGGACGTGCAGCCGACACCCGCCGGCCCGCCCGTCACCGCGACGATGCGCGACGCGCGCCCGGCCAGCAGGCGCCGCAGCCCTTCGGCCTGGTCGATGATCCGTTTATCCAAATCGCACCTCGTGCAGCTCGGCGGTGGAACGTGCGGTCAATGCGGAAAGCAGCGTCGGCATGTCCTCGTCCTGCGGCACGAAGGGCGAGCCGTCGCGCGGCACACAGAACGCGCTTTTCAGCAGGAATTTGGTCGACGCGACGTACAGGTTCTCCGGCACCTTCTGGCCGGTCGACACGTAGTGGACCGGCAGCTTGTAGCGGATCACCGTGTCGAGCACGCCGCCCAGGTGGGTCGCCTCGTCGAGCTTGGTCAGGATGCAGCCGGCGAGATCCGGGGTAGGCCCCTGCGGATGCTCGCCCGCGCCGCGGTACGCCTGGACGACCTCGTTGAGCGTGTCGCCGTGGCTCGTCGCGTTGAGCAGCAACAGACGCTGCACCGGCGCGTTCGCGCCGTGCAGCATCGCGATCTGGTCCGACAGCGCGCGGTCGCGCTGGCTCATGCCGATCGTGTCGATCAGCACGATGTGCTTGTTGCGCAGCTCGGACAGCGCGAGCTCGAGGTCGCCCGCATCCTTCACCGCGTGCACCGGCACGCCGAGGATCTTGCCGAAGATACGCAGCTGCTCGTGGCCGCCGATCCGGTAGCTGTCGGTGGTCAGCAGCGCGACCTTGCTCGCGCCGAAGCGCATCACGCAGCGCGCGGCGAGCTTCGCGGTGGTGGTCGTCTTGCCGACACCGGTCGGCCCCATCAGCGCGAACACGCCGCCGCGCTCCATCAGCGCGTCCTCGCTCTCGAGCACCGGCAGGTTCGCCGCGAGCACCGACTGCGCCCATTCGGCAGCCTGCTCGAAGGTCTGCTCACCGTCGCCGCTCGGCAGGTTGTCGACCAGCATGCGCACCAGCTGCGCGGAGAAGCCGGCCGAGAACAGGTGCTTGGTCAGCGCGCCGTGCACCGGGCTGCGGCGCTGGCGATCGTGCCACATCAGGCTGTCGAACTGCTCTTCCATCATCCCGCGCATCGCGCCGAGCTCGTGCATCACCGTGTCGTTGACGATGCTCTCGATGCGCGCCTTCACCGCGTCGGCCACCGCGGCGGCCGCGTCGGCGGACAGGCGCGTGCGTTCGGCCGGCTTCGCGGCGCTCGTTTCGCTCTGGCGGGCTGCTGCGGCGGCGGACGGCATCCGGCGTTCGGCATCGCGCACGATGTCGCGCGCCCAGCCGGCCGGCGTCGCGGGTGCGGCGTCCTGCTGCGGGCGGGCCGGTGCTTGCGGTGCGGCCGGTGCCGCGTGCGCGCGGGCGATCAGCGCTTCGCGCTGCTGCGTCAGGCGCTTCGCGTGCTCGACGAGCCACGGCGCGGGTTCGGACGATGCCGCCGGCGTGCCGGCAGCGGGCGCCGGCGCGGCCGGCGACGGCGATGCCGCGTCCGTCGCGTGCGCGTCGGCGTCGAAGGCGGCCGGTTCCACGGCCGGCTGCGTCGCCTCGGCGCTCGCGCCGAACACCGACGAGAACACGTCCGGGAGCCCGCCCTCGCCTGCCGCATACGGATTGGCGGCCGGGCGCGCGAGCGCGGCAGCCGGGCGCGACACGATGCCCGGGACGGCTGCGGCCGGCACGGATTCCGGCGCGCGCGGCGCGAGACCGCGCACTCGGGCGGCGGCCGGCGGCGTGACCGCGGCGAGGTCCGAATCGGCGAGTGCGACGATTTCGACGCTGCCGTCATCGAGCGTGCGGTTCGACAGCACGACGGCATCGGCGCCCAGTGCCTCGCGCACGAGGCGAAGCGCGTCGCGGCTGGTCGCGCCGGTGAATTTGCGAATGTTCAAGCGGAACCCCCGATGACGTTAACGACTTTGATCGTGCGCGTGTCCGGCACTTCGGCATACGACAGCACTTTCAGTTGCGGCAGGCTGCGGCGCAGGAAACGCGCGAGCATCGCGCGCAGCGCGTGCTGCACCAGCAGCACGGGCGGCAGCCCGAGATTCTGTTGACGCAGCATCGCCTGTTGCGTGCCGGTCAGAAGGTTGTGCGCGAGGCCGGGTTCGAGGCCCGGGTTCGCGCCGGTGGCGAGCGCCTGCGACAGCACGCGCTCGAGATTCGAATCGAGGCCCATCACCTGCATCTCGCCCGAGCCCGGATACCACTGCTGCGTGATCGCGCGGCCGAGCGACAGCCGCACCGCGGCGGTGATCTCGTACGCGTCGCCGCGGCCCGCGTGTTCGGACACGGCCTCGAGGATCGTGCGCATGTCGCGGATCGGCACGCCTTCCTCGAGCAGGTTCTGCAGCACTTTCTGCAGCGTCGTCAGCGAGATCGTCTTCGGCACGAGATCCTCGACGAGCGACGGCGCATCCTTGCCGGTGCGCTCGACGAGCGCCTGCACTTCCTGGCGGCCGAGCAGTTCGGCCGCGTGCTGCACGACGAGATGGTTCAGGTGCGTCGCGACGACCGTGCTCGCATCGACCACCGTATAGCCGTACACCTGCGCCTGCTCGCGCATCGCGACGTCGATCCACACGGCCGGCAGCCCGAACGCCGGGTCCTGCGTCACGACGCCTGGCAGCGCGGCCGTCACCTGGCCCGGGTTGATCGCGAGCCACTGGCCCGGGAACACTTCGCCCACGCCGATCTCGACGCCCTTCAGCGCGATCCGGTATGCATTCGGCCGCAGCTCGAGGTTGTCGCGGATGTGGATCACCGGCGGCAGGAAGCCGATTTCCTGCGCGAATTTCTTGCGGATGCCCTTGATGCGCTTCAGCAGCTCGCCGTCGCTGTTCTTGTCGACGAGCGGAATCAGCCGGTAGCCGACTTCGAGGCCGAGCGGATCGATCAGCTGCACGTCGTCCCAGGTCGCCTCGTGGCTGTCGCCCGGCAGCGCGGCGGGTGGTGCGATATCGGTCACGTCGCCGGCCGCCACGCGGGCCGCCGCGCGGCGGATCTGCGTGCGGGCCAGCCAGATCGCGCCGCCGCCGAGCGCGAGGAACGCGAAGTGCGGCATGCCCGGGATCAGCCCCATCAGCACGATGATCGCGCCGGTGATGGTCAGCACGCGCGGGTTGGTGAACAGCTGGCCGGTGATCTGCGTGCCGATGTCCTCGTCGGTCGCGACGCGCGACACGATCACGCCGGCCGCCGTCGAGATCACGAGCGACGGGATCTGCGCGACGAGGCCGTCGCCGATCGTCAGCAGCGTGTAGTTGGTGCCGGCCGCGGCGAAGCTCATGTCATGCTGCACCATCCCGACGATCAGCCCGCCGATCACGTTGATCGCCATGATGATCAGGCCCGCGATCGCGTCGCCGCGCACGAACTTCGACGCGCCGTCCATCGACCCGTAGAACTCGGCTTCCTGCGACACGGCGAGGCGCCGCTTGCGTGCCTGTTCCTCGTTGATGAGGCCCGCGTTCAGGTCGGCATCGATCGCCATCTGCTTGCCGGGCATCGCGTCGAGCGTGAAGCGCGCGGACACTTCGGCGATCCGCCCCGCGCCCTTCGTGATCACCATGAAGTTGATGATCATCAGGATCACGAACACGACGATGCCGACCGCGAAGTTGCCGCCGACGAGGAAGTGGCCGAACGCCTCGATCACCTGGCCGGCCGCGTCGGGGCCGGTGTGGCCCTCGAGCAGCACCACGCGCGTCGACGCGACGTTCAGCGACAGCCGCAGCAGCGTCGAGAACAGCAGCACGCTCGGGAACGCCGCGAAGTCGAGCGGCTTCATCGTGTACATGCTGACGAGCAGCACCATCACCGACAGCGCGATGTTGAAGGTGAACAGCAGATCCAGCAGCAGCGGCGGCAGCGGCAGGATCATCATCCCCAGGATCATGCAGATGAGGATCGGACCCGCGAGCGCGCGCAGGTTGGTGCCCGCGAACGGGTTCGGGCGTTTGGCGAACAGGCCGGTGGTCGGGGTGCTCATGCTGCGTTCCCTTGCTTGCCGAGCGTGTCTTCGGCTTCTTCACGCTCGTCGTCGGCCGATACCGACGACCCCTTGTCGAGTTCGGCCGGCACGTCGAGATCGACCGGCGCGGCGGGGAAGGCGCCGCCTTCCGAGCGGAAGCGCCGCAACTGGTAGACCCACGCGAGCACCTCGGCGACGGCCGAGTACAGCGAGCCGGGAATCTCGCGTTCGAGTTCGACGTTGTGATACAGCGCACGCGCGAGCGGCGGCGCCTCGAGCAGCGGCACGTTGTGCTCGGCCGCGAGTTCGCGGATGCGCGCGGCGACGAGGTTCACGCCCTTCGCGACGACCTTCGGCGCGCGCATCTCGCCGTCCGTGTACTGCAGCGCGACGGCGAAGTGCGTCGGGTTCGTGACGACCACGTCGGCCTTCGGCACGGCGGCCATCATCCGGCGCCGCGCGATCGCGCGCTGCTGCTGGCGAATACGGCCCTTCACGTGCGGATCGCCTTCGTTCTCGCGATGCTCGCGCTTCACTTCTTCCTTCGTCATGCGCAACTTCTTGTTGTACTGCCAGAGTTGGTAAGGCACATCGAGCGCGGCGACCACCAGCATCCCGGCGACCGTCGTGCCGCAGCACACGGCGACCAGATGCATCGCATCGGCGAGCGCCGAGCCGAGCGGCTGGGTCGCGAGACCGAGCAGTTCGTCCTTGCTGCGCCAGATCGCGATCCCGCCGATCCCGCCGACGACGAGCGTCTTCGCGAGCGACATCCCGAGCTGGATCGGCCCCTGGATCGAGAAGATGCGGCCGAGGCCCGAGATCGGGTTCAGGCGGTCGAACTTCAGCTCGAAGGTCTTCTGCGAGATCAGCCAGCCGCCGAGCGCCATCGGCGCGAGCAGCGCGGCGAGGCCGGTGAGCGCGAGGATCGGCAGCAGCGCGGCGAAACCTTCGAGGCTCGCACTGCCGGCCGCCGACAGCATCCGGTGCGTGTCGAACGCGGTGGCGCGGTCGAACGCGAACGCGCCGCGCAGCATCGTCTGGAGGTGCGCACCCGACGGACCCGCGAGCAGCCACGCGCCGTAGAACCCGGCCGCGAGCAGCGCGAACGAAGCCAGTTCGCGCGAACGCGCGACCTGCCCTTCCTCGCGCGCCTTCTCGCGGCGCCTCGGAGTGGCGGCTTCGGTTCTGTCGAGATCGCTCTCGTCTGCCACGGGGCCTCCAGTCGGGTACGGCGAAATGCCGCTTTCCAGTGACACCGATTATTCATGCGCACGTCAAACACCGATCGGTCGAGCAAAGCCGGGAAAGGGGGGTATTTCGGGGAATCGGGCGAGCGGGTGCGGCGGGCGGTGGCGGGCAGGTGCGGCGCGCGGGGGGAGACGATGGAAACCGCGTTCGCGGGCGGGCGCGGTGAAGCGGATGAAGGGGTGAAGCGGATGAGGGGGTGAAGCGGATGACGGGGGAAGCGGGGAATCGAGGCGGCCGTGAAGCGATCCGAGCCCGCCCCACCCCGACGCGACGGCGTCGCGCGTCGGGGCGGGCGGCGCTCAGATCGCCGGAATCGGATCCGAGCCGAAACGGTTCGGGCCGTTGGTGCCGCGCGAGCACATCCATACGAGCAGCAGGATCCCGCCGACGATCGGAATGAACGCGATCAGCAGGAACCAGCCGGAGCGGCCCGTATCGTGCAGGCGTCGGACGGTGACCGCGAGGCTCGGCAGCACCAGCGCGAGCGACACGACGGCCGCGACGATCATCAGCAGCAGCGAGATTGCGCTCGCTTCGCGCCCCACCATGGTGATCACCTGGCAGAGGATCGACACGACGCTCGTGAGCAACGCGAAATACCAGTATTCCGCGCGGCGCGCGCGGCCCTCGAATTTCGCGTATTGATTGAGTGCGGAACGAACGGCTTCACTGAAATTCATCTTATTGCCCTCATGTTTTATATCTGCGACCCCGGAAACAACGCGGGCATTATAAGTTTGATTTTCTTCGCATTGCATCTCTTTTCGTGCGCCGACCGGTTCGCACGCCGGCTCTCGCAGCACTGGAGCGGCCGCGGTGGTGGCATGCCGTATCACCGATGCGCATGTCACATCATTTTTATAATCGTTATTCCCTGATAGAAACAACAGCCTGATAATCCACGACTTGATTACACCAGCATGAAACTCGTCGCGATCGATAATCGAATCGATCGTTCGGCACGCATTTACCGGCCGGCCGGGAATATCGCCGGGCGTCGCGTTCACACGTCGAAAGCGGCGCGTCCCGGCCGGTGTTCGCGCTAGCCGGCCGCCGCCTGCTCGAGCGCGCGGAGATCGAGCTTCTTCATCTGCATCACCTGCGCCATCACGCGTTCGGCGCGCGCCGGGTCGCCCGCCATCAGTTCGGGCATCTGCACGGGCACCACCTGCCACGACACGCCGAAGCGGTCGCGCAGCCAGCCGCACTGCTGCGCGCGCTCGTCGCCGCCGTCGGCCAGGGCCGCCCAGTAGCGGTCGATCTCCCGCTGGTCGCGGCAGTTGACGACGAACGACACTGCCGGCGTGAGCGGGAACGCAGGGCCGCCGTTCAGCGCGAGAAACGCCTGTCCGTCCAGCTCGAACGACACCGTCATCACCGTGCCCTCCGCCCGCCCGGACGCCTGTGCACCGGACTTGCCGTAGCGGGAGACGTGCAGGATGCGCGCGTCGTCGAACACCGACACGTAGAAGCGGGCGGCCGCCTCGGCGTCGTGGTCGAACCACAGAAACGGCGTGATGCGTTGAATACGCTGGCTCATGGCGCTGTCTCCTCGATGTCGTGCCGGCACCGGTGCCGGTCTTGTATCGTAGGCGCTGGCGCGGCGGCCCGATGCGTGACGCTCGAAGCCCGGCCGCGAACGGCGCAAAAAAAGGGGCGATCGCTCGCCCCCTTCCTGCTGCTGCCGTTCGTGCGCGATCAGAACGCGACGTAAGGCTGCGCGCCGCCGCTCCCGGTCCGGTCCATCCCGAAGTAGATCGTCTTGCCGTAGAAGTGCGGCATGCCGAGATCGAGCCAGCCGGCCGTGCCGAACGGGCCGGCAATGTCGTTGAACGCGAACGTCGACGAATTCGCGAACAGCGCATCTGCGTTCGCGACGGGCATCGACACGCCGCCCGTCTTGCCGTTCTGGCCGGTCAGCGTCGCCGTATAGGTGGTCGTCGACGACGGGCAGTAGAACTGCGTGCTGGTCGTGCAGGTCTTCTGCGCCGAATCGTTGAAGAAGTACGCGTTCGAGCCCGTATCGAAGAACGCGGTCACGGCGCCGCCGAGGAACGTCGCAGCGACGTCGCCCGTCGTCGTCGATGTCAGCACCGTCGACGCCCCGAGCGCGTTGTTGCTCTGCGTGCCGATCCCGAACGTCAGCTGGCCCGTCGCGCTGCCCTGCCCGCTGCTCGAGATGTTTGGCATCTGCACGATCACGCCGTTGTTGTCGGTCGCGAAGTGATGGACCGGGTTGGCCACCTGCTGCGCAACCGGCACCAGCGCCACCGCGCAGCTCGAATTGCCGTTCGGGCACGCGTAGTAGTTGTTGGACGTCGCCGACGTCGACGTCGCGCAGCTCGTGCCGCAATCGACCGGCGCCGGCCCGATGCCGAGGATGCCGTTCGCGCCGAGGTCGCTTGCCGTGTTGGCCGACGTCCTGGCACCGTTGTTCGAGCACGAGCTCGGCACGTTGGTCGTGCCGAGATCGCCGATGATCTGCACCGGCAGCGAACCCGCCTGCTCGGTACCGATCGACAGGTCGACGGTACGCACCGAGCCCCAGGTGAAGCTCGTCACGAACTTGCCGCACTCGGCGACCGGCGCGCCGCCGCTCGTCGTCTGCGGCAGGTTGTTCAACACGCCCGACGACAGCGCACTGCTGACCAGTCGCAGCCCGTACGACGCCGTATCGACGAGCACGTTGTTGACCACCTGGCAGTTCGTCGTGCCCGGCACGCAGATCTTCACGTTGACGGTCGGGATGTTGATCACGTGCGCGACGCCGGTGCCGACCGTGATCACGGCCGTGTTCGCGGTATTGCCGTCCGATACGTTGGAGCCGCCGCCACTGCCGCCGCTGCCGCCGTTGTTGCCGTCGCCGCCGCCGCAGGCGGTCACGAGCATGGCCGTCGCGGCCGCGACGCTCAGCAGGCCGAGCCAGCGCTTGAAGGTTTGAGGAATTCTCAAGATCGCTCTCCCGCTGTCACTGGATGTCGTTGCCGGTCAGCCCGGCGGGCAGCACCGTCGGCAGCCACGCCTGGCCCGCGAAGGCGCCCATGTGGCCGCCCGTGCGGATCACGAGGCCGCTCGTCTCGACGGACACGGGCGCGCGCCAGCCGCGTGCCGCATGCGCGGCCTGCACGCCGGCGGTGTACTGCGGGAAATAGCTGCCGAGCAGCGACTCGAGGTCCGGCATGCTCGGCCCGCGCCAGGCGAGGCCGAACACGGTGCCGGCCGTGGTCGTGTATTCGTGGATGACGGTGCCCGATGCGAGCGTGATCTCGCGGACGGTGTAGGCGGCCGCGCTCGCCTGCGCGCCGTCGGCGGAACGCATCGCGCGCTGCAGCGCGCGTACCGTGGCGGCATGATCGTCCGCCGGCGGCGACATCGGCGCGCCGCCCAGTTCGGCCTGTGCGTGGACGGCCCACAGCACACCCATTGCAGCCGTCGCGTGCGCGGCGGCCCAGCCCAAGCGTTTCAGCTTCACGTTCCCCCCCAAGGGACTGGCTTTGTTGCCTGGCGTCGCCGCTATCAGGCCCGGCCCGGCAGGTCAACAAATGAAAGTCTTAAGAATGACGCTTCGTTGCTGCTGACACGTAGTATGCCTGCTGAGTGTGTCGGAGTGTCAAATCAACATTGCATGACGCGGCGCAGCATGACATGCGGCACCGCCCGCGCGCGGGGATCAGCGGAAGAAGCATGGTGAAAGCCACGCGCACCGGGCCACTCCGCGATCGGGCGCGGCGCCGGCGCGACGCGGCAGGATCAAAAGCCGAGACTCGCGAGCAGGTCGTCGACCTGCGCCTGGTCCTGCACGACGTCGGACTTGCCTTCCGGTGCGATCTGCGGCCCGTTCAGCAGCGACTCGGGGCTGCCGGTCGCGCTGATCTGCTCAGCCGCGAGCGCGGCCGCGGTCGCCGCGAACTGCTCGCGCCGCTCGGGCGCGATGTTCTCGACGAGCACGGTGAGCAACTGCTGCTCGATCAGGTAGACCATGTCCATGATCTTCTTGATCACCTGCCCGGTCAGGTCCTGGAAGTCCTGCGCGAGCATGATCTCGAGCAGCTGCGCACTGGTCGCCGACGCGGCTTCGGGCAGCGCGCGCAGGAACGTGCGCGTGTCGTCCATCAGCTCGCGCACCTCGGCGTGCTCGATCGGCGCCGCATACCACTGCGCCCAGCGCGCGTCGAGCGCCTCGGCCTCGTTCTGGATGCGCTCCTGCACCGGCTTCGCGACCTCGATCGCGTTCAGCACGCGCTCGGCCGCCTGCTCGGTCATCGTCGCGACGTAGCGCAGCCGGTCGCGCGCATCGGGCACGGCTTCCGCCGCGCGCTCGACATGCTTGTCGAGCCCGAGCTCGCGCATCGAGTCGCGCAGCGTGCGCGTGACGTGGCCGATGCGCGCGAGGATCCGGTCGCTCGCGTAGTCGGCGCCTTCGGCGTGGCCGTCGGCGCTGAACGCCGCGCCGGCGAGCGCCGCATGGATCGGCTCGTTCACGTCAGCTCCCGGCCTTGGCCATCTTGTCGATGATCTTGTTCAGCTTCTCGTCGAGCGTCGCGGCCGTGAACGGCTTCACGACGTAGCCGCTCGCGCCCGCCTGCGCGGCCGCGATGATGTTCTCCTTCTTCGACTCGGCCGTGACCATCAGCACCGGCAGGTGCGTGAGCGTCGCGTCCGCGCGGATTTCCTTCAGCATCGCGAGGCCGTCGAGGTTCGGCATGTTCCAGTCGGAGATCACGAAGTCGAAGCCGCCGCCGCGCAACCGCGCGAGGCCGGCCGCGCCGTCCTCGGCTTCGTCGACGTTCGTGTAGCCCAGTTCCTTGAGCAGGTTGCGGACGATCCGGCGCATCGTCGGGAAATCGTCCACCACCAGGATTTTCATGCTCTTGTCCATCGTCGTTCCTTTGCAGATTCGTTACCGTCGGAGCCCGCAGCTTCGCACGTGCCCCGTGACATTTCATTCAGACGCGTTGCACGCGGTCGCCCATCGTCGCCAGTCGCGCCATCACGCGCCGGCTCATCTCGGCAAGCGGCGCGATCTCGTCCGCGCCGCCGAGCGCGATCGCCTCGCGCGGCATCCCGAACACGATGCAGCTCGCCTCGTCCTGCGCGAACGTGTGGGCGCCCGCGCGCTTCATGTCCAGCAGGCCGGCCGCACCGTCGCGGCCCATCCCCGTGAGGATCACGCCGATCGCGTTCTTGCCCGCGTGCTGAGCCGCCGAGCGGAACAGCACGTCGACCGACGGCCGGTGACGGTTCACCGGCGGCTCGTCGGACAACTGCGCGATGTAGTTCGCGCCGCTGCGCGCGAGCAACAGGTGCGCATGGCCCGGCGCGATGTACGCATGGCCCGGCAGCACCCGCTCGCCGTGCTCGGCTTCCTTCACCGCGATCCGGCACAGGCCGTTCAGCCGCTGCGCGAAGGACTTCGTGAAGCCGGGCGGCATGTGCTGCGCGATCAGCACCGCCGGCGCATCCGGCGGCAGCGGCGTCAGCACCTCGCGGATCGCCTCGGTGCCGCCCGTCGATGCGCCGATGATGATCAGCTTCTCGGTACTGACGAGCGGGTTGTTGACCATCGGCGCGGCCGGCTGGCCGCTCGCGGTGCGCGCGGCGGCCTGCGGCTGCGGCGCCTGGCGCACGCGGGCGCGCGACGCCGCGCGGATCTTGTCCGCGAGCTTTTCCGCGTAGTCGAGCATGCCGTCGCGAATCCCGACGCGCGGCTTCGTGACGAAATCCACCGCGCCGAGTTCGAGCGCGCGCAGCGTGATCTCGGAGCCGCGCTCGGTCAGCGACGACACCATCACGACCGGCATCGGCCGCAGGCGCATCAGCTTCTCGAGGAAATCGAGCCCGTCCATGCGCGGCATTTCGACGTCCAGCGTCAGGACGTCCGGGTTGTGCTGCTTGATGAGCTCGCGCGCGACGAGCGGATCGGGCGCGGTCGCGCACACCGTCATGTCGGGCTGGCTGTTGATGATCTCCGTCATCAGGCTACGGATCAGCGCCGAGTCGTCGACGCACAACACTTTGATCTTCTGCACTGCGGTCATGCCTCCTGCTTTCTCGAAAGGTTGGCCGCATACGGGCTGCCGGCGCTCGGGCTGCCGGCCCTCGCGTTCGTCGCCTGCGCGCCTGCGCCGCCGCGTGCGCCGAACAGCTCGATGCGAGGGCGTGCCGGCGGCGGCGCGGCCGGCCGCTTCGCCGCGAACAGCTCGACGTGCGCGCGCGTCCGGGCGGCGCGCACGCGGTCGGCCTCGCTCGCCAGCGCGGCTTCGCGCTCGGTCACGCCCGGCACCTGCAGCCGCAGTTTCTTCACCATCGCGCGGCCGGTGCGCGGCATGAACGCGACCTTGCGCGGATGCACGCCCTGCAGATCCTCCGCGGTGATGCGGATGCGTTCGAGCGCCAGATAGCGGCGTACGAAATCCGCGTTGCGGTCGCCGATGTTGATGGTCGTCATCCCCGCCAGCACGGCCGCGCCGCCGAACACCTTCGCCTCGATGCGCTCACGGCGCCCGCCGGCCTTGATCAGTTCGTTGATCAGCACTTCCATTGCGTACGCGCCGTAGCGCATCGACTCCGATGCGGCCGCGCCGGCGTCGGCGCCGTCGTCGGGCAGCATGAAGTGATTCATTCCGCCGATGCCCGCGAACGGGTCGTGCAGGCACGCGGCGACGCACGAGCCGAGCACGGTCATCAGCACCATGTCCTCGGACGTCGTGTAGAACTCGTTCGGCAGCAGCTTCACGCCGGGGCGTTCGAAGTGGTTGTCGAAGTAGCGATTGGTGGCGATCGGCAGCGCGCTCATCCGCGTTCTCCGTAAGCGGGTGCGGCGCCCGCGGCACGCGCATGGGGGCGCGGCGGCACCGCCGCGGCCGGCGCCGCGCCGCGCGCGCGCAGGCCCGGCGCGGCATCGCGCGTCAGTTCGTACACCGTCTGCCCGCGCAGCCGGAACGCCTGCGAGACGTAGGTGAAATTCTCCGAATGCCCGGCGAACAGCAGCCCGCCCGGCTTCACGAGCGGCTCGAAGCGCGACAGCACCTGCCCCTGCGTCGGCTTGTCGAAATAGATCATCACGTTGCGGCAGAAGATCGCGTCGAACGGCTTCGCGATCCCGTAGTCGGCATCGGTCAGGTTCAGCTGCTCGAAGCGGATCATCGCGCGCAGCTCCGGGCGCACCTTCACGCGGCCGGCCTGCGCGCCGGTGCCCTTCAGGAAGAAGCGCTTGAGCCGCTCCGGGCTCAGGTGCTTGACCTGGTCGATCGTATAGATGCCGGCCTCGGCCTTCGCGAGCACCTGCGTGTCGAGGTCGGTCGCGAGGATCGACGCGCCGCGCGCGGCCGACTCGCCGAGCGCCTCGATCAGCGTGATCGCGATCGAGTACGGCTCCTCGCCGGTCGACGCCGCCGAGCACCACACCGACACGGGCGCCGCGCGCCCCTTCACGAAGTCGGCCAGGATCGGGAAGTGGTGCGACTCGCGGAAGAACGCGGTCAGGTTCGTCGTCAGCGCGTTGGTGAACGCTTCCCACTCGAGCGGATCGTCCTCCTGCTCGAGCAGGTCGAGGTAGTCGCGGAACGTGTCGAGGCCGCGTGCGCGCAGCCGGCGTGCCAGCCGGCTGTATGCCATGTCACGCTTGTGCTCGGACAGCGAGATGCCCGCGCGTTGATGAATCAGCGCGCGGATGCGTGCGAAATCCGCGCTGGTAAACGCGAAGTCGCGCCCCGGCTCGCCCGCGCGGGGCGAGGCATCCGGTGCATCGGGTCGAAACGGTGCGCGCGCGGACGGCATGGCTTAGAAGGTCTCCCAGTCGTCATCGGACGTGCCGGCGGCCGCCAGCGCCGGCTTCTCGCCGTTCAGCGCGGGGCGCACCAGGGCGGGCTTCTCCGCCGGCTTGTGCGCCGGTGCGGCGGCAGCCTTCGCGAGACGCGGGCCGTAGCCGCCCGCGGCCGGCGCGTCCTTCGATGCGCGTGCAGCAGCATCCGTCGCGCGCTTCGCCTCGTGGCTCGCGGCCGGTGCCGCGGCATGCGGCGCCGGCGCGGGCGCGGCGCGGCGTGCCGGGTGCGCGGCAGCCTGCGGTGCCGGCAGTGCGGCCGGCGCGGCTTCGTGACGGCGCTCCGACGGCAACGCCGGCGCCGGTGCGTGCGCGGCCGGGCCTGCTGCGCCGCGCGCCGGCGCGAGCACGATGCCGCCCGCGACGCGCCACGCAGACACGACCGACTTCATCTGGCGCGTCTGCTCCTCGAGCGACGCGGCCGCCGCCGCGGCCTGCTCGACGAGCGCCGCGTTCTGCTGCGTGACCGCATCCATCTGGCCGACCGCGCGATTGACCTGCTCGATGCCGGTCGACTGCTCGTCCGACGCGGCGCTGATCTCGCCCATGATGTCGGTCACGCGGCGCACGGCCTGCACGATCTCGTCCATCGTCGAACCGGCCCGCGCGACGAGCGCCGACCCGCTGTCGACCTTCTCGGCCGAATCGCCGATCAGCTGCTTGATTTCCTTCGCGGCGCTCGCGCTGCGCTGCGCGAGCGAGCGCACTTCGCCCGCGACCACCGCGAAGCCGCGGCCCTGCTCGCCCGCACGCGCGGCTTCGACCGCCGCGTTCAGCGCGAGGATGTTGGTCTGGAACGCGATGCCTTCGATCGTGCCGATGATGTCGACGACCTTGCCCGAGCTCGCCGCGATGTCCTGCATCGTCGACACGACCTGGCCGACCACGTCACCGCCCTGCGTCGCGATGTCGGACGCGTTCACCGCGAGCTGGCTCGCCTGCCGCGCGTTCTCCGCGTTCTGCCGCACGGTGCCGGTCAGCTGCTCCATGCTCGATGCGGTTTCCTGCAGCGACGCCGCCTGCTCCTCGGTGCGCTGCGACAGGTCGGTGTTGCCGGTCGAGATCTCGCGCGCGCCGACGTCGATCGACTCGGTGCCGCGATGCACGGCCTGCACCATCGTCGTCACGGCGTCCTGCATCCGCTTGATGCCGCCGAACAGGCGCCCGATCTCGTTGGTGCTGAACACGTTCACCGGCTGCGTGAGGTCCCCGCCGGCGATGCGCTCGAAGTGCGCGATCGCGTCCTCCAGCGGCTTCACGATCAGTCCGCGCAGCGCGAAGCGGATCGCGATCACGACGACGAACGCGATCGCGATGCCGGCCGCGATCAGGCCGATCATCACCGAGATCTGCGACTGCGTCGCGGTCTGGCGATCTTCCGCGCGCTTCTGCAGCGACGCGATCACGGCCGATGCCGCCTGGTCGTACGCGACGAACATCGGGCTGATCTTCGTGTCGGCGATCGCGTGATAGGCCGCCATGTCGCCCGCGCGCGCGGCCGCGAATTCCGGCTCGACGCCTTCCTTCACGATCGTCGCGTAGCGCGCGGCGAGCTCGTCGACGAGCGCCTGCTCGACGCCGAGCTTCGGCGTGGACTGGAACGCCTGCCAGTTCTGGTTCGACTTCGCGTACAGCTCCTGCGCGCGGTCGAGCACCTTGGCGGCATCGGCCGTGTTGCCGGCCTCGGTCAGCGAGCGGAAGCGGTCGAGCGACACGCGCGCGCGCAGCAGGTACGCCGACGTGTCGTCGAGCGTGTGGATCGCCGGCAGGTCGACGTGCGCGATCTCGTCGAGCGAGCGGCTCGCCTGATTGAGCGCGTAGAGGCCGAGCCCGCCGACCGCGGCGGCCAGGCACACGAGAATGAGTCCGACCGCCGTGAGCGTCGTGCGGATCGACCAGTTATGCAACATTGCAGATTCTCCCGAAGTTCCTGCGTGCGCGGCGCACTTATGCGCCGAGCGACTCGATCAGCGCCATTTCCCGGCTCGACATCAGCTTCTCGATGTCCATCAGGATCAGCATCCGGCCGTCGACCGTGCCGAGGCCCGTCAGGTACTCGGTCGTCAGCGTCGCGCCGAATTCCGGCGCCGGCATGATCTGGTCCGTCTGCAGCGTCAGCACGTCCGACACGCCGTCGACCACCATCCCGACCACGCGGTTCGACACGTTCAGGATGATCACGACGGTCTGGTGGTCGTACTCGACGCGGCCGAGATGGAACTTGATCCGCATGTCGACGATCGGCACGATGATCCCGCGCAGGTTGATCACGCCCTTGATGAAGTCCGGCGCGTTCGCGATGCGCGTGACGCTGTCGTAGCCGCGGATTTCCTGCACCTTCAGGATGTCGATCCCGTATTCCTCGTCGCCGAGCGTGAAGACGAGGAACTCCTGGCCCGTCGCATCGCCGTGCTCGGCGGCGCGGCGGCTGGTGGCCGCGTTCGCCGCGGCCGGATTGATCATTTGGACTTCAGCAGACACGTTTGCCCCCAATCGGTTGAATGGCGAGAGTCAGAAGATCGCGAGCTCGGCGCCGGCTCGGGCGCCGTGCGTCGCACGGGTTTCGCGGTTCAGCGCCGCGACGTCGACGATCAGCGCGACGCTGCCGTCGCCGAGAATGGTCGCCGCCGAGATGCCGTGCACCTTGCGGTAGTTCGTTTCGAGGTTCTTCACGACCACCTGCTGCTGGCCGACCAGCTCGTCGATCAGCATCGCGAAGCGGCGCCCCTCGGTTTCCATGATCGTGACGATCCCCTGGGTCGGGTCGGTGCGCGCGTCCTCGACCGAGAACACCTCGTGCAGCGCGACGAGCGGCAGGTACTCGCCGCGCACGCGCACCACGCGCTCGCCGTTGCCGACCGTGTAGATGTCGTCGTTCGACGGCTGCAGCGACTCCATCACGAAGTTCAGCGGCAGGATGAAGATCTCGCTTCCGACCTTCACCGACATCCCGTCGAGGATCGCGAGCGTGAGCGGCAGCACGATCCGCGTGGTCGTGCCGCGGCCGGCCTGCGACGTGATCTCGACGTGGCCGCCCATCGACTGGATGTTGCGCTTCACGACGTCCATCCCGACGCCGCGGCCCGACACGTCGGTCACCGTCTCGGCGGTCGAGAAGCCCGGCGCGAAGATCAGCTGCCAGACTTCGTCGTCGCTGATGGTGTCGGACACCTGCATGCCCTGCTTCGCGGCCTTCGCGAGAATGCGTTCGCGGTTCAGGCCCGCGCCGTCGTCGCTGACCTCGATCACGATGTTGCCGCCGTGATGCGCGGCCGACAGCACGAGCTGGCCGACCCCGTCCTTGCCGGCGGCGACGCGCTTGTCGACCGTCTCGATCCCGTGGTCGAGGCTGTTGCGCACGAGGTGCGTGAGCGGGTCGATGATCCGCTCGATCAGGCTCTTGTCGAGCTCGGTCGCCTGGCCGAACGTGACGAGCTCGACCTGCTTGCCGAGCTTGCCGGCCAGGTCGCGCACGAGCCGCGGGAAGCGGCTGAACACGTAGTCCATCGGCATCATGCGGATCGACATCACCGCTTCCTGCAGGTCGCGCGCGTTGCGCTCCAGCTGCGCCATCCCGTTGAACAGGCGGTCGTGCAGCGCCGGATCGAACGCGCTCGCGGTTTCCGCGAGCATCGCCTGCGTGATCACGAGCTCGCCGACCAGGTTGATCAGTTGGTCGACCTTTTCAACGCCGACGCGGATCGAGCTGCCTTCGGCGCCCGATGCGGCGGCGGCCGGGCGCGGACGCTTGTCGTCGTGGTGCGCGGCGGCCTGGGCCGGTTGCGCGGCGGGTTGCGCGGCGGGTTCGGCGTGCGGTTGCGGCGCCGGTTGCGCGGCGGCGCTCGGCTGCGGCGCGGCGGCGGCCGGCGCGGCACCGGCGGCTTGCGCGAATACCTCGACCCGCGCGGCCGGTTCGGGCGCGGCGGTCGGCTCGACGGTGGCAGGTTCGGCGGCGGCCGGCGTAGCGGCAGGCGCAGCCGGCGCGGTACCGCGCGCGATGCGGATCTGGCTGTCGTCGATCACGAAGCAGCACACGGCGACGATGTCGTCGGACGACACGTCCGATTCGAGCCACAGCGTCAGGTCGGCGCCCGCTTCCTCGCGGCCGACGACCCGGCCGAGATTGCCGAGTTCCTCGGTGAGCAGCGCCTGGTCGTTGACGTCGACGCCGACGAGCGTGATCTTCAGGTGCGGACCGTCCATGCCCGCATCGGCCGCCGGATGCGCGGCCGCGACGGCCTGTTCGACCACGTGATCGGGCGCGCGATCGCCGTCGCCAGCGGCTGGCGCCGGTGCCATCTCCACGGCCGGCGCGGCAGGCGCGACGTCCGCGGGCGCACCCGCGCCGCTCTCGGCCTTCAGGCGCTCGAGCTTCGCGCAGATCGTCGCGGCAGCCGCCGCATCCGGTTCCGCGCTCGCGCGATAGTCGACCAGCTGGTCGGACAGCACGTCCTTGGTCTCGAGGAACGCGTCGACCATTTCCTTGGTCAGCGTCAGCTCATGGTTGCGCGCGCGGTCGAGCAGCGACTCGAGGATGTGGGTCGTCTCGGTCAGCGCGGAAAAGCCGAATGTCGCCGCGCCGCCCTTGATCGAATGCGCGGCGCGGAAGATCGCGGCCAGGTCCTCGGGGTCGGGCGAGCCGACGTCGAGGTTCAGCAGCAACTGCTCCATCTGCGCGAGCAACTCGTCCGCTTCGTCGAAAAAGGTCTGGTAGAACTGCGTGATGTCGAGAGTCATGCCCGGTCACCGGTTGGATTCGTCGCGTTCATGTCAGGAGGCGGTCTGCTCGGACAGCGTCGCGACCAGGTCGACCAGCACGGCCGGGTCGATCGGCTTTTCGATCCAGCCGGTCGCGCCCGCGTCGCGCGCGGCGTTCTTGAAGGCATCGCTGCCTTCGGTTGTCAGGACGAGAATCGGCGTGTCCGCGTACGCCGTCAGCTTGCGCAGCGCGGCGATCACCTCGAGCCCGTTCTTGCGCGGCATGTTCTGGTCGGTCAGCACCAGGTCGTACGGCACCGTGGCCGCCATGTCGAAGCCGGCTTCGCCGTCCGGCGCCACCGTCACGTCGTAGCCTGCCTGCGCAAGCGTCGCCTGCAGCAGCGCGCGCATGGTCGCGGAGTCGTCGATGGCGAGAATGGTTCGGATCATGTCTGTCTCGGAATCTTGGAAACGTCAGGGTTTCGGCGCCACGGCGACGGCACTCGCGAGCGCCGGTCGCGCGACCGGCGCCGGGCCGCCGAGCTGCTGGGCCAGCAGCTTCGAGCCCGCCGCGTCGGCCGACAGCGTCGTGGTCGTCGCGTCGTCGCGCATCAGCGCGTCTTCGGATTTGCGGTTCAGCACGATCACGCTGATCCGGCGGTTTTCCGGATCGAGCGGATCGGCCTTGTTCAGGTTCTGCGTCGACGCGAGGCCGAGCACGCGCAGCACCTTCGCCTCGTCCATGCCGCCCGCGATCAGCTCGCGGCGCGACGCGTTCGCCCGGTCGGCCGACAGCTCCCAGTTGCTGTAGCCGCCCTCGCCGCCCGCGTACGGCACCGCGTCGGTGTGGCCCTGGACGATGATCCGGTTCGGCACGTCGTTCAGCGTCTTGCCGATCTCGCGCAGGATGTCGCGCATGTACGGCTCGACGTGATCGCTCGACATCGCGAACATCGGCCGCTTCTGCGTATCGACGATCTCGATGCGCAGCCCCATCAGCGTCGAATCGATGCGGATCTGCTGCTTGAACTGGCGCAGCGTCGGATTCGCCTCGATCGCGGCCATCAGCTTGATCTGCAGGTCGTGCAGGCGCGTCTGCTCGAGCCGGTCCTGCGCGCCCTGCGCCTGCGACCGCGTATGCTCGTCGCCCGCCTTCGCGACGCGATCGGCGAGCGACGTCGTGCCGTCGGTGCGGCGCAGCGTGCCGGCGTCGACGCTCGACAGGTCGCGGCCGCCGCCGTTGATGATGCTCGAATCCTGCGAGTTGCGATCGCCGCTGCCGAACAGCGCGGCCTTCAGCGGCGTGTTGAAGTACTCGGCGATCCCCTTCAGCTGCACCGGCGTGACCGAGCTCAGCAGCCACATCAGCAGGAAGAACGCCATCATCGCGGTCATGAAGTCCGCGTAGGCGAGCTTCCATGCACCGCCGTGGTGGCCCTTCTTCTGCGGGGCCACCCGTTTCACCACGATCGCGCGATCCTTGTTCTTGCTCATCGAACGCTCCGCGTCACTTCGCCTTCACGCGGCGCACATGCTCTTCGAGCTCGGTGAACGACGGACGCTCGGTCGAGAACAGCACCTTGCGGCCGAACTCGACCGCGATCGCCGGCGCATAGCCGTTCAGGCTCGCGAGGATCGTCACCTTGATGCACTGGAACATCTTGGTCGACTCGGCGACGCGCTGCTCCGCGAGGCTCGCGAGCGGCCCGATCAGCCCGTACGACAGCAGGATCCCGAGGAACGTGCCGACCAGCGCCTGCGCGATCATCGCGCCGAGCACCGCGGGCGGCTTGTCGGCCGACGCCATCGTGTGCACGACGCCCATCACGGCCGCGACGATCCCGAACGCCGGCATCGCGTCGCCGACGCGCATCAGCGCGTGCGCGGGGCCTTCGCCTTCCGCGTGGTGCGTCTCGATCTCCTCGTCCATCAGGCTCTCGATCTCGAACGCGTTCATGTTGCCGCCCACCATCAGGCGCAGGTAGTCGGTCAGGAATTCGACGATGTGGCGATCGGCGAGGATCTTCGGGTATTGCGTGAAGATCGGGCTCTTGTCCGGATCGTCGATGTCGGCCTCGAGCGTCAGCGTGCCTTCCTTGCGCGCCTTCGCGAGCAGCACGTACAGGAGCGCCATCAGCTCCATATAGACGTCCTTGGTGTACTTCGAGCCCTTGAAGAGCGTCGGCAGCACACGCAGCGTCGCCTTGATGGTCTTCATGCCGTTGCCGAGGATGAACGCGCCGACACCCGCGCCAGCGATCATCAGGATCTCGAGCGGCTGGACCAATGCGCCCAGATGCCCGCCTGCCAGCGCGTAACCGCCGAAGACGGACAACAGCGTCACGAGTGTTCCCACGATAATCAGCACTGCCTGTCCCTCACGAATGACCGGCGGGGAGACCGCCGTTAATCAGGTTTACGGCAGTCGGCAGGAAAACTTTCGCGATCGCGCCGCGGCGGTGCGGCGGTGTTTACCAGCAGGCTCCGGCCAGTTCGCGCGGCAGCCGTCCGGCTCCCGCTCGCCCCCGCCCGGCGGCGTTCAGGCCGCGGCGGCCGCCAGCTCGGCGCGCGCGGCGGCCGCCTTGCGGGTCTTGCCCGCGCGCGACGGCGGCTGGCACAGGCCGCACACGAAACCTTGATGCGGATCATGCGCATGCGCGACGAAATGGCCGCCGCAGCGCGTGCACGGGGTCATCTGCAGCATCCCCGAGTCGAAGAAGCGCACCAGCGTCCACGCGCGCGTGAGACTCAGCGCGGCCTCGTCGCCGGACAGGTTCACGTGCTCCAGATAGAGCCGGTACGCCTTCACGATCGACTGGATCGGCTCGCAACGGCCATGGTCCTGCATGAACCGGTAGATGTTGTAGAACAGCGACGAGTGGATGTTCGGCTGCCACGTCATGAACCAGTCGGTCGAGAACGGCAGCATCCCCTTCGGCGGCGACGCGCCCTTCAGTTCCTTGTACAGCTTGATCAGGCGGTCGCGCGACAGGCTCGTCTCCGCCTCCAGCAGTTGCAGCCGGGCGCCCAGTTCGATCAGTTCGATGGCGAGGGTGATTTCCTTCACCTCGATCACGACGCTTTTGCTTGCCATGGTGAATAACCGTCCGCTTGACGTGGTTCGGATGAGTGGCCAATACGCCGCCAGCCGGCGCGGCGCGCCGGGACGAACGCAAGGCGGGGAAGGATCAGCGGACGCTTTCGGCCGGCTGGCCGGCCATCAGGATGGCCGAGTGTGCGTGCGTGACGACGTCGCTGCGACCCTTGTCGGCGAGCGACGACAGCAACGCGTGATCGTCGAAGCGGAAACGGCACAACATCTGGTTCGACGCGGCGAGCTTCACGGTCTGGGCGAGCGTGAGGTTCGCGAGCACATCGGCCAGTTCCTGGGAAACTCCCATGCGGAACATGCCCATCGCCTTGTCTTCCCGCAGCAGGCGCTGCGCGAGGAGGAGGTACGACAGGTTCACCTCTTTGATCTCACTGAGCATTTCGCTGGTGGCGCTCATGATTCCCCCGTTAAAGAGCTTTGCTTTGGCCTTTCATTATGAAAACGTTTGCTCGATCAGGCGCACTCAGCGCGCACCGTCGGCACGTTTATAGTCTTACAGGGCGAATTTTGGCCAAACGGCATTTATGCCGGTATCAGCGAAGTGGCGTATGCCATGCAGGATTTGTCTGTAAACCGTGTAGGAATTTTTCCGACAAAGCGGATTGAAAGGGAGCAAACAGCGGGGCGAATGTGGCGCGAATTCGTCGACGATGCGGTCCCGCATGGGACGAATCCGGCTGAAAGCCATCCGGCAAGGCTGCCGGAAAGTGAATCGGTAAAAATTATAGTGGTTTTTCACGATAGCGCAACAATAGTTGTGGCTATCTCGTTTTATGTTTCCGCACCCTTTTTGTCGGGGTTTTCGCGTATTTCATGGTGTAACAAGCCTTAAGTGTTTGAAAAAACACTCGAACCCCTGAAGGCGATATCGATAATGGACTCCACTGGGCAGCGGCGGGAGCCGCGCCGGCCCGCCCCGCAGCTTGCCGCCCGGGGTCCCGCGCACTGCGCCACGGACCCGGCCACGTACCGCAGACAGCGTGCGTCGGCGAGTTCCGCAACCCTGCATCGGACCAGCATGCGCACTCGAGCGCCGCCCGCTGGTCGACACCGGAGAACGCCCCATGCGTATTGCCCAGATCGCGCCCCTTTACGAAGCCGTCCCGCCGAAACTCTATGGCGGCACCGAGCGTGTCGTGTCCTACCTCACCGAGGCGCTCGTCGAGCTCGGCCACGACGTGACGCTGTTCGCGAGCGGCGACTCCGTCACGTCCGCCCGTCTTGAGGCGGCATGGCCGCGCGCACTACGGCTCGACCCGTCGATCCGGGACTCGATGGCGCCCCATATGCGTCTGATCGAGCAGGTCGCCCGTGTCGCGCATGAATTCGACGTGCTGCACTTCCACCTCGACTACCTGCCGTTTCCGCTGATGTCGCGCCTCGACACGCCTTACGTGACGACGCTGCACGGCCGCCTCGACCTGCCGGAGCTGCAGCCGGTGTTCGACGCCTTCCCGGACGCGCCGGTCGTGTCGATCTCGAACAACCAGCGCAAGCCGCTGCCGCAGGCCGCCTGGGCCGGCACCGTGTATCACGGGCTGCCCGACACACTGCTCACGCCGCAGCCGGACGTGAAGCCCGAATACCTCGCGTTCCTCGGTCGGATCTGTCCCGAAAAGCGGGTCGACACCGCGATCCGGATCGCCGCGCAAAGCGGGCTGCCGCTGAAGATCGCCGCGAAGGTCGACAAGGCCGACGCCGACTACTTCAAGGAAGTGATCGAGCCGCTGCTCGGCGAGGCGCATGTCGAGTTCATCGGCGAGATCAACGAGGCGCAGAAGCCGGCGTTCCTGTCCGGCGCGAAGGCGCTGCTGTTCCCGATCGACTGGCCGGAGCCGTTCGGCCTGGTGATGATCGAGGCGATGGCCTGCGGCACGCCGGTCGTCGCGTTCAACCGCGGCTCGGTGCCGGAAGTGATCGAGGACGGCGTGACCGGCTTCATCGTCGAGGACGTGCAGGGCGCGGTCGGTGCGCTGCACCGGATCGACAGTCTGTCGCGCGACGCGATCCGCGCGCGCTTCGATACGCGTTTCAGCTCGAAAGCGATGGCGCGGCGTTATGTCGAAACTTACGAATCGCTTTGCACGACGGCAAAGCAGCCGACCTTGCGTCGCGTCGCGGGCGCCTGACGTCGAAATTCGTCAGGAAATATCCCGTAAAATTCGCGCCGAAATCGGCGTGGAAAACCAAAGAGCCGCAGTCGATGCGGCTCTTTCTTTTTGCGCGCTCATTCGATCAGGAAACGATCGCGGTTTTTCCCGACGATCCAATTCGGCGGCTTGCCGCGCCCGCTCCAGGTTGCACCCGACTTCGGGTCGCGGTATTTCGGGGGCAGCGGCGCCTTTTTCGGCGGACGGCCGCGCCGCGCTCGCTCCGCGAAGCCCAGATCCTGGGCCGTCAGGCCATATTCGGCAATCATTCGCTGGACGTCGGCGATCACCGCCGCCACTTCCTGGCGACGCACGTCATCCGCTTGGGCCTGCAGATCGGCGATCTGCGCCTTGAGTTTCGCGTATTGAGACATTTTTCGACTCCCTTTTTCCATGATGCAGCTCCGGCGAGTCCGGCCGGAACGCCAACACCCGCTACGCCATCCGCACTGCCGCCCTGCTCTTCGAAATTAATGCTGCCATCTTTAACCGATTCGGCTATATCGAGAATGCGGACTTATTCTAATAAAAGCCATTCGCCAGCCATTCAAATTTAACAATCGTTGACCCTCCCGAAGCCGTTTCGTTTCCTATAATCCAGACCAATTCGGGACGACGGAATAAAGCAGGCGGTCGTCCGATTGTCTTCAACCCACTTGAACGAGGTCCTTACATGAATCTTTCTCAGCGTCTGGCTGCAGAGGCATTCGGCACGTTCTGGCTGGTGCTTGGCGGGTGCGGAAGTGCCGTGCTGGCCGCCGCCTTTCCGGGCCTCGGCATCGGCTTTGCCGGCGTCGCACTCGCATTCGGCCTGACCGTGCTGACGATGGCATTCGCGATCGGCCATATTTCGGGTTGCCATTTGAATCCGGCTGTGAGCGTGGGCCTGACGGTCGCCGGCCGCTTCCCGGCACGCGATCTCGCGCCGTACATCGTCGCGCAGGTGGTCGGTGCGACGCTCGGCGCGTTCGTGCTGTACCTGATCGCGACCGGCAAGCCGGGCTTCGACGTCGTCGGCAGCGGCTTTGCGACGAACGGCTTCGGCGAACGCTCGCCCGGCCACTACTCGCTTGGCGCTGCGTTCATCTGCGAAGTCGTGATGACGGGCTTCTTTCTGTTCGTGATTCTCGGCGCCACCGACAAGCGCGCGCCGGCCGGCTTCGCGCCGATCGCGATCGGCCTGTGCCTGACGTTGATCCACCTGATCTCGATCCCGGTCACCAACACGTCGGTGAACCCGGCCCGCTCGACCGGCCCCGCGCTGTTCGTGGGCGGCGAGGCGATCGGGCAGCTGTGGCTGTTCTGGGTCGCGCCGATCATCGGTGCGGCCATCGCGGGGATCATCTACCCGCTGATCGCGGGGCGCGACGATGTCGTCGGCCTGCTGCCCGCATCCGCTCGCACTATTGAATAAAAACGCTACGGGGTCACGCGAGCAGAACAGCGAGCCTCACGCTGTCGAACAACATCGAGGCAGGTAATTTGAACGGGCGCCGCTGGCGCCCGTTTTTCATTTCCGCTCAGTTTCCGCTCAGGAAGCGGCGACGCCGTCGAGGGTGTCCTCGAGCGCGAACAGCGTGCGCAGGTGGCGGGCGACGCCAGCGTCGAAGTTGTTGCCGATCCGCGGGATGTACGGCAGGTGCGCGATCAGGTCGGGGTTTGCGTTGTTCATCATGAACGCGTGACCGGCCGTTTCGAGCAGGTCGATGTCGTTCATGTTGTCGCCGAACGCGATGCAGTGGCCGGCATCGACGCCGAGCCTCGCGAGCACCGCACGCAGCGCGCGGCCCTTCGACACGTTGGCGGCCATCACTTCGAGACAGTCGGGCAGCGAGTACGTGACGTACAGCGCATCGCCGAACTGCACGCGCATCTGCTCCGCGACCACCGCCAGATCGGCCGGCTCGCCGATGTACAGCACCTTCGCGATATCGGCGCCGTCGTGCGCGGCCACGTCGATCACGTCGTACCGGAAGCCCGAATCCTGGTGGAATTCGAGCAGGTGCGGCGCATCGCGGTCGATCAGCCAGCCGCGGTCGGTGAACAGGTTGACGATCACGCGCCCGTGCGCACCGGTCACGCCCGGCTGCACGAGGCCGCGGACGATCGCGGGATCGATGTCCTGCGCATGGATCGCCGTGTCGTCCGGCGCATGCACGCGTGCGCCGTTCGACGTGATCAGGTATGGCCGGATGCCCAGCACGTCGCGGATGCCCGCGACGTCCGCGTAGTGGCGCCCCGTCGCGATCACGAACTGCAAGCCGTCGCGGTCGAGCCGGCGGACGGTCTCGATCGTGTACGGATCGAGCTGGTGGTCGCTGTTCAGCAGGGTGCCGTCGAGATCGGTGGCGATGACTTTGTACATGGGGACGGGTGAATGGCAGCACAGGGCGCTGCGGAACCGCCATTTTAACTTCGTGCTCGGCAGCGCGCCGGGGGGGTTGGGGAATGGGGGCGGGTTTCAGGCCGTTCGGCCCCGGCGCGTTGCGGGTTCGATCGGGTCAGCCTGTTCAGGCTGCTCGGGCTGCTCAGACTGCACGGTCTGGTTTGCTCGCTCACCCCTGTCCGCCCCGCTTTACCCGCTTTACCCGCTTTACCCGCTCGGCCCGCTCACCGCATGCCGCCCATTGGAACCTCTCACCCCGCGTCAGCTGCCCTCAACGCCTGCAGCGCGAGCCGCAACGCGCCGTGCGCGGAATCATCGAGCGGCGCGCGCAGCCGCGCCGCATGGCGTGCCGGCACGGCCGGTGCCAGCGCGTCGGCCAGCCCGCCGCACAGCGCGACCGGCAGCGCCCGCTGCGGATCGAGCGCGTCGATCATCTTGCCGATCTCGTCGCCGGCCTGCGCGATCAGCGCCGCCGCATAAGGATGGTCGCGGTACGCGAACACGATCGGCGCGAGACGCGCGTAGATCGTCTGGTTCGCATCACACGACCACTGGACGAGCGCGTCGCGATCGTGCACACCCGTTTCCGCGAGCAGCGCGTCGGCGAACGCGTCGCGCGGCGCGCGGCCGTCGAGCGCCTGCTGTGCGTACGCAAGCGCGCGCATGCCGAGCCACGCGCCGCTCGCCTCATCACCGGACGGAAAGCCGAAGCCGCCCGCTATACGGCAGTCGCCCGCCGCGTCGAGCGCCGCCGCGATGCTGCCCGTCCCGAGCGCGACGATGAGCCCCGGCGCGCCGCCGTGCGCACCGACGACGGTCGTATAGGCGTCGCTCTCGATCGCGAGCGCGTCAAGCGGCGCCTGCGCGCGGAACGCGGCAAGCCACGCGCCATTGTTGACGCCCGCGAGCCCGCAGCCGAGCGCGCACTGCGACCAGTCGAACGCGAGCCCCGCCCGCGTGAATGCGTCGGCACAGGCCGCGCCGATCGATGCCCATGCGCGCTCGATACCGAGGCCGAGCCCCGACGGGCCGCCGCGCCCCTGCGCGAGCTCGCGCCCGTGCCGGTCGGCCAGTACCGCACGGGTGCCGGTGCCGCCGCCGTCGATGCCGATCGCAAAAAGGAATGCCGTCATGCGTTGATCCTGCTGATTCGAACAGGCGCCAAGCTTAACCGGATCGGCGCCGCGCGCCCATCTGCCGTTCGGCCAGCTATGCCGTGAATGGGCCTTCCGTTATGCTGGCACGATCGAATCGACACTGGAACGGGGCTGACGATGTCGCAGCGGTGCAACTGGGTAAAGACGGAAGCGGATGCTCACTATCACGATACCGAGTGGGGCGTGCCGTCGCATGACGATCGCCATCTGTTCGAAATGCTGATTCTGGAAGGCGCGCAGGCGGGGCTGTCGTGGTCGACGATCCTGAACAAGCGCGCCGGCTATCGCGAAGCGTTCGCCGACTTCGATGTCGACGCGGTCGCGCGCTTCACGCCGAAGCGCATCGAGAAACTGCTGGAGAACCCCGGCATCGTGCGCAATCGCGCGAAGGTGGAATCCGCGGTCACCAATGCACGGGCCGTGCAGCGCATTCGCGACGAACACGGGTCGCTCGCGCAATTCCTGTGGTCGTTCGTCGACCACACGCCGGTCCAGAACGCATGGCAGTCGTATCGCGACGCGCCCGCGTCAACCGCCCAGTCGGATGCGCTCAGCAAGGCGCTGAAGGAATACGGCTGCAAGTTCGTCGGCTCGACGATCTGCTATGCGCTGATGCAGGCAACCGGGATGGTCAACGACCACGAGGTCGGCTGCCCGTGCCATGCGCAATGCGCAACGCTCGGCGGCAAGCAGCCCGCGCGGCAACGCAAGGCCGGCTGACGGCGCCGAATCCGCCCGGCCCGTCCGGCCGGCTTTCCGCACCGATGCGTCGGCGCGTCGGTGCGTCGGCGAGTACCGCGCACGGCGAGTTCGTGCCGCGCAGATCGATTTCCGGGTGAAAAGGCCCAGCAGCCTTACCCGCTGGCCGCCGGCGGAACCACGATGCCATCGCCTGACGCTCGATCGACCACCTTCCCCGCCGCGATTCGCAACGTTTTCCAGCCCCGAAAAGCGAAACGGCGGAGCGGCTTCTTTCGAAGCACGCTCCGCCGTTTCGCGGCAAACCGTAGACGCTCTTAGTGGAGCTTCTTCGGCAGCATCTGGCTGCGCAGGCGCTTGTGCAGGCGCTTGACGGCTGCTGCCTTCTTGCGCTTGCGGACTGCGGTCGGCTTTTCGTACGACTGGCGTTCGCGCAGTTCAGCGATCAGGCCATTTTTTTCGATAGCACGGCGAAAGCGGCGAATCGCCACTTCGAACGGCTCGTTTTCCTTCAGAAGAATCGTCGTCATGTCGTTCCTAAATTGCTTAAACGGTCAAAAACGTAGCGGCCAAGCGCCACGCACCGGCCATCCGGGCGTCCCCACAACAGGCGAAACGAGCGGAAATACGGCCTCGGAGGCCGGAAAAGAGAGGCGGAAAGCACCGCGAGTACGCTTCACAGCCGCGTGCAGCGCCGCGTTTGACTGCCAGCAGACATGCCGAAAACGGCACGGACGTGACAGAAATCTCAATTCAGCCCGCCATGATAGCAGGGAATCACAGACAAAACCACCCTTTTGTCGGTTGCGTGTGCACAGGCGAACGACTGCGTGGCCGGGCCGCGCTCCGGCCCCGCCGATCGCGCGTCGCGCCCGGCCCGTTCGAAATGACAAAGATGGATAAAAAATCGGGCCGAATCTCAACGCACCCCTCAAGTTTTGTTTTGGTGCGCCGAAATCCTGCTCTGAGGCGGCCAGCAATGAACGAGTGCTTCCGCCGACGCCAAAACGGCTTTCCAGGGCTTTCGGCTCAAACAGGAGAATTTCCATGCTCGGAATCAATAGCAACATCAACTCGCTGGTTGCTCAACAGAACCTCAACGGCTCGCAGAGCGCACTGTCGCAAGCAATCACCCGCCTGTCGTCGGGCAAGCGCATCAACAGCGCAGCGGACGACGCAGCAGGTCTCGCGATTTCGACCCGGATGCAAACGCAGGTCAACGGCCTGAACCAGGGTGTGTCGAACGCGAACGACGGCGTGTCGATGATCCAGACCGCATCGAGCGCACTGTCGTCGCTGACCAACAGCCTGCAGCGTATTCGCCAGCTGGCCGTGCAAGCATCGAGCGGCTCGCTGTCGTCGAGCGACCAGGCAGCACTGCAACAGGAAGTTTCGCAGCAAATCTCCGAAGTGAACCGTATCGCGTCGCAAACGACGTACAACGGCAAGAACATTCTCGACGGTTCGGCAGGCGTGGTGAACTTCCAGGTCGGCGCGAACGTCGGCCAGTCGATGAGCCTGAACCTGACGCAAAGCCTGTCGGCAGCGTCGCTCGGCGGCGGCCTCGCACAAGCGGGCAACGTCCTGGGTTCGTTCACGGGCCTGAGCCTGACGTCCGCAGGCGCGGCAACGGCAGCAGGCGCGACGCCGGCGATCACGCAGATCAACGTGCTGGCAGACGGCAAGGGTGGCTTCACGTACACCGACCAGAACAACCAGGCGCTGTCGTCGACGGCCACTACGGCACTGTTCGTCACGGCGGCTGGCACGGGCGGCGCAATGACGCTGTCGGCAAAGGCCGGCAGCGCACTCGATCCGGCGACGCAGCTCTCGGGCATTTCGACCGCTAACGCAGCGACGCCGCCGACCGCGGCAGGCGTCGTGCTCGGCACGATCCAGGGTATCAACGTCAGCGGCTCGACGGGCCTCGACGTGGCGGTTGGCACGGCTGGCGCGATCACGTCGGTCACCATCAAGTCGGACGGCAGCGGCGGCTTCACGTTCGCCGACCAGAACGGCAAGACGCTCAGCTCCGGCGCAGCCACCGGCCTGTTCAACGTCACGGCGGGTACCGCACCGGCAGGCTCGACCATCGCGTTCGCGACGGCTCCGACGAGCCAGTTCGCGACGATCGACACCAACAACCAGCTGAGCACGGTTGCGAACGTCAACGTCAGCACGAGCCTCGGTGCAAACCAGGCGATGGAAACGATCGACAACGCGCTCGCCACGGTGAACAACATCCAGGCACAGCTGGGTGCGGTGCAGAACCGTTTCACGGCAATCGCCACGACGCAGCAAGCTCAGTCGACCAACCTGTCGCAAGCGCAATCGCAAATCCAGGACGCCAACTTCGCGCAAGAAACGGCTAACCTGTCGAAGGCGCAAGTGCTGCAGCAAGCCGGCATCTCGGTGCTCGCGCAAGCGAACTCGCTGCCGCAGCAAGTGCTGAAGCTGCTGGGCTAAGCATCGCCCGACGACGCTCCGCGCACGGCACGCTTCACGCCGCGCGCGGAGCGCGACGTTTACCTCGCGGGTGGCCCGCGCCGCCCGCGATTCGCCGACAGGCGACACACCGTAAAGAATCCGAAACAAACGGGGCCTCACCATGTCCACGATTTCCACGACCGGCGTCTCGACCACTTCCACCTCCACGAGCGCCAACTCCGCCCTTCAGCAAGCCGCACAGTCGATCATCAGCGGCTCGACCGGCAACTCGTCGATGGATGTCAACTCGCTGGTGACGGCACTCGTCAACGCAAAGACCGCCGGCCAGTCGGGAGCGCTGACCGCGAAGCAGACGTCGGACAAGACGCAGATTTCCGCGCTCGGCACGCTGAGTTCGGCACTGTCGGCACTGCAGGCCGGCCTCTCGTCGCTGTCGGACGGCACGATGCTGTCCAAGTTCAGCGCGACGGCCAGCGGCAGCGGCCTGACCGCGACCGCAGGCGCCGGCGCGGCCGCCGGCAGCTATTCGATCAACGTCGCGCAGATCGCGACCTCGCAATCGCTGACGTCGGGCGGCTTCAACGCCACCAAGGCGCTCGGCACCGGCACGCTGACGATCGGCCTCGGCAGCCAGTCGATGAACGTCACGATCGACGGCAGCAACAACACGCTGTCCGGCATCGCCGCAGCCATCAACTCCGCGAGCGGAAACCCGGGCGTCACGGCCGCCGTCATCACCGATTCAAGCGGCAACGCGCACCTGATGCTGAATTCGTCGTCGACGGGCGCCGCGAACGTGATCAACGTTTCGGTCGGCAACCTGCAGAACGACGCGGGCCTGTCGAGCCTCGGCGTGACCTCGACCGCCGGCACGGGCGCGGGCACCTCGACGATCACCTCGTCCGGCGCGATCGCATGGACGCAGAGCACCGCCGCGCAGAACGCGTCGTTCACCATCGGAGCCACCAACGGCATCCCGGTCACCAGCGCGACCAACTCGGTCACGACCGCGATCAGCGGCGTGACGCTCAACCTGACGTCGGCGGCGGTCGGTACGACGCAAACGCTGACGGTCGCGAAGGATACGTCGTCGCAAGCTACCGCGATCACGAATTTCGTCAACCTGTACAACACGCTGGTCACGACGATGACCACGCTCTCGTCGTTCGACAAGACGCAGTCCGCCAGCGCACAAGGCCCGCTGCTCGGCGACTCGACGCTCAACACGATCCGCAACACGCTCGGCTCGGTCGTCAGCAACGGCGTGCGGAGCGGCAACACGAGCACGAGCCTCGCGTCGATCGGCATCACGCTGCAGGCCGATGGCACGCTGCAGACGGACACGACGAAGCTGAACAGCGCGCTGCAGAACAACCCGACGACCATCACGACACTGTTCGCATCCGGCACGGGCGTCGCGGCGCAACTCAACACGGACATCACGTCTTACGTCAGCTCGACCGGCATCATCGCGACGCGCACCGCCGCGCTCAACAAGGACCTGACGAGCATCTCGACGCAGCAGACCGCGCTGTCGGCCTATGCCGCGCAGCTCACGAGCCAGTACCAGGCCCAGTTCACCGCGCTCAATACGCTGATGGCGACGATGAACAACAACCAGCAATATCTGACGCAACTGTTCGGCGGCTCAAACAGCCAGGGTGCGATGTCTGCCAACAAGGGCTGATAAAACGGGGAAACACTGCCATGGACCAAGCCACGCTGATCGAACGCCTGACATCGCTGACCCGCGCCATCGAACATGCCGCCTCGATGGCCGACTGGCCCGAGGCCGCGCGCCTCGCCGAGGCGCGCTCGCCGCTGTTTGCGATGCTGACGTCGACGCAGGACCCCGCAGTGCTGGATGCGATCCGCAAGATCCAGGCAGCAGACGCGGCAGTGTTCGCGAACGCGCAGATCACGCGGACCGAGTTGTCGGCGGAATACCAGGAAGCACTGGGCCGCGTCAGCTCGGTCAGCCAGTATCAGCAAGTCGCGCAGATCTGATGCCGGCGGCTTCTCTACAACGCCCCGGCCGAAAAAGACAACTAATACATACGCGCTGAAGTCATTGCGCGCTCGTTCGCCTCAAGCCCGCTTCGTGCGGGCTTTTTTATTGCCGGGTGCGCCACCATACCGGGCCGGGCGCCGCCCAGGGTCGCGCGCGAGGCACCCTCGGCCGCGTGGGCCGCTGCGCCGCACCGAACCTTCAAACAGCCGGGTGTTTCTGCTTCATCTCGCACCTTCGGCGAAACACGCCCCGCCGCATAATCGGCTTCAATCCCGCCACTCCGCGCATCGATTTCATGACGCTCACTCCGCCCCCGCCCGAGGTCATCCTCCTGCCCGAGGAGATCCAGTTCGAATCGGATCTGCAGACCGTTCTTCAAAGCGCGCTCGACGAACATCGGCGCGGTGCGTTCGACGAGGCGGAAGCGCTCTACAGGATCGTGCTCGATGCGCGCCCGCAGCACGCGGATGTCAACTACAACCTCGGCTTGATGGCCATCCAGCGCGGCAGGCACGAGGATGCGCTGCCCTATCTGGAAACGGCGCTGGGCGCGAATCCGAACGAGCTTCAGTACTGGGCCAGCTACATCGATGCGCTGCGGCGCGCCGGCCAGACCGATGCCGCCTGGCTGATGCTGGAGATGGCCCAGAAACGCGGGCTACACGGGCCGGCGGTCGATACGCTGATCTATCAGATGTCCCGGCCCGCGCAATCGACGCAGGACGCACCGAGCACGGGCGAGCCGGCGCCGCAGCCGGAATTCACGAAAGAAGCCGTTGCCGCGCGTCCGGATTTCGACCCGCGCAAGCGCGCGAAAGCGCCGAGCCAGAGGCAGGTCGACGAGCTGAACCGGATCTATGACAGCGGTCGAATCGACGATGCGCTCGTCCTCGCCCAGTCGTTCACCCAACGCTTCCCGGACGATCCGGTCGGATGGCGCGCCGTCGGCATCGCATTGCACGCGAAAGGCCGCTACGACGACGCCATTCCGCCGCTGCGCCGGGCGCTCGGCCTGTCCCGCGACGATAGCCTGGTCGCCACGACACTCGCCGACATCCTGCGCATGAAAGGTGCGCTGGACGAAGCGGAAAGGCTGTGCAGCCGCGCAATCGAACTCACGCCGGAATACGCGGATGCACACCGTATCCTCGGTATGACGCTGCTCGCGCGCGGCCGCGCCGCCGACGCCGAAACCCATTGCCGGCGCGCAGCGGAACTCGCGCCCCGGATCGGCGAAATGCACAACACGCTCGGGGTCGTGCTTTCCGACCAAGGCCGCACCCTGGATGCGGAAGCCTGCTTCCGGCACGCGCTCGACTGCCAGCCGAACAACGCGTGCGCCTTCCACAACCTGCTGTTCTCCCTGACCCACAATCCGGAGATCGATGGCAAGACACTGTTCGAGCAGCATCGCCGCTTCGGCGAGCAGTGGGGGACGCCGCTGCGCCCGCACTGGCCACGCCACGACAGCCCGCGCGACCCGCAGCGGCCGCTCAAGGTAGGCTTCGTTTCCGCGGACCTGTTCCATCACGCGGTCGCGACGCTGTTCGAGCCGGTGCTCGCCGAACTTGCGCGCGAGGAACGCCTGATTCTCCACGTCTACTACAACTTCACGATCGAAGACGCGACCACGCAGCGGATGCGCAGCCACGTCGCGCACTGGCATTCGGTATGGGGCATGACCGACGAAGCGCTGGCGGAAAAGATCCGCGCCGACGGCATCGACATCCTGATCGACCTGTCCGGCCATACCGCGCGCAACCGCCTGATGACCTTTGCGCGCAAGCCGGCGCCCGTGCAGGCGAGCTGGATCGGCTACCCGGGCACGACCGGGCTTGCCGCGATGGACTACTATCTTGCCGACCGCCACCTCGTGCCGCGCGGCGAGATCGAGGCCCAGTTCACCGAGAAGGTCGTCCATCTGCCGGCAATCGCGCCATTCCGGCTGACGGAATCCGCACCGCCCGTGAACCTGCTCCCGGCGTTCCGCAACGGTCACGTCACGTTTGGCAGCTTCAACCGCCTGAACAAAATGCACCCGGAGGTGATCGCGCTCTGGTCTGAACTCCTGAAGGCGGTGCCGAATGCGCGAATGCTGATCGCCGGCATGCCCGAGGACGGCAGCGACGGGGGCGTCGGCGCATGGTTCGCGGCCGAAGGCATCGCCCCCGACAGGCTCGACTTCCGCCCGCGCGCACCGCTCGCGGCCTATCTGCAGCAGCATCATCACGTCGACATCTGTCTCGATACGTTCCCGTACGCGGGCGGCACCACGACGCTGCACGCCATGTGGATGGGCGTTCCGACGATCACGCTGCCCGGCGCGACCGCTGCCAGCCGCGGCGGCGTCATGGGGCAACCGCATGCGGGGCTCGACGCATTCGTCGCGCGCGACCGCGACGACTTCGTGCGCATTGGCGTCGACTGGTCGAACAACCTGCTCGCGCTTGCCGACGTGCGCAGCACGCTGCGTCAACGCAGCGCCGCATCGCCGATGTTCCGGCCAGAAATCGTCGCGGCGGGGCTGTCGGCCGCACTACGCACGATGTGGCGCCGCTGGTGTGCCGGCGCACCGCCCGCGCCGTTCGATGCGATGCCCACGAGCGACGAACACGACGCCAGCGTGGCGCCCGGCGTGGCACAACCCGCGTAACTGCCAAGTGATATCCAGGAGAAACGCATGAGCGCGCTTCCGCTTCGGGCCATCACCCCGCAGGCCGACGAACGCATCTACGTCACGCAACCGCACCTGCCGCCGCTCGAAGACTTCGTGCCGTACCTCGAAAAGATCTGGGAAAGCCGGACGCTGACCAACGGCGGCCCGTTCCATCAGCAATTCGAGCGTGCGCTGTGCGAGTATCTCGGCGTGCCGCACCTGTCGCTGTTCACGAACGGCACGCTCGCGCTCGTCACCGCGCTGCAGGCGCTGCGTATCAACGGCGAGGTGATCACGACGCCGTACTCGTTCGTCGCCACCGCGCATTCGCTGCTGTGGAACGGCATCAAACCCGTGTTCGTCGACGTCACACCCGGCACACTCAACCTTGATCCGGCGCGCATCGAGGCGGCGATCACGCCGCAGACCACCGCGATCATGCCCGTGCACTGCTACGGCAATCCGTGCGACGTCGACGCAATCCAGAAGATCGCCGACAACTACAACCTGCGCGTGATCTACGACGCCGCCCACGCGTTCGGCGTGCAGACCGGCACCGGCAGCGTGCTCGCTCACGGCGATCTGTCGGTACTGAGCTTCCATGCGACGAAGGTCTTCAATACGTTCGAAGGCGGCGCGATCATATGCCCCGACGCGAAAACGAAGCAGCGCATCGATCACCTGAAGAACTTCGGTTTCGTCGACGAGGTCACGGTCGTCGCGCCTGGCATCAACGGCAAGATGAGCGAGATCAACGCCGCGTTCGGCATGCTTCAGCTTCAGCACATCGACAGCGCACTCGCCCGCCGCCGGGAAATCGACGCGCTGTACCGCGCGCTGCTGCGCGACGTGCGCGGCATCCGCTGCGTGCCGCACGGCGGCCAGACCGTTGCGAACCACGCGTATTTCGCGATCCTCGTCGACGAAGACCATCCGCTCGATCGCGACGCGCTCTACCGCAAGCTGCGTGAATACGACATTTATGCGCGGCGGTATTTCCATCCGCTGATTTCTGAATTCCCGATGTATCGCGGGCTGCCGTCCGCGAATCGCGACAACTTGCCCGTCGCCAGCGACGCCTCGCGCAAGGTGCTGTGCCTGCCGATCTATCCGGCGCTCGCCGACGACCAGATCCATCGCATCGTCGAGCTGATCGCCAACTGACGCGACTCGCTCACATGTAACGCTCGCCCACGTCGCGGTCGCGGATCCGCCGCGCCGGATTGCCGTACGCGACGGTGTACGGCTCGACGTCGCGCAGCACGACCGCGCCTGCGCCGACCACGCTGTGCTCGCCAACCGAGATCCGGTGCCGCAGCATCGCCCCGAGGCCGATCGCCGCACCGCGTCCGATCCGGCAATTGCCGCCTGCGACGGCGCCGGGCGCAACGCTCGAGAAATCGTCCATCACGCCGTCGTGATCGAGCGACGCATGCGTGTTGACGATGCACCCTTCGCCGATCATGCAGCATGGATTGATCACCGCACCGGCCATCACGACCGTGCCTGCACCGATCGTCGACGCCTTGCCTACGCGCGCAGCCGGGTGCACGGCCGACACGTACGGCACGCCGGGCGCGATGGCCGCAAGGCCGGCCGTCACCTTTTCGCGCGCGTAGTTGTCGCCGATGGCAACGAGCAGCCCCGCAATCCGGTGCGCGTCGATCAGGCGCGGCAGGTCGTGTTCCGTGCCCAGCACTGCATAGCCGAGCGTCTGCTCGCCGCAGGGCCGGAACGAATCGATCAGTCCGGCGATCCGGTATCGGCCTGCCTGCTCGACGATGTCGATCACGACTTTTGCGTGGCCGGACGAGCCGACGATGACGATGTTTTCCACAAGAACCTCGACGATACGAAAAGACTGCACGGCAGCCCGCGAAATGCGTCGCTAATGCCGCCTGCGTCCGCTCCCTCCTCCATTATCCGGTTGTCGTGGCGCCCTCGCCGGGGCGGCGGGCGGTGTGCCGTCAGGAGCAGACATCGCGATGGAAGGCCGACAGAGCCACGGTTCGTCACGGAGGAGCGGCACGGGCGAGTCCAGGCGAAACGAAGCGCGGTTTCGGCGCGAGCGGCCTCCGATGACAGAGTAACGAAGCGCGTGCGACAGCGATGCGCCGATCTGAGCCCGTTACGCGCGGCTGTTCGGGCAATGAAACGCGCCGCGCTGCCGATGGCAGCCCGTGGCGGGCGATGCCGGGCCCGTCAGCTGTTCGATGAGCATCCGCCGCAACTGCTCGAGTTGCACGAGCTGGAGCTGCACGAACTCGACGACGAGCAATTCGCTCCGTAGTCGCTCGAACTGTACGTGGGACCGGTAGACCCACCGCCGCGCACCGCCGTCGGCGGCATCGGCGGCGGCTCCACGAGGACGATCGAATATGCGGCCCACGCGGCGCCTGCCAGTACACCGGCACCCGACAGCGCGGCCGCCGATAACAGCGCGTCCGCCGATTCGGGTGCGTCGCGATGTGCGCTTCCGTGCGCGTCGAGCGCCACTCGTGCCCCCACCGTCAGCCCACCCTGCCCGAATCCGGTCAACCGCCCTGCGACGATTCGGTAGGCAATTGCAAACGCCGCCATGCTGATCACGAGCAGCGGCACGGCCCGCCCGCGGCTCAGTCCGACGGCGAGCTTCGCCGCACCCGTGCCGAGCACGATCAGCGCGATCGCGCGCGCAACCAGCCGCGCCCGCATCTCGCCCGGGGCCCAAAACCAGTCGCGGTCACGCAACGCGTTCGCGTATTCGGATACACGGCAGTCAACCAGCTGACGGAATGCACCGAAGCTGGCTTCGCCGCCCGGCTGCGCGGCCAGCCATTCGCATTCGTCCGCGTACGCGCCAGCGCGGGTCGCGTCGATGCGGGCCTTGGGGCGCCACGTGGATCGCCTGCTGCAAGCAACTGCACCGGGGTGGCGCATTCAACTGCGCATCATTAAATCTTTCCCGATACATATTATTATCATGATTAAATTTTCCGTGCATCGGGATAGCACTGCCCCTAACAACTCCACCCGCGACGAAAAATCAAAATGAAACTTCTTGTAACGCACCCTATTCTTAAAGCTAACAAGGCCAATTGGAGGCCACCCCCTCAAAGACAATTCATCACCCACTTTTGTCGACACCTCATCAGGCAATACCCAACCCCCGTATGCGACCCGTTCAATTCAGGCGCGGTAGCGCGCAATGGTTATTTTTGAAATTCCAATAATCCAACAATACCTTCTGCCAACTTGTTGCGCCACTACCGCTCGGCACATCATCACAAATAGTTGCAGATATTATTATTACAAAACCAGACCAATTATTCGGATGATTGAAGCACGAGTTTTGGCTTAGAAAATTTAATGATAAAAGCCATATCGATGACGATTCACCGTCAAGGAGAGTCTATGGAAAAACCTTCTTATCAAATATGGAAGTGCTGAATCCAGGCTTGCTTAAGTGGTGTGGGCAAGCGTGACTTTGATGTTTCACTTTCTGTGTGCGAGGCTCATATGAAACGAATAACAATAGCGGCGGCTCTTGCCGTTGCTGCGGCTACGGCTTTGGCCGCGACAGCAGGGGCGCACTTCATGAGTGCGACCGAGAGTGTTGCCGACAGTGGGGCGCTTGTTGTCGCCTTCGATGAAGCCGGTCTCGGAAACCAGAACGTAAATTACACGCTGACCGCGCAGGCCACCGCCGTGTATGCATGCTTCAATGGCGGCGGCAACCATCCTGCGGCCAGCAACAAGGTGGGCCCATCGGCTCTCAGCGCATCTCTCAGTAACGTACAGCCCAAGAATGGTCGGGTCATAGCCAGCATCACAGTCGGGCCGCCGGCGAACACAACGCTCTCTTGCCCATCTGGGCAAACCCTCGCGCTGGCGTGCGTGAGTTACACCGACGTTACACTGATAGATACGACAAATCAGGTCGATGCCGATGGCGTGCTATCCGGAACGACCAGCCGGACATTTGTGAGCGGCAAGGGAATCAGTTGTAGTTGATGCAACCCGGTTCCGCAAAGCAAGTAGACTGAAATGAGCCACGCCCCTCGCGAGCATGGCGACAGAATACGATGCCCCTTCTTCTGCAACCCTGGCCGAAAAGTTCAGGTCAGGGTTTTCCGCCTTCAATCGGTTGTCCCTCCTGGCCCGGGCGTTATATTCCGGCGGTAGCTCGGTCGACTGCGAGTAGAAGAATAGTCCACCCGGACTGCGGCTTTGATGCCGTGGGCATCAATTTCGGGATGTTCCATTTCCCGCACCACGAACAAGCACTCGTGGCCGCGCTTCTCGTCCCACGGCACGACGGCACGACGGCAGGACGGCACGACGGCAGGATTACCTTTACGGTCTGTGCGAGCCGCGATAAGTCCGTCGCGTTGGACAAAACGGCACGCCATAACACACGGCGTTCGCTTGCGCTCGCCCGTGCTACATCAAGCGCAGCCGTTCCCCGTGGGATACCTTTTGCACGAAGTACAAATGCGAAAGGCCGCCCACATACCCTTCAGGAAGTTCGGGCGGGCACAATGTGACAAATTCCTTCGTGTTGCACGCGAGGTGCTTTCCGACCCGACGAATTCGTGTGCTCGTCAATTCCTTCGGTCAGTTGTCACCGACATTATCGTTTGCCCACAGACTTGCCGCCTGCGTGGAAACCGTGCGCAGCTAGCCTCAACAATCTCGCATTGGAAAGGTACGGGCGAGGGGGAAGTGCCCAATGACGTATCAGATTGGCGCGCCCGGCTGGGATCGAACCAGCAACCCCTGCCTTCGGAGGGCGATTTTTGGAGTCCGCCGAAATACGCAGATGAATATTGATATTCTATAAATCAATGGGTTAGTATGAGTATCTCCATCGGCGTCCATGGGAGTACACTGCAGAAGAAGTCCACAGAAAGTCCACGACATGGGAACCGATATGAGGGCAAAGATTTCGCGGGAATTGCTCCGGACCGTCAAGCCGAGGGAACACGCTTTCGACATCCAAGACACCGAATTGCGTGGATTCGCAGTGCGTGTTACGCCGGGCGGGACGATCAACTATTCCGTTCGGTACACTGGTCCAGACGGCAAACAAGCGCGCAAGTCACTCGACCGATCGTTCCCCGCTACCTCCGTCAGTGACGCACGTGAGGCCGCCCGCATGCTTCTTGGGAAAATTGCGAACGGCCACGACCCGGCCGCCACCTCCCGCCAAAAGCGGCGTGCGACGATGACGCTCGAGGAGTTCATTGAAGAGCGCTATCGCGATTGGCTGACGACTAACTCGCACACTGCCACCGCAACGGAAAAACGAATTCGCGCGGCATTTGGCGAAGAACTTGCCCGACCTCTCATCGAATTCAATGCGTGGATCATCGAAAAGTGGCGCTCTGCGCGCGTCAAAGCGGGCAAGGCGCCCGCTACCATTAACCGCGATCTTGCAGCACTCGGGAGTCTGTTCTCGCGGGCGCTCGAGTGGGATCTCATCGACGCCCATCCCATGGCAACGATCAAGCAGCTGCGAGAGCCCGATGGTCGTGTCCGATGGCTTTCCGACGACGAGGAGGATCGCCTACGGGCGGCACTCGACGCGCGCGAAGCCCGCGAGCGCGCTGCGCGGGCAGAGACCTCGAAGGTGCAGTGAGACGCACTGTCATACTCGCCGAAGGATTCCAGATTCCAGATTTCAAGCTTGACGCGGGATTCTCCTCCCTGAGAGAAGCATATGCCGCTATGCGAGCGCATCAGGATATCCATGACCTCGCTAGGTCGCTGCGCGATCACAGCGAGGTGCCAGCAACGTTCGACGGAGAAGCCCCTGAGTTGGCGTTTTCGACAAACGAAGCGCGGCTTAGAGTTGGCTCGTGGTACGAGGTCCAAGTAGGGCCCGAAGGCGAAACGGCACCGGCCAAGCTGCTCCAAGGAATTGTCTCGGAACCTGAACAATCAGCAACGTGCATTTTTCAGTTGCAGGACGGGCAGCAAGTGATTGTGAGAGTCCCCCTTTCTGCAGCAGAGTTGCAAGCCTACAGACGGCATCCCGCAACGTTCTTTGAACGTATTGAGCCCTCCGCGGGGCAAACGATCGAGACGCCGTTCAAGATGTTTACGTGGTTGCTTGAAGCGCATAAAAATGCAACGCGCGCGCAGTTGCTCGCGAATATGGCCGGGTCGCCCAACTTCGACGTCCTTGAGCGACTTACTGATCGCGATCTTCTAGAGGAATATGCCGAACGGATGACGTGGACTATTTGGGCACAGACTTCGAAGAACAAATCGGAGACACCAATAGCGACCCAAAACGCCAACGCCAGAAGCTGAAAATCCCTCCGTGGATGCACGGGTGCAAAGGCAAACAGATGTCCAAGACTCCGGCCGCTTAACCAACATCAAATGGCTTCGAATGACCGAAACGCATCGAGGTTGTAGCGTTCCGTTTACAGGCCGTATAACTCCAGTTCTTCGACCGTGAGGTGCGGATTTTCCCGCTTGAGACGCGCTTTCAGTTCGTCCAGATTTAGGCTCGTCCTGCGCCTGCCTCGTCGGCGGCGCGGCCGGGGCCGGTGCCGGTTTTTCGGTCGTGTTGCTGGTTGGGTTTGTCATCGCTTTCCCCTGATGCAAACCTGCCGTTCTCGTCGCGCGGCTGATTCAGATTGCACTGATCGCCCGAAGGGCGCAACTGTCCCGCTGGCTCTTTCTGTGACGCGCACCGCACGGTTTCCCTTTGGGTGTCCGCCAGGACCGGTGAGTGTCTCGCCTGCCTCACTGTCATCACGGCCTGATGGCTCGCGTTCATGATCGCGAGACACGGGGGGCAGGACCTTACTGTCCTGTCCGAAATCGAACATATACGGTCGCCCCGCCGCAGCCCGCCCGAAATTGCGCCTAGCTATATTCCGGACAATGCGCATAATGCGGTCACGGGATACGGACACCCGCACCACCGGAGACACCCCATGCGCACCTTCATCTACGCCCGCGTCAGCACCGCCGAGCAGACACCCGAAAACCAAGTCCACGAGATCCTCACGGCGGGCTTCACGGTCGAGAAGAAACGGATCGTCACCGAGCACATCAGCGGCAGCGTCGCCGCGCTCGAACGCCCCGGCTTCGCCAAGCTGCTCGACCGGCTCGAAGACGGCGACGTGCTGATCGTCACGAAACTCGACCGCCTCGGCCGCAACGCGATGGACGTGCGCGCGACAGTCGAACTGTTGAGCCACGCAGGCGTGCGGGTCCACTGCCTCGCGCTCGGCGGCGCCGACCTGACCAGCGCCGCAGGCAAGATGACGATGGCGGTGCTGACCGCTGTCGCCGAGTTCGAACGCGACCTGCTGATCGAACGCACGCAGGCTGGCATCGCCCGCGCGCGCGCAGAAGGCAAACACCCCGGACGCCGCAACGCCCTGCCCGCTGCCGAGCAAGCCGACGTGCTCAAGCAACTGGCCGCAGGCACGTCGGTCTCGCAAATCGCCCGCGACCGCAAGGTCGGCCGCGCGACGATCATGCGCATCCGCGAGCGCGCGCTCAGTGCCCAATCGTCACCCCCGCTCGCCGGTTGATCGTCACCTGCACGGACGGGGGCTTTTTCTCGTCCGTGTCCAGCCCCCACGCCTTCCGCTCGCCGTCCTGCACGATCTTCAACGACTCGGCCACCACCTTCACGTGCTTGGCCTGCTCCATGTCCTTCGATTTGATCGATGCGTACGCAAGGTTCCGCACCGCGACCCACTCCTTGCGGTGCGTGTTGAGCAGTTCCGCACGCCGCGCCACGGCGGTGTCGACCGCGACCTGACGCGCCGCTTCCTCCGACACACCCTCGGGAGTGTCCGGCACGACCGCCGTCGGCCGGATCGGCTGTGTTCTGAACCTGGTGGGTTCGGCGTCCGGCCCCGATTCGAGCACTGCCGGCGCGTGATCGGCGCTCTGTGCAGTCCTCTCCTTCTGTTCCTGTTCGAAGCGCGAGTCAGCTGCGGCCTGCGCTTGCGCGGCGATCGTCTCGGGCGTGGGGCGCCTGGCCCAGTCGTTACGCGCGGCCTGCATGCTGACGGCGGACTTCGAACAGCCGAGGATCTCGGCGATCTGGCTGAAGCTGACGCCGGGATCGCCTTCCCAGATCGCCCGCGACACACTCCATTGGAGCGTCGTCGGGCGAGCGCGCCCGGACCGCACGCTAAGCGCAGCTTTCGAGCGTCTCGGCAAGTCGAGGCACTGTCCCATTGTGGAGCCTCAAGATTTCACGGGCTGGTCTTCACATGGCTCACCGAACCGCACCGGCGGCACCGTCCATTGGGTGATAGCGTCCTGCAGATCACGGCTTGGATGCCAGACACCGAATAGCGAGGGGCGCCACCCGGAGAGTTCACAGCCCGTTCGATACCGCTCGGCCAAGCAAGCGAGCAGCTTTGCCTCAATACGCTTGAGCTGGTCGTCGAGTGCCTCGATAGTTCGCGCGAGCTCCGAGCGCGCCAGCTCCCGCTCGGCATCTTGGACCGCTTGCTCGGCATGCGCACAAGCATGCTGCGTTTCTTCGGTTCTGCTGCGTGCCTCACCGATCAGCGAGTCAAGGTCCATCAGGTCGGCTCGCGCAGCGCTCATGCGAGCGCCGGCCACAGCTTCGTCAATCCGGCCCGCACGCAAAGCATCGAGCGCCCCGGTATGCCGTGCCTGTGCTTCACCTCGCCGTTCCTCGAGCACAGCGAGTTCGTGCTGACACGCGGCTACCGCTTGGGACGCCTGCGTCGCTTTGTGACGAGCGTTGGCCAACTTATGTGACGAGACACCTCGAGCATCGAGGGTTTCCGCAACGACGTCGAACTGTGAGAAAAACAGCTGTCGGCGTTCGTCGGCGGCTTGGACGAGTGCCTCGGCATCGGCCTTGATCTGCGCAAGTACTGAGCCAGCGGCATCGTGAATGGCGCGAGCGGTGGTGGATGCGACGTCAGTCGCCTCGGCCTCAAGCTGTTGCACCGTGTTTCGTACTTCACGCGTATCTTCGCCAGCGATGAGCGCGGCATTCAGCGCCTGGCGGGCGGCTTCGAGCGCTGTGCTCATCTGCCGCGCGTCCGCGAATACAAAGTCACCATGTCGGCAACGAGCCGATCGAAGGCGTCGGCAGAGCGACAGCCTTCGACACGCATTTCGCTCGTATTGGCGAGCGCTTTTCGCAGTTCAGTGCCAGACCCAAAGACCCGCGCAAGCACTGCGGCATCCGGCATCGCTCCGATGCTTAAGGCAGCCTCCAGACGGGCCGCTTCGGCACCACTGATTCGGCCGGCTGACAATGCGAAGCGGGCTTTGGCTAGTACTGCGCCCCGCGCTGCTAATCGATCGGTCATATGTCAATCTCAGTGTGTGTCACCAATGAACAGGGGCAATCGGGCGACACTCAGGCGCGGCCGGCGGATCGGCGTCGGCCCAATACCGAACGAGCGAGCATCCCGGCCAGCGTCTCTGTACCGCCCGCGCAGCTTCTGACGGTCCACTACAAAGTCCCAGATCAACTTGATGCATGCGGCCTTTCAGGCTGACCTCAGCGTGTCCGAAGCGTAACAATTCGCGCCATTTTTGAGGCTGGCCTCCCTTGGCGTTGCGTCCCCGTCGGATCTCGGCTTCCCGATTGAAACAGCTAATGCAGATCGTGTGCGAGCGCACCAATCGGATCATCAGCCGGCCGCATCGAACGCAGACTCCGGCTCGTGACGCAAGGCGTGCGGCAGCACCTGTTTGCTGTTTCGATGCTGACACTTCTCTCGAGGTGAGCATACTCGCGTGCTGTCGGCCGAGTTCACAACCTTGGCATGCAAAAGCAGCGCCACAAATGTAATTTCTCCCGCATGCAGCTTGGGAGAGACGTGCGCGCAGGCGCTCACAGACGAAGCTTGCGCTATCCGAGGGTTCCGGAGGCTGGACCATGCGTCCAATGCTGGAATCACGACTAAGCGACGCAAACTGTGTACGCCACGTCAACGAAATTTTTTCTCGCAAGTTTCGAGCACTGGCTCCGCAAATGCGAGCACTAGCGCGCATGGAGCTGAATCCGGAGCGGTCCGCCACGCCAGCCTCCCAGCCGATTCCTATTCAAGCCGTCCGTGATGTCTTTCCACCGAGAGCTGTAAACATTTGGCACCTAGTGGCCGTTCCCGCGCCGAAGAACGCGTCAAGAGCGGGAATCCCAGCAAATGCAAGTGGAATCCCCCGCTTTCGCCGCCAAACGGCATCTGGGAAGCGAGATCCGGATGGCGCAAAGAAATAGCCTTCGTCTACGTCGCGCCGTAGCAGCCGACAAGCCGCTGGTTATAGGACTGTCCGCGTGCACGCGCTCCCACTTACTCGTCGAACCCCCTAGGATGCTGAGGTCTATTGCGCGGTGCCGGCACGTAACCAGGCGCGAGATCGGCAAATTTGGCGAGCTCTCCAATGAAAGCAAGGCGTGTCATACCCGTCTCGCCATTGCGCTGTTTCGCGACGATGATTTCCGCTGTGCCTCGATACGGACTATCTGAATCATAGGCTTCGTCCCGGTACAGTAATAGGATCACATCGGCGTCCTGCTCGATCTCGCCTGAGTCCCGCAGGTCGGCCATTGAGGGGCGCTTGTTCGGGCGCGTCTCTACGCCACGGTTCAGTTGTGATAGTGCGATGACGGGCACACTGAGACGCTTCGCCAAACTCTTGAGCCCCCGGGTGAACGAGCCGATCTGCTGAGTACGACTTTCGCCGGAGCCGCCGCTCATCAAGCCGATGTAATCCACAATGATCAGACTGAGTCCGTGCCGGCGCTTTACAGCAAGGCTTCGGCTGGTGATTTCAGTCAACGAGAGGCCAGCGCTTTCATCTATCAGCATCGGTAGATTTGCCAAGTCATGGGCTGCCCGCGCCAGACCAGCGAAGTCCGCTTCCGTCATATCCGCACCGTTCCTAATGTGCGGCATAGGGATTCCGCCATCGCGTGCAAGGCTACGCTGGGTCAACTGACAGCCCGGCATCTCCATCGAAAACATCAGGACCGTCCCAACATGGCGGGCAACGTAAGCGCCGACGCCGATCACTAGCGCCGTCTTGCCCATCCCGGGACGACCTGCGATCACAATTAATTCGCCGGCGCTCATCCCGCCATTGAGTCTCTCGTCGACACTGTGCAAGCCCGTTGCGATTACCTTCGACGGCTCTCCGCGTGCTTGAGAATCGATTTCCTCTACGACGGGAAGCAAATACTCGCTTATGAACCTCGGGCCGTCGGAGCGCGATTCGGCAAGCGATTCAAACTTCGCCTGGGCCTCGGCAATAATGTCGGGGGCCACGCGGCCGCGTCTTTCGAACACGAGCGCGCGTACCTCATCGATCGCGGCAAGGATCCCACGCAACTTCCAGCGCTCGACGACGATCTCGGCATAGCGCCTGACATTCGCGCTGCCCGGAGTATTTTGCGCCAGCGTGTTGAGGTACGGCAGCCCCCCAGTCGACTCGATTCTACCGACAGCCCGTAGTTCTTCCGCAACGGTCAATATATCTGCGGAGCGATTGCCCACGATCAGCTTCGAAATAACCTCGAAGATGGTGCGATGCTCGGCGCGATAGAAGTGTTTCGCTTGCAGCTCTTGGAGATCGTCAATTGCTGCGTTGTCGAGCAGCAGTGCGCCGAGCACTGACTGTTCCATTTCGATGCTGTGGGGTACCTCGCGCATCGGGTCTTCGAGATACGGGTCTATTGCGCTCATACGCTTTCCCGGTGGTACTTGTTTTCAAGACAATGCGTGAAACCCGACGGCTTCATAAGGAAATCAATATCGGCAAAGAAGGGCGGCCGTCCCGCCTGTGCTGGAACCTGACCGGTCAAAAATGGTGAGTGGGCGCAGGTCTGGAAGAACACCCGCCATTTCGCAAGACCGTCCGTCTGGGTCTCATAGCCGCCTTCAAACGGCTTACAGGATAGCCGTGACGCTTGCCTCCAACGTGCTTTGATGGCGCGAGCGCGGGCATCATTCATGACCCTTACGCGCGGGTTGTTCGGCATGGCCTCGTGGTAGGCGTCAACGATCGCTTGTACCGGGCATGCCGGTGGATGACGCGACGACGGCGCGTCATCCATCTGGTGGTTGCTTTTACTGACGGTTATTGATGGTTCGGCTTGCGTGGGTGCAAGGGGGCTCGTGCGCCGGTGCAAGGGGCCTTGTGCATCCATGCAACCCCTCGCGTCAGCGTGACCCCTCGCATTAGCGTCCCCCCTCACGTCCGTGCAACCCGTTGCATCAGCGCCATGGGTCAACCTATCGAGACGAAGCCAATTGGGGGGCGACAATTATGTTGGCCGGTCGTTGACGTTTGTTTTGGCCGGTGGTGAGGAGTCGGAGGCGGCGTAGCCG
>NZ_QTPO01000043.1 GCF_003853645.1 Burkholderia sp. Bp9143 | reverse complement strand
GTGGGCGTCGGGGTCTTCAGCATCCCGCTATTAAAAACAAAACCCTCGCAATTGGCGAGGGTTTGTCAGCAATCTGAGCCGGGGCATGCCCCGGCTTTTTCATGTGCACGCGGTGCGCGACGTTGTCGCTTACGCGTTCTCCGCCAGCGCGTCGGCCTGGCTCGCGCGGATACCGAGGCGCTCGAACAGCGCGCGGTCGCGTTGCGTCTGCGGGTTGCTCGTCGTCAGCAGCTGGTCGCCGTAGAACATCGAGTTCGCGCCCGCCAGGAAGCACATCGCCTGCATCGCGTCGTCGAGCTGCTCGCGGCCGGCCGACAGGCGCACGACGGCCTTCGGCATCGTGATGCGCGCGACCGCGATCGTGCGCACGAACTCGAACGGGTCGAGCGGCGCGGTGCCCTCGAGCGGCGTGCCTTCGATCGCGACGAGATTGTTGATCGGCACCGACTCCGGATACGGGTTCAGGTTCGCGAGCTGCGAGATCAGGCCCGCGCGTTCACGGCGCGATTCGCCCATCCCGATGATGCCGCCGCAGCACACGTTGATGCCCGCGTCGCGCACGCGGTCGAGCGTGTCGAGACGATCCTGGTACGTGCGCGTCGAGATCACCTGGCCGTAGAACTCCGGGGACGTGTCGAGGTTGTGGTTGTAGTAGTCGAGGCCCGCGTCGGCGAGCTGCTGCGCCTGCTCGTCCTCGAGCATGCCGAGCGTCATGCAGGTCTCGAGGCCCAGTTCCTTCACGCCACGCACCATCTCGGTCAGCGCCGGCATGTGGCGCTCCTTCGGGTTGCGCCATGCGGCGCCCATGCAGAAGCGGCTCGCGCCGTTCGCCTTGGCCGCACGCGCGGCGTCGAGCACCGTGTCGACGTCCATCAGCTTCTCGGCCTTCAGGCCCGTTTCGTGGTGCGACGACTGCGAGCAGTAGCCGCAATCTTCCTCGCAGCCGCCCGTCTTGATCGACAGCAGCGTCGACAGCTGCACCGCGTTCGCGTCGAAGTGCTCGCGATGCACCTGCTGCGCGCGGAACATCAGGTCGTTGAACGGCAGCTCGAACAGCGCGACGACGTCGGCGACGCGCCAGCGCTGCGGCGCCGGAGCGGCCACGGGGATCGCGTCGGGTTGCACGGCGGCGGTCTGGGCTTGGGTCATGGTGGGTTTTCCTGTCGTGAATGCGGGGATCGGGGCGTCAATGCTGCACGTGGCGCAGCGTGTCGACGAGCGCGGCGATGTCGAGCATCGCCGCGGCGGATTCGGGGGCGGCCGGGCGCAGGTGCGCGATGCGGCCGAGGAGCGGTGCGCGATGTTCGCGCGCGAGCCAGTCGCGGATCGTCGCGACGTTCTCGTCGGCGTACGACATGGCCGGGTCGACGTGGTTCGCGACCCAGCCGGCGAGCGTGAGGCCGCGCTGGCGAATCGCGTCCGCCGTCAGCAGCGCGTGGCTGATGCAGCCGAGCCGCACGCCGACGACGAGCACGACGGGCAGGCCGAGCGCGACCGCGAGATCGGCCGTGTCCTGCGTGTCGTTGAGCGGCACGCGGAAGCCGCCGACGCCTTCGACGACGACGACGTCCGCGCGCGTCAGCGCTTCGCGGTGGCTCGCGACGATCGTGTCGAGGTCGAGCGTCACGCCTTCCTGCGCGGCGACGATGTGCGGTGCGGCCGGCGTCTTCAGCAGGAACGGCGTGCGCAGCTCGGGCGGCAGCACGACGTTCGCGGCCGCGTCGAGCTGGTCGGCATCCTCGTTGCGCCAGACGCCGTCGCGTTCATACGCGCCGGCGGCGACGGGCTTCAGCGCGGCCGCGCGCAGGCCGTGCCGCGCGAAGCCGTGCAGCATCGCGGCCGACACGAAGGTCTTGCCGATCTCGGTGTCGGTGCCCGTGACGAAAAGAGAGAGTGGTGCCGTCATGCTGCTTCCCTGCTGGCTTCCAGCAGCGCGGCTTCGAGCCGCGCGAGATCGTCGAACGAATGCGCGGCCGACAGCGAGATGCGCAGCCGCGACGTGCCGGCCGGCACCGTCGGCGGCCGGATCGCGGGCACCCACAGACCGTGCGCGTCGAGCGAACGCATCGCCGCGAGCGTCGCGTCGTTGCTGCCGATCACGAGCGGCTGCACGGCCGTATGCGAATCGACCGGCTGCCAGCGCGTCATGCGCAGCAGCGCGCGCGTGCGCTCGATCAGCGCGGCGAGGTGCGCGCGTCGCGCATCGCCTTCGTCGCCGGCGATCACCTTCAGGCTCGCCGATACCGCATGCGCGACGGCTGGCGGCGCCGCCGTCGTGAAGATGTAGCTGCGCGCGCGCTGGATCATCCATTCGATCACGGTCTCGTGCGCGATGACGAACGCGCCCGCGACGCCGGCGGCCTTGCCGAGCGTGCCGACGTACACGAGGTTCGGCGAGCGCAGCGCGGCGGCCGCGAGCGCGCCGCGGCCCTGCGGGCCGAGCACGCCGAAGCCGTGCGCGTCGTCGACGACGAGCCACGCGCCGTGGCGTTCGGCCAGCGCGACGAGTTCGGCGAGCGGCGCGATGTCGCCGTCCATGCTGAACACGGTGTCGCTGACGATCAGTTTCGTTTCGGCTTCCGACGCCTCGAGCAGCGCGGCGAGCGCGGCCACGTCCGCATGCGGATAGACCTGCACGGTCGCGCGCGACAGCCGGATCCCGTCGATCAGCGACGCGTGGTTCAGCGCGTCGGAGAAGATCGTCGCGTGCTTGGCCGCCAGCGCCGTCATCGCGGCGAGGTTCGCCATGTAGCCGGTGCTGAAGTACAGCGCGCGGGGCGCGTCGGAGAAGCCGCCCGCGAAGCCGGCGAGTTCGTCCTCGAGCGTCGCGTGCGCACGCGAATGGCCGCCGAGCAGATGCGAGCCGCCGCTGCCGGAGCCGTAGCGCTGCGCGCCTTCCGCGAACGCGGCGACGAGCGCCGGATGCGCGGCGAGGCCGAGGTAGTCGTTGCTCGCGAAGCCGACGATGTCGCGGCCGTCGACGCGCATGTGCGCGTCGCACGCGGTGTCGGCGGTGCGGCGCACGCGGCGCAGGCCTTGCGCATCGAGTTCGGCGAGGCCGCGCTGCAGCGTGTCGAGCAGCGGCGTGGTGGTGTCCCGCGAAGGTTGTTTCATCGCGCAGCCTCCGCGAGCGTCGCATCGAGCGTGTCGCGCGTGCGTTGCGCGAGCCACGCGATGTCGTCGTCGCTCATCACGTACGGCGGCATCAGGTACACGGTCGTGCCGATCGGGCGCAGCAGCAGTTCGCGTTCGAGCGCGCGCTCGAAGAAGCGCCGCGAGAAGCCGCGCGCCGCGTCGCCGTCGAGCGCGACGTCGAAGGCGAACAGCGTGCCGCGCTGGCGCAGGTGACACACCTGCGGGTGCGCGTCGAGCGGCGCGAGCGCGGCGCGCATCGCGGCCGACTTGCGCGCGTTGCTCGCGAGCACGTCGTCGCGTGCGAACAGGTCGAGCGTTGCGACCGCCGCGCGGCACGCGAGCGGGTTGCCGGTGTACGAATGCGAATGCAGGAAGCCGCGCGTCGTGTCGTCGTCGTAGAACGCCGCGAACACGTCGTCGCGCGTGAGCACGAGCGACAGCGGCAGGTAGCCGCCGCTGATGCCCTTCGACAGGCACAGGAAATCGGGCCAGACGCCGGCCTGCTCGCACGCGAAGAAGGTGCCGGTGCGGCCGCAGCCGACCGCGATCTCGTCGGCGATCAGGTGCACGCCGAATTCGTCGCACAGCGCGCGCAGCCCGCGTACGTACGACGGATCGTGCATTGCCATGCCGGCCGCGCATTGCACGAGCGGCTCGACGATCAGCGCGGCGATCCGGTCGGCGCGTTCGGCGAACAGGCGCCGCACGTCGTCGAGCGCGCGGCCCGCGACGTCGGCGGCCGTCTCGCCCGGCAGCGCGCCGCGCGCGTCGGGCGACGCGACCACGTGCGCGTTGCGGATCAGCGGGTCGTACGCATCCTTGAACAGCGCGACGTCGGTCACGCCGAGCGCGCCGATGGTCTCGCCGTGATAGCTGTTCGCGACGCACACGAATTCGCGCTTGTCCGCGCGGCCGCGGTTGCGCCACGCGTGGAAGCTCATCTTTAGCGCGATCTCGACCGCCGATGCGCCGTCCGACGCGAAGAACGCATGGCCGAGCGTGCGTGCGGTGAGCGCGTGCAGCCGCTCGGCGAGCTCGATCGCCGGCTCGTGCGTGCAGCCGGCGAGCATCGCGTGCTCGAGCGTGTCGAGCTGGTCCTTCAGGGCCGCGTTGATGTCCGGGTTCGCATGGCCGAACAGGTTCACCCACCACGAGCTGATCGCGTCGAAGTAGCGGCGGCCGTCGCGGTCGTACAGCCACAGGCCCGCGCCGCGCGCGACGGGGATGAGCGGCAGGCGCTCGTGGTGCTTCATCTGGGTGCAGGGATGCCAGACCGCGCGCAGGCTGCGCGCGACCCAGTCGTCGGTGGCTGGCGTACTCAAGGCAACTCCGGGGGGTAAAACGGCGGCGGGCATCGAACGGGATACCGCGCGGCGACAGACGGAAAACGCGCTGAGATTAGCGTGTTCCGCCGCACGTTGCACTACCGGTTACAAACGTCGCAAAGCCTTGCCGGACGGGAGTTCGGCGCAGATCCGGGGTGCTCGGGACGGTACGCGCCAATTGCCCCGAAATGACCGCAGATGACGACGTTCGAGTGACACCCCCCGACAGAAAAAAATCGTCGGGCGGGCGGACGCGCGAGGGTGAAAAATCGGGGCGGGAAGGGGGCGCGAAGCGCGACGCAATGCGCAGCGGCGGGCGAATGATGTGTGGAATCAGGCGCGGCCGGGCCAGGAAAAGGCCGGAAAAAGGACAGCAGACGGCGTTGGGGGCGGGGTGCGCTTCGATGGCTCACGTGAGCGCAAGAGCGGGCGTGCGAACGCCGTTGCGGACCGCGCGAGCGTTCACGAAACGGAGGAGGGGAAAGGGAACGCGGGAAGAACGCGACCCTGACGCGTGTCGCGACCCGCGCGTCAGCGCGAAGCCAGCGCGCGCGTGTCGGCGTCGCCGTTGCCGGCCGTCTGCGTCGCGCTCGCGTTCCACACGACACGGTCGTTGACCGCATACAGCCGGCATGCGCCCGCTCCCTGCTTCGCGCAGTTGTCGAGCGCGAGCGCCATCGGATCGTCGCCGCCTTCGGCCCACGACCACGCGCCTTCCGCGGACACCGCGAATGCGCGGCTCGGATGCTGGCTCAGGAAGCGGCGATAGCCTTCACGGCCGGCTTCGTCGAGGAACGGCACCGCCCCGACCGCATCGATCGACGCATAGCCGGTCGCATTCGGTTCGTGCGGGTTGGCGACCGCATAGCGCACCGAGGTCGGCAGGTTCAACTCCGCGAGGAACGCATGCACGGCCGGCCACCACACGGGCACGCCGTCGCGATCGACGATCAGCCGGTGCGCGTCGTCCTTGTAGCGGCCGAAATCGATGAATTGCGCCTGCGTGCCGTGCGACGCGTATGCGTCGTGCATCTGCGCGACGAGCGCGGGCGTCCACACGGAATCGTTGTCGCCATACAGCCACAACGACCGCACGGCCGTATGCGCGCCGTACTGGTCGAACGCGTCGACGAGATTGCGCTGCCAGCCGTCGCAGAGGTCCTGGCGCAGCCCGCCGGAGAAGTTGATGATGCCGCGCACGCCGGGCGCCGCTTCGGTGCCATACGCGACCGACACGAGGCCGCCGTGCGACGTGCCCGCGACGACGATGCGCGACGCATCGATGTACGACTGACGCGACATGTAGCGGACCGTCGCGTCGACGTCGGCGGCCTGCGTGAGGCCGTTCTTGCCGACGTTGCAGCCTTCCTGCTGGTACGTGCCGCCCGACCCGGCGAAGCCCTGGCGGTTCGGCGCGATCACCGCATAGCCGCGGCGCACGAATTCACGCGCGAACGCGAGCGGACGGCTGCGCGGCTGCTGATGGAGATCGCCGGTGTTCTTGCCGTGGTTGAAGACGACGAGCGGGAACGGGCCGGGGCCATTCGGCTTGAACAGCGTGGCCTCGAGCATCACGGCGCCCGAAGCATCGGCCGGAATGCTGATGATTTGTTCGTTGAGGTTCGCGGCGACCTGCGGGAGGCCCGAATCGCCGTAGTCGAAGCGTTCGGCGTGGGCGAGCGAGCCGCTGGCCGTGGCCGAGCCGGCTTGTGCGTTCGGCAGCGTACCGGCCTGAGCGGCCGACAGCGCGCAGGCCGCCATCCATCCCACCAATACCTTGCTGAACGCCATTCGTAAGCCCTGCCATGCAACATGACCAATCCGAGGGCCATCGTAGCCCGACAAATTAAGGTTGTGCAATGCGGGAATTACCCGGCGTCTGACACGGCAACTATTTGTCAGCGTTCACTTACTTCGCCGTCGACATAGCGCCAGAAACCGTGCTCGTCGCGTGTGAAACGACTCGTCTCGTGGAGCCGGTACGCGCGCCCGCCGACCTTGTAGCGGGCCACGAATTCGACCTCCGCGTGCCGTTCGTCGATCGGCGCATGGCGCTTGACCGCGAGGCCGAGCCAGCGCGGCGCGTCGGGCGCATTCGGGTCAGCATCGAGATCGGCCGGGCAGGTGCGCGCGTCCCAGGTCGCGCGCAGGTAGTCGGTCGCGCCGAGCACGTACGCGCTGTACCGCGAGCGCATCAACTCGAGTGCGGTCGGCGCGGCTTCGCCGCCGTCGATGAAGCGGCCGCAGCAGGCCGCATAGCGTGGCGCCGGGGCTTTGCCGGCAGGTGCGGGGGACGCGCCGCCGCACGGGCACGCGTCAGGTCGGTTCAAAATCATGCGAATCGTGAATTAACGACGCCGGGTTGTGATGCCGGCTCACCAGCTGAGCTCGACGCCGTCGTACTGGAAGAAACGGCCGTTGGCCTGCGACACGTCCGCGCCGGCTTCGGCGATCACGCGGCGCATGCCGGTCACGCTGGTTTCCGGATCGATCGCGGCCTGCGCGCCGCCCATGTCGGTGCGCACCCAGCCGGGATGGAGCGAGATGCATGCAGCGTGGCGCGTCTGCAGCGACGCGATGCGCAGCACGTCGTTCAGCGCGGCCTTGCTCGCGCGGTACAGCCAGCCGGTCGTGCCGGTTGCTTCCGCGATGCTGCCCATCCGGCTCGACACGACCGCCAGCACGCCGCGCGCGTCCTCGACGAGCGGCAGCAGGATCGGCAGCAGTTGCATCGGCCCGCGCACGTTCGTATGCATCACCGCGTCGAAATCCTCGGCATCGATCGTTTCGACCCCCTCGGTGCGCGGCCCGTACACGCCCGACACGAGCACCGCGGCGTCGAGCCGTTCGCCGTCGAGCTTCCAGCCGAGCGCCGCGATCTGTTCGGGCTGCGCGATGTCGAGCGCATGTGCGTGCGCGCCGAGTTCGCGCAGCGCGGCGAGCGACGCGTCGTCGCGCGCGGTCGCGATCACGTTCCAGCCGTCGCGCCGGTATTGCCGGACGAATTCGCGCCCCAAGCCGCGCGATGCGCCGACGATCAGTACGGTTTTCATGTTCGCCGCTCCTTTGCGTTGCACCGCCGTCGCGGCAGTGTCGGTGTCAGATCAGTTCGACGGCCGTCGCGGCCGCGTCACCGCCGTTGCTCCGGCTGCCGCGTGCGCGCGGCGCGCCCGTCGGGCGACGGGATGCCGGCGGTGCGGCCCGGCTCATGATGCGCGTTCAGCCGGATGAAGCGCGGCGGGGCGCTTGCGTGCCGCGCCCGCGTGGGCGTGTGCGTCGGTTACTTCGCGTCGCCGCACGGCTTCAGCGTGTCGGCGACCGCCTGCGCGACGTCGTCGAGCCGCGCGGCATCCGCCGCGACCATGTCGTTGTCGGGCGCATGCTGGCCGCGCGCGGTGAGCGCCGCGACGCAGCGCTTGTAGGTTTCGTCGAGCGCGTCGAAGCTCGACACGGCCATCCCGAGGTTGCGCATCCGCCCGTCGTGCACGCCGTACACGAGCCCGTGCACGGTGAGCGACTGGCCGCGCGCCCACGCGTCGTTGACGATCGTCGTGCGGCACACGTTGACGACCTGCTCGATCGAGTTCAGCTCGATCAGGCGGCGATAGCGTGCTTCGCCGACCGGCCATTCGTCGAGCAGCGCCGCGTGGCGTTCGCGCACGTCCTGCACGTGGTGCAGCCAGTTGTCGGCGAGGCCGACGCGGCGGTTGTGCAGCGCCGCGTTCACGCCCGAGCAGCCGTAGTGGCCGACGACCATGATGTGCTTCACGCGCAGGATGTCGACCGCGAACTGGATCACCGACAGGCAGTTCAGGTCGCTGTGGACGACGACGTTCGCGATGTTACGGTGCACGAACACTTCGCCCGGCGGCAGGCCGATGATCTGGTTCGCGGGCACGCGCGAATCCGAGCAGCCGATCCACAGATATTCCGGCGCCTGCTGGTCGGCGAGACGCGCGAAGAAATCGGGATCGTCGGCGAGCTGGCGCTTGACCCAGGCGTCGTTGTTGTCGAACAGGTGTGAAAGCGGATTGTCTTGGGTATTCATCGGTGTGGATTCCGTTGGCGGAAAGCGGGTCGATAACGGGTTCGATTCGATCGGGTTCGGTCGTGCGTCAGGCGGCGCGCTGCGCGTCGCCTGCGCCGTCGCCGGCGTCCGGCGTCGCGTCGAAGCGCGCGGGGTAGCGCACGCTGAAGCGCAGCGACACGTCGTACGGGTAAAAATCGGGCAACTCGCCCTGCAGCAGCTTGTCCTTGCTGGCCTGCCACAGCGCGGGCTCGAAAAAGTCCGCGTGATGCTTCATGAAGACCGTCCGCACGCGCGGGTCGCCGAGCAGGAACGGTCCGTAGGTTTCCGGAAAGATGTCGTGCGGGCCGACGGTATACCACGGTTCGCCCGACAGTTCGTCTTCCTCGTTGCGCGGCGGCGGCACGCGCCGCACGTTGCAGTCGGTCAGGTACTCGATCTCGTCGTAGTCGTAGAACACGACGCGGCCGTGGCGCGTGACGCCGAAGTTCTTGTACAGCATGTCGCCCGGGAAGATGTTGGCCTTCATCAACTCCTTCACCGCGTTGCCGTACTCCTTCACGCCGTGCTCGACGTCCGCGTCGGTGCCGTTCTGCAGGTACAGGTTGAGCGGCGTCATCCGGCGCTCGATGTACAGGTGCTTGATCACGAGGTTGCCGTCCTCGTATTCGAGCAGCGACGGCACCTCCTTCTCCAGCTCGCGCACGAGCGCATGGTCGAGCCGCGAAAGCGGCAGCGCGACGCTCGAATACTCGAGCGTGTCGGCCATCCGCCCGAGACGGTCGTGGCGCTTCACGAGCTGGTACTTCTCCATGATCTGCGCGCGCGTCGTTTCCTTCGGCGGCGGGAACTGATCCTTGATGATCTTGAACACGTACGGGAACGACGGCAGCGTGAACACGAGCATCACGAGGCCCTTGATCCCGGGCGCGATGATGAAGCGGTCGCTCGAATGCGACAGATGGTGCAGCAGGTCGCGGTAGAACAGGTTTTTGCCCTGCTTCTGCAGGCCGACCGACGTGTAGATCTCCGCCTTCGGCTTGCCCGGCATGATCGTGCAGAGAAAGTCCACGTACGCGGACGGCACGCCCATGTCGACGAGGAAATACGAGTGCGAGAAGCTGAAAATGATCTGCAGCAGGTCGCGCCGCAGCAGCACGGTGTCGAGCGCGAGGAGGCCCGGGCGCACATGGCGGATCGGCACCGCGAACGGCAGCACGCGATCGGCGTTGATGATGCGGCCGACGATGTACGCGCTCTTGTTGCGGAAGAACAGCGACGACAGCACGTGGATCTGGAAATTCGGCGCAGCGTCGAACTGGCCGAATTCGTCGGTGATCGCCTGCATCACGCAGCCGGTGTCGCGCGTGAGATCCTCGAACGGCGGCTCGAGCTGGAAGTTCGTGACGATGCGCTCGAGCGTGGCCGCGAGGCCGTCGGTGCCCGGGTAGTACGCGCGATAGGTCGGCTTCGCGGCCGGCTCGTCGTTCTCGAGGTATTCGGTCGAGATCGCGGGCCGCACGAAGATGAAATCGTTGCTGAAATACGAGCGGTGCAGGATCTTGCAGCACACCGAATTGAAGAACGTTTCCGCGCACTCGGGCTGGCGGTGCGACGTGAGCAGCCCGATGTAGTGCAGCTTGATCTGCTGCCACACCTCGTCGTCGATGTTCTCCGCGTCGTATTCGTCTTCCAGCACCTCGACGCATTCCTGAACACGATCGTCGTACGACGTGATCCGCTCGCGCGCCAGCCGCTGCAGGCCGTGCCAGTCGGTGCGCTCGTATAGCGTCTTCGCCTCGACGGCCGCTTCCCGGAAGATCCGGTAGTGGCGGTCGAAGTATTCGAGCATCGTCTGCGCGACGTCGAAACCGATCTGCGAGGACAGCAGTTTGGGGAAGTGATTCATCGCGTGCAGGCTCGTTCGAGAGGGACTGTAAGCACTCGCCATTTTAGCGCCCAAGTCGGCGTTTCAATGACTTTCGGGGTCCGGCGCCAAGCGCCGTCGATGCGCGGGTTGTTCGCCGTTGCATACCGTTCCGTGCATCTTCGCGTAAAGATACGGGTACGGAACCGATTCTGACACGAACTTTTTTGACCGGCCGGCGCCCGCCGGGCACGCGTTTCCCGCGACGGCGATAGAATCGACGCAATGCCCGCCGCGGCCTGCCGCCCGCGCGCGCTTGCACTCGCATTCGCACCTGCATTCTTCCCGATAACGACGAGACATCCCACCGATGAACGCACTGGAACACCAACTCGACTATCCCTTCGCCGACACGCTGCCCGCCGCGGGCGACACGTTCGAGGTCGCGCCCGGCGTGCGCTGGCTGCGCATGCCGCTGCCGTTCTCGCTCGATCACATCAACCTCTGGCTGCTGCGCGACGAGATCGACGGGCAGGCCGGCTGGACGATCGTCGACTGCGGGATCTCGTCGGACGCGATCCGTACGCACTGGGAACAGATCTTCGACCGGCATCTCGACGGGCTGCCGGTGCTGCGCGTGCTCGTCACGCACTGCCACCCCGATCACTTCGGCCTCGCGAACTGGCTGTGCGAAGGCGGCGACCGGGGCCGCTGGAACGTGCGGCTGTGGATGACGCTCGGCGAGTACATGTTCGGCTGCCTGATGGCGGCCGGCAACGGCTCGAACGCCGGCGGCGCGGCCGCGGCCGATCACTTCGCGCGCCACGGGCTGACCGATCCGGCCGCGCTCGACAAGCTGCGCAACCGCCGCAGCTACTACTCGGACCTCGTGCCGGCCGTGCCGCCGCGCTACCGGCGCCTGCGCGAAGGCGACGCGGTGACGATCGGCGCGCGCACGTGGCGCGTCGTCACCGGCTACGGCCATTCGCCTGAACATTGCGCGCTCCACAGCGAAGCGGACGGCATGCTGATCTCCGGCGACATGGTGCTGCCGCGCATCTCGACCAACGTGTCCGTGTTCGATCTCGAACCGGAAGCGAACCCGCTCGCGCTGTACCTGCAATCGCTCGGCCGCTACGAGACGATGGCGCCCGACACGCTCGTGCTGCCGTCGCACGGCAAGCCGTTCCGCGGCGTGCGCACGCGCATCGCGCAACTGCGCGCGCACCATGACGCGCGGCTCGACGAAGTGCGCGTCGCCTGTGCGGAGAAGCCGGCGAGCGCGGCCGACATCGTGCCGATCATGTTCCGCCGCCGCGAGCTCGACATCCACCAGATGACGTTCGCGCTCGGCGAGGCGCTCGCCCACCTGAACCTGCTGTGGCTCGCGGGCGAGCTCGTGCGCGAGCAGGGCGACGACGGCGTGCTGCGTTTCCGTACCGCGCGCTGAGCGCGCGTCGTCACCGTCACGCGACGGGTTCGTGACGCCACCCGTCGCGCTGCCATTGCATCGTATGCGTCGGTGCGAGCGCTGCGAGAAACGCGGCGTCGTGCGACGCGACCACGATCGCGCCGGGGAAGCCGGCCAGAGCGGCTTCGATCGCGCGCACCGATTCGAGATCGAGGTGATTGGTCGGCTCGTCGAGCAGCAGCAGCTGCGCGGGCGTGCCGCGCCACAGCGCGCACGCGAGCGCGGCCTTCAGCCGCTCGCCGCCGCTCAGGCGGTGCACCGGCTGCGTCGCGCGCGCGGCATCGAGCTGCAGCAACGCGAGCCGGCTGCGCAGTTCGCCTTCGGCGAGCGGTGTATCGAGGAATCCCAACTGCTCGACGATCGAACGATCGGGGTCGAGCAGCGCGAGGCGCTGGTCGAGATAGGCGGCGCTCACGTGCGTCGTGCACGCACCCGAGCCCGGTGCGAGTTCGCCGGCGAGCATGCGCAGCAGCGTCGATTTTCCGCAACCGTTCGGGCCCGTCAGCGCGATCCGCACGGGGCCGCTGGCCGACCACGTGATTGCGTCCGCGCGCCCGGCGGCATGCCACGGCAATTGCGTGCGCTCGAGCGTGAACAGCTGGCGGCGCGCGCTGACCTCGGTGCCCGGCAGCGACACGAGCACCGGCGCGTCGGCTTCGACGCGTGCGGCCGCTTCCTGCACCCGCGCGTCGAGCGTCGCCTTGAATTCGTTCTGGTGACGGCGGACCGTCCCCATGATGCCGCGCGCGGCCCCCTTGCGGCTCTGGCGTGCCATCGACGACAGGTTGGCCGTCTTCGCATCGCGCAGCGAGCCGGCCGAATGGCGCTGGATCGTGTCGTGTTCCTGTTCGAGCCGGCGCCGCACGCGCCCGCGCTCGGTGCGCGCATGCTCCAGCGCGGCCTGCGCGGCATCGTGCTCCGCATCGCGCTGCGCGCGGTACAGCGCGTAGTTGCCGCCATACGCGCGCACGCCGTGCGGCGTCAGTTCGACGATGCGCTGCACGTGCGCGAGCAACGCGCGGTCATGGCTGACGACGACGACACCGCCGCGCCAGCCGTCGAGCGCCGTGCGCAGCCACGCACGGCCCGGTGCATCGAGATGGTTGGTCGGTTCGTCGAGCACCAGCAGGCCGGCCTCCGACAGCAAGGCGCCGATCAGCGCGACGCGCGCGCGCTGGCCGCCGCTCAGCGCGTGGGCCGGCGTGTCGGTGCGCACGTCGTGCAGGCCGGCCGCGTCGAGCGCCGCGCGCAGCCGCTCGGCCAGATCCCAGCGATAGCCGATCAGGTCGAAGTCGTGCGCGTGCGCGCGGCCGTCCGCGAGGCGCGCCAGGGCCGCGAGCGGCGCATCGAGCGCGGCGATTTCCGCGACGGTCCGTGTGCCGGCCGGCGCGTCGTCGTGCCGCTGCGCGACGTAGACGACCGGCGTCTGCCGGTCGATCGTGCCCGCGCTAGGTGTGCGCCGGCCCGCGATCAGTTGCGCGAGCAGGCTCTTGCCGGCGCCGTTGCGGCCGACGATGCCCGTCGGCGTGCGATCGATGGACAGGTCGAGCGAATCGAACAGCGTGACGCCGTCGTCGAAGCGGAAGGAAACGTGATGAAGCGCGACGAGCGCGCCGGTCGGCGTGGCAGCAGCCATAAGCACCTCCGAAAATGCGTGAAACCCTTCGCGCGGCGTGCGTGGCACGGCGGCGAAAACATTTTTGGGAAGGCTTAGTTGTTCACTTCGGCTGGCGTCCGGTATGAGGAATGAGCGCGCAGTGTAGCAAGCGCGGCGCGCGGGCCGCAAGCGACGGGCGGACGCGCCGTCGCTTGCGCGCCACGCGCGGTCACTGCACGGCGACCGTCGCGAAATTCTGTCGCCCAAACGGACTCACGCGATAGCCGCTCACGTTCGCGCGCGTGAGCGCGGCCGCGGTCGGGTAGCCGAGCGGAATCCACAGCGCCTGGTCGTGGATGATCTTCTGCGCCGATTCGTACAGCTTCGCGCGTTTGCCCTGATCGGCGGTCGCCTTGCCGTCGGCGATCAGCTTGTCGAGCTGCGCGTCGCAGAAGCGTGCGAAGTTGATGCCCGACTTCACCGCGTTGCAGCTGAACAGCGGCGACAGGTAGTTGTCCGGATCGCCGTTGTCGCCGGCCCAGCCCATGAACAGCATGTCATGCTGGCCGAGCTTCGCCTGCTTGATCAGCTCGCCCCATTCGATCACCTTCACCTCGGCCTTCACGCCGATCTTCGCGAGGTCGGCCTGCAGCAGCTCCGCGCCGGCCTTCGGGTTCGGGTTCAGCACGCTGCCCGTCGGGCGCGTCCAGATCGTCGTCGAGAAGCCGTTCGGGAACCCGGCCGACGCGAGCAGCTGCTTCGCCTTCGCGGGATCGTACGCATACGGCGCGACGTCCTTCGCGTAGCTCCACGTGTTCGGCGGATACGGGTTGTTCGCGGCCGTCGCCGTGTTGTCGAACACGACCTTCAGGTAGGTCGCGCGATCGAACGCGAGGTTCAGCGCCTCGCGCACCTTGTCGTTGTCGAGCGGCTTCTTCTGCGTGTTCAGTGCGACGAACGCGGTCATGAACGCGGGCGTCTGCACGACCTTCAGCGCGCTTTCGCCCTTCGCGGCGAGCACGTCCTGCGGCTTCGGCGACAGCGCGATCTGGCATTCGCCGGCCTTCACCTTCTGCATGCGCACCGACGCGTCGGGCGTGATCGCGTAGATCAGCCGGTCGACCTTCGGCTTCGCGCCCCAGTAGGTCGGGTTCACGTCGTAGCGGATCAGCGCGTCCTTCGTGTAGCTCCTCAGCACGAACGGGCCGGTGCCGATCGGCTTCGCGTTCAGGTCGGCCTGCTTGCCGGCCTTCAGCAGCTGGTCCGCGTATTCGGCCGAGTAGATCGACGCGAAGCCCATCGTCAGGATCGGCACGAACGTCGCGTTCGGCTCGTTCAGCACGAACTTCACCGTGTTGTCGTCGACCTTCGTGACCGACTTCACGAGCTTCACGAGGCCCATCGACTGCGCGTGCGGGAAGCCGCTCGCGCCGGCCACCTTGTGCCAGGGGTTCGCATCGTCGAGCATCCGCGAGAACGTGAACACGACGTCGTCCGCGTTCAGCGGGCGGCCCGGCTTGAAGGTGTCGGTGGTCTGGAACGCAACGTTCGGGCGCAGGTGGAACGTGTACGTGAGGCCGTCGGCGCTTGCCTCCCATTTGTCGGCGAGCGCGGGCACGACCTTCTTCGCGGCTTCGTCGTACGACACGAGAGTGTTGAAGATCACGTCGGCCGATGCGTTCGTCGTGACGAGCGAGTTGTATTGCACGACGTCGAAGCCGTCCGGGCTCGATTCCGTGCAGACGGTGAGCGGCTTGGCTGCGGCGAGGCCGGGGGCGGCGAGGGCGGCGGCGACCGCGGCCGCGGCGAACAGCTTGACGTGCATGGGTTCTCCCACGTGGCTTGTGATTTTTTGCTGAGTGTCGGAATGCGGGCGCGGCCCGGTAAGGCGGGGCCGGCGCGGCTGGCGGATAGCATACCGTCAAAGCGCACCACGCGTGAATAAAGGCGCCGGAACGCGGGGAATTGAGCGAAAAACGGCTGCGTTCGCGACGGAATGCGTGCTGGAACGGCGCGGCGGCAGGGGACGGGCTCGTGCGGCGGCGAACGACGGGCTGCTGCGAAGGCGGCGGGGAACCTGCGAATCAGCGCGAATCAGCGGGATCAGCGGGATCAGCGGGATCAGCGCGAATCAGCGGGATCAGCGGGATCAGCGGGATCAGCGGGATCAGCGGGATCGACGGGATCGACGGGATCGACGGGATCGACGGGATCGACGGGATCGACGGGATCGACGGGATCGACGGGATCGCGGTATCGTCGGCCGACGAGTGGTACGGCCGGGGGAGGAAGCCGCGCGAGCGGTGCTGGCGGGAACCGCGACGCCGACGCCGCATCGGCCCGGCTCGGCCCGGCGCGAACGGCGCGAACGGCGCGCCGGACACCCGATGCACTCAGTGCGCGCCGGCCTTCGGCTTGCGGGGCGCCTTCTCGAACAGGCGGTCGTAGAGCCAGCGCGGCAGCACGTGCAGCACCTTCGCGACGACACCCATCTGCCACGGAATCACGCGGAACGCGTGCTGCCGCGCGATCGCGCGCGCGGCGCGGGCCGCGAAGCGGTCGGCGTCCATCAGGAACGGCATCCGGTACGGGTTGTGCGCGGTCATCGGCGTGCGGATATAGCCGGGCGCGATCGTCACGACGCCGACGCCGGCCGGGCGCAGCTCGACGCGCAGCGCCTCGAGATACTTGATCGCGGCCGATTTGGACGCGCTGTACGCGCCGGAGCCGGGCAGGCCGCGCACGCCGGCGACGCTCGCGACGCCGACCAGCGTGCCGTGGCGCGCGGCCGTCATCGGGCCGACGAACGGCTCGAACGTCGCGACCATCCCGTAGTAGTTGATGTCCATCACGTTGCGGAACGTGGCGAGATCGCCCTGGCCCGTGACGGCGCCCTGGCTGATGCCCGCGTTCGCGATCACGACGTCGGGGCAGCCGTGCGCGGCGATGAACGACGCAGCGGCCGTGGCCAGCGCATCGGCGTCGCGCACGTCGGCGGAATAGACGGAGACGGACAGCTTGGGGAAGCGTCGCGCGAACGCATCGAGGGCATCGGTGCGGCGCGCGACGAGTGCGAGCGTGGCGCCCTGGCGGGCGTATTCCTCGGCCATCGCGAGGCCGAGGCCGCTCGACGCGCCGGTGATGAAGACCTTCAACGGAGTAGTCATGCCGGCGCGCGGACGGGGATCAGAGCTTCTTGTCCTGAACCTGCTTCACGAGGTAGTCGAGCACTTGAGCGGTGCCCGGGATGCTGTTCGTGTAAGCCGGGCCCGTCTTGTACTTGCCCTGGACGACGATCGTCGGCACGCCGTCGATCGCGTAGTTCTTCAGCAGCTCGGCCGACTGCTTGACCTGGCCCTGCACGCTGAACGAGTTGTACGCGTCCATGAACTGCTTCTTGTCGACGCCTTGCGTCGCCAGGAAGTCGGCCTGCGCCTGCGGCGTCAGCAGGTAGTTCTTCTGCTTGTGGATCGCGTTGAAGATCGCCGGCGTGACCTTCTCCGAGATGCCGAGCGCCGACACCGCGTAGAACAGCTTCGAGTGCGGGACGAAATCGTCGCGGAACGCGACCGGCACGCGCTTGAAGTCGATGTTGTTGCCCTGCTTCTTCACCCAGGCCTCGACGGTCGGCTCGAATTCGTAGCAGTGCGGGCAGCCGTACCAGAAGAACTCGATGACCTCGACCTTGCCGGCCGGTGCGGACACCGGCTGCGGCGACTTCATCACCTCGAAGTCCTTGCCGGACACCGGTGCGGCGGGCGAAGCCTGGGCGAAGCCGGCAGCGGCCAGGCCCAGGGACAGAAGGAGCGTGCTAAGCAGTTTTTTCATGTTGTAGACGTCGAATCAGTTGCTCGGGGTTACGAAACGTAACGGGTTCTGCGTGGGCGCGGCCGGTTTGCTTACTGCTTCGTGAAGCGGATCACCGCCGTGTCGACACCTGCATCGGACAGGCGCTGACGGGCCGAGTTCATATCCTCGAATTTCGAGAACGGGCCGACGCGCACGCGGAAATAGGTCACGCCGCTGACATCGCGCTTCGACACCTTCGACTCGAAGCCCTGGAAGCCCAGGCGCGCGCGCTGCTGCTCGGCGTCGCCTTCCGTCTTGTACGCGCCGACCTGCAGGAAGTAGCCGGTGTTCGCGTCGTTCGCGGTCGGCGGCTTCGCTGCCGCGGCGGACGTCGCGGACGGCGCCGGCTTCGGCGTGTTCGCGGCCAGTTGCTGTTGCTGCTGTTTCTGCGCGGCGGCCTGCTGCGCCTGCTTCTGCGCGGCGAAGCGCGCGAGGTCGTCCTCGCCGCCTTGCTGCTGTTGTTGCTGCGCCTGTTGCGTCTTCTTCGGCGGCGGCGTGTTGTCGGCCGGCTTCGGCGCGACGGCGACGCCGTTGCCCGACGACGTGTTGTTCGATGCGGTGGTGTTGCTCGAGCCGCTGGCGCTGCCGGAGCCGTTCGTGTTGCCCGACGGCGGCACTTCGACGATCTGCGGTTCGGGCAGCAGGCCGCCCTGGGTCTGGTTCGCGGCCTGGCCGGGCGCGGTGTTGGGCGGCGCGGGCTGCGCGGCCTGCGGCACCGGCTGGCCGGGCGTCTTGCCCTGCAGCGCGCGGTTCGGGTCGAACTGCTGCGGCTGGCTCGCGCCGGTGTCGGCCGGCGGCGGCGCGACCTTCGACACGAACGGCGACGGCGAACGCGTGATGTAGAGCGCCACCACCACCGCGATCGCGAGGCCGACGATCAGGCCCAGCACGATTCCAAGAAATGTCCCTCCGGCTTGTTTCGATTGCTTCGAAGTTCGGCGTGGTTGTGCCATTGCTTGAGTCACCTGCAAAAAGAATCGTGAAAAGGCCGCGGCGGGCACCCGAAGGCAGGCGCTCCTGCCGCGACCATTCGCTGCCCGGTCCGGGCCGCTTACATCTTGGCGGGCGCGGACACGCCGAGCACCGCCAGACCATTCTCGAGCACCTGCCGGGTCGCGGCGAGGAGCGCGGCGCGCGCGTTGCGCGGCGCTTCGTCGTCGACCAGCACGCGCTCCGCATTGTAGAACGAGTGGAATTCACCAGCGAGATCGCGCAGGTAGAACGCGACCGCGTGCGGCGCCAGTTCGTTCGCCGCATGCGTGAGCATGTCCGGATACTCGGCGAGCTTCTGCATCAGCGACACGGCTTGCGGGCTCGTCAGCTGCGACAGATCGGCGCCCGGCAGTTGCGCGGCCTCGACGTTGTAGCGCGACTTCAGTTCGTTGAGCACCGAGCAGATCCGCGCATGCGCGTACTGCACGTAATAGACCGGGTTCTCGTCGTTCTGTTTCAGCGCGAGGTCGATGTCGAACACGAATTCGGTGTCGGCCTTGCGGGAGATCAGGAAGAAACGCACCGCGTCGCGGCCGCGCGTGATGGTCGCCTCGTCGATCAGGTCGGGTGCCGCTTCCTGGCCCGGCACCGCGCCGCCTGACCATTCGATCAGGTCGCGCACCGTCACGTAGCTGCCCGCGCGTTTCGACAGCTTCACTTCCTGGCCGTCGCGCATCACGGTGACCATCTTGTGCAGCACGTAGTCGGGATAGCCCTTCGGGATGCCGATGTGCAGGCCCTGCAGGCCCGCGCGCACCCGCGCGATCGTGCCGTGGTGGTCCGAGCCCTGGATGTTGATCACCTGCGTGAAGCCGCGCTCCCATTTCGTCACGTGGTACGCGACGTCCGGCACGAAGTACGTGTACGTGCCGTCCGACTTGCGCATCACGCGATCCTTGTCGTCGCCTTCGTCGGTCGTGCGCAGCCACAGCGCGCCGTCCTGCTCGTAGGTCATGCCGGCCTTGATCAGCGCGTCGACCGTCTTCTCGACCCGGCCTTCGCTGTACAGCGACGACTCGAGGTAGTACTGGTCGAATTTCACGCCGAACGCCTGCAGGTCCATGTCCTGCTCGTGACGCAGGTACGCGACCGCGAACTTGCGGATCGCGTCGAGATCCTCGATGTCGCCCGCGCCGGTGACCGGCTCGCCGTCCTTCGCGGCGACCGTCTCGCGGTTCAGGTAGTCGCGTGCGATGTCGGCGATGTATTCGCCGTTGTACGCGGCTTCCGGCCAGCCCGCGTCGCCCGGCTTCAGGCCGCGCGCACGCGCCTGCGTCGAGATCGCGAGGTTGCCGATCTGCACGCCGGCGTCGTTGTAGTAGAACTCGCGGTGCACCGCGTAGCCCTGGCTCGCGATCACGTTCGCGAGCACGTCGCCGAGCGCCGCCTGGCGGCCGTGGCCGACGTGCAGCGGGCCGGTCGGGTTGGCCGACACGAACTCGAGCAGCACCTGCTTGCCCTTTTCGCGATCCGACGTGCCGAACGCGCTGCCCTGGCCGAACACGGCGGCGATCACCGCCTGCTTCGCGGCGGCCGTCAGCCGCAGGTTGATGAAGCCGGGACCGGCGATTTCGGCTGCGTCGACGAGCCCTTGCGCGGCCGGCTGGGCCGTGAGCGCGGCGACGATCTGCTCGGCAAGCTGGCGCGGGTTCGTGCCGAGCGGCTTGGCGAGCTGCATGGCGACGTTGCACGCGACGTCGCCATGGGCGGCGACCTTCGGGCGCTCCAGCGTGATGGCCGGGGCGACGAACGCTGCGTCGGCGCCTTTCAGCGCGTGTGCGACCTGCGTGACGCTATCCGCGAGCAGGGCTTCGAGGGTCTGTTTGTGTGCTGGCAGCATGCTGGTAGAAGGCTTCGTTGGTGGCGGCCGGAAACGCCGGCCGGCCGGCGCGCTTTTTAAGCGCGCGTTTCAGGGATCGCAGAATTTTAACAGGTGCTAATATGCCGCTCAGGCGCCCCGCGTCCGCGAGGCCGGACGCCGGCCTGCCGGCGTTCCCCAACCGCGCCGCGCGGGCACAACAAGATGAAAAGGGAATTGTCATGATTACGTTCAAGAGCAAGGCGGCACAGGATCTCGACGTGCTGAAGGATTTCGCCGTATACGTGCTGGGCCTCGTCGGCAAGCAGCTGGGCGAACGCGGGGTCATTACGCACGACGAACTGGACCACGCGATCGCGAAGCTGGAAGGTGCGGTTGCGCAGGCGAAGCAGGAGCGTGCCGAGCACGCCGGCCATTTCCACGAGGACGAAGCCGACCACGCGCACCACGAAGTGCCGCCGAGCCTGGCGCAGCGCGTCGCACCGTTCCTCACGATGCTGCGCGAAGCGAAGGCCGGTGAGGCCGACGTGCACTGGGGCTTTTGAGCTTCGTTGCCCGCCTGACGCAGATCGCAAGGTTGCAAAGGCAAATGAAAAAGCCCGCGCGATGCGGGCTTTTTTCTTTTGTCTGATCAAAAGGGCGGTGGGCCGCCGCTCCCGGGTCAGAGCTGCGGCGCGAGCGCGCGGCGCGCGTCGTCGAGCGACAGCGCCATCCGCTGCGCGTAGTCCTCGAGCTGATCCTGCCCGATTTTGCCGACCGAGAAATACCGGCTGTCCGGATGCGCGAGATAGAAGCCCGACACGCTCGCCGCCGGCAACATCGCCAGCGAATCGGTCACGCTCATCCCGATTTCCTCCGCCTGCAGCGCGGCGAACATGTCGCGCTTCACGAGGTGGTCGGGGCAGGCCGGGTAGCCGGGCGCCGGGCGGATGCCCGCGTACTTTTCGGCGATCAGCGCATCGTTGTCGAGCGTCTCGCCGCTCGCGTAGCCCCACAGCTCGCGGCGCACGCGCGCGTGCATCGCTTCGGCGAACGCTTCCGCGAAGCGGTCGGCGAGCGCCTTCAGCATGATCGCGCTGTAGTCGTCGTGGTCGGCTTCGAACTGCTTTTCCTTCACGTCGACGCCGAGGCCGGCCGTCACCGCGAACATCCCGATGTAGTCGGCGACGCCCGATTCCTTCGGCGCGATGAAGTCGGCCAGCGAGCGGTTCGGGCGCATCACGCCGTCGACCACAGGACGCACGCTCTGCTGGCGCAGGTTGCGCCACGTGAGCAGCACTTCCGAGCGCGTGTCGTCGGTGTAGATCTCGATGTCGTCGTCGTTGACCGTGTTCGCGGGCAGCAGCGAGATCACGCCGTTCGCGGTCAGCCAGCGGCCCTGGATCAGGCGCGCGAGCATCGACTTCGCGTCGGAGAACACGCGCCGCGCGGATTCGCCGACGATCTCGTCGTTCAGGATCGCCGGGTACGGGCCCGCGAGATCCCAGGTCTGGAAGAACGGGCCCCAGTCGATGTAGTTCGCGAGTTCGTTCAGGTCGTAGTTCTTGAACACGCGCCGGCCGATGAACTTCGGCTTCACGGGCTGGTAGCCCGCCCAGTCGACCTTCGTCTTGTTCGCGCGCGCCTCGGCGAGCGTGACCATCGGCTGCGCCTTGCGGTTCGCGTGCTGGTCGCGGATCCGCTCGTAATCGGATTTCAGCTCGTCGAGGTACTTCGCCGCGCCTTCGTCCGACAGCAGGTTCGACGCGACCGACACCGAGCGCGAGGCGTCCGGCACGTAGACGACCGGGCCTTCGTAGTGCGGCGCGATCTTCACGGCCGTGTGCACGCGCGAGGTCGTCGCGCCGCCGATCAAGAGCGGAATCTTTTTCACGCGGAAGTAGTCGTCGCGCTGCATTTCGGACGCGACGTACGCCATTTCCTCGAGGCTTGGCGTGATGAGGCCCGACAGCCCGATGATGTCCGCGCCCTCGACCTTCGCCTTCGCGAGGATCTCGTTGCACGGGACCATCACGCCCATGTTGACCACTTCGAAGTTGTTGCACTGGAGCACGACCGACACGATGTTCTTGCCGATGTCGTGCACGTCGCCCTTCACGGTCGCGATGACGATCTTGCCCTTCGCGCGCACGTCGCCGCCCGCTTCCGCGAGCAGCCGCTTTTCTTCCTCGATGAACGGGATCAGGTGCGCGACGGCCTGCTTCATCACGCGCGCCGACTTCACGACCTGCGGCAGGAACATCTTGCCCTGGCCGAACAGGTCGCCGACGATGTTCATCCCGTCCATCAGCGGGCCTTCGATCACGTTGATCGGGCGGCCGCCGGCCGCGGCGATCTTCGCGCGCACCTCTTCCGTGTCCTCGACGATGAAGGTCGTGACGCCGTGCACGAGCGCGTGCGAGAGCCGCTTCTCGACCGGCTGATTGCGCCACTCGAGGTTCTCTTCCTTCTTCGCGCCGCCGGCCTTGAACTTGTCGGCGATTTCGAGGAGCCGGTCGGTGGAATCCGCGCGGCGGTTCAGGATCACGTCCTCGACGTGCTCGCGCAGCTCCGCGTCGAGCTCGGCGTACACGCCGAGCTGGCCCGCGTTCACGATGCCCATGTCCATCCCCGCCTGGATCGCGTGGTACAGGAACACGGTGTGGATCGCCTCGCGCACCGGGTCGTTGCCGCGGAACGAGAACGACACGTTCGACACGCCGCCGCTCACCTTCGCGTACGGCAGGTTCTGCTTGATCCAGCGGGTCGCCTCGATGAAGTCGACCGCGTAGTTGTTGTGCTCCTCGATGCCGGTCGCGACCGCGAAGATGTTCGGGTCGAAGATGATGTCTTCCGGCGGGAAGCCGACTTCGTTCACGAGGAAGTCGTACGAGCGCTTGCAGATCTCGGTCTTGCGCTCGTAGGTATCGGCCTGGCCCGTCTCGTCGAACGCCATCACGACCGCGGCCGCGCCGTAGCGGCGGATCAGGTTCGCGTGGTGGCGGAACGCGTCCTCGCCTTCCTTCAGCGAGATCGAGTTCACGATCGCCTTGCCCTGCACGCACTTGAGGCCGGCCTCGATCACGTCCCACTTCGACGAGTCGATCATGATCGGCACGCGCGCGATGTCCGGCTCGGAGGCGATCAGGTTCAGGAAGCGCACCATCGCCGCCTTCGAATCGAGCATCGCCTCGTCCATGTTGATGTCGATCACCTGCGCGCCGTTCTCGACTTGCTGGCGCGCGACGGCGAGCGCCTCGTCGAACTGGCCGTTGAGGATCATCCGCGCGAACGCCTTCGAGCCGGTGACGTTGGTGCGTTCACCGACGTTGATGAAGAGCGTCCCGGACGTGACGTTGAACGGCTCGAGGCCGGCAAGGCGCATCATGTGATCGGTCATGGCGGTGCGAATTCGTGTGAGGTAGGGCGGGCGTTGAGGCGGTCGGGTCAGGCGGCGTCGCTGTACTGGCTCGGCCAGCGGCGCGGTTTCACGTCGGCGAGCGCCTTCGCGATCTCGGCGATGTGCTCGGGCGTCGTGCCGCAGCACCCGCCGGCGAGGTTCACGAGCCCGGCCTGCGCGAATTCCTTCAAGAGGCCCGACGTGACGTCCGGCGTCTCGTCGAAGCCGGTGTCGCTCATCGGGTTCGGCAGGCCCGCGTTCGGGTAGCACGACACGTAGGTGTCGCACAGCTTCGCGAGCTCGGCGATGTACGGGCGCATCAGTGCCGCGCCGAGCGCGCAGTTCAGGCCGAACGTGAGCGGCTTCGCGTGGCGCAGCGAATTCCAGAACGCCTCGACCGTCTGGCCCGACAGGATGCGGCCCGATGCGTCGGTCACGGTGCCCGAGATCATGATCGGCAGGCGCTCGCCGGTGTCCTCGAACAGTTCATCGAGCGCGAACAGGGCGGCCTTCGCGTTCAGCGTGTCGAAGATCGTCTCGACGAGGAACAGGTCGACGCCGCCGTCGAGCAGCGCCTTCGCCTGCTGGTAATACGCGTCGCGCAGTTCGTCGAACGTGACGTTGCGCGCGCCCGGGTCGTTGACGTCCGGCGAGATGCTCGCCGTCTTCGGCGTCGGTCCGATCGCGCCCGCGACGAAGCGCGGTTTGTCGGGCGTCGCGTAGCGGGCGGCCGATTCGCGCGCGAGCCGCGCCGATTCGACGTTCATCTCGACGACGAGGTCTTCCATCCCGTAGTCGGACTGCGCAACCGTCGTCGCGCCGAACGTGTTGGTTTCGACGATGTCCGCGCCGGCCGCGAAGTACTGGTCGTGGATCTCGCTGATGATCTGCGGCTGCGTGAGCGACAGCAGCTCGTTGTTGCCCTTGATGTCGCGCGGGAAGTCCTTGAAACGCTCGCCGCGATACGCGGCCTCGTCGAGCTTGTAGCGCTGGATCATCGTGCCCATCGCGCCGTCAAGGATCAGGATGCGCGATTTGAGCAGCGCGGGTAGTTCGGCGCCACGCGTGTAGGGCGCGTCGAGCGGGGCGGAAGCGGCGAGAGGGGTCGCGGACATGGCGGAAGAGCGGCGAGGACGGGAAAACCGTCATTGTAGCCGGTGCGCCGGGGCGCCGCCCGGCCTCGCGCGGCGCGGGCAGCGGTGCTGCGTGACGCGTGCCTGCGACCGGTGTCCGCGCACCGGCGGCACCAAACGAAAACCCCCGCCCGGCGAACCGGACGGGGGCTTGGATCGGAGTGCTCGCGGTGCCGCTCGATCGCGGCGAATGGCCCGGCGCATCGCCGGGCCGCGGGTCGTCAGTGCAGGACGACGGGCATCATCATCAGGCTGTCGAACTGTCCGAGGAATTCGTCCACTTCGTCGAGCGACGGTTCATCCTCGATCAGCTGCTTCACGTGCGCGCGGAATCGCTCGGCGAGCTCGCCGTCGATGAAGATCTCGCGCTGCGCGTTCTTATCGACGATTTCGTATCCGCCGGCATTCATCAGATGGTGACCGGCCTGCGGCGCAAATTCGACGACGCAGTAGTTGGGGCTGTTGTAGATCATTTGCATGGCGGCACTCCTCTTCGCAGTGGCATCTGGCCTTGTTGTCCCGTAGGTGGGGCAGGCCTTGCCGGTTTCAAGGGGCTTGCGCTGCACACCCCGTTCTCCCGTTCGCGTGGGGTGTATCGGGTTAGAAGCCGATGTCTATCAAACGTTTCCTATTGTGATCCGGTGTACCGAAATAGTTGTTAAAGAGTGTCATCGGCCATTTTAGCGCGCACTTTAGTCGGTCGAAAATGCCGATCGGTCGAGCGTCACGGCGCGGACGGCGACGATGCGGGCGGTGCAGCCGCTGGCGCGGGCGGTTGCACGGCGGCCGGCGGCGCGGGTTGTGCCAGCTCCGCGGCCGGTGCGCTGGCGGGCGCGTGGGTTGCGTCTTCCGTCGCGCCATCGGCCGGTGCATCCGGCGGGGCGAGCCGGCCGTGCCACAGCAGCTCGATCTGCGAGCCGTTCGGTTCTGATTGTACGAGACGCGCGGGCAGCCAGCCGAGCGACGGCGCGAGCCACATGTCGATGCGGCGCGTGTCGCCCTCGCGGCGCGGCAGCCGCATGAAGTGGCGTGCCCTGATGATGCCGGCCTGCGTCTGCACGTCCTCGTCGCCGATCACGGTGATCGGCCAGGTCTCGCCGTTGTTGTTGTCGATCACGAAGAACTGTTGCGTGACGCCCGGCTGGTAAGCGGACGGATTGCCGCGCAGGAGCCCCGACAGCTGCATCAGCATGCTGAAGCGGTCCTGCACGCCGTCGGGCAGCGGCGCGTTGTTCGGCGTGCGCGTGAAGACCACCTGGTGAATCTCGCGGTTGAAGATCGCGATGTCCTCGGGCCGCTTGCCGCGTTTTTCGACATAGCGGTCGGGTGCGACGCCGAATGCGTCGATGCGGCCTTCGCTGCGGTAGGTGAACGGGCCGACGAACGGCACGGGCATCGATACCGACAGATCGTAGGTGCGCCCGTCGGTGCGCCAGTGGATCGTGCCGATCATGTTCTGCATCCCGTTGTAGAACGTGTCGTACTGCAGGTCGCCGGGCGGCGGCGCCGCGAACTTCACGCCGCTCGTCGCGGGGCCCGGCGTCGCGGCATCGCTGGCACCGCCGGCCGATGCCGCCTGCGTGCCGGATGCGCCTGCCGTGCCGCTCGCGGCGGAGGCGGCGGCCGGCGGCGGCTCGCCGTGCTCGGCCGTCTGCGTCGACGTGAGGACCGGCTCGGGCGATGGCGCGGGCTTCGGTGCGGCGGCGGCCGGCTTCGCCGGCGCCGGCTCGGCGGGATGTTCGGCCGGCTTCGGCGCGGGCTGGCGCTCGATCGGCCGGGGCTTCAGCAGTTCGATCTGCACCGGTATCTCGGCGGGCGCGGGCGGCGTGAACGCATCGCGGTTGCGCGTCAGCCACAACGCCGCGAGCGCGTGCAGCACCAGCACGACGACGAGCGCGACGCCCACGCGCAGCCAGTGGCGGGGCGGGGCGTGACGAGGACGGGTGTCGGCAGGCGGCATCGGCGGTCGGAACAGGGTTGGGGCTGTCGTGGTGCGCCGCGCGCAGCGCGCGTCACAGCCATCGGACCGCCGGACGCGCCGCGCGTTCGCGGCACATCGCGCGGGCGGCGCGCACCCGGCGAGTCAGGCGTCGCGCGCGTCCGGACTATAGCCGAGTTCGTAAGACAGTTTCTGCGCGCACGCGCGCAGCGCGGTGTCCATCTCGCCGCCCCACGCGATGTCGAACATGCCTTCCTGGCCGAGCGCGACGATCGCGAGCGCGAGTTCGCCGACCGCATCGAACACCGGCATGCAGAACGCATGGATCGTCGGCAGCAGCATCCCTTCGACGCGCGCGGCCTGATGCGCGCGCACGTCGGCGAGCACCGCGTCGACCTCGTCGAGCGTGCGCGGGCCGCCGTGATGCGGCGAGCGACGCGTATCGGCGAGCTCGCGTTCGAGCATCGCCGCGGTCTTGCTGCGCGGCAGGTACGCGGCGAACAGCAGGCCCGTCGCGGAGCCGAGCAGCGGCATCACGTCGCCGAGCTTCAGCGACGCCTTCGCGGGGTGGCTCGATTCCATCCAGTGCACGATCGTCGGCCCCTGGTTGCCCCACACCGCGATGCCGACCGTCTGGTCGACGCGGTCGCGCAACTCGGTCAGCGCGATCCGCGCGAGCTTGACGCCGTCGACGCGCGCGAGCCGCGCGAGCCCCATCTGCAGCGCGAAGCCGCCGAGTTCGTAGCGGCCCGACACGGGATCCTGCGACACGACGCCGAGCCGCGAGAAGCTGACCAGATAGCGGTGCGCCTTCGCCGGGCTCATGCCCGCGCGCTGCGCGAGATCGCGCAGCATCATCGCGCGCGGCTCGCTCGTCAGCACGTCGAGCAGGCGGAAGCCGACCTCGATCGACTGGATGCCGGAGCGGACCTTCTCGCCGCCTTCGCCGTGCTCGCCGGAGCCGGTGTCGTCGGTGTCGGAATCAGCGAGATCGTCGTCGGGAAGCGGGCTGGCAGGCATGGGCAACGGGTGCGCGACAAGGCGGCAAGGGTCGGGACGAAAACGGCACGCACGATCGTGGCGCGCCGCACGGATTCACCATCGTAAAATAGATTCCCTCCATCGTCACTACAACGGCAGATACCCCATGAAACTTGCATCGCTGAAGGACGGCACGCGCGACGGCCAGCTGATCGTCGTGTCGCGCGACCTGCACACCGCGGCGATCGCCGACGCGATCGCACCGACGCTGCAGCGCGTCCTCGACGACTGGGCGTTCTACGCGCCGCAACTGCGCGACCTGTACGACGCGCTGAACCACGGCCGCGCACGCAATGCGTTCGCGTTCGACCCGGCGAACTGCATGGCGCCGCTGCCGCGCGCGTTCCAGTGGGCCGACGGCTCCGCGTACGTGAACCACGTCGAGCTCGTGCGCCGCGCGCGCGGCGCCGAGATGCCGCCCGAGTTCTGGACCGATCCGCTGATGTACCAGGGCGGCAGCGACGATTTCCTCGGCGCGCGCGACGACATCGTGTGCCCGTCCGAGGAGTGGGGCATCGACTTCGAGGCCGAGGTCGCGGTGATCACCGGCGACGTGCCGATGAGTGCGTCGCCCGACGACGCGCTGAAGGCCGTGCGGCTCGTCACGCTCGTGAACGACGTGTCGTTGCGCAACCTGATTCCGGCCGAACTCGCGAAGGGCTTCGGCTTCTTCCAGAGCAAGCCGGCCACCGCGTTCGCACCGGTCGCGGTGACGCTCGACGAGCTCGGCGACGAATGGCGCGAAGGCCGCGTGCACCGGCCGATGATCGTCCACTGGAACGGCAGGAAGGTCGGCCAGCCCGACGCGGGCACCGACATGGTGTTCCACTTCGGCCAGCTGATCGCGCATGCGGCGAAGACGCGCAACCTGCGTGCCGGCTCGGTCGTCGGCTCGGGCACGGTGTCGAACAAGGACGCGAAGCGCGGCTACTGCTGCATCGCCGAGAAGCGCTGCCTCGAGACGATCGAGCACGGCGCGCCGCAGACCGAATTCATGCGCTACGGCGACACCGTGCGCATCGAGATGTTCGACGCGGCCGGCAAGTCGATCTTCGGCTCGATCGAGCAGGCGGTCGCCCCGCCCGACGGCGCGGCCTGACGCAGGCGCGAAGCCCGGCCCCGGCCCGCGCGCCGGGTTTCGCCTGATGTTTGCCCGCGCGGGCTTGGCTACACTCGATTCAAGCGTCTTAGGAACCCGGGAGCTGCGCATGGCCAATCTCGCCGCATACGGCGGTTACGAAGCACTGAAAGTGACGCGCCGCGATCATGGCGTGCTCGACATCGTGATGAGCGGCGAGGGCGCGAACCGCAGCGGCCTCGCGACCGCGAACGAGCGCATGCATCGCGAGCTCGCCGACATCTGGCGCGACGTCGACCGCGATCCCGACACGCGCGTCGCGGTGATCCGCGGCGAGGGCAAGGGCTTTTCGGCGGGCGGCGATCTCGCGCTCGTCGAGGCGATGGCCAACGACTTCGACGTGCGCGCCCGCGTGTGGCGCGAGGCGCGCGACCTCGTCTACAACGTGATCAACTGCAGCAAGCCGATCGTGTCCGCGATGCACGGCCCGGCCGTCGGCGCGGGGCTCGTCGCCGGGCTGCTCGCCGACATCTCGATCGCCGCGAAGGATGCGCGCATCATCGACGGCCATACGCGGCTCGGCGTCGCGGCCGGCGATCACGCGGCGATCGTGTGGCCGCTGTTGTGCGGGATGGCGAAGGCGAAGTACTACCTGCTGCTGTGCGAACCGGTGAGCGGCGAGGAGGCCGAGCGGATCGGCCTCGTGTCGCTCGCGGTCGAGCCGGCCGACCTGCTGCCGAAGGCGTACGAGGTCGCGGAGCGGCTCGCGCACGGGTCGCAGTCGGCGATCCGCTGGACCAAGTACGCGCTGAACAACTGGCTGCGTAGCGCCGGGCCGACGTTCGATACGTCGCTCGCACTCGAATTCATGGGCTTCTCGGGGCCCGACGTGCAGGAAGGCATCCGCTCGCTGCGCGAGCGGCGCCCGCCCGACTTCCCCGGCGACGCACCGTTCTGACGCGCGCTATGATCGACCCAAAGGCGGCCGCGCGACCCGTGCCGGCCGCTTCGCTCACCCAGTCAACCAGGATGCCCGTATGACGACCGATGCCCCCGGCTCCAATCCTTTCGCCGGCTTTGCCGGTTTCAAGCCTGCCGACATGCTCGACCGGATGTGGGACATGATGCGGATGACGCCGTTCGGCGGGATGGCGTCGTTTCCCGGCGCCGCCTCGGGGCTGCCGCCGTCGCTGTCGAGCATGTCCGACATGATGGCGCCGCTCACGAGCGTCGAGGAGCTCGACAAGCGGATCACCGATCTGCGCGCGGTCGAGCAATGGCTCAAGCTCAATCTCGGGATGCTGCAGTCCGCGATCCAGGCGCTCGAGGTGCAGCGCGCGACGCTCGCGACGCTGCGCGCGTTCGGCGCGTTCGCGCAAAGCTCGATGTCGGCGGCCGAGGAGGCCGCGGTTGCGGCCGCGCAAGCGGCGTCCGCGCCGCGCGCCGACGCGCAGCAAGCACCGGACGCTGCCGCCGCCGACGCGCCGCCGGTCGGCGACGCCGCGCAGCAGGCGTTCGACCCGGCCGGCTGGTGGAACCTGCTGCAGGCGCAGTTCAACCAGCTCGCGAGCCTCGCGATGACGCAGCCGGGCGCGCAGCCCGCGGCGGCGGACGCCGCGCCGCCCGAGCAGCCCGTACCGGCGGCGCGGGCGGAACGGCCCGCACCGGCCGCGGCCGCCGCGCCGCGCAAGCCGGCCGCGAAGCGTGCGAAGCCGGCCGGCTCGGCCGCGGCACGCGCGGCGGCTGCGTCGTCGCCCGAAACGCGTCCGCCGAAGCGCTCGACGTGACGCGAACGGGATAGCAGGTCGATCATGCGGCTCGCGCTCGTGCTGATGGGGGGCGGCGCCCGCGCCGCCTACCAGGTCGGCGTGCTGAAGGCCCTGGCCGAGATCGCGCGCGAGGCCGATCCGAACCGGCATACGGTACCGTTCACGGTTGTCTGCGGTTCGTCGGCCGGTGCGATCAATGCGACGTCGATCGCGAGCCATGCCGACGATTTTTCGCACGGCGTGCGGCGTCTGCTCGAATTCTGGGAGCCGCTGCGCGCGGACTACGTGTATCGCACCGACTGGCTCGGCATCGCGGCGGCGGGCGCACGCTGGCTTGCGACGATGACCTTCGGCTGGGCGGCGCGCCGCTCGCCGCGCGGGCTGCTCGACAACGCGCCGCTCGCGCACCTGCTGCAGCGCGAGCTGAGCTTTCACCGGATCGAGCAGATGCTCGAGGACCGCCTGCTGCATGCGCTGTCGGTGACGGCACTCAGCTATTCGAGCGGTCGGCACCTGACGTTCTACCAGGCAGCCGAGCCGATCCAGGCATGGCGGCGCGCGCAGCGCACCGCGCGGCTCGTCGACCTGTCGGCGTCGCACCTGCTCGCATCGTCGGCCATTCCATTCGTGTTTCCGGCCGTGCCGCTCGTGCTGGACGGGCAGATCGAATACTTCGGCGACGGGTCGATCCGGCAGGTCGCGCCGCTGTCGCCGGCGATCCACTTCGGCGCGGACCGGATCGTCGTCGTCGGCGCGGCCGACCCGCGGCCCGAGATTCCGGCCGCGAACGGCTCGGGGCGCGCGCGCGGTTACCCGACGCTGGCGCAGATCGGCCAGCAGGTGCTCGCGAGCGTGTTTCTCGACTCGATCGGCTCGGACATCGAGCGCATCGAGCACATCAACCGGATGATCGAGCACCTGCCGCACCAGGTCGAAGTGGACAGCGGCTGGCGGCACGTCGACGTGCTCGCGATCGCGCCGTCCGAGCGCATCGAGCTGATCGCCGCGAAACACCTGAAGCAGATGCCGGCGACGATGCGCGGGCTACTCGGCGCGATCGGCGGCAGCCAGCCCACCGGCGCGTCGTTCGCGAGCTACCTGTTGTTCGAGGAAGCGTTCACGCGCGAGCTGATCGAGCTCGGCTACCGCGACGGGCGCGCGCAGCGCGACACGCTGGCGGACTGGATCGCGCGGGCCGATGGCGGCAGCGCGCCGGCGGCCGGCACGCCGCCGGAAGACGGTATCGCGACGGGCGAAATACGGGTCTGACGCGCTCATGACTGGCCCGAAAGCGATGCAGATTACATATCGGTTGCGTTTTCGCGACGGCGGCCTGCGACCGATCGCCGCATCGTGGTTGGCGGCACCTGACCGGGCTCGCGTCTCGGAACCGTCATGCACGCGTGCTATCATGGCCGCCGCCGTATACACCATATCGAGCAGCCCGCCGGTCCGGCGGTCGCACGGGAACCCGTCCGGGAACCGCGTGGCGCCGGGCGGGTTCGCCACCGAGCCGGCCTGCGCCGGCCCCCACATCAGGCACGCGCGGCCGGTTCCGTTCGAGCGGAGCGGGGCGGCGGCGTGCTTCAAGGCGGCGGCGCGGCCGCCCGGCTGCCGGACGTGGAATCTGCGTCCGGGGGCTGGATTCACGCGTAAAATTAAAGTCTTGGCTGCAAAAAGCGCGCTCGCGCGCCGACGCGGCAACAGTCACGTTTAGAGAAGTCGCATTGCGCAGAACAGGGGTGGGACCATCATGAACACCATGCTTTATCCGGAACTTTACAGGTCGCTCGAAGCTGTCCGCTGGGACATGGAGAAGGACATTCCGTGGGACAAGTTCGACGCTTCGCTGCTCACCGACGAGCAGGCGAAGACGATCAAGATGAACGCGATCACCGAATGGTCGGCGCTGCCCGCGACGGAAATGTTCCTGCGCGACAACCAGCACGACAGCGACTTTTCCGCGTTCATGAGCGTGTGGTTCTTCGAGGAGCAGAAGCATTCGCTCGTGCTGATGGAATACCTGCGCCGCTTCCGGCCGGAAATGGTGCCGACCGAAGAGGAACTGCACGCGGTGCGCTTCGAGTTCGATCCGGCGCCGCCGCTCGAGACGCTGATGCTGCACTTCTGCGGCGAGATCCGCCTGAACCACTGGTATCGCTGCGCGGCCGACTGGCACACCGAGCCGGTCATCAAGCACATCTACGAAACGATCTCGCGCGATGAAGCGCGCCATGGCGGCGCTTACCTGCGCTACATGAAGAAGGCGCTGAACAATTGCGGCGACGTCGCGCGCGCGGCGTTCGCGAAGATCGGCGTGCTGATGGCGTCGGCGCGCCGCACGGAGAAGCCGCTGCACCCGACCAACCTGCACGTGAACCAGGCGCTGTTCCCGCGCGACACCGTGCAGTCGCGTCTGCCCGATCCGGAATGGCTCGAGCGCTGGCTCGACGAGCAGATCCGCTTCGACGGCGAGTGGGAAAAGAAGGTCGTCGAACGGATCCTGCACAACCTGTCGATCCTGTTCGAGCGCACGTTCGCGACCGCGCAGGAACTGAACCGCTACCGCAAGGAAGTCACCGGCCGCCTGCAGTCCGAAAACGGCCCGTCGTCGGCCGCGCAACCGGCCTGAGGCCGCGCGGTGTCGCAGCCGGCGTGATGCGCCGCTGGTCGCGATCGCCGCGGCGTATTCATGCATGAAGCCCGCCCGGTCATCCGGCGGGCTTTTTATCTGGCGCGGCCGTGTTCCGTCGCGACGTGCACCGCGCGCCGCTCACGCCATCCGAAATCCATCATGTCCGCTACCTTCGAACGCAAGCTGATCACCCGCGACGCCCTGGTTGCCCTGCGCGCTTCGCTGCCTTCGCCCGTCGTGTTCACGAACGGCGTGTTCGACATCCTGCACCGTGGCCACGTCACGTATCTCGCCGATGCGAAGGCGCTCGGCGCATGCCTGATCGTCGGCGTGAACAGCGATGCGTCGGTGCGCATGCTCGGCAAGGGCGACGACCGTCCGATCAACCGCGAGGAAGACCGGATGGCACTGCTTGCGGCGCTGGAAAGCGTCGACTGGGTCGTGAAGTTCGAGGAAAAGACCCCGGTGTCGCTGATCGAGGCCGTCCGTCCGGACATTCTCGTGAAGGGCGGCGACTACGACATGGACGCGCTGCCGGAGTCGGCGATCGTGCGCGGCTGGGGCGGGCGGGCGCTCGCGATCCCGTTCGAGCACGACCGCTCGACCACCGCGCTGCTGAGGAAGGTGCGCGCGCAGCAGTCCTGACGCGGGTGCCGCGCCGTCAGGGCGCGGATGCCGCGAGCGGCTCGGCCGTGACGGCCGGCGCGCCGATCGGACCACCGATCACGGGCTGATCGCTCGCTTGCGCGAGCGGCATCGCATGCAGCGCATCGGGCCGCACCTGCCGGGACAGCACGCCCGGTTCGCGCGGCCCGGCCGCCGGCGGCGGCCCGAACACGCCGCGCACCGCGACGAACGCGAGCAGGTTCGCGAGAAAGAGAACAGCGATCAGCCAGCGCAGCATCGTCGACACTCCTCGTCGTTGTTCAGTCGTTCAACCGTTCAGTCCGGCCGGCCGCACGGCAGGCTGGGTCGTTGCAGCCGGCGATCGTTCGCGTCGGCCCGGCCGCGTGTGCGGCCGGCTGTCTGCATGGGCGCCAACACCGGCGCCCGTTTTTCCATCCTCACCGCGACGAAGCCTGCAGCCGGGCAATCGTCGACGCGGCCGGCGCGATGCCGGCCGGCTTTTCATCCTGCCTGCGCAGCCGTTTCCGTGGCGATCAGCGCAAGCCCGGAAAGGATCAGCGCATCGTGCCGCGTATGCGGCAGCGTCAGCGCGCGCGCGACGTCGTCCGCCGCACCGCCTGCCAGCAAGAGTCGCACGGGTGCCTGCCACGCGTCGGCGAGATCGCGCCAGGCGCGTTCGATCAGCCCCGCCTGCGCGTACAGGCAGCCGGCCGACAGCGAGCGCGGCGTATCGACCTGGAACGGCTCGGCCTGCGCGCCCGCAAGCAGCCCGCTCGCGATGTCGGTGGTCAGCGTCGGCAACTGCGCGGTGTGCGTGCCGAGCGCGCGCATCATCAACGCCCAGCCCGGCGCGATCAGCCCGCCAGTGAAACGACCGTCCGCGCGCAGCGCTTCAAGCGTCGTCGCCGTGCCGAGCGTCGCGATCAACAGATGCTCGCCCGGAAACGCCGCTCGTGCGCCGATCAGGCCGGCCCAGCGATCGCTGCCGAGCTGTTCGGGTGTCGTATAACCGTTCGTCACGCCGCATTGCGCGGGTCGCGAGCGGATCGTCGTGCGCGGCAGGCCCGGCCAACGGGCGTCGAGCAGCGCGTCGAGCCGGGCGGCCGCGTCGGCGCCCGCGACGTTCGAGATCCATGCGTCGCGCGGACGCGGCAGGGCCGACCAGTCGGGATCGGCGCCGCCGTCGCGCGTATGGCCGAACGCGCCGGTGTCGACGAGCGTGCGCTGCGCGTCGGCGAGTGCCCACTTGATCCGGCTGTTGCCGGCGTCGATCAGCAGATGCGGTTCGTTCATTGCGCTTCGCGCAGCGACACGTCGCCGGCCGCGATCGCCTGCACGCCATCGGGCGTGTCGAGCAGCAGCTGGCCGGTTGCGTCGATGCCCGTCGCGATGCCGCGCGCGCGTTCGACGCCCTGTTCGAGCAGCACGACTTCGCGCCCCGCGTACGCGTGCAGCGCATGCCAGCGCGGCAGGAACGGCGCGAGCCCGTCGGTGCCGAACTGCGCGAGCGCGGGCGTGAGCGCGTTCAGCGCGGCGGCGAGCGTATCGGTGAGGTTGGCCGATGCGCACGCGGCCGACAGCGCGGCCGGCGGCAGCCCGCTCGCGAGCGTCGCTTCGCGCGCGCGCAGCGCGTCGACCTGCGCGGCGACGGCTTCCGCGCCGCGCACGTTGATACCGAAGCCGATCACGACGGCGGTCGCGTCGGCGGTGGTCCAGACGGTTTCGATCAGGATCCCGGCGAGCTTGCCGACGATGCGCGGCGTGCCGTCGTCGGTGGCGGTCAGCAGCAGGTCGTTCGGCCATTTGAGCGCGACCCGCGTGCGGGCGTCGAGCGGCAGCGTGGCGAGCCCTTCCGCGAGCGCGACGCCGATCGCGATGCTGAGGCCGCCGAGCGCGTCGACGGGGCGCGGCACGATGCAGCCGACCGAGCACAGCAGCGCGTTGCCGGGCTGCGCGAACCAGGGACGGCCTTGCCGGCCGCGGCCGGCCGTCTGCTCGAACGCGACGCGCACGAGCGGCGCGGGCAGCGCGTTCGCGGTGCGCGGCAGCGCCTTGAGGCGCGTCGCGACGTCGGCGTTGGTCGAGCCGGTGGCGGCGACGATGTCGAGCGGCCACGCGCGCGGCGCGGCATCGAGATGTGCCTCGAGCCGGTTACGCGCGATGTGCGCGTCGCCGGAATCGGGCGTGTCGGAGGAGGTGGGGGCGTTCATGGCACCTATTGTAGCGACAGGGGGCGCAGGTGCGTGTCGAGCGGCGCTTCGGCCGCCGCGCTTGAAGGTGCCGTGTCGCCCGCCGGCGCGGATCGGTCTGTCATTCCGTGCCGGGCTCGGCATCCCGCGAGCGGTTGCGGGATGCCGTACGCGTCAGGCCGTCGCGGTTCGGCCGCGCGCCGCGCGCCGCGAGACCATCAAGGCGCGACGACCGGATGCTTCAACGCATGCGCGGTCTCGATCCACTGTGCGTGGAATTCATCCGCGTCGGGCTTGAGCCCCAGCTCGCCGTTGCGATAGGCCATCGCGAGCGTCTGCACGGCTTCCGGCAGCTCGTGTTCCGCCGCGCGGCGATACAGCGCGAGCGCGCGCGCTTCGTCGCGCGGCACGCCGCTGCCGTCGCGGTACGCGTTCGCGAGCATGAAGTCGGCGGCCGGGATGTCCGCGCGCGACGCGCGCTCGAACCAGTGCGCGGCCTGCGCGGGGTCGGCGGCGGTGCCGTAGCCGCTGCGATAGATCAGCCCGAGGTAATACGCGGCGGCCGGATCGCCCTGTCCGGCCGCTTCGCCGAGCAGCGCGCGGGCGCGCACATAGTCCTTCGGGATGTCGCCGCTGCCGAGCAGCAGTGCCTTGCCGAGTGCCAGCTGCGCACGCCGCGCGGCCGGCGCGCCGGATTTCGCGTCCGCCTGCACGGCGGTCTCGAGCCAGCCGCGTCCCTCGTCGCGCAGCCCCGGCTCGCGCGCATCGACGAGCGCGATGCCGAGCGCCGCCTGCGCGTCGCCCGAACCGCGGCGTGCGAGGGTGCGCAACTGCGCGAGCGCGTGCGGCTCGGCGGCCTGCGCGACCATCGCCTGCCATTCGTCGAGCTGCGCGGCGCTCGGCGCGGGGCCGGCGGCGCGCCAGCCGGTCGCCGCGACGACGGCCGCGACGGTCACGGCCGCCGCCGCGAGCAACGCGGCCGGCGGGAGTTTCGCGCGCAGCAGGCGCCGTGCGGCGGCGGTGAAGCCGGCCTCGGCCGGCCGCATCGTCCGGATCGGTTGCATCGCGGGTCTCGTGGTCATTGCGTCAGGTCGATCTCGTAGATGGCGAGGTTCTTGCCCGAGCCGTCGTCGGCCGCGACCTGCGCGAGGCCGGTCAGGCCGGCCGCCGCCGCGTCGCCGAGCCGGTTCGGCGCGGACGTGAACTGCACGTGCGCGACCGAACTCGCGAGCTTCGTGAAGCGCCAGCTGCGCTGCGCGCCGTCCGCCGCGCGCGTGATCGCGCCGCGCTTCTTGATGAACGCGATCAGCACGTCGCGGTTCGCGTCGGGCGACGCGAAGATCGTCTTGCTGCCGTCGAGGCCCGGGAAGTTGCCGCCGCCGCTCGCGCGGTAGTTGTTGGTCGCGACGATGAACTGCGCGTTCGGGTCGATCGCCGCGCCCTTGTACGTCAGGTTCTTGATCCGGCTGCCGACCGGCTGCGTGACGTCGATCTCGTACGCGAGATCCGCGGACGTGAACATGTCGAAGTTGTAGCCGGGGAAGCTGCCGACGAGCGGCTGCACGGTCGCCTTGGTCGGGTCGATCGTGTTGAAGCGTTTCGCGGCCGTCTCGAGCCAGTTCTTCACGTCGCTGCCGCTCACCTTCACCGCGTACACGGTGTTCGGATACAGGTACAAGTCGGCCGCGTTGTTGATCGCGAGCGCGCCCGGCGCGACGTCGGTGTAGTCGCTGCCGCCGCCGAAGCCGCTCTTGAACGGCGCGCTGACCGACAGCACCGGCAGCGACGCGTATTGCGGCAGGTTCGCCTGCACGTAGGTCTTCACGTAGTCGGCCTGCGCCTCGTTGACGATCTGGATCGCGCCCGGATCGCCGACGTCCGCGAAGTACGAGTTCATCCGATAGTCGGTCGAGCCGATCGGCGTCTTCACATAGTCGATCGTCGCCTGGTGCTCGGCCGCGATCGCGGCGGACACCGACGGATCGGCGGCGACGTAGCTCTTGTCCGCGTTCTGGATCGGCCGCGCCTCGACGGTCGTCAGCGACTTGTCGACGCTCCACGCCTTGCCGTCGAACGTGAGGCCGAGCTTGATCACGCCGAGATGCTTGCCCCAGTAGTTGGCCATCACGGTCGGCACGCCGTTGACGGTGCCCTTCGCCTTGTCGACGCCCGGCAGGTTGAACTGCGCCACGGTGCTGTTCGCGTCCGGGAACACCTGATGCGAGTGGCCGATCAGCATCGCGTCGATGCCGGGCACCTTCGACAGCCACCAGCTGCCGTTTTCCATGGTCGGCGAATACGTCGCGTTGTCGAGGCCGCCGTGCGAGATCGCGACGACGAGGTCGGCCCCCTTCGCGCGCATCTCCGGAATGTACTTCTCGGCCGCTTCCTTCAGGCCGGTCGTATAGACCTTGCCGTCGAGCCAGCGCTTGTCCCAGCTCATGATCGCGGGCGGCGTGAAGCCGATGATGCCGACCTTCACCGGCGCGCTGACCGTCTTGCCGTCGGGCGTGACGGCCGTCACCGTGCGGGTCAGGATCGTGTACGGCGTGAACAGCGGCGCATTGGTCTTCGCGCTGATCACGTTCGCGAGCACCTGCGGGAAGTTCGGGCCCGCGCACTTCTTCTGCTGGGCGGGGGCCGGCAGCCCGTCGACGTCGAACGTGTTGCCGGTCACTTGCGACAGGTACGGCAGCCCGTAGTTGAATTCATGGTTGCCGATCCCGCCGCCGTCGAACTTCGCGGCGTTCATCACCTTGTAGATCGCGAGCGTCTGGTCGCAGCCGATGGGGTTCACGAGCGCCTGGTAATCCGACAGCGCGGTGCCCTGGATCGTGTCGCCGTTGTCGAGCAGCAGCGTGTTCGGATACTGCGCGCGCGCCTGGGCAATCAGCGTCGACACGCGCTCGAAGCCGAGCGACTTGTCGGCGGCGAGCTTGAAATAGTCGTACGACAGCACGTTGGTGTGCAGGTCGGTCGTTTCGAGCAGCGCGAGCGTGGCCTTCGTGCCGGCGGGCGCCTGGGCCTGCGTCTGCGACGGCGCGGTGACGTCGTCGCCGCCGCAACCGGCGAGGGCGAAGGCGAGGCTGGCGAGCGCGGCGGCGGAGCGCGCGCGGCGACGGGAAAGCGGGGTGAGACGCATCGGTTGTCCTGTTTCGTGTTCTGTTCTGTGGAATGCGAGGTGCGCAGCGAAATGGCGGCGCGGGCGCCGACGGCCTGACGTGCGGCGCGTGAGAGTATCGAAAGGAAACGTGACGGAAGAATGAAAGGTCGCATACCCGGCACGCCGAACCGGTGGCGAGCGCCGCGCCGTGGCGGGCCAGGCACCCGCAACCGGACGCCCGCGGCCCGGTGCCCCCGGCAGCGCCCCCCGGGGCAGCCGCCCCCACGGCAATCGTCACGTCGCGGCGCCGGGCGGTTCGCTACAATGGCCGCTGTCATCCTTTTGCAAACAGCCCGCCCTTGGACTTCGAGACTCCTCCCGGCCTGTCGGTCGACGCCGGCGGCCAGGGTCAGACGGTGCGCCTGTACGGCCAATGGACCGCACTCGCGCTGGCACGCAACCGCGGCGCGGTCGCGCGCCGCATCGCGGGCATCGCGTCCGGGCGCGTGAACGAATGGGATCTGTCCGGCATCGAACGGCTCGATCACGTCGGCGGCCAGGCGCTGTGGCGCGTGTGGGGCCGCAAGCTGCCGGCCGGCGTCGCGCTGACCGCCACGCAGCGCACGATCTTCGAGCGGATCGAACGCCTCGACAGCCAGCGCGAGGCGCCCGAACGTGTCGTGCGGTTCGATCCCGTCACGCGCCTCGGTCAAGCGATCTTCGCGTTCGGCGAACACCTGCAGGGCGGTATCGCGATGTTCGGCCTCGTGATCCTCGATGCGCTGTCGGTGCTGCGCCGCCCGCAGACGATGCCGTGGAAGGAAACCTCGGCGAACATCTACAGCGCCGGTGCGCAGGCGCTGCCGATCACCGCGCTGGTCGCGTTCCTGATCGGCATCGTGCTCAGCTACCTGTCCGCGCAGCAGCTGCAGATGTTCGGCGCGAACCGCTACATCGTGAACATCCTCGGGCTGTCGGTGATCCGCGAGCTCGGGCCGGTGCTGTCGGCGATCCTCGTCGCGGGCCGCTCGGGCTCGGCGATCACCGCGCAGATCGGCGTGATGCGCGTGACCGAGGAACTCGACGCGATGCGCGTGATGGGCATCCCGCACGGGCTGCGGCTGATCCTGCCGCGCGTGCTCGCGCTCGGCGTCGCGATGCCGCTGCTCGTGATGTGGACCAACATCATCGCGCTGACGGGCGGCGCGCTGGCCGCGAAGGTGGTGCTCGGGATCGACGTCAATTATTTCGTGCGCTCGCTGCCGGGCGTCGTGCCGATCGCGAACCTGTACATCGGCGTCGGCAAGGGTGTCGTGTTCGGCATGCTGATCGCGCTGGTCGCCTGTCATTTCGGTTTCCGGATCAAGGCGAACTCGCAGAGCCTCGGCGAAGGCACGACCACCTCGGTCGTCACGTCGATCACGGTCGTGATCCTCGCCGATGCCGTGTTCGCGATCCTGTTCCAGAACGTGGGGCTCGGATGAACGCGTCGAACGAATCGGCGGGCGGTGCCGCCAGTGCACACGCCGCGGCAGTCGGCGCAGGCGCCGTCGACCCGCGGCCGGCCGCCGCGCACGGCGACGACCTCGTGATCGAGGTGCGCAACCTGACGAAGCGCTACGGGCGCAACATCGTTCACCAGAAGCTCGATTTCGACGTGCGGCGCGGCGAGATCGTGGCGATCGTCGGCGGCTCGGGCTCGGGCAAGACGACGCTCGTGCGGCAGATCCTCGGCCTCGAGCGGCCGACGTCGGGCACGATCAAGGTGTTCGGCGAGGACACGTCGAAGATCGACGACGCGAGCGCGCGGATGATGCGCACGCGCTCGGGGATGCTGTTCCAGCAGGGTGCGCTGTTCTCGTCGATGACGGTGTTCGACAACGTCGCGCAGCCGTTGCGCGAGCTCGGCCGCGTGCCGCCCGACCTGCTGCACGACATCGTGATGCTGAAGCTCGAGATGGTCGGGCTGCCGTGCAAGCACGCGTCGAAGATGCCGGCCGCGCTGTCGGGCGGGATGGTGAAGCGGGTCGGCATCGCGCGCGCGATCGCGCTCGAGCCGGAGCTGCTGTTCCTCGACGAGCCGACCGCCGGCCTCGACCCGCAGGCGTCCGACGAATTCGTCGAGTTGATCGCGACGCTGCACCGCACGCTCGGGCTGACGGTCGTGATGGTGACGCACGATCTCGACACGATGGTCGCGCTGTCGACGCGCGTCGCGGTGCTGGCGGACCGCAAGGTGCTGGTCGCGGCACCTGTCGAGGAAGCCGCGAACGTCGACCATCCGTTCATCCACGAATATTTCCTGGGGCTGCGCGGGCGCCGCGCGCTGCAGGCGCTGCCGCCCGAGCGGCGCGCGAAGCTGCCGAAGGCGGCCCTCGAACCGGCGCCGTCGAGCGTCGAGCTGTAACAGGCAAGGACAAGGAACCCTCCGATGGAAAACAAATCACATGCGTTCTGGGCCGGCCTGTTCACGATCGCGCTGACGCTGGCGATCGCGGGCACCGTGTTCTGGTTCAACGTCGACCGTACCGTGCGCGTGCCGTACGACCTGCTCGCGCGCACCAACGTGACGGGCCTGTTTCCCGATGCGGCCGTGCGTTTTCGCGGCCTCGACGTCGGCAAGGTGCAGTCGATCGGCTTCGATCGCACGCACCCGGGCCAGATCCGGATCCGGATTCTCGTCGACCACGACGCGCCGATCACGCAGTCGACCTACGGCAGCCTCGGCTTCCAGGGTGTGACGGGCATCGCGTTCGTGCAGCTCGAAGACACCGGCCGCGACCTGGCGCCGCTGCCGTCGTCGCCGAAGGCGATCGCGCAGATCCCGATGCGGCCGAGCCTGTTCGACCAGCTCCAGGAGCGCGGCGACGTGCTGCTGCGGCAGCTCGAGCAGGCGGCGAAAAGCGCGAACGCGCTGATGTCGCCGGAGATGCGCGAGCAATTGCGCGCGACGGCCGAAAGCCTTCAGCACGCGGCGGACGGCGCGGCGACGCTGTCGAAGCAGCTCGCGCCGGCGGTGGCCGCGCTGCCCGAGACGATGCACCAGGTCGATCGCGCGATGGCGTCGGCGAACACGCTGCTGCAGCCGAACGGGCCGCTCGTATCGAACCTGAACAAGGCCGGCTCGGCCGCGGAGCAGGTCGGCGTCGCGCTGAACGACCTGAACGCGCGGGTCCAGTACGACACGCTGCCGCGTTTCAACACGCTGGCCGGCAGCGTCGGCGATGCGTCGCGGCAATTGAAGGACGTCGCCGGTGAACTCGGCCGCAACCCGAGCAGTCTGTTGTTCGGCTCCCCGGGCTCCGCGCCCGGACCCGGCGAGGCGGGCTTCGTCTGGCCGGGTGCGGCGGCCGGGAAATGAAGCGTATCGCCAGCCCGTCGATCGACCGCCCCGGCGCGAGACCGGGCCATGACGCCATCGAAACCGGAAACATCATGCAGGAACATGCCATGCCACGAATCCTTGATCGCGCGCTGCGTCCGGCCGCGACCGCGCTCGCGATGCTGACGCTCGTGTTCGCCGCCGGCTGCGCCGGCAACGGCGCGGCGCTGTCGAACGTCCACTACGACCTCGGGCCGGCCGCGTCGGTCGCCACGGCCGGCACGGGCCCCGCGCTGAAGGTGCTCGACGTCGCCGCGCCCGACGCGCTCGACACGGACAAGTTCGTCTACCGCCTCGCGTATGCGGATGCGCAGCGCACGGCCGTCTATCGCGACAGCCGCTGGACCGCGCCGCCCGCGCAACTGCTCACGCAGCGGCTGCGCGGCGCGCTGTCGTCGCACGGCGCGGTGCTCGAAGGCTCCGACGGCGTGCGCGCGCCGACGCTGAAGGTCGACCTGAACGAATTCGAGCAGGTGTTCGACGGGCAGTCGCAGAGCCACGGCGCGGTCACCGCGCGCGCGACGCTGATGCAGGACGGCAAGGTGCTCGGACAGCGCACGTTCGTCGCGCGCGCACCGTCCAGCACGCCCGATGCGGCCGGCGGCGCGCGTGCGCTCGCGGCCGCGAGCGACGAGCTCGTGTCGCAGATCGCCGCATGGGTCGGCGTGCAGGCGTACGCGGGCAACCCGTGACGCACCGCGCGCAGCCGCGATGAGCGTGCCGGGTACGTCGCGCGTGTCGTCGCTGGCGCGGCAGGCGTTCGCCGCGTATGCGGCGCTCATCGTCTATGCCTCGCTGTATCCGTTCGACGGCTGGGTGTCGCTCGGCATCGGGCCGTTCGACTATCTGTTTGCGCCGATGCAGCGCTATGTGACCGCGTTCGATGTGGTCACCAACGTGCTCGGGTACATGCCGTTCGGCGCACTCGGCGTGCTCGCGCTGCACCCGCGCTGGCGCGGCGTGGCCGCGACGCTGATCATGGGCGGTCTCGGCGTGCTGTTGTCGGGGTCGATGGAGGCACTGCAGACCTACCTGCCGACGCGCGTCGCATCGAATCTCGACCTCGCGGCCAACGCGCTCGGCGCGCTGCTCGGCGCGGCGCTCGCGGCACCGGCCACCGGCGCGCTGCTCGATCGCGGCGCGTTGCGCCGGCTGCGCTTCGCGTGGTTCGAGACCGACGGCGCGACGCCGCTGCTGCTCGCCGGGCTGTGGCCGTTCGCGATCCTGTTTCCGTCGCCGTTCCTGTTCGGCATCGGCGACTGGCCGGCCGCGCTGTGGGAACGCGCCGACGGGTCGATGCAGGATGCGCTGCTCGCCTGGCTGCCGGCCGCGTGGCGCGTGAGCGAATGGCCCGAGCGCGTCGACGGCTGGCTGTCCGACTCCGCGTGGGAAGCCGCGCTCGGCGGGCTGATGCTGTTCGCCGCGCTGGCGATCGCGTCGCTCGCGATGCGCGCCGGCGCGCCGCGCGTGCGGCTCCTGATCGCGTTCGTTGCCGCGACGCTCGCGCTGAAGGCGGCCGCGACCTTCATGCAGTCGACCACCGGCCTCGTCGTCGTGTGGGCGACGCCCGGCGCGCGGCTCGGCATCGAGCTCGGCTTCGCGGCGGCCTTGCTCGCATTGCGCGTGCCGGCCGCGTGGCGCGCGCTGCTCGCGGCGCTCGCGCTGCTGGCCGGCGTGGCGCTCGTCAACCTGCTGCCCGTCAACCCGTTCTTCGACTTCACGCTGTCGGGCTGGCGGCAGGGGCGCTACGTGCACTTCAACAGCATCGCGCGCTGGCTCGCGTGGATCTGGCCCTACGCGGCGCTGATCTGGCTCGGCCAGCGCGTCGAGCATGCGTGGCTGCCGGCCGCGCCGCGGCGCTGACGCGGCAGGGCAGGGCGGCCACGTCTCGATCGCGGGCAGCGGCGCGCGCCGCTCGTTATAATCGTCCGCACCTCCGTTGCCGCGCGCAACGGCAATCGCCTCTCTTTTCGCCCGGCACCGCGCCGGGCTGCTCGTCACCATCATGGATTCCTACTACCAGCACCACGTCTTCTTCTGCCTGAACCAGCGCGAACCGGGCGCCGAGCGTCCGAGTTGCGCGCAATGCGATGCGCAGACCATGCAGGAATATGCGAAAAAGCGCGTGAAGGAACTCGGCCTCGCGGGGCCCGGCAAGGTCCGTATCAACAAGGCCGGCTGCCTCGACCGCTGCGAGGAAGGGCCCGTGATGGTCGTGTACCCGGAAGGCACGTGGTACACGTACGTCGACCAGGCCGACATCGACGAGATCGTCGAATCGCACCTGCGCGACGGCAAGGTCGTCGACCGCCTGAAGATCTGAGCGGGCCGGCCGAATGAACGTTCATACGCAGAAGTCGCTGATCGCCGGCCCGGTCGGGCAGATCGAAATTGCGGTCGACCTGCCGGACGCCGTGCGCGAAGGCAGCGCCGCACCGCGCGGCATCGCGCTTGTCGCACACCCGCATCCGCTGTTCGGCGGCACGATGGACAACAAGGTCGCGCAAACGCTCGCGCGCACGCTGGTCCAGCTCGACTATGTGGTGTTCCGGTCGAACTTCCGCGGCGTCGGCGCGACCGAGGGCGTGCACGACAACGGCATCGGCGAGGCCGACGACCTGCTTGCCGTGCTCGCGCACATGCGCGCGCAGCCCGCGTATGCGGATCTTCCGCTCGTGCTCGCGGGCTTCTCGTTCGGCACCTTCGTGCTGTCGCATGTCGCGAAGCGGCTGCGCGACGCGGGCGAGACGATCGAGCGGATGGTGTTCGTCGGCACCGCCGCGAGCCGCTGGCAGGTCGCCGACGTGCCGGAGAACACGCTCGTGATCCACGGCGAAACCGACGACACGGTGCCGATCGGATCGGTCTACGACTGGGCGCGGCCGCAGGAACTGCCGGTCGTCGTGGTCCCCGGCGCCGAGCACTTCTTCCATCGCAAGCTGCACGTGTTGAAGCGCATCATCGTCGACGCGTGGCGTTGATTCGCTGAACCCGGCGTGCGGCGTCGCTGCCGCACGACCGCGATGTCGCCGCTCGCGCGACATCGCGCCGCATCGTGTCACGGCACGGTCGCACATGGCCCGCTCTCGCGCGGCGCAACCCGACTTGCAGAGCGCCTGCGCACGCCTTTCGCGCGGCTTCGAGCACGATTCCCCGCAGCGAAGCCGCGCTATCCTCTCGAAGCCGGTGTGCGGCCACCCGGGCCACGGTTCGCGAAAACGCCATTCGCGGCCACGTATAATGGCCGCATTTCGCGTCGCCCGCGGCCCGGCTGGGCCCATGCGGCGCTCGTTTCGCGCCTGTCCGCCCGCTCGCGACGGCCGCGAACCGAACGCGTCCGCACGAGTCCAACCGGCGCGTTTCGCGCCGTCCGACACAGTCGGACGAACGCCGGAACGCCCGCCGCCTTGCCGTTCAACCCCTGCGCGTTTCGCGCCGCACTTTCTGCCACCAGCCTGAATCGATCATGCGTCTGTCTCCCCAAGGCCTCAAGTCCCTCGCTTCTTCCATCGCCTTCGGCACCGCCGCGCGCAACGTCGCGCTGGGCGTGATGCTGCCCGTCGCGCTCGCGTCGACGATCGTCGTCGCCGAGGCGAAGCCAGCCGCCAAGGCCAAGGCCGCGCATGCCGCGCCGGCCGCCGCCGCCGAGCAGTTCACCGGCGCGCCCGCGACCTTCATGCCGGGCGCGGTGCCGCCGCCGGGCGTGAACGCGCGCTCGTGGGTGCTCGTCGATGCGACGAGCAACACGGTGCTCGCATCGGGCAACGCCGACGAGCGCGTCGAGCCCGCCTCGCTGACGAAGCTGATGACGGCCTACCTGGTGTTCGAGGCGCTCGACAAGAAGAAGATCTCGATGGAGCAGATCGTCACGCCGAGCGCCGCCGTGCGCCGCGTCGGCACCGACGAGTCGCGCATGTTCATCGAGGCGGACAAGCCGGTGTCGGTGCACGACCTCGTGTACGGGATGATCATCCAGTCGGGCAACGACGCCGCGATCGCGCTGGCCGAACTGGTCGGCGGCAGCGAAGGGCAGTTCGTCACGATGATGAACGACGAGGCGGCGCGCCTCGGCATGAAGGGCACGCACTTCGCCGACGTGAACGGCATGCCCGACCCGAACCACTACACGACGGCCGGCGACCTCGCGAAGCTGTCCGCGCACCTGGTCCGCGATTTCCCGCAGTACTACAGCATCTTCTCGGAGAAGGAATTCAAGTACAACAACATCCGCCAGGGCAACCGCAACCGGCTGCTGTGGCTGGATCCGACCGTCGACGGCCTGAAGACGGGCCATACGCAGGCGGCCGGCTACTGTCTGATCGCATCGGCCAAGCGCGCGATCCCGGGTGTCGACGGCCAGCGCCGTCTCGTGTCGGTGATGATGGGCGAGCAGAAGGAAGGCGAGCGCACGCAGGACAGCATGAAGATGCTGAACTACGGCTATAGCGCGTTCGACGCGGTGCGCCTGTTCAAGGGCGGCCAGGCGATGTCGACGCCGCGCATCTACAAGGGCAAGGAAAACACCGTGCAGGTCGGCGTGAAGGGCGACCAGTGGGTGACCGTGCCGCGCGGCCTGGGCGACAAGGTCAAGCCGGAAGTCGAGGTCAACGCGCCGCTGATCGCGCCGCTCGCGGAAGGCCAGCAGGTCGGTACCGTGAAGATCGTCGCCGACGGCAAGACGCTGTCGGAGTTCCCGGTCGTCGCGCTGCAGGCGGTGCCGGAAGCGGGTATCTTCGGCCGTATCTGGGACTCGATCCTGCTGATGTTCAGCAAGAAGAAGTAAGCGCGACGGGCCTTTGTTTTCACGACTTCATCCCCATCTGGTATAGCCATGAGCCAAGCCGAATTCGAACCGATCGTCTACCTCAGCGTGTCGTCGCAGGAGGAAATGGTGCCGCTGTCGGAAGCCCGGGTCCCGGTGCTCGACCGCGGGTTCATCTTCGGCGATGGCGTGTATGAAGTCGTCCCCGTGTATGCGCACGACGGCGCGCACGTGCCGTTCCGGATCGAACAGCATCTGGAGCGGCTCGCGCGCAGCCTGAAGAAGATCGGCATCGAGAATCCGCATGACGCGGCCGGCTGGCGCGCGTTGATCGAGCGCGTGGTCGCCGCGAATGCGGAAGGCCTCGGCGACGGCAATGCGCTTGTCTACCTGCAGGTGACGCGCGGCGTCGCGAAGCGCGGCCACGCGTTCCCGGCGAATACGGTGCCGACGGTGTTCGCGATGACGAGCCCGCTGCGCCTGCCGTCGGAAGCGGAGCGCGCGCAGGGCGTGCGTTGCGTGACGGCCGAGGATCGCCGCTGGCTGCATTGCGACATCAAGTCGATTTCGCTGCTCGGCAACGTGCTGATGGCGCAGCATGCGGCCGAACGCGACGCGTTCGAGACGATCCAGCTGCGCGACGGCAACGTGACCGAAGGCTCGTCGTCGAACGTGTGGGTCGTGAAGAACGGCGAGTTGGCGGCGCCGCCGCGCAGCAACAAGATCCTCGAAGGGATCCGCTACGCGCTGGTCGAGCAGCTGGCTGACGAATGCGGCATTCCGTTCGTCGCGCGCGAGATCAGCGAAGTCGAGCTGCGCTCGGCGGACGAGATCATGATCACGTCGGCCACGAAGGAAATTCTGCCCGTCACGTCGCTCGACGACCTGCCCGTGCAGGGCGGCAAGCCGGGCCCCGTATTCGCGGCGTTGTACGACGCGTACCAGCGTGCGAAGGCACGCGAGTTTGAACAGTTTGACCTAACCCGGAGAAAATGATGAGCGAACCGACCAAAACCATCGAGGTGACCGGCGCGATCGATACCCGGAAGGAGTCGCTGCTGGAGTTCCCGTGCGATTTCCCGATCAAGATCATGGGCAAGGCGCACCCGGAATTCAAGGACACGATCTTCAAGGTCGTGTCCGTCCACGACAACGAGATCGACGTCGAGAAGATCGAGGAGCGCGCATCGAGCGGCGGTAACTACACCGGCCTCACGATCACCGTGCGCGCGACGAGCCAGCAACAGCTCGACGACATCTATCGCGCGCTGACCGGCCATCCGATGGTCAAGGTCGTGCTCTGAGCGCCGCTTTCCATCCTCCTTCCCGCGCGCACTCGGCGGCGGTCTTCCCCGCCGCGCGCCGCGCGTCCAGTTCGTCGCACAGCAGCTGGTACGCGGCGACTTCCTGAAGCAGCCAGGTCCTGAACGCCTGCACGCGCGGCGTGTTCAGGAGCGGCGGCGGACACACGAAAAAATAGTGCCACGGGCTCTGCCCGTCGATGTCGAACAGGCGCACGAGGCGCCCGTCCAGCAGGTCGTGCACCGCGAGCGAGCGGCGCACCAGCGCGATGCCCTGACCGTCGATCGCGGCCAGCAGCAGGTTCGACGAATCCTGGTACAGAATCCCCCGTTTCGGCTCGGTCAGCGTATCGAGCCCCGCCGCGTCGAACCACGGCCGCCACAGCTCGTCGTCCGAGCGCAGCAGGTTGTAGTGCACGAGATCGGCGGGCGTCTGCGGCAGCTTGCCGCCGTTCAGCGTCGGCGAGCACGCCGGAAAGAACACCTCTTCGAACAACGGCTCGACATGCAGCCCCGGATAGCTGCCGGAGCCGAAGCGGATCGCGAGATCGACGTCGTCGCGCGCGAAATCGGTGAGCGAGTTGGTCGACTGGAGTTCGACGTCGATTTCCGGATGCCGCTCGATGAACGTGCCGATGCGTGGCGTGATGAAGCGCGCGGCGAACGACGACAGCATCGACACCACCAGCCGCCGTCCGCGGTCGCTGGCGCGTACCTCGCGCGTCGCATCGGCGATCACCATCAGCGCGGTACGGACCTGCTGCGCGTAGCGCATGCCGGCGTCGGTCAGGCACAGCCGCTTGCCGTTGCGCGTGAACAGCTGCACGCCGAGCTCCTCCTCGAGCGCGCGAACCTGATGGCTGACCGCGCCGTGCGTGACGTACAGCTCGTCGGCGGCGCGGGAGAAATTCTCGTGACGGGCGGCGGCTTCGAACGCGCGAATCGCGTTCAGCGCAGGCAGCTGGCGGAGGTCCATTTGCTAATTTTCCTCACATCGACGTGAAAATTGGTCGTTTGGTCGGGTGCCTTGAAGTGATTACGATTGTAGCCATCGAAGCATTTATTGGCGGAGTCGATCATGCAAGAAATTTCTTCAAGCATCACGTTCGAAATCCCCGCGGGCGAGACCGTGCCGATGAAGGTGCAACGCAGCACGCGTCTGACGGTGCAATGCGGGCCGGTGTGGGCGACGCGCAGCAACGACGTCGAAGACTACTTCCTGGTCGACGGCGAGACGCTCCGGCTGCGTCGCGGCGAGCGGCTGTGGCTCAGCGCGGAAGGCCGGCAGGGCGCGCACGTCGCGTTCTCGGTGTCGCGGCCGGCCGGGGAAGTCGCACGCGGCGTGCTCGCGCGGCTGCGCAACCGCGTGAATGCGCTGCTCCACGACGGCTGGCGCACCGTCTGACAGGCCATTCCTCTGACGGATACCCCGGATCCGTCCCCTTCCAACGCCGGCGAGACCCATGGGTTTTCGGTAAACTACCGCCCATGTCCGTCTCGCCGGTTGCCATCGTGTCCACGCCTGTCGCTGTTTCCGAATCGCCCGCCGGGTCTCCGGTTCAGCCTGTCGCGCCGGTCACCGTGCGCTGGCGGGGCAGCGAGGCCTACGAGACGAGCTTCGACGCGATGCGCGCGTTCACCGACACGCGCACGGCCGACACCGGCGACGAGATCTGGGTCGTCGAGCATCCGCCCGTCTACACGCTCGGCCAGGCCGGCGACCCGGCCCACCTGCTGGTGGCCGACAGCGGCGTGCCGCTCGTCAAGGTCGACCGCGGCGGACAAATCACCTACCACGGCCCCGGCCAGATCGTCGTCTATCTGCTGCTGGACCTGCGCCGGCGCAAGCTGATGGTGCGCACGCTCGTGACGAAGATCGAGGAGGCCGTGATCGAAACCCTCGCGGCGTATAATCTCGCTTCGGTCCGCAAGGCGGGCGCGCCGGGAATCTACGTGGCATCCGGCGTGCACGAAGGCGCGAAGATCGCGGCCCTCGGCCTGAAGATCCGCAACGGCTGCAGCTATCACGGGCTGAGCCTGAACGTGAAGATGGATCTGCGCCCGTTTCTTGCGATCAACCCGTGCGGCTATGCCGGACTGGAAACCGTCGACATGGCGAGCCTCGAGGTTGCCGCCGACTGGAACGACGTCGCCCACACGCTGGTGGGTCGTCTGATTGCCAACCTCGATGGCGAATCCGCGGCCGCCGACAAGCCGCAGGCACTGGAACATTCGAATGACTGACGTTACCGCTTCCCCCGCACCGGCCGATTCGGCCGCGACCCCTGCCTACGATCCGACCGCCAAGCAGAAGGCGCAGGCGAAGACGGCGCGCATCCCGATCAAGGTCATTCCGATCGAGAAGCTGAAGAAGCCGGAGTGGATCCGCGTGAAGGCGGCCACCGGCAGCTCGCGCTTCAACGAGATCAAGACGATCCTGCGCGAGCACAACCTGCACACCGTGTGCGAGGAAGCGAGCTGCCCGAACATCGGCGAATGCTTCGGCAAGGGCACCGCGACGTTCATGATCATGGGCGACAAGTGCACGCGCCGCTGCCCGTTCTGCGACGTCGGCCACGGCCGTCCCGATCCGCTCGACACGGATGAACCGAAGAACCTCGCACGCACGATCGCCGCGCTCAAGCTCAAGTACGTGGTGATCACGAGCGTCGACCGCGACGACCTGCGCGACGGCGGCGCGGCCCACTTCGTCGAGTGCATCCGCGAAGTGCGCGAGCAGTCGCCGGAAACGCGCATCGAGATCCTGACGCCGGACTTCCGCGGCCGTCTCGACCGCGCGATCTCGATCCTGAACGCGGCACCGCCCGACGTGATGAACCACAACCTCGAAACGGTGCCGCGCCTGTACAAGGAAGCGCGCCCGGGTTCGGACTACGCGCACTCGCTGAAGCTGCTGAAGGACTTCAAGGCGCAGCATCCGGACGTCGCGACCAAGTCGGGCCTGATGGTCGGCCTCGGCGAAACCGAAGAGGAAATCCTGCAGGTGATGCGCGACCTGCGCGCGCACGACGTCGACATGCTGACGATCGGCCAGTACCTGCAGCCGTCGGAGCACCACCTGCCGGTGCGTGCGTACGTGCATCCGGATACGTTCAAGATGTACGAGGAAGAGGCGTACAAGATGGGCTTCACGCACGCGGCCGTCGGCGCGATGGTGCGGTCGAGCTATCACGCCGATCTGCAGGCGCATGGGGCCGGGGTGGTCTGAGCACCGCATTCGCTTCTCTGCAGTAGTCAGGCAGTCGAAAAAAGCCCGCAGCGATGCGGGCTTTTTCGTATCGAGTGACCCGTCCTGAAATAGGTGACACTATTCGTCATCCGGATGATCTGCCATCACTTCGTCTTCGCATTCTTTCTCGTCGTAGCAAAGCGCTGCGATCTGCCATCGATCGTCGTTGACCAGCCATAGTTCTAGAAAATCAAACCGGGTAAGTGTTCGTCCGTCACGTCGCATCGAGCCAGTTCCGGAGATCGATGCCCAGTGGCGGTCTTCTGCGATTACCGTGATCTCGGTATGGACATGCAGACCCAAATTGAATCCGGTTTTTTCGGACAGGTGCCGTTCTATAGAGGATATTTGCTGGAGCTTAGTCAGTATCCGGCCTCCTCGCTTCACGAAGAAATGAGCGCTCTCAACAAAATTCAGTTGATCGACATCGCCGCTCATATAGGCATCGATCCAAACATCTCTCATTTCCAATAAATCGTACTTGGTCTTCATGAGTTTATAACTGATCGAAATTGAGGATCAGAGCTTCTGCGTTCGATATGGAACGCTAACGTTCGCTTTGAAGAATTGATATGGGACTCGTATGAAATGTTGTCCGCGTAAAGGCGCATGCGAAACCCGATAGCACGCGGACTTACCGCGTTCGTACGCCGGATGACGCCGCTTGCGCTTCCGCGTGGCTGGTCCGCGCGACGCATGACAACGCGTGGCATCGGAATTCACGCTCGCGAATGAGAGCAATGTTGAAACACTGGTGATCGCTTTCGTCGGCGCTCAAGGGAGAGCGGTGACGGCAGGTTTTCGCACACCGATCGCCGCTCGATCGTCGATCCCATTCAATCCAGCGCGAAAAGCAAAGCTGAAACATCATCGATAGCTTCGCAGGATAAGTTCGCTCCCGCCGCGCGCAAAGCCCGTAAAGTCGGCTCTCCCAGCATTGCCCGCATTCGAAGGAGAGCCGCATGTCCCGTTTCAGCTTCATCCGCCGCGCCGTCGTCGCGCTGACCGCCTTTGCCGTGCTGGGCGCGGCGCACGCCGAATCGCGCGAAGTCGTGATCGCGTACCAGGACATGGTCGTGCCGTGGCGCTATGCGCAGGCGAGCGGTGAAGTCGAGAAGGCGACCGGCTACAAGGTCAGGTTCCGCAAGCTCGACAGCGGCGCCGACGTGATTCGCGCGCTCGCGTCGGGCTCCGTGCAGCTCGGCGAGGCCGGCTCGAGCCCGATCGCGGCCGGCCTGTCGCAGGGGCTCGACATCTCGCTGTTCTGGGTGCTCGACAACATCAACGATGCCGAGGCGCTCGTCGCGCGCAACGGTTCGGGCGTGACCAGCGTCGCCGCGCTGAAGGGCAGGAAGATCGGCGTGCCGTTCGTGTCGACGTCGCATTTCCATACGCTCGTCGCGCTGCAGGCCGCGGGTGTGAATCCGAACGACGTGAAGATCGTCAACCTGCGTCCGCCCGAGGTCGCGGCCGCGTGGACGCGCGGCGACATCGACGCGACCTACATCTGGGATCCGGTGCTCGCGAAGGTCAAGCAGTCGGGCACCGTGCTGACGACGTCGGGCCAGGTCGCGAAGGCAAGCGGCAAGGCGACCTTCGACGGCTTCGTCGTGAGCCGCAAGTTCGCGCGCGAGAACCCCGAGTTCGTCGCACGCTTCGTGAAGGTGTTGGCGTCCGCCGATGCCGATTACCGCGCGCATGCCGCCGCGTGGAAGGTCGGCTCGCCGCAGGTCGCGGCGGTCGCGAAGGTGTCGGGCGCGGACGCGCAGGACGTGCCGGCGAGCCTCGCGCTCTACGCGTTCCCGACGCCGGCCGAGCAGGCGTCGCCGACATGGCTCGGCGGCGGCGCGCAGTCGGGCGCCGCGAAGTCGCTCGCGGCCACCGCAGCGTTCCTGAAATCGCAGGGCACGATCCAGACGGTGCTCGCCGACTACTCGGTCGGCGTCGATCCGCAGTTCGTGCAGAAGGCCGCGCGCTGAGCGCGCCAACTCGGGCAACCCAGGCCACTCATCGCGGAGCCCTCGATCATGAGCACGCTGGAAGTCCGTCAGTTATCGGTCGCCTATCCGGGCGAGCGCGGTCGGCCGACGACGCAGGCACTCGCACGCGTCGACCTGCGCATCGATTCCGGTGAATTCGTCGTCGCGCTCGGCGCGTCCGGGTGCGGGAAGACGACGCTGCTGAACTGCATGGCCGGCTTCGTCGCGCCGACGACGGGCGATGTGCGCGTCGACGGCGTGCCGGTCACGGGCCCCGGCGCCGATCGCGGCGTCGTGTTCCAGAAATATGCGTTGTTGCCGTGGCTCGACGTGCTCGAGAACGTCGCGCTCGGGCTGCGCTTCGCACGCGTGTCGAAGGCCGAACGCGAAGCGCGTGCGAGAGAGATGCTCGCGCTCGTCGGCCTCGAGCGCCATGCGCAGGCGCGCGTGTACGAACTGTCGGGCGGGATGCAGCAGCGCGTCGGCATCGCGCGTGCGCTCGCGAGCGATCCGCGCGTGCTGCTGATGGACGAACCGATGGGCGCGCTCGACGCGATGACGCGCGGCACGATGCAGGCGCTCGTGCTCGACGTGTGGGCGCGCACCGGCAAGACGGTGTTCTTCATCACGCACGACGTCGAGGAGGCGCTGTTCCTCGCGACGCGTCTCGTCGTGATGACGGCCGGCCCCGGCCGCATCGCGGAAACGTTCGAGTTGCCGTTTGCGCGGCGCTACGTCGAAACGCGCGATGCGCGCGCGGTGAAGTCGTCGCCGGAATTCATCGCGTGGCGCGAGCGGCTGATCGCGTATCTGCATCGCGACGAGGCGGCCGCGGAGACCGCGTGATGCATGAGTTCGCGCGGCAGGGCGCGTCCGTCGGGCGCGGCCGGATCAGTACTTTGCACAGGCAGGACACCATGAGCACGCAGGATTCGTGGGCGGCCGATCGAGCGGCCGCGGAGTTCGGGCAGGATCAACGCGCAACGCAAGGGCGCCATGCGGCGCGTCCGGCGCGCGCTTCGCATCGTTACCGGTTGCCGGGGCAGGGGAAGACGGCCGCGCTCAGCGCGGCGACGGTCGCGGCGCTGGCCGCGCTGTGGTGGGTCGCGACGCACTGGCAGTGGCTGCCGCCGTTGTTCCTGCCTGCGCCGGAAGCGGTGTGGACCGCGTTCGTCGACGCATGGCACGGCCGCATCCAGGGCGGCCTGCCGTTGTCCGAGCATTTGTTGTGGAGCGCCGCGCGCGTGTTCGGCGCGTTCGTGCTCGCCACCGCGGTCGGCGTGCCGGCCGGCATCCTGATGGGCGTGAGCCGGACCGCGCGCGGCGTGCTCGATCCACTGCTGGAGTTCTACCGGCCGCTGCCGCCGCTCGCATACCTGCCGCTCGTCGTGATCTGGTTCGGCATCGACGAGACGGCGAAGCTGGTCGTGATCTTCCTCGCGTGCTTCGCGCCGATCGCGATGGCCGCACGCGCGGGCGTGCGCGCGGCAACCGTCGAGCAGATCAACGCCGCGTACTCGCTCGGCGGCAGCTTCGCGCAGATCGTGCGCCATGTCGTGCTGCCGGCTGCGCTGCCGGAAATCCTCACGGGCCTGCGGATCGCGATCGGGTTCGGCTGGACGACGCTCGTCGCGGCCGAGATGGTCGCCGCGACGGCCGGGCTCGGGCAGATGGTGCTCAATGCATCGAGCTTCCTGCGCACCGATATCGTCGTGATGGGCATCCTGATCATCGGCGCGATCGCATGGCTGTTCGATCTCGCGATGCGCTGGGTCGAGCGGCGGATCGTGCCGTGGAAGGGGCGCGGGTAACGCGAAGCGGGCGGCGCGGGGGCGCCGCTCCTGCCGGTCGCGTCATTCTCCCATCGCCATCCCTTCCCGCCGCGGATCCGCGCCGCCGAACCACACCGTCTGCCCCTGCACGTTCAGCCGCTGGATACCCTGCAGTCCCGAGTTCATCTCGACGACCTGCACGTCGTGCCCGCGCCCCTTCAGTCCGTCGACGAGCGCATCCGACACGCGGCCGCGCTCGAGTTGCGTCGGCCCGTTCATCGACCCGAAGTTCGGCAGCGCGATCGCCTGCTGCATCGTCATTCCCCAGTCGAGCACGCCGATCATCGTCTTCGCGACGTGGTTGATGATCGCGGGGCCGCCGGCCGAGCCGACGATCATCGTCACCTGCTTCGTCTTCTGGTCGAACACGAGCTCCGGCGACATCGCCGAGCGCGGCCGCTTGCCGGGCTGCACGCGGTTCGCGACGGGGCGGCCGTTCTCGCTCGCTACGAACGAGAAATCGGTGAGCTGGTTGTTCAGCATGAAGCCGCGCACCATCAGCCGCGAACCGAACGCGTCCTCGACGCTGGTCGTCATCGACAGCGCCTGGCCGTAGCGGTCGACGATCGCGATGTCGGATGTCGACGGCAATTCGGGGCTGCGGTCGTCGGCCAGCGCGAGCGTCGCGCCCTGCGGCGTGCCGGCCTGCGCGACGCCCATGCTGGTGTCGCCGATCAGGCGCGCGCGCTGCGCGAGATAGGTCCTGTCGGTGAGGCTTGCCCAGCTGCCGCCCGGGAGCGGCGCGAAATCGGGGTCGGCGACGTAGCGCGCGCGATCCGCGAACGCGAGGCGCCCGGCTTCGCTGAACAGGTGCGCGGCGAATGGCGTCGGCTCGTAGCCGACTTCGTTGCGCACCGGCTTCTGCGCGCCGATCTGCTGCCAGTCGGGCATCGCCTCAAGGATGCCGAGCATCTGTGCGATCGCGAGGCCGCCCGACGACGGCGGCGGCATCCCGCACACCACCGAGCGCCGGTAGTCGGTACACAGCGGCGCACGCACCTTCGCCTTGTAGCGCGCGAGATCCTGCAGCGACAGCAGGCCCGGATTGGTCGGGTGCTTGCGCACCTTCGTGACGATGTCGCGCGCGATCGCGCCGGTGTAGAACGCATTTGCGCCACGGTCGGCGACCTGGCGCAGCACGGTCGCGAGCGCGGGGTTCTTCAGCACCGTGCCGGCGGCCTTCGGCGTGCCGTCCTTGTTGTAGAAGTACGCGCGCGCGGCCGGGTCGTTCGTCAGGTACGAGTCGTTCGCGATCAGCATCGCGAGCCGCGGGCTGATCGTGAAGCCGTGCTCGGCGAGCCGGATCGCGGGCTGGAACAGCCGGCGCCACGGCAGCTTGCCATGCGCACGGTGCGCGGCGTCGAGCATCCGCAGCACGCCCGGCGTGCCGACCGAACGCCCGCCGACGACACCTTCGTAGAAGCTCATCGGCTGGCCGGTCGGGCCGTAGAACAGGCGATCGGTCGCGGCGGCGGGCGCGGTCTCGCGGCCGTCGTACGCCTGCGTTGCCTTGCCGTCGAAATACAGCATGAACGCGCCGCCGCCGAGCCCCGACGATTGCGGCTCGACGAGCGCGAGCACCATCTGCGTCGCGATCGCCGCGTCGATCGCGGTGCCGCCCGCCTTCAGCATGTCGTAGCCGGCCTGCGTCGCGAGCGGGTTCGCGGCCGCGATCATGAAGCGCTGCGAGGTCCAGCCCGGCTTGTCGGTCCAGCCGGACGACAGCTCCGGCGCGTGAACGCCGGGCAGCGGCACCGCGGCACCCGACGCGGCGGCGACCGGGACGACGGCGCCCGACGGCGCGGACGGGGACGTGCAGCCGGCGCTGAACGTGACGAGCGCGACGAGCGCGAGCGCGGCGACAGGCGTCCAGGGACGCGAATGCGGACGAATCCGGTCGAACATTGAACCCTCGGCAACTGTGAAATCGAAGGGGGCGGCGGCGCTGGCGCGGCACGCGCCGTGCGCTCGCGGCGCGCTATTGTCGCCGCGCGGCCGGCGGATTGTCATCAGACAAGAAACCCTGACGCGTCCCGCCGGGCCCGCCCCGGCCGGCCTTTCCGGCCTGTTCGAGGATGAACTCTATGAACGTCGCGGTCGCGCGCGTGTGGTGCCGGTTCGGCATGTACAGCATGTACATGTGCGTGCCGAAGATGCTGAGCCGGTACGCGTCGAGCGACGTGACGACCGTGCCGCGCCGCATGTCGTCCTGCATCACGTAGTCGGGCACGATGCCGACGCCGATCCCGCCGAGGATCGCCTGGCGCAGGAACAGGAAGTTCTCCGAAATCAGCGTGGGCTCGAGCAGCACCTCGTGGCGCTCGTCGCCGAGATACGCGGCGATTCGCAGCTGCCGGCCCAGCACCGTCGCGGTGACGACCGGCGCGGTGGCCAGCGCGCCGAGGCTCGCCGGCATTCCGTGCGCGGCCGCGAACGCGGCCGACGCGCACGCGACGTAGCGCACCGCGCCCATGTCGCGCGCGACGAGGTTCTGCGGCGGCTCCGGCATCACGCGCACCGCGATGTCGATCTCGTCGCGCATCAGGTCTTCCACGCGATTCTCGAACACCACGTCGAGCACGATGCCCGGATGCAGCCGCTTGAACGCGAGCAGCCAGTCGGACATCACCATCTGCCCATAGCCGCTCGGCACCGACAGCCGCACGCGGCCCTGCAGGTCCTGGCCGAGCGTCGTCACCGATTCCTGCGCGGCGAGCAGTTCGTTGCGGATGCGCCGGCCGTGCTCGTACAGCTTCAGCCCGATCTCGGTCGGCTCGATGCGCCGCGTCGTGCGGCGCACGAGCTGCTGGCCGATCGAGCGCTCGAGCTGGTTCAGCCGGTAGCTGACGTTCGCGCGGCTCATCTTGAGCCGCTGCGCGGCCTTGCTCAGGTTGCCCGCGTCGAGGATCTCGACGAGCAGCGTCAGCGCGTTCAGGTCCATGCCCGGTGTCTCCTGATCCGTCCCGCTTAAGGACCCGAAGCGGTCCGAAAGCATTCAATGTCAAGTCAGACTTGACAGCTTGTAAAGGCGTGCAGGAATTGTCAATGAATCTCGATCAATCGAGAATCGAGTCATGCCCGGCAAATACGCCGGATCGTTTCCCGCCGCGCGGGATCAGGCTCGCGAACCGGCACCGCTCGCCGGCCCGGCGACCGTTCCCGCCCGCCCGGCGCATCGCACTGGAGACACCATGAATTTACCCGTTTCCCCCGAACCCTCCCAGGCCGGCACCGTCGCGCGCGAACGGCGCGACAAGGTGCTCGTCGTCACGATCGACCATCCGCCCGTCAATGCGCTGTCCGCCGACGTGCGGCGCGGTCTCGCCGACGCGCTCGACGCCGCCCGGGCCGACGACGCGATCCGCGCGGTGCTGATCGTCGGCGCCGGCCGCAACTTCATCGCGGGCGCCGACATCCGCGAATTCGGCAAGCCGCCGGTGCCGCCGTCGCTGCCCGACGTGTGCGAGCGGATCGAGTCGAGCGCGAAGCCGGTCGTGGTCGCGCTGCACGGCGCGACGCTCGGCGGCGGCCTCGAGGTCGCGCTCGCCGCGCACTACCGGCTCGCGGTGCCCGGCGCGAAACTCGGCCTGCCCGAAGTCACGCTCGGCCTGCTGCCCGGCGCGGGCGGCACGCAGCGCGCGCCGCGCCTGATCGGCGCGAAGGCCGCGCTCGACCTGATGCTGACGGGGCGTCACGCGAGCGCCGACGAAGCGCTCGCGCTCGGCCTCGTCGATCGCGTCGCGCACAGCGACGACACGCTCGCCGAAGGGCTCGCCTATGCGCAGGAACTCGTGTCGCTCGGCGCGCCGGCGCGGCGCACGCGCGATGCGCAAGGGCTCGCCGATCGTGCGGCCGCACTGGCCGCGATCGACGCGGCACGCGCCGATCTGGCGAAGAAGTCGCGCGGCCTGTTCTCGCCGGCGAAGATCGTCGACGCGGTCGAGGCAGCGCTCACGCTGTCGTTCGACGCGGGGATGAAGCTCGAACGCAGCCTGTTCCTGCAATGCATCGACAGCCCGCAGCGCGCGGGCCTCGTGCACGCGTTCTTCGCGGAACGCGAAGCCGCGAAGGCGCCCGAGGCGCGCCGCGCGAGCGCGCGTCCGGTCGAGCGGATCGGCGTGGTCGGCGGCGGCACGATGGGCGCGGGCATCGCGGTCGCGGCGCTCGATGCCGGGCTGCCCGTGACGATGATCGAGCGCGACGAAGCGTCGCTCGCGCGCGGCCGCGCGCATGTCGAGAAGGTGTACGACGGGCTCGTCGCGAAGGGGCGGATGACGCCGGCCGCGCACGCGGCGCGCCTTGCGCGCTTCAAGGGCAGCACGTCGTACGACGCGCTCGCGCAGGCGGACGTGGTGATCGAGGCCGTGTTCGAGGACATGGCAGTGAAGCAGGCGGTGTTCTCCGAACTCGCGCGGGTGTGCAAGCCGGGCGCGGTGCTCGCGACCAACACGTCGTATCTCGACATCGACGCGCTGGCCGCCAGCATCGACCGGCCGGCCGACGTGATCGGCCTGCATTTCTTCTCGCCTGCGAACGTGATGAAGCTGCTCGAGATCGTCGTGCCGGCGCGCGTGAGTGCGGACGTCGTTGCGACCGCGTTCGCGCTCGCGAAGCAGCTGAAGAAGACGCCGGTGCGCGCCGGCGTGTGCGACGGCTTCATCGGCAACCGGATCCTCGCGGTCTATCGCACCGCGGCCGACTACCTGATGGAAGACGGCGCGTCGCCGTACCAGATCGATCGCGCGGTGCGCGAATTCGGCTTCCCGATGGGGCCGTTCCAGGTCGTCGACCTCGCGGGCGGCGACATCGGCTGGGCGACCCGCAAGCGCCGCGCGGCGACGCGCGACCCGCGCGCGCGATACGTGGAGATTTCCGACCGGCTGTGCGAGCGCGGCTGGTTCGGGCAGAAGACCGCGCGCGGCTACTACCTGTACCCGGACGGCGCGCGCGTCGGCACGCCGGACCCGGAAGTCGAGGCCATCGTCGCCGACGAGCGCGCGAGGAAGGGCATCGCGCCGCGCACGTTCACCGACGACGAGATCCTGCGCCGCTACCTCGCCGCGATGATCAACGAAGGCGCGAACGTCGTGCACGAGAAGATCGCGCTGCGCCCGCTCGACGTCGACGCGGTGTTTCTGTACGGCTACGGCTTCCCGCGCCATCGCGGCGGCCCGATGCACTACGCGGACACGGTCGGCCTCGCGAACGTGCTCGCCGACATCCACGCGTTCGCGCAGGAGGATCCGCTGTTCTGGAAGCCGTCGCCGCTGATCGTCGAGCTGGTCGAGCGCGGCGCGAACTTCGCGAGCCTGAACCATATCGACTGAACGCCACCGCATTCGCAACGGACCCACGATGGACCTGAATTTCACTCCCGAAGAGGAAGCGTTCCGCACCGAAGTGCAGCGCTTCCTCGCCGCCGAGCTGCCGGCGCGCACCGCGCGCAAGGTGAAGGGCGGCCTGCACCTGACGCGCGACGACATGCGCGAATGGCACGCGATCCTCAATGCGCGCGGCTGGCTCGCGAGCCACTGGCCGCGCGAATACGGCGGCCCCGGCTGGAGCGTCGCGCAGAAGTTCCTGTTCGACAACGAATGCGCGCTTGCCGGCGCGCCGCGCATCGTCCCGTTCGGCGTCAACATGCTCGGGCCCGTGCTGATCAAGTACGGCAACGAAGCGCAAAAGCGCCACTGGCTGCCGCGCATCCTGGACGGCACCGACTGGTGGTGCCAGGGCTATTCGGAGCCCGGCGCCGGTTCCGACCTCGCGTCGGTGAAGACGAGTGCCGTTCGCGACGGTGGGCACTACGTCGTGAACGGCCAGAAGACGTGGACCACGCTCGGCCACTACGCGAACATGATCTTCTGCCTCGTGCGCACCGCGACTGACGTGCGCAAGCAGGAGGGCATCAGCTTCCTGCTGATCGACATGAACACGCCGGGCGTCGAAGTGCGCCCGATCATCACGCTCGACGGCGAGCACGAGGTGAACGAAGTGTTCTTCACCGACGTGCGCGTGCCGGTGGAGAACCTGGTCGGCGAAGAGAACCGCGGCTGGACCTGCGCGAAATACCTGCTCACCTACGAGCGCACCAACATCGCCGGCATCGGCTTCTCGACGGCCGCGCTCGAGCGATTGCGCGCGGTCGCCGCGAAGGTGACGAAGAACGGGCGGCCGCTCGCGGACGATCCGTTCTTCGCGGCGCGCGTCGCGCGTGTCGAGATCGAACTCGAGAACATGCGCACGACCAACCTGCGCGTGCTGGCCGCGGTCGCGGGCGGCGGCGTGCCGGGCGCGGAAAGCTCGATGCTGAAGATCCGCGGCACGCAGATCCGCCAGGAGATCACCGCGCTGATGCGGCGCGCGATGGGGCCGTACGCGCAGCCGTTCGTCGACGCCGCGCTCGACGCCGACTACGACGGCGAGCCGGTCGGCCCGGACGAAGCCGCGAGCGCCGCGCAGCAGTACTTCAACAATCGCAAGCTGTCGATCTTCGGCGGCTCGAACGAGATCCAGAAGAACATCATCGCGAAGATGATGCTCGGGCTGTAACGAGGGACGCGACGATGGATTTCCAGCACACAGAAGACCGCCGGATGCTGGCGGACACGTTGAACCGCTTCATCGCCGAACAGTACGCGTTCCCGGTGCGCGACAGCATCGCGCAGTCGGCCGAAGGATTCGATCGCACGATGTGGCAGCGCTTCGCCGAGCTCGGCGCGGTCGGCGCGCTGTTTGCCGAAGTCGACGGCGGCTTCGGCGGCGCGGGTTTCGACATCGCCGTGGTGTTCGAATGCCTTGGCCGCGGGCTCGTCGTCGAGCCGTTCCTCGGCGCGCTGCTCGCCGGCCGCGCGCTGTCGCTCGCCGGCGGCGACGCGCATCGCGAGCGGCTGGCTGCGCTGATCGACGGCAGCGCGAGCGCCGCGTTCGCGCACGACGAACCGGGCTCGCACTACGAACTGACGACCGTGCGCACGCGCGCCGAGCGTGCCGGCGACGGCTGGGTGCTGACGGGCGCGAAGGGCGTCGTCGACCAGGCCGCGCGGGCGGCGTTCTTCGTCGTCAGCGCACGCACGGCGGGCAATGACGACGACGCGGCCGGCATCGGCCTGTTCGTCGTGCCGGCCGACGCGTCGGGCGTGTCGCTGCGCGACTACAGGAAGATCGATGGCGGCCGCGCGGCCGAAGTGCGCTTCGAGCGCGTCGCGTTGCCGGCCGATGCCGCGCTCGGCGCGGCGGATGCTCATGACGGAGACGCGGGCGCCGCGCTGCTCGAACGCGTGCTCGGCTACGGCCTGCTCGCGCTGTCGGCGGAGGCGCTCGGCGCGATGGACGTCGCGAAGGAAGCGACGCTCGACTACCTGCGCACGCGCAAGCAGTTCGGGCTGCCGATCGGCAGCTTCCAGGCACTGCAGCACCGGATGGCCGACTTGCTGCTCGAAGTCGAGCAGGCGCGCTCGGCGGTGATCAACGCGGCCGCGCAGCTCGATGCGCCGCGTGCGGTGCGCGAGCGCGCGCTCGCGGCGGCCAAGTACAGCATCGGCCGGATAGGCACGCTGGTCGCCGAGGAAAGCATCCAGCTGCACGGCGGGATCGGGATGACGTGGGAGCTGCCGCTGTCGCACTACGCGAAGCGGCTCGTGATGATCGATCACCAGCTCGGCGACGAGGATCACCATCTCGCGCGCTACATCGCGCTGTCGAGACAATAAAGGCGAACACGCGAATGGAGGAGACAACGATGACGAACGACGCGCGCGCGTTGCCGCTGGCCGGCGTGAAGGTGCTCGATTTCTCGCGCGTGCTCGCGGGTCCGTGGAGCGCGATGGTGCTCGCCGATTTCGGCGCGGACGTGATCAAGGTCGAGCATCCGGCGCGCGGCGACGACACGCGCGACTGGGGGCTGCGGATCGGTGCGACCGAGACGACCTACTTCAACAGCGTGAACCGCAGCAAGCGGTCGATCTGCGTCGACCTGCAGACGGAAGCAGGGCAGCGCATCGCGCGCGAGCTGGCCGCGCAGGCCGACGTGCTGATCCACAACTTCAAGTTCGGCGGCGCGGAAAAGCTCGGGCTCGGCTACGACGTGCTGGCCGAGCTGAATCCGCGGCTCGTGCATTGCGCGATTTCCGGCTACGACCGGTCGGGCCCGGAGGCCGCGCGGCCCGGATACGACCTCGTCGTGCAGGGCGAGGCGGGGTTGATGGCGCTGAACGGCGAGGCCGGCCAGCCGCCGCTGAAGTTCGGCGTCGCGGCGGTCGACCTGTTCACCGGCATGTATTCGGCGCAGGCGATCCTCGCCGCGCTGTACGAGCGCCATGCGACGGGGCGCGGACGGCGCATCGAGATGGCGCTGTTCGACTGCGGGCTGATGATCACCGCGTACTACGGGCTCGACGCGCTGCTGATGGGCGAGGATCCGCCGCGCTACGGCAACGCGCATCCGTCGATCGTGCCGTACGGCGTGTTCGATGCGGCCGACGGCCCGCTCGTGATCACGGTCGGCAACAACACGCAGTTCGCGCGTTTCTGCGACGCGATCGAGCGGTCCGACCTCGCCGCGGACGAACGCTACAAGACCAACCTCGGCCGCTCGGAGAACCGCGCCGCGCTGCTGCCGGAGATCCGCCGCGAACTCGCGCGGCGGCCGCGCGCGATGCTGCTCGCGGCGCTGGCCGGTGCCGGCATCCCGTGCGGCGAAGTGCTCGGGCTGCACGACGCGCTGACGTCGGAGCGCGCGACCCGTGCGGGGCTCGTCACGCGGCAGCCGCATCCGGTCGCGGGCGGCGTCGACGTGCTCGCACCGCCGTACCGCTTCGACGGCGCGCGCTTGCCGGTGCGCGGCGCGCCGCCGGTGCTCGGCGCCGATACGGACGAGGTGCTCGGCGACTGGCTCGGGCTGTCGGCGGACGAGTTGGCAGGGCTGCGTGCGGACCGCGTCGTGTAGATCGATTTTGCCGCCGCGGCGCGGGCGGGGAGTCGACGCGCGCCGACCATTCCACAAAACACCCCTCGCAACGACGAGTCGGTCGCCCTGCGGGGACTGGAGTAAGCGCTAAAGCGCCAACTCCGGTCGACCGCGAAGCATGGGATCGGATTAAGCGCTAAAGCGCTAACTCCGATCGACCGCGAAGCATGGGATCGGATTAAGCGCTAAAGCGCTAACTCCGATCGACAGGAGACACAATGGAGCTTTCCGTCATCGAATCGGTCACGGCGCGCCGTGACTACCAGCAGCTCGTGCGCGCGCGGCGCCGCTTCAGCTTCACGCTGACGGCGCTGATGATCGCCACCTACTACGGCTTCATCCTGCTCGTCGCGCTCGCGCCGCACGTGCTGGCCGCGCCGCTATATCGCGGCGCGACGACCACGGTCGGGATCGCCGCGGGCGTCGCGATCATCCTGGTCGCGATCGGCCTGACCGCGTGCTACGTGCTGCGCGCGAACCGTGCGTTCGACCGCCGCGTCGACGCGATCCTGCAGCGTTCGTGACGGAGGCCGACATGCGACGCACTTCGAGCGCGCTCGGCGCGCTGGCCGTTCTCGTTTCCTCCGCCGCCCATGCGACCTCCGTCGCGGGCCCGATGCCCGACAAGGTCGAGCTGAACCCGGTCGCGATCGCGATGTTCTTCGCGTTCGTGTTCGCGACGCTCGCGCTCACGCGCTGGGCCGCGCGCCGCACGCGCTCGACGCGCGACTTCTACACGGCCGGCGGCGGCATCACCGGGCTGCAGAACGGGCTCGCGATCGCGGGCGACTACATGTCGGCCGCGTCGTTCCTCGGGCTGTCGGGGATGGTGTTCATGTTCGGCTTCGACGGGCTGATCTACTCGATCGGCTTCCTGGTCGGCTGGCCCTTCGTGATGTTCCTGATCGCCGAGCCGCTGCGCAACCTCGGCAAGTTCACGTTCGTCGATGTGGTGGCGTACCGCTTCGCGCAGCGGCCGATCCGGCTGCTGACGTCCGCGAACGCACTGACGATCGTCGTGCTGTACCTGGTCGTGCAGATGGTCGGCGCGGGCAAGCTGATCCAGCTGCTGTTCGGGCTGTCGTACGGCACGGCCGAGCTGATCGTCGGCGTGCTGATGGTCGTGTACGTGTTCTTCGGCGGGATGACCGCGACCACCTGGGTGCAGGTGATCAAGGCCGTGCTGCTGCTGTGCGGCGCGACGCTGCTCGCGTTGCTCGCGCTCGGCGAGTTCGGCTTCAGCGTCGACGAGATGTTCCGCCGCGCGGTGGCCGTGCATCCGGGCGCGCTGTCGATCATGGGGCCCGGCAAGCTGATCCGCGATCCGGCCAACGCGCTGTCGCTCGGCATCGCGCTGATGTTCGGCACGGCCGGCTTCCCGCACATCCTGATGCGCTTCTTCACGGTGCCGAACGCGAAGGAGGCACGCAAGTCGGTGCTCTACGCGACCGGCTTCATCGGCTATTTTTATTTGCTGACCTTCGTGATCGGGTTTTCGGCGATCGTGCTGCTCGCGCAGCATCCGGAATTCTTCCGGCTCGGCGCGAACGGCACGTTCAACCTGACGCACGACCTGCTCGGCGGCTCGAACATGGTCGCGGTGAAGCTCGCGCAGGCGGTCGGCGGAAACTGGTTCTACGGGTTCATCGCAGCGGTCACGTTCGCGACGATCCTCGCAGTGGTCGCCGGGTTGACGCTCGCCGGCGCGACCACGATCTCGCACGACCTGTATGCGCAGATGTGGGCGCGCGGCAAGCCCGATGAACGGCTGGAGATGCGCATCTCGCGCGCGGCAACGATCGGGTTGTCCGCGGTCGCGATCGCGCTGTCGATCCTGTTCGAGCACGTCAACGTCGCGTTCATGGTCGGCCTCGTCGCGGCGGTGGCCGCCAGCGCCAATTTCCCGGTGCTCGCGATGTCGATCTTCTGGCGCGGGATGACGACGCGCGGCGCGGTGCTCGGCGGCGGCCTCGGCCTCGCGTCGGCAGTGGCACTCACGGTGCTGTCGAAGTCGGTGTGGGTCGACGTGCTGCACCACGCGCATGCGCCGGTGTTCCTCGACAACCCGGCACTCGTGTCGGTGCCGCTCGCGTTCGTCGGGATCATCGTCGGCTCGCTCGCGGACCGCGGCGAGCGCGCGCGGCGCGAGCGCGACGCGTTCGCGCAGCAGGAGTTCTACGCGCAGACGGGCGTGCTGGCGAGCCGGGCCGTCCAGCACTGATTCGTCGGATGAAATTGCCCATCCGTCCGGATCGCCGGACGGATATTTTCCGGAAATCCGGAATTCCGGATTTCCTTGCTTGCCGCATTATGAGAAATACAATGAAAACAATGGCTTGAGGGGTTCCGGAAACCTGGCATCGACCTTGCGATATAAAGAGCACGGCCATCCCCCCCGGCCGACTATTAAACCAAGGAGACAATCGATGACCACTGCCTTCCATCCCCTCCGGACGTCGTGAGGCATCGCTTGTTGCGGCACGGCAGCCGCGCGGGCGAGTGAATCTTCCCCTGTGACATTCGTCCGCGCGCGTGACGCCGTTTCCACCGGCTCATCTACTTCAGCAGGAACCATCGTGAAGAAGAAACCCTTCTACAAAGTGCTCTATGTGCAGGTGATCTTCGCCATCATCGTCGGCGTGATCCTCGGCCACTTCTACCCGGCGCTCGCCACGGACATGAAACCGCTCGGCGACGGCTTCATCAAGCTGATCAAGATGGTGATCGGTCCGATCATCTTCTGTACGGTCGTTACCGGCATCGCCGGCATGGAGGACATGAAGAAGGTCGGCCGCGTCGGCGGCAAGGCGCTGCTGTACTTCGAGATCGTGTCGACCTTCGCGCTGCTGCTCGGCCTCGCGGCCACGCACATCCTGCGTCCGGGCGTCGGCTTCAACATCGATCCGGCGACGCTCGACGGCAAGGCCGTCGCATCGTACGCGGCGAAGGCGCACGGACAGTCGACGGTCGACTTCCTGATGCACATCATCCCGAACACGATGGTCGATGCGTTCGCGCAGGGCGAAATCCTGCAGATCCTGCTGATCGCGCTGCTGTTCGGCAGCGTGCTCGCGCACCTCGGCGAGCGCGGCAAGGTCGTGACCGACTTCATCGACGGCCTTACGCGCGTGCTGTTCGGCATCGTGCACATCGTCACGAAGCTGGCGCCGATCGGCGCGTTCGGCGCGATGGCGTTCACGATCGGCAAGTACGGCGTCGGCTCGCTGGTGCCGCTGCTCAAGCTGATCGGCACGTTCTACCTGACGTCGGTCGTGTTCGTGCTGGTCGTGCTCGGCGCGATCGCGCGCGCCACCGGCTTCTCGATCATCCGCTTCGTGTCCTACATCAAGGAAGAGCTGCTGATCGTGCTCGGCACGAGCTCGTCGGAAGCCGCGCTGCCGCAGTTGATGGAAAAGCTGGAAAAGGCCGGCTGCTCGCGTTCGGTCGTCGGCCTCGTCGTGCCGACCGGCTATTCGTTCAACCTCGACGGCACCAACATCTACATGACGATGGCCGTGCTGTTCATCGCGCAGGCGACCAACATCGAACTGACGTGGATGCAGCAGCTCACGCTGCTCGCGGTCGCGATGCTGACGTCGAAGGGCGCGAGCGGCGTCACGGGCGCGGGCTTCATCACGCTCGCCGCGACGCTCGCCGTCGTGCCGACGATCCCGCTGTCGGGCATGGTGCTGATCCTCGGCATCGACCGCTTCATGAGCGAATGCCGCGCGCTGACCAACATCGTCGGTAACGGTGTCGCGACCGTCGTCGTGTCGGCGTGGGAGAAGGAGCTCGACCGCAACAAGCTGCGCCAGGCGCTGCAGGGCGGCGGCGAGGTCAAGACGACCGAGACGGCCGGCGTCTGACATCATGATGGAGCAGGCGGCGGCACCGCCCGCAGGCGGCCCGCCGCGCGGCGGCGAGGAGCCCTATGACACAATAGGCGATCCGCATCGCCAGGAAGTCACGTCCGTGAAGCGCCGCCTGCTCATTCTCGTCGTGCTTGCCGCCGCGCTCGCGGCGGCATGCGCGCTGACGTGGACCATCACGTGGCAGCGCGGCGTCGCCGAGCTGCAGCGCAACGCCGCGGTGCGCGTCGACCGCACCACCAACGCGCTCAAGAGCACGCTCGACCGCTACGAATCGCTGCCTTATCTGCTCGGCAGCCATCCGTACGTGCTGGACCTGCTCGGCGAGCCGAAGCGCGCCGATTTCACCGCGCGCGCGAACCGCTATCTCGAAGACCTCAACGAACACGCACACGCGACCGTCACCTACGTGATCGGCGCGGACGGCCTATGCGTCGCCGCCAGCAACTGGCGCGCGCCCGACAGCTTCGTCGGGATCGGATATCAGTTTCGACCGTATTTCATCGACGCGATGAACGGCCGGGTCGGCCGCTTCTTTGCGATCGGCACGATCTCGCGTGATCCCGGCTACTACATTTCGCAGCCGGTGTGGCGCGACGGCAGGATCGCGGGCGTCGTCGTCGTGAAGCTCAATCTCGAATGGTTCCAGGGCGCCGATGCGTCCGAGCCGCTCGTCGTCGCGGACGATCACGGCGTCGTGTTCCTGTCGTCCGTGCCCGCATGGAAATACCACACGCTGCATCCGCTGACGGGGCCCGTCGCCGCGTCGATTTACGAGACGCGCCAGTACGCGCAGCTGCCCGTCACGCCGCTGCCGCTGCGCGTCGAGCAGGTGCTCGGCGCCGATGCGGAGATCGTGCGTCTCGGTCCCGGCCTGCGCGCGCCGCGCTTCCTCGCCAGCAAGCGGCGGATCGGCGAGCCCGACTGGCTGCTCGTCACGCTCGCGCCGATCGCGCCCATCGACGCCGACGCGCGCAACGCGACGATCGTCACGGGCTTCGGCTTCGTGTCGGTCGCGTTGCTCGCGTTCTACTGGCGCATGCGCCGCGCACGCGTGCGCGAGATGATCCGTGGGCGTGCGCTGCTGCAGCAGGCGTATGCGGAGCTGAACCGGCGCGTCGAGGAACGCACGGCCGACCTGTCGGAAGCGAACGCGCAATTGCAGAAGGAAGTCGGCGACCGGATCCGCGCGGAACAGGAATTGCGCGCCGCGCACGACGAACTGATCCAGGCGAGCAAGCTCGCCGCGCTCGGCCAGATGGCGGCCGGCATCACGCACGAACTGAACCAGCCGCTCGCGGCATTGCGCAGCTTTTCGGACAACACGCGCGTGCTGCTCGATCGCGGCGAGCAGGCGGCCGCGCGCGAGAATCTCGAGGCGATCGCCGCGCTGACCGAGCGGATGGGCAAGATCACCAACCAGCTGAAGCTGTTCGTCGGCCGCGCGAAGCCGCGCAACGAACAGGCACTCGTCGTGCGCGCGCTGCGCAGCGTGCTGGCGCTGCTCGGCGACCGGCTGCGCGGCGTCACGCTCACGCTGACGCTGCAGGATGCGACCGTGTCGCCCGCGCAGGACGCGTCGCTCGACCTGGCGCGCGATTATCCGGAACTCGTCGCCCGCTGCGAGGACCTGCGCCTCGAACAGGTGCTGATCAACCTGCTCGGCAACGCGCTCGACGCGGTCGCGGGCGTCGCGGCACCGGCGATCGAAGTGACGATCGCGGTGTCGGTCGCGACGCTCTCGGTCGAGGTGCGCGATAACGGTTCAGGCATTGCCCCCGACCTGCTGCCGCGGCTGTTCGAACCCTTCTTCACGACCAAGGAAATGGGGCGCGGGCTCGGGCTCGGCCTTGCGATCTCGTCGTCGATCGCGAGCGACGCGGGCGGCGCGCTGACCGCGCGCAACGCGCCGTCCGGCGGCGCGTCGTTCGTCTTGACGCTGCGGCGCGCGCGCACGCATCATCCGGACTCCATGTCCGAGCCGGCGGGCTCGCACTAGGGCCCGCCGCAGACCCGTTCTGCCGCACGACCGGCATCAACGAGAGCCGCGCGCAACGTCGCCGCGCGGCCCGCCAGGAGCAAGTGACTACGATGGCCAACCGGCTGCAAGTGATCTATATCGAAGACGATGCGCTCGTTCGCCGGGCGAGCGTGCAGAGCCTCCAGCTCGCGGGCTTCGACGTCGTCGGGTTCGAGTCGGCCGAAGCGGCCGACAAGGCGATCGTCGCGGAAACCGCCGGCGTGATCGTCAGCGACATCCGGCTGCCCGGCGCGAGCGGGCTGGACCTGCTCGCGCAGTGCCGCGAGCGCGTGCCCGACGTGCCGGTGATCCTCGTTACCGGCCACGGCGACATCTCGATGGCCGTGCAGGCGATGCGCGACGGCGCGTACGACTTCATCGAAAAGCCGTTCGCGGCCGAGCGGCTGATCGAGACGGTGCGCCGTGCGCTGGAGCGACGCGAACTCGTGCTCGAGAACCATGCGCTGCGGCGCGAGCTCGCCGGGCAGAACATCGTCGCGCCGCGCATCATCGGCCGCAGCCCGGCGATCGAACAGGTGCGCAAGCTGATCGCGAACGTCGCGCCGACCGACGCATCCGTGCTGATCAACGGCGACACGGGCGCCGGCAAGGAGCTGATCGCGCGCAGCCTGCACGAGCTGTCGCCGCGTCGTGACAAGCCGTTCATCGCGGTGAACTGCGGCGCGCTGCCCGAGCCGATGTTCGAGTCGGAGATGTTCGGTTACGAGCCCGGCGCGTTCACCGGCGCCGCGAAGCGCCGCGTCGGCAAGCTCGAATATGCGTCCGGCGGCACGCTGTTCCTCGACGAAATCGAAAGCATGCCGCTCGCGCTGCAGGTGAAGCTGCTGCGCGTGCTGCAGGACGGCGTGCTCGAGCGGCTCGGCTCGAACCAGCCGATCCGCGTGAACTGCCGCGTGGTCGCGGCCGCGAAAGGCGACATGAGCGAACTCGTCGCGGCCGGCACGTTCCGGCGCGACCTGCTGTACCGGCTCAACGTCGTGACGATCGCGCTACCGCCGCTCGCCGAGCGCCGCGAGGACATCGTGCCGCTGTTCGAGCACTTCATGCTCGACGCGGCCGTGCGTTACGGGCGGCCGGCCCCCGTGCTGACCGACCGGCAGCGCGCGAGCCTGATGCAGCGCGACTGGCCCGGCAACGTGCGCGAGCTGCGCAACGCGGCCGACCGCTTCGTGCTCGGCGTCGCCGACATGCCGCAGGAAGCCGGTGCGAGCGGCGACGATGCCGAGAGCGACCAGACGCTGAAGGAGCGCATCGAGCAGTTCGAGCGCGCGGTGATCGCCGAGGCGCTGAACCAGACGGGCGGCGCGGTCGCCGCGACGGCCGACCGGCTGCATGTCGGCAAGGCGACGCTGTACGAGAAGATGAAGCGCTACGGGTTGTCGGCGAAAGGCGAAACCGAGCGCTGAAAATGAAACGGACCGCGGAACCGGGTTGGCCGGTCGTGCGGTCCGTGGTGCTGAGCAGGGCGCGGGGGGCGGCCCGGCGAGTCTTGCGTGCGGCGCTCAGGCCGCGTTGCCGTCGAGCGCCTTCTTGAGCAGCGCGTCGAGTTCCGCGAATTGCGGGGCGCCGACGTAGCGCTTCAGGATCTTGCCGTCCTTGTCGACGACGAAGGTCGTCGGCGTGAGCTGCACGTTGCCGAACTGCTTTGCGACGCTGCCGTCGTCGAGCGCAACCTTGAACGGCAACTGGCGCGTCTGCGCGTAGTTCGCGACGTACATCGGCGGATCGTAGTTCATCGCGACCGCGACGAATTCCAGCCCCTGGCCCTTGAAGCGATTGTAGGTATCGACCATCTGCGGCATTTCCTGCATGCAGGTGGCACAGCTCGTCGCCCAGAAATTGACGAGGTAGACCTTGCCCTTCAGATCGCCGGCTGTCGACACCTTCTGGCCCGACAGCAGCGTGAACGTGGCGTCCGGCACGGTGGACTTGCCGTTGAACGCGAAGAAGCCGGCAACGGCGATGGCCGCGACGACGACGGCCGCGACGATATAGCGGACGGGGCCGGTGCGGCGCTGGGCGGGAGGCGTGGTGTTCATCTGCGGTGCTCTCGGAGTCGGTCGATGACGCGGATCGATGCAAAGGACATCGAAATTCGGCGGTTATTTTAGCGCGAATGCGGCGCACGCACCGGCGGCCGCCACACATCCCGGGTGTCAGCTTCGGCGGATAATGGGCATTTTGCCTGTCCCCATCATTGCCATGCCGAAGGAAGTCATCGATTCGTTGCGCCCCCTTTTCCGTCCGCTGCGACACTTCGCCGCGCTCGCGTGCGTGAGCGCGGCGCTGGCCGCGTGCTCGCCGTCATATGACTGGCGTACGCTGCACAACGACGCCGGCTACACGATCGACCTGCCGGCGAAGCCGACCGTCGAGGACCAGCCGGTGGCGGTCGGCGGCGCGTCGATGCCGATGCGGATGCAGGCCGCGCACGTCGACGGCGCGGTGTTCGCGGTCGGCACGCTGACGCTGCCCGACGACCGCGACGACACGCACCGCGCGGCGCTCGAGTTCCTGCGGTCCGGCCTGTCGCGCAATCTCGACGGCGTGCCGCAGACGGCGTCGGTGCCGGTGCCGCTCGCTACCGGCGGCGCGGTGAACGGGCTCGAGCTGCGCATCGCGGGTGCGGCCAGCGGCGGCGACCACTCGCACAAGACGATCGTCGCGCGGCTCGTGGCGCGCGGCCGGCATGCGTACCAGGCTGTCGCGATCGCCGACGGGCCGCTCGCGCAGGAACAGCTCGACCAGTTTTTCGGCTCGTTCAAACTCGACTGACAGCGGCCGCCGAGGGCGCTCGGACCCGCTGTGACAATTGAAGGTTCATTCGCAGCTTTCGACGCTAATCGCCGGATTTTGCGGGGATTTTTCGGCTATCCACAGCGCATGTGGATAACTTTGTTGAAAAGTTGACCGAATCTCCCGCAAAGCCGCGCCGGACGGCCTTCCGGCGCATTTGACCGCCCGCGCTCCATTTGGGAAAGATCAATGAAAACAAAGGGATGCGAATTTCGAGATGAAAGGCTGCTCGCGCATGGTGATTCGGGGACGGATTCGTGAAATTGTGCATAAGTCAAGTCTTGACAGTCGTATTTTGTCCTCCGAGCGCGGTCAAAGCGCCGTGAGCGCACGCCGGTAGCGGATCGCCTCGGCGATCTGTGCGGCTGTCGGCAACGGGTCGCCGGCCAGGTCGGCGATCGTCCGCGCGACCTTCAGCACGCGGAAATACGCTCGCGCCGACCAGCCGAAGCGCTCGCCGGCCTCGCGCAGCAGCCGCTCGCCGTCATCGGTCGGCCGGCACAGGTCGTCGGTCTCGCGGCCGCTCAGCATGTGGTTCGTCTTGCCCTGCCGGCCGAGTTGCAGCGCACGCGCCTGCGCGACCCGTGCGGCGACCGCGGCGCTCGGTTCGCCGGGCGCGGTCGCGCGCGACGCGAGTTCGGCTGGCGACAGCGCGGGCAGGTCGATCTGGATGTCGATACGGTCGAGCAGCGGCCCCGACAGCTTGCGTAGATAGCGCGCCGCGACGTCGGGTGTGCAGCGGCAGCGGCCGGACGGATCGCCGTGCCAGCCGCACGGGCACGGATTCATCGCGGCGATGAGCTGGCACGCGGCGGGGAAGTCGGCCTGCTGCGCCGCACGCGAGATCGTGATGCGGCCGACTTCCAGCGGCTCGCGCAGCATTTCCAGCACATGCCGGTCGAATTCGGGCAGTTAGCTTTCTGGCATCTTAAGAGCTCACATGTTGTCAGCCGCTGTTCTTGGCCGGTATCCCCTTTTTGTAGGTGTACCTCGAGGTTGGCCGAAAACGGAGGTATCGAACGAAAAAATAAATTTAAGTTGGGCAAGCCGTCTGTAAGACGGCGCGTCAGGTTCGAGTGTGTGCAACTTGGGGACCGCCCGAAGGGCGGCTGTCCACATCCTTGTGATGTGGGCAGCCAAGTTGTGCACACGGGGATAATCCGAAAGGTCGAAATTGCCGGCCCGGACGAATTAGGCTTGGTCACGCGGATAGCGATACGGGCGGGAGTGAGTGCCGACCCGTTTCGGTGGATATTTAGAGAGGATTCGTTTGACCCGGTATCTAGGGTCCGGCGAGGACGTGTATTCCAGTCATTCAGCAACATCTCGTGGGAGTCGGTAACAGTAAATGCTCACCCATTCGCATCTTCAGATTTTGCTGTAGGACGAACTGATGGAAGGGTTAGAAAGGAAATGAGTGTTTTTATACATTGCACTCGGCTTTTGAATCGGCCGGAACGAGGGGAAGGGCAGCAACTCGCCATCGACGGTGTCGGCGGGTACTCGCTTTGGCGGATTTTGCAGACAGAGGTGACCGTCAACCAAGACGTGGTTGTAACTCTGAGAGCCGAATCGCCTTTTGGTCTCCTGCCTGCTCTCGACCTGACCAAAATTCCCCAGGAGAACGAGAAATCGGTAACGGAGGCCTACCAACGGGTAATGAATGTCGCTTATCGCGATTCGCCGACGTCCGTTATGGACCAATGTCGAAATCTCGGGGCAGTTCTTGGCAATCGATGGTTGTTTCACCTTACTGGGAACAAGAAAAAACTCGAGGATGACCTTGGCCCATGTATAAGCGCAATCCGAGAGCATTTCGGGGATAAAAACCAACGCCTCGTCCGCGCCGCACTTGAAACAATCAACCTTCTTCATCCTCGTGGGAAGGAGAATGAGCGTGAACGGTACGGATTGCGGGAAGTGTTGAACGAAGACGCTGAGCTTGCGCTTCACGCTGCGGGGTTCGTAATCAGAGAAGTTGGCTGGGCGCAATGATGGCCCTAGAGCCATCGAGCGAATCCACTAGTCTTCGGCGGCATGGCTACTAAGCGTGTTGCCGAGAAACGGGGCGGCCCGCCCGCCCTATTTGGGTGCTGACTCCGCCTGGTGGGTACGAACGACCCGAGCCTTCAGCAGAGCGGACGGGTCCACTTCCAGAGCTTCAGCAATTCGCTGCAAGTTATCCACACTAATGTTCGTGACCGAGCGCTCGACTTGGCTGACGTAGGTGCGATGGAAGCCGCAGAGCTCGCTAAGGCGCTCCTGCGACAATTTTTTTGCCATACGCATGCGGCGAACGTTCTCTGCAAGCCTCCGACGAAGCCAGAGGTCGATTTCCTTCTTATCAATTTCGTCCATTGCTGGAGATTGGCCGAACCCCGTACGACCGTCTACTCCTTCAGCCTCTACCGTGTTTACATCTACTGCGTTTACATCTACACTCAGGCGCCGATGATGTCCGTTCGAAGACCATGTTGGCTACGGTCCAAGCGCTCCTTAGCAATACTTTTGGGCGAGTTTTGCGGCGCAGTGAAGCGAGGCCACCGAAGGGGCGCGCGCAATTGATAAGCCCGTGGTCTCGGCATGACCTGCTGGTCAGTCGAGAGAGTTTGACGCTTTCCGGTAGTGGGCCGACTACTACCATCAGTACTTGAGGCTCAGATGGTTCTAATATTTTTCTGCGTCAGCGGTGTCTTGGGCGCGATTGACCGACATCCGTCCATAACGACTCGCGAAAACGAGCCTGCGGCTAGGCGTTCACTCGAATCGGACGCGCGCTTGTTCACACGGACAATCGAGCCGTTCCCTGGAGCTCTCGTCGTCATTGCAAACGACTGGCCACTGCTCTACGACCCCGAGTTTGTCCGGCATGAATGCGCACCGTTCGCGCAGCGCATCGTGAACTCGGTGAGGGTCTTGGGCGGAACGAAAGAGGACGCCATATTGACATTCATGGGTTCCAGGTCCGTCGAGTACGTTGTTGTCGCGTCGACGGATTTCGAGTTCAGCGAAGAGACGGCGAGAAGGCGCATCGACGTCAGTGTGGACGCAGGTTTTGACGACGAAGCGGCCGACCGCCTGCGAGTGCTTCTGGAGGAATACGGTGACGCAGCCAGAAGTCCCGCCTCTACTGACGACGTTATGCGAGCGACCTCGGGAAATCCGTGGATGCGGCGTGTACAAAGCTACCTGGCGCATAGCAGGCAGCGGAACTTTCGAATGTTCAACACGGACACGGAGAGGTTGCGCATTCCAGGGGCAGGAAGCGATTGATAATGGAGCCACTTGACGCTCCGATATTGTGGTGTGCCCGCGCATACGCAGGCGAATCAGAGTGCCCGGCGGAATCGCTTGCGCTGCTGTCTATGATTGAAGGCCAAGCGAGCGTGCTGGGAGCTGCAGCGAGCGAGTCTTCAGAGGCGCACCGTTGCCTGTCTGCGATGCTCGCGAGCCTCGCATTCGCTGCAAGGCTCGACTACCCCCATCTCGAGCCACGTGTGCAGCCTCGGAGTTCGATGACCATTTTTATCGACTGGGTTACCAAGAACTCGGCTAGCCCTGCTACATCAGCAGCCTGGATGAGCGTTACCTATGAAGACTGCCTGGTTTCGGCAACCGTTTGGGACGCCGACGCCGCCATAGGTGAAATAGGCCCTATCGAGTGCAGAGACACTGATGGAATCTGGTACATTGCGTTGCGACTACTACGCGCGATGCTTCCTCAATTTTCCCATTGGCAGGCGGTAATGGGAGGCGACTGCCCGACACTGCGGATTTCTCGCCAGCCTGCGATATACCGTCACAACGGTCACTGACGATGACGCGTCAGATTCTCTTTCTCGACATCGACGGTGTGCTGCACCGGGGGAACTCGTATGTAGCCGGACGCCGCATCGTTAGCAGTGCGCCGGGGCACATCGAATTGTTTGAGTACCTGCCGGTACTAGATGGGCTTTTGAGTTCTTATCCGAATGTGGCGGTCGTCCTTTCCTCGGACTGGTCATTCCGATTTGGCGTCGACTATACGTGCTCGCAGTTGCCGTCACCCTCGCTGCGCGCAAGAGTGGTCGGTGCCACGTATGAGGGGTGTGAGTTCGACGAGCAACTCTGGCCGATGCTGTCGAGGGGCGCACAAGTCCTCGACTATGTTCGACGACAAGGACGCGACGCTCTCGAATGGATTGCGATTGATGACCGCAACGACGGATTCGAGAGTTGTAGAGAGCGCCTTGTGCATTGTCAGTCGGAGTATGCGCTGGGAGACCCAGCTGTGGTCGAGCTGCTGCGGCGCAGACTACACGAGAGATTTGCCTAATCAACTGTGGTCGGCCGCACTGCATGCTTGAAAGTGTGCACGCCGGTATCGGAGGAACGATGCGAACCAAGACGTCGCGCAGAAACTCGACCAACAGAGCGCACCCGACGCTCGAACTCATTCTTGCGGACGCTATGGACCTCGGTCTTATGCAAGTCATTGGCGCGCTGACGCCGCGACAGTATGTTGATACTCGGACGATGTCGTCATTCGAACTTGGATTGAAGTTCAAGCAGCTGTTGCGCGACGAGATGTATGAGCGACGTCGTGGGGCGACAAAGACGCAACAAAACGGAGCGGCGCGGACGCCTGGCCGATGAGTGGAAGACGCAAATCATAAAGAAGATTTGCACGAGACACTGCTTCGCACGTAAAAAGAATTTATGCCGAAGATGCCTCGCGCAATAGCGCAGATGCCACCCGCCACCGTCGCTGCCCTCGAGCGACTAGGGGCGGACCTGGCTGTCGCCCGTCTGCGCAGAAGGGAATCGCTCGCTTCCTGGGCGGCCCGACTGGGAGTGACCGTTCCGACTCTGATGCGCATAGAGGCCGGTGAACCGGGCGTTGGTATCGGTCTTTACGCGACGGCTTTATGGCTCATAGGACGGGATGGTGCTCTCACCGAGCTGGCGTCCCCAGAAAAAGACAGGGGGGCACTTGAGATGGACGTGCGTGAGGCTGTTGAGCTCGGCAAGTCTCGGGCAACTGCGTCCGCGCAGGCTCGGCTGAGCCGAAAGGAAAAGCGCGACCACCAGTGATTCGGAACGCAATGAGCGCAGGACGCTTTCAGGCAGGCAATAAGAGCACAGCAATCTGCTCGCGTTGCGGCAAACTGGTTGGCACAACTTTCGTTCGCCGAGACGTTCCGTTCAGCGACGGCAAGGGCTTCGCGACAGGAATTCTCGTAGCTGTTTGCGATGTTTGCGATGACGTCGTTGCGATACCGGCTCAGTCCACTCCGGCTATTCGAGAAGCCCGGGTACTGGCGCTCATCGTTTAACGCTAAACGCCGGAGGCGTGCATAGCTGAAGAGGATTTGCGGGGCGCCCGCGCGCAGAGATGGATGCCCTTTCAACCGTGGCTGTCCACCCACGCTCGGCACCATCTGAGGCCAGCGAGTTCAGCTTCATTCTCAGTCTCAAAACTGCCGAGCACGCCCGAGGTTTCAACGAGCTTGTTGTTTCGCGTGACGGTGCCGCTGGCAGCATATCCGTCGCCCTGCCGGATGGCATGTCCCCAAATCGAATACCCTCGGTACAGCTCGGCGTCCATCAGCGGGTCACCTAGCGCTGGGCGCCGTGTGAATCAACGCCCAGTACATGGCTTTCGGAGCCAGCATAGGCGGGAGATTCTTGGGTTGATTGGGACGGGGTGCGCCACGCGTGCGCGCTTCGTTGGTTTCGAGGAGCCACCACGGCGCGGGTTGGTTTCAGCGTCTTCGTGTGAGTAGTCGACAAGGTGCTGACTCGAAATCGGCCAACTTGACTCGAAATGTGCCAATAAATCCTGCCCATCGGCGAAAGTCATCGAAATTCACCAAGACCGTTTCCTTGCGGGCCGTCTTACTGGCATTGCATCCGGAACCCATACGGTTCGCATCGACCATGTCGTGGGTGCGAGCACTGGGATGGGGGTGCCCCTATGTCCTTCGTCAAGCGTTAAGGGCTGACTTGGGTTGGTAAATGGTGCCGTCACGCAGCATGGCG
>NZ_QTPO01000042.1 GCF_003853645.1 Burkholderia sp. Bp9143 | reverse complement strand
CGGCACTGGCGGTCGTGGTCGAGATCGGCGGCTCGCTGTGCGTGGTGTTTCGCCGCTTCACGTGGCTCGGCGCCGGCGGCCTCGGCATGCTGACGCTCGTCGCGATGGTGGTGGCGAACGACTTCTGGAACCGCTCGGGCGCCGAGCATTTCATGGCGCTCAACAGCTTTTTCGAGCATCTCGGGCTGATCGCGGCACTCGTGCTTGCGACCGTGCTCGACGATGCGCGGCAACCGGCCGGAGACGGCCGCTCCATTCGATGACGATGCAACAACCAGGACATTCCGTGAAGAAATCCATTCGTTCAATGCTGCTCGCCGTGATGGTCGCGGGCGGCCTTGCCGTCGCGCCGGTGGCGTTCGCGAAGCCGCCGGTGCCGCCCGCGGTCGCGCCGACGGTGGCCGTCGGTCCGCAATACGACACGACGCACGTGTGCGTCGCGCCGGAAGACTTCGACCGCTTCACCGATAGCTTCGTTGCGACGTTCGGCGGCAAGAAGTCGAAGCAGGGCGTGTTCCAGGTCACGCCGACGCCGAGCCAGACGATGTCGCAGCTCGTGCTGACGCCGGTCGGCACGATTTCGGTGTTCGGCTTCAAGACACCGATCCCGTATCCGTTCTGCGCGGAGCGCACCGGCTATCTCGTCACGGACATGGACGTCGCGGTGAAGTCGGCGCGCGAGCACGGCGCCGACGTGATCGTCGACACGTTCCCCGATCCGATCGGCCGCGATGCGGTCATTGCGTGGACGGGCGGCGTGAAGATGCAGCTCTACTGGCATACCCAGGCACCGAACTACGACGCATTGCAGACCATCCCCGAGAATCGCGTCTACGTGTCGCCGCAAAGCGTACGCAAGTTCGTGCACGATTTCGTCAAGTTCTCGAAGGGCAAGGTGGTGTCCGACAACCTGAAGGCGCCGGGCATCGAGATCGGCCGGCCGAACGACACGTATCGCCGGATTCGCATCGAGTCGGGCTTCGGCAAGATGACCGTGCTCGTGACGGACGGCCACCTGCCTTACCCGTTCGGGCGCGAGATGACGGGCTACGACGTGCCCGATCTCGCCGCGACGCTGAAGAACGCCGAAGCCGCGGGCGTGACCGTGCTCGTGCCGCCGTTCACATCGGACGGCCGCGACGCGGCGCTCGTGCAGTTCCCGGGCGGCTACGTCGCCGAGATCCACGCGAGCGCGGCGCGATGAAGCACGAGGATACGATTCTTGCCGCGGTGGCGGGCTTCGTCGATACGCTGAGCTTCGTCGCGCTGTTCGGGCTGTTCACCGCGCACGTGACGGGCAACTTCGTGCTGATCGGCGCGGGCATCGCGGGCTTCGGCCAGGGTGTCGTGCTGAAGCTCAGTGTGTTTCCCGCGTTCGTGTGCGGCGTCGTCGCGGCGAGCCTGATCGCGCGGTCGCTGTCCGGGCGGCCGGCGTGGCAGGGCGCGCGTGCGCTGCATACGGTCCAGGCCGTGCTGCTGCTCGGCTTCTGCGCGGCCGGCGTGTGGGCCACGCCGGTCACGCAGTCCGACAGCCTGCCGGTGCTGGTGGCCGGCATCGTCGGCACGTTCGCGATGGGCGTGCAGAACGCGCATCCGCGCGTGATTCCGCGCGCCGGCGGCGTGCCGAACACGGTGATGACGGGCAACGTGACGCAGGCGATCCTCGACGTCGTCGACCTTCTGTCGGCCGGCACGACCGACGCCGCGCGCGCGGCGGCGCGGGCGCGCTTCGGCAAGATGCTGCCGGCGATCGTCGCGTTCGCGCTCGGCGCGATGTGCGGTGCGCTCGGGTTTCGCTACGTTGGATTCCTGGCGCTGCTCGTGCCTGTCGGCGCGCTCGCGACGCTCGCACTGTGTGCGGCGCAAACGGCCGGTTCCATCACGCAGGAGCGCGCATGATCGAGCGGAGACAGGGGAGACACCAGGGGCGCCGCTTCGAGCGGGTCGCCGGCATGTCGATCGTCGCGGGGCTGTTGTTCGCGGGCGCCGACGCGGCGTTCGCGGAAACGGCGGCATCGACAACGACAACCGGTGACGCCACCGCAGCAACCTGCACGGCGAAGCGACCGACGGTGCTGTTCAACCGCTGGCAGGAGGACTGGTCAGTGCTTGCCAATCCGTGCGTGCCGCGCGCGCCGCTCGACGGGCTGAAATACATTCCGCTCGGCAACGATCCGGCATCCTATCTATCGCTCGGCGTGAACCTGCGCGAGCGGCTGGAGACCAACGACGCGCCGCTGTTCGGGATCGGCTCTGGGCAATCGGATACGTACCTGATCCAGCGCGTCGAAGTGCACGCCGATGCGCATCTGGGCCAGCACTGGCAGTTCTTCGCGCAATTGCAGGACGCGCGCGCGTTCGGCAAGAACACGGTGTCGCCGGTGGACAAGAACCCGCTCGATCTCGAACAGGCGTTCGCGACCTACACCGGTGCGCTCGGCGGCGGCACGTTCAAGTTCCGCGTCGGCCGGCAGGAGATGGCGTTCGACTTGCAGCGTTTCATCGCCGTGCGCGACGGCCCGAACGTGCGGCAGGCGTTCGATGCGGTCTGGGCCGATTACGAATACGGGAAATGGCGCTTCATCGGCTATGCGACGCAACCGGTGCAGAACCGCGACGCGTCCGATTTCGACGACGTGTCCAATCGCGATCTCACGTTCAGCGGCGTGCGCTTCGAACGGAAGTCGGTCGGGCCGGGCGACCTGTCCGGCTACTGGTCGCGCTACAACCGCAGCAACGCGCGCTTCCTCGATGCGAGCGGCCGCGAGCGTCGCGACGTGTGGGACCTGCGCTATACGGGCACGCAGGGCCGTTTCGACTGGGATCTCGAGACGATGCTGCAGACCGGGACGGTCGGCAACAACACGATCGGTGCGTGGGCCGTCGGCTCGATCGCCGGCTACCGGCTCGATGCGCCGTGGTCGCCGCGCGTCGCGCTGCAGGTCGACGCCGCATCGGGCGACCGGCATCCGCACGACGGCCGCGTCGGCACCTTCAACCCGCTGTTCCCGAACGGCTATTACTTCACGCTCGCGGGCTACACCGGGTATTCGAACCTGATTCACGTGAAGCCGTCCGTGACGCTGAAGCCGTCGGCGAACCTGTCGCTGCTTGGCGCGCTGGGTTTCCAGTGGCGCGAGACGACCGGCGACGCCGTCTATCAGCAGCCGAACGTCCCGGTGCCGGGCACGGCAGGCAAGGGCGGGTTGTGGACGGGGATGTACGTGCAGCTGCGCGCGGACTGGACGATCGCGGCGAACCTGATCGGCGCGGTCGAGGCCGTGCACTTCCAGGTCGGCGACGCGATCCGGCAGGCGGGCGGGCACAACGCGGACTACGTCGGCGTCGAGCTGAAGTACGGCTGGTGACGCGGCCGCGCGGCAACGCGCGCGCATGAAAAAGGGCGGCCCCGTGAGGCCGCCCTTCGTTCGTCCGGGACGGCAGCGCGGCCGGCCCGTTCGCGGTGATGCCGTTACAGGTTCGGCGACAGCGTGAGCGCGTTCGTCAGGTCGCCCATCGGCTGCGCGCCGTTCGCCTTCAGTGCATCGTCGCGCTGCTGCAGGCCCGCGAGGCGCGGCAGCGAGAAGCGGCGCGTGATGAGGCGCAGGATCGAACCCGTGTCGTATTGCGTGTGATCCACGAATCCCTTCTTCGCGAACGGCGACACGATCAGCGCCGGAATGCGGGTGCCCGGACCCCAGCGATCGGCGGTCGGCGGCGCGGCATGATCCCAGAAGCCGCCGTTTTCGTCATACGTGACGACGACGACCATGTTCTTCCACTGCGGGCTTGCCTGCAGGTGCGCGATCACGTCGGCGATGTGCTGGTCGCCGGAGGTGACGTCCGTGTAGCCCGGGTGCTCGTTCAGGTTGCCTTGCGGCTTGTAGAACGTGACCTGCGGCAGCGTGCCCGCATCGATCGCCTTGATGAACTCGGCGCCGTTCGCGCCGCCGTCGAGCAGGTGTTGCGCGCGGCTCGCGCTGCCCGGCGCCTGGTTCGCGAAGTAGTTGAACGGCTGGTGGTGCGGCTGGAAGTTCGGCGTCGACAGATCGGCGCCGTAGATCACGTTCGACGTGCCGTTCTGGCTCGCCTGCAGCGCCTGGCTCCACGCGCCGGCATACCATGCCCACGACACGCCCGCGTTGGTCATCAGGTCGCCGATGTTGGTCGCCGTCTGCGGCGGCATCGTCGACGGATTGGCCGGGTCGGCGAGCAGCGGATCGCCGCCCGTGGCCGCCTTGTTGCCGCTCGGCTGATAGGCCGGCTGCATCGTGTTGACGCCGTAGAAGTCCGGCGTCAGCGCGCCGTCGTTGACGAACTTCGGCGCGCCGCTCAGCGCCGAGGCCGGCGAGTTCGTGGCGACCTTCAGCGACTTGCCGTCGGCGTTCAGGACTGCGATCTTGCCGGCGGCCGGGCTCTTGTCCGCGTTCGCATAGAACGGCGCGCACGCGCAGATCAGGTACTGGTGGTTCAGGAACGAGCCGCCGAACGCGCCCATGAAGAAGTTGTCGGCGAGCACGTACTGCTGCGCGATCTTCCACAGCGGCAGCTTCGACGGATCCGCCGTGTAGTGGCCCATCGTCAGGCCGCCCGCATCGGTCCATGCGGCATACATGTCGTTCTTGCCGCCGTCGATCTGCATCTGGTCCTGGTAGAAGCGGTGCACGATGTCGCGCGTCGCGATGCTCATCGACTGGTTGAAGCCATTCGGATCATCGATCGCGAACGGCGCGTTCGGCAGGTTCGCCGTCATCGCCTCGGTGACCGCCGGCGTGATGCCGGTCGCGGTCAGGCCGCCCCAGATCTTCGGCAGCGTCGCCATCGTCGAGCCATCGCGATCCTTCTGCACCGAGTTCGCCGCCGTCGCGTTCTGCAAGCCGTTCGCGCCCGGGAAGTTGCCGTACAGGTTGTCGAAGCTGCGGTTTTCCGCGTAGATCACGACGACGTTCTTGACGGCCGACAGGCCTTGCTGCGTGACATCGTCGCCGCCGCAGGCGCTCAGGCTGAGCGCGGCCGCGAGGGCGATCGGCGTGTAACGAATCCAGGCGTGCTTCTTCATGCGATGTTCTCTCTTTCGTCGTTTGTCGCGTGTGGGAATCGCGGTGGTGTAGGGCCAGCGCGGGAACCTTCGGGTACCGACCGGCTGCGCGCATTATCTGGAACCGATTTGACAGGCGGGTGTAGGGGCGCTTTCAATTCACTGTCGGTCGAACGTCATGCAACGGTCACGGAACTGACATAAGCTCCGGCCGATTGCCCACCGCTACAAGAAGAACGACGATGCACAGCCTTCTGAAATCCTTCGCGTCCGCGCGATCGTTGATCCCTGCCGCGGCGACGCTGGCGCTGGCTGGCGGGCTCGCGGCGCTCGCCGGTTGCGATGCGCGTCCCGGTGCCGATGCATCGGCCGTCTCCGTCGTGCCGGCGGCCCACGCAGCTCCGGCGGTCGCGCCGGCCAGCCAGCCTCAGACGCGCGCGCAGGTGTTCGAGGGCGTGAAGCAGATGACGGCGCTCGGCAAGCAGTTGTTCTTCGATCCGTCGCTGTCGGGGTCCGGCAAGCTCGCATGCGCGTCGTGCCATAGCGCCGAGCATGCGTTCGGGCCGCCGAACGCGCTGTCGGTACAACTCGGCGGCGACGACATGCACCGCACGGGCTTTCGCGCGGTGCCGTCGCTGAAGTACCTGCGCGGCATTCCGCCGTTCAGCGAGCACTTCCACGATTCGCCGGACGAAGGTGACGAAAGCATCGACGCGGGCCCGACCGGCGGGCTGACCTGGGATGGTCGCGTCGACACGCGTGATGCGCAGGCGCGCATTCCCCTCACGTCGCCATTCGAGATGAGCAGTTCGCCGGCGCGGGTGGCGAAAGCGGTTCGCGCCGCACCTTATGCCGACGCGTTCCGCAAGGCGTTCGGCGATCAGGTCCTCGGCGACGACCAGGCGACGTTCGGTGCGGTGCTGCGCGCGCTCGACGCATTCCAGCAGCAGCCGGCGCTGTTCGATCCGTACACGAGCAAGTACGACGCCTATCTCGCCGGACACGCGCGGCTCACGCCTGCGGAACTGCGCGGGCTGCAGCTGTTCAACGACGAGAAGAAGGGCAACTGCGCGAGCTGCCACGTGAGCCAGCGCACGCTCGAAGGCGGGCCGCCGCCGTTCAGCGATTTCGGCCTGATCGCGATCGCGGTGCCGCGCAACCGCGCGCTGCCGGTCAATCGCGATCCGCGCTTTCACGATCTCGGCGCGTGCGGCCCCGAGCGTACCGACCTGAAGGGCCGCGACGAATTCTGCGGCTTGTTCCGCACGCCGTCGCTGCGCAACGTCGCGCTGCGCAAGACGTTCTTCCACAACGGCGTATACCACTCGCTCGAGGACGTGATGCGCTTCTACGTCGAACGCGACATTCATCCGGAGAAGTTCTATCCGGTCGTGCACGGCAAGGTGCAGGTCTACGACGACCTGCCGAAGCGCTACTGGCCGAACATCAACCGCGAACCCCCGTTCGACCGCAAGCGCGGCGACGCGCCCGCACTGAACGCGGCCGAGATCAAGGACGTGATCGCGTTCCTGAACACGCTGACCGACGGATATCAACCGGCAGCCACGTCGGCGGCGCGCTAGGCGACGTTCGTTGCGACACGCATGCTATGCTCGCGGGCTGACGGGCGTGGCACGTGCCGGATGGCCGGCCCCCGGTTCGCCGGCCGCGCGCCATGCCGTTCGATCGAACATCCAAGGAGAACAACACATGTCGATGCGTGCATCCCTTTCCGTCGTCACGCGCGTGCTGGCCGGCGCCGCGTGCGCAGCCGCGATGCTGCCCGCCCATGCCCAGAGCAACCTGGGCTTTCTGAACGACACGCCGCTGGCCTACTTCAGCAACACCGACCGCGCGTCGCTGGCCAAGGCCGTGGCGCAGGTGCGCGACGAAGGCAAGGACGGCGAGACCACGACCTGGCAGAGCAGCGGTCGCGGCACGCAGATCGATGCGAAGCTCACGCCGTCGACGTCCGAGAGTGACGGCAAGACCTGTCGCGAGATCGCCACCGATATTTCCGCGAAGGGCCAGACGCTGACGCTCAAGCCGGTCTATTGCAAGACCGCCGCGGGCAAGTGGCAGCTGCAGAAGCGCTGAGCACGCGTGCAATGAAGCGCAGCGGTGCGCCGCGCACGGTATCGTGCGGCATCGTGATTCTCGACGGGGCCGGCCGCGTATTCCTCGCGCATGCGACGGATACCACGCACTGGGACATCCCGAAGGGGCAGGGCGAGCCCGGCGAATCGCCGGCCGACGCGGCGTTGCGGGAGCTGCGCGAGGAAACCGGCATCGCGTTCGCGCCGGCGCGGCTGCTCGATCTCGGCCGCTTCGCGTACCGTCACGACAAGGACCTGCACCTGTTCGCGGTGCAGGTCGCGGACGACGAGATCGATCCCGCGCAGTGCACGTGCACGTCGCTGTTCCCGAGCCGTCGCGACGGCTCGTTGATTCCCGAGATGGACGCGTACCGCTGGACCGCGCCCGGCGATGTCGACGCGTATGCGAGCCGCAGCCTCGCACGGCTGTTTCGCACGACGCTGTCGCTCGCGGATCTGCACCGGCGGTTGGCGAGCGCGTGAGCGCGGCCGCAGGCACTGCCGAGCGATTTCCGCACACGCAATAAAAAACGGCCCGAAGGCCGTTTTTTTCGTCACGCGGCGGGCGGCACCAGGCCGCCGCGCCGCGCGCGGAGCTGGCCGTCAGGCCGGCTTGCCCCAGCTGTCGCGCAGCCCGACGATCCGGTTGAACACGGGCTTGCCCGGTTTCGAATCGACGCGGTCGGCGACGAAATAGCCATGACGCTCGAACTGGAGGCGCGTTTCCGGCGCGACGTCGCCGGCGCCCGGTTCGACGTAGGCCTGCGTGATCTTCTTCGAATCCGGGTTCAGCGCCTCGAGGAAGTTCGCGCCGCCCGCGTCCGGGTGCGGCTCCTTGAACAGCCGGTCGTAGATCCGCACTTCGGCCGCCTGCGCATGCTTCGCGCTGACCCAGTGGATGTTGCCCTTGACCTTGTAGGTGTTCGCGCCTTCGGTGCCCGACTTGCTGTCCGGGAAGTAGTTGCAGTGCACGGCCGTCACGTTGCCGTCGGCGTCCTTGTCGAAGCCGGTGCACTCGATCACGTAGCCATAGCGCAGACGCACCTTGTTGCCCGGGAACAGGCGGAAATAGCCCTTCGGCGGGTTCTCGACGAAGTCCTCGCGTTCGATCCACAGCTCGCGCGAGATCGGGAAGGTGCGCACGCCGCGGTCCGGGTGATGCGGATGCACGGGTGCCGTGCATGCTTCCTCGAGGTCTTCCGGATAGTTGTCGATCACGAGCTTCAGCGGATCGAGCACGGCGACCGAGCGCGGCGCCTTGTCGTCGAGGTCGTCGCGCAGCGCGCCTTCGAACACGCTCATGTCGATCCACGAATCGACCTTCGTCACGCCGATCCGCTCGCAGAACAGCTGAATGCTCCCCGGCGTGAAGCCGCGGCGGCGGATGCCGACGATCGTCGGCATGCGCGGGTCGTCCCAGCCTTCGACGTGCCCTTCGGTGACGAGCTGCAGCAGCTTGCGCTTGCTGGTGATCGCATACGTGAGGTTCAGGCGCGAGAATTCGATCTGTTGCGGCAGCGGACGCGTGAACACGCCGGCTTCCGCGAGTTCGTTCAGCACCCAGTCGTACAGCGGGCGGTGATCCTCGAACTCGAGCGTGCACAGCGAGTGCGTGATGCCCTCGAGCGCATCCGAGATGCAGTGCGTGTAGTCGTACATCGGATACACGCACCATGCGTCGCCGGTGCGGTAGTGGTGCGCGTAGCGGATCCGGTAGATCACCGGGTCGCGCATGTTCATGTTCGGCGAAGCCATGTCGATCTTCGCGCGCAGCACGTGCTCGCCTTCCTTGAACTCGCCGGCCTTCATCCGGCGGAACAGGTCGAGGTTCTCCTCGGGCGCACGGTCGCGGTACGGCGACGGCTTGCCGCCTTCGGTCAGCGAGCCGCGGTTCGCGCGCATTTCCTCGGCGCTCTGGCTGTCGACGTACGCCTTGCCGCTCTGGATCAGCAACTCGGCGAATTCGTACAGCTTGTCGTAGTAGTCGCTCGCGAAATACTGGTGATCGACCGCATCCTTGCGCCAGTCGAAGCCGAGCCAGCGCACCGCGTCGACGATCGAGTCGACGTACTCGACACTTTCCTTTTCCGGGTTCGTGTCGTCGAAGCGCAGGTGGCACACGCCGCCGTAGTCGCGCGCGACACTGAAGTTCAGGCAGATGCTCTTCGCGTGGCCGATGTGCAGATAGCCGTTCGGCTCGGGCGGAAAGCGCGTTTCGACACGGCCGCCCCATTTGCCGGTGCGGTTGTCGTCGTCGATGATGTTGCGGATGAAATTGGAAGCCGCGGGGGCGTCGTTACGTTCGGTGCTCATGCGGTTGGCGTCAGGTTGTGTCGGCGCGTCGCGCCGGTTTAATCCTGCAATTCTACCTGACCGGGGTCCGTCCCGCGCGGGTCGCGCGCCCTCACGGCCGGTTCGCGATGCGGATCGCAATATCTCGATAGTGTGTCCGCTGTAACACGACGTAAATCGGATTGCCCGGCGCGTTCGGGTTTTCCTATGATGGCTTTACCGATTCAATGCCGCCATTCGATCTTTTTGCCTGGCGGGAGGACACCAACAATCATGATGAAGAAGACCACCTTTCTCGTTCGTACCGCGATCATCGTCGCGGCCCTGTCGCAGCTCGGTGCATGCGCCATGACGACGACGCAACGTAATGCCGGTATCGGCGCGGCCGCGGGCGGCGCGCTCGGCTACCTGATCACGGGCGGCCCGGTCGGCACGGTCGCCGGCGCCGCCGCAGGCGGCCTGGTCGGCGCCGGCGTGCGCTGATCGAAGCCGGCGCGCGTGAGCGCCGGCCGGTCGTGACCGCGTCTGCCGCGCGTCACGACCCGCCCATCCTCCGCACACCCATTCCGCGATTCGACAGGCAGCATCAGGGAGGAGCGGGTGTGCGACACTTCGTCGACATCACATAACGACTTCATTCGTCGACGAACCTTCCATGAGCGACTCTCTCGTTTTCGTGCTGCCGGGTTACGGCAACTCCGGTCCGTTGCACTGGCAAAGCCGCTGGGAGCGCGCCGACGCGCGTTTCGTGCGCGTCGCGATGCCCGACTGGGACCGCGCGTTCCGCAACGGCTGGTGTTGCGCGCTCGATCGCGCGGTCGAAGCCGCACCGGGCCCCGTGACGATCGCGGCGCACAGCCTCGGCACACTGACCACCGCGTGGTGGGCGACCCGCTACGCGCGGCCGGCCGCGCTCGCGAAGGTGCGCGGCGCGCTGCTCGTCGCGTTGCCCGATCCGGCCGGGCCGGCCTTTCCGGCCGACGCGCACGGCTTCGGACCGGTGCCGCACGAACGGCTGCCGTTTCCGACCTGCGTGGTCGCGAGCAGCGACGATCCGTACGGTTCGATCGCGTTCGCGCGCGGCTGCGCGCACGCGTGGGGCAGCGCCTTCCATGACCTCGGCCCGCGCGGCCACATCAACGCGGACAGCGGGCTCGGCGACTGGCCCGACGCACGCGGCTGGCTCGACGCGCTTACGCACTAGCCGCTCGCGATCGGTCCATCGATCCACCCGCCGTCAGCCGTTAGCCGTCAGCCCGCGCCATCGGGCACGCCGCCGCGCACCCGATGGTGCCGCAGCGCACGGGTCCGGGCCGGCTCAGATCGCCTGTTTCGCCTTCAGCGCCGCGATGCGCGCGTCGTCGTAGCCGAGCATCTCGCGCAGCACCTCTTCCGTCTGCGCGCCGAGCAGCGGCGGGGCGGTGCGCGCATCGGGCGGCGTCGCGCTCATCCGGATCGGATTGCGCACGAGCTTCACGTCCGCGCCGCAAGGGTGCGGCAGCGACACCTGCATCCCGCGCGCGACCACCTGTTCGTTGTCGAATACCTCGTCGAGTTCGTTGATCGGCCCGCACGGCACGCCGGCCGCTTCCAGCGCGCCGATCCAGTCGGCCTTGGCGCGCGTCTTCACCATCTCCGCGAGGATCGGCACCAGCGTGTCGCGATGACGCACGCGCGACGGGTTGGCCGCGAACCGTTCGTCGTCGGCCAGCTCGGGCCGGCCGCCGGTCTCGACGAACTTGCGGAACTGCCCGTCGTTGCCGACCGCGACGATGATCCAGCCGTCGCTCGTCTGGAACGTCTGGTACGGCACGATGTTCGGGTGCGCGTTGCCCCAGCGCACCGGCGGCTTGCCGCTCGCGAGGAAGTTGGTGTTCATGTTCGCGAGCAGCGCGACCTGCACGTCGAGCAGCGCCATGTCGATGTACTGGCCTTCGCCCGTGCGGTCGCGGTGCGCGAGCGCGGCGAGCACGGCGATCGTCGAATAGAGGCCCGTCGCGAGATCGGCGATCGCGACGCCGGCCTTCTGCGGGCCGCCGCCCGGCTCGCTGTCGCGCTCGCCGGTGATGCTCATGAAACCGCCGATGCCCTGGACGATGAAGTCGTAGCCCGCGCGATGCGCGTACGGGCCCGTCTGGCCGAAACCCGTGACCGAGCAGTAGACGAGATCGGGCTTCACCGCGCGCAGCGATTCATAGTCGAGCCCGTATTTCTTCAGCTGCCCGACCTTGTAGTTCTCGAGCACGACGTCGCTCTGCGCGGCGAGTTCGCGCACGATCTGCTGGCCTTCCGGCGTCGCGATGTCGACCGTCATCGAGCGCTTGTTGCGGTTCGCCGCGAGGTAGTACGCGGCCTCGGCCGTATCGGCGCCGTCCGCGTCCTTCAGGTACGGCGGCCCCCAGTGGCGCGTGTCATCGCCGGCGCCGGGGCGCTCGACCTTGATCACGTCCGCGCCGAAGTCGGCAAGCGTCTGCGCGCACCACGGGCCCGCGAGCACGCGGGTGAGGTCCAGCACGCGGATATGGCTCAGGGCACCCATCGTCGAATCGTCTCCTTTCATGGCTCGCCCGGCCGGGCAGGGCGAATTGGCATGCCGAGCATCTTAAGGCGAATCGGGCGCGCGGGTGGCCCAGCCGGCTCGTCCGGCGCGCCGGGCCGCTGCCGTCTGGGCCGCCGGTCTGTATCGTATAATCGATCGTTTACGATATTTGCCCGCCGTGCGTCCGCGAGGACGGCCGGCGTTTGAAGCCGTCTCAGCCAGACATTCCCCGCACGCCATGAAAGCTGCCGAAATCCGCGAGAAATTCCTCAAATTCTTCGAATCGAAGGGCCACACGATCGTCCGCTCGTCGAGCCTCGTGCCCGGTAACGACCCCACGCTGATGTTCACGAACTCGGGCATGGTCCAGTTCAAGGACGTGTTCCTCGGCACGGACCCGCGTCCGTACTCGCGCGCCACCACGGCGCAGCGCAGCGTGCGCGCGGGCGGCAAGCACAACGACCTCGAGAACGTCGGCTACACGGCGCGCCACCACACGTTCTTCGAGATGCTCGGCAACTTCTCGTTCGGCGACTACTTCAAGCACGACGCGATCCGCTTCGCGTGGGAACTGCTGACCACGGTCTATCAGCTGCCGAAGGACAAGCTGTGGGTCACCGTCTACCAGGAAGACGACGAAGCCTACGACATCTGGGCGAAGGAAGTCGGCGTGCCGACCGAGCGGATCATCCGCATCGGCGACAACAAGGGTGCGCGCTACGCGTCGGACAACTTCTGGACGATGGGCGACACCGGCCCGTGCGGCCCGTGCACCGAGATCTTCTACGACCACGGCCCGGACGTGTGGGGCGGCCCGCCGGGATCGCCTGAAGAAGATGGCGACCGCTATATCGAGATCTGGAACCTCGTGTTCATGCAGTTCAACCGCGACGCGCAGGGCAACATGACGCGCCTGCCGAAGCAGTCGGTCGACACCGGCATGGGCCTCGAGCGCCTCGCGGCGGTGCTGCAGCACGTGCACAGCAACTACGAGATCGACCTGTTCCAGAACCTGATCAAGGCCGCCGCGCGCGTGACCGAGATCAGCGACCTCACCAACAACTCGCTGAAGGTGATCGCCGATCACATCCGCGCGTGCTCGTTCCTGATCGTCGACGGCGTGATCCCCGGCAACGAAGGCCGCGGCTACGTGCTGCGCCGCATCGTGCGCCGCGCGATCCGCCACGGCTACAAGCTCGGCCGCAAGGGTTCGTTCTTCCACAAGCTGGTGGCCGACCTCGTCGCCGAGATGGGTGCCGCGTATCCGGAGCTGAAGGAAGCCGAACAGCGCGTGACCGACGTGCTGCGCCAGGAAGAGGAGCGCTTCTTCGAGACGATCGAGCACGGGATGTCGATCCTCGAGGCCGCGCTGGCCGACGTCGAGGCGAAGGGCGGCAAGGTGCTCGACGGCGAACTCGCGTTCAAGCTGCACGACACCTACGGCTTCCCGCTCGACCTCACGGCCGACGTGTGCCGCGAGCGCGGGATGACGGTCGACGAGCCGGCGTTCGACGACGCGATGGCACGCCAGCGCGAGCAGGCGCGCGCGGCCGGCAAGTTCAAGGCCGCGCAGGGCCTCGAATACGCGGGCGCGAAGACCACGTTCCACGGCTATGAAGAAATCGCGTTCGACGACGCGAAGATCGTCGCGCTGTACGTCGACGGTTCGTCGGTCAATGAAGTGAAGACCGGCCAGGATGCGGTCGTTGTGCTCGACCACACGCCGTTCTACGCGGAATCGGGCGGCCAGGTCGGCGACCAGGGCGTGCTCGCGAACGCCGCGACGCGCTTCGCGGTGGCCGACACGCTGAAGGTGCAGGCCGATGTGATCGGCCACCACGGCACGCTCGATCAGGGCACGCTGAAGATCGGCGACGTGCTGCGCGCGGAAATCGACGCGCATCGTCGCGCGCGCACGCAGCGCAACCACTCGGCGACCCACCTGATGCACAAGGCGCTGCGTGAAGTGCTCGGCGCGCACGTGCAGCAGAAGGGTTCGCTCGTCGATGCGGAGAAAACCCGCTTCGACTTCGCGCACAACGCGCCGATGACCGACGACGAAATCCGTCGCGTCGAGCAGATCGTCAACAACGAAATTCTCGCGAACGCGCCGGGCATCGTGCGCGTGATGCCGTACGACGAAGCGGTGAAGGGCGGCGCGATGGCGCTGTTCGGCGAGAAGTACGGCGACGAAGTGCGCGTGCTGGACCTCGGCTTCTCGCGCGAACTGTGCGGCGGCACGCACGTGCACCGCACCGGCGACATCGGCTTCTTCAAGATCGTCGTCGAAGGCGGCGTCGCGGCCGGCATCCGCCGTGTCGAGGCGATCACCGGCGACAACGCGGTGCGCTTCGTGCAGGATCTCGACGCCCGCGTGAACGAAGCGGCGGCCGCGCTGAAGGCGCAGCCGTCGGAACTCACGCAGCGCATCGCGCAGGTGCAGGACCAGGTGAAGTCGCTCGAGAAGGAACTCGGCGCGCTGAAGTCGAAGCTCGCTTCGAGCCAGGGCGACGAGCTCGCGCAGCAGGCCGTCGAAGTCGGCGGCGTATACGTGCTGGCCGCGACGCTCGACGGCGCGGACGCGAAGACGCTGCGCGAGACGGTCGACAAGCTGAAGGACAAGCTGAAGAGCGCGGCGATCGTGCTGGCGGCTGTCGAAGGCGGCAAGGTCAGCCTGATCGCGGGTGTCACGCCGGATGCGAGCAAGAAGGTCAAGGCGGGCGAACTCGTGAACTTCGTCGCGCAGCAGGTCGGCGGCAAGGGCGGTGGCCGTCCGGACATGGCGCAGGCAGGCGGCACGGAACCGGCGAACCTGCCGGGCGCGCTGGCGGGCGTCAAGGGCTGGATCGAAGCGCGTCTTTGAGCGTCACGGCTGATGTGACGCGGTCTTGTTGACCTCGTCGCATCCCACGAAAAAACGACCCGACCGGCAGGTGTGCCGGTCGGGTCGTTTCATTTTATGCACGGGATGAACGCGTGCCTGTCGCCGGCGCTGCCGAATCAGGCCGGTACCGTTGCCGCCGGCGCCTTGGCCGCATCGCCCGGCTGCCTTGCAGCCTCACCGAGCGCATCGCGCAGCGCGGCAAGCGCCGCCGATGCGTAACCGTGCCGCCACGCGAGCAGCGTGTCGATCCCTTCGAATTCGGCAATCGTGTGTGCCGTGACGTTGCCGGTTTCCGGCTGCAGGTCGAGCACCGAGCGCGGCGCGACCGCGATGCCCGCGCCGGCCGCGACGCACGCGACGATCGCATGATACGAACCGAGTTCGAGCACGCGCGCCGGTTTCATCCCGTGCGCCGCGTACCATTGCTCGACGTATTTCCGGTACGTGCAGCCGCGCTCGAACGCGATCAGCGTCGGCAGGATCACGTCGCGCGGCGTGCGCACCGGCGGATGGCCGCGCGGCGTCAGCAGCACCAGATCCTCGCGGTAGATCGGCACCGTCTCGAACGTGTCGGGCAGCGTGTCCGGCTCGGGCGGCCGCGCGAACAGCGCCGCGTCGATCTCGAAGTCGCGCACCTTGTCGATCAGCCAGCCGGTCGTGCCGGTCACGAGTTCCAGCGACACGTCGGGCCACGCATGGTGATAGCGCGCGAGCACGGTCGGCAGCCGGCTCGCGGCCGTGCTTTCCATCGTGCCGAGCCGCAGCCGCCCGCGCGGCGTGTCCTCGCGCACCGCGTCGCGCGCCTCGTCGGCAAGCGCGAGCAGCCGCTCCGCGTACGGCAGCAGCGTGTGCCCGGCCGGCGTCAGCACGAGCCGGCGGCCGTTGCGCACGAACAGCGCCGCGCCGAGTTCCTCCTCGAGCTGCTTGATGCGCGTCGTCACGTTCGACTGCACGCGATTGAGCTTCGCCGCCGCGCGCGTCACGCCGTTCTCGCGCACGACGGCCCGGAAAATCGCCAGCGCCGCCAGGTCCATGATTCTCTCCGTGCGATGGATATATTCTCAATTATTCATTTTTCGAGAACGTTTGGTCAAGCTACGATACAAGCATTCCGATTTCCGTTCCGGCCGACACACAACGCGCTCGGCCCATGCCGCCATGTCCCGTTTCGATGCTCCGAGCGCCGCTGCCGGCGCGCACCTGTCCGATGATGCCGACCGCCGCGCCCGCGCGGCCGCGCTCGCCTGCATGATCGGGCTCGCGGTCGCGCTCGGCGTCGGCCGCTTCGCATTCACGCCGCTGCTGCCGCTGATGCTCGCCGATGGCTCGATCGGCCTGAAGGCGGGCAGCTGGCTCGCATCGGCGAACTACGCGGGTTATTTCGTCGGCGCGGTCAGCTGCGCGGCGGTCCGGGTCGCGCCCGCGCGGATGGTGCGCTTCGGGCTGGCCGCCACCGTCCTGTTGACCGCCGCGATGGGCGTCGGCCATCTGCTCCCGTTGTGGCTCGTGGTGCGCTTCGTCGCGGGCGTCGTCAGCGCGTGGACGTTCGTGTTCGTGTCGCAATGGGGGTTGCGACGGCTCACCGAGCTGCACGCGCCCGAGTGGAGCGGGGTGATCTATGCGGGGCCGGGCGTCGGCATCGTGCTGACGGGGCTGATCGGCAGCGCACTGGCCGGCCATCGCGCGGCGCCCGGCTGGCTCGGCTTCGCGGCGTTGTCGGCGGTGCTGTCGGTCGCGATCTGGCGCACCTTCGGCGGTGTGTCGGCGCCGGCAGCCTTGCCGCCGGCCGCGTCCGCCCGGCATGCGGCGACGGCCGCGGCACCGCACGACGCGCGGCGCCATCGGGCCGACGCCGCGTGGCTCGTCGTGCTGTACGGAATGCCGGGCTTCGGCTACATCATCACCGCGACGTTTCTGCCGGTGATCGCGCGCGCCGCGCTGCCGGCCGGCTCGCCGTGGCCGGACCTGTTCTGGCCGATGTTCGGCGCGGCGCTGATCGTCGGCGCGATCGCCGCCGCGCGGCTGCCCGGCCGCTGGGACAACCGGCTGCTGCTTGCCGCCGGCTGCGCGACGCAGGCGCTCGGCATCGCGGCGGGCATCGTGTGGCCGAACGCGGCCGGCTTCTCGGTCGGCAGCGCGCTGCTCGGCCTGCCGTTCACGGCGATCACGCTGTTCGCGATGCGCGAGGCGCGGCGCCTGCACGGCGAACGCGCGGCCGGGCTGATGGGCTATGCGACCGCGTCGTATGGGGTCGGGCAGATTCTCGGTCCGCTCGTCGCGGCGCCGCTGACCGCGCGCTTCGGGTCGTTCTCGCCGGCGCTGTGGGTCGCGGCGGGCGCCTTGCTCGTCGGCGCCGCCGGCTTCGCGGCGACCGCCGCACGCGGGCGCGCGCAACCCTGACGTCATCGGGGCCGGATCGTCTGCGGCGCGGGCAAACTCGCTAGAATGAAGCCTTTCCCGCGCCGAGCGGGCGCGCGACGCGGCCTGCCGGCCGCCGCCGGGCGCTCGCCAGATTTCCTCGATGACCACCGCCGACTATCGTTTTTGCCCGCGCTGCGCGCGTCCGCTGACCGAGCGTGCCGATTCCGAACATGAGGGCGGCCGTGTCCGCCAGGCCTGTCCGGACGACGCGTGCGGCTACGTGCACTGGAACAACCCGCTGCCGGTGGTGGCCGCGATCGTCGAGCTCGACGGCAAGATCCTGCTCGCCCGCAACGCGGCCTGGCCGGAAGGGATGTTCGCGCTGATCACCGGTTTCCTCGAGAACGGCGAGACACCCGAGGACGGCATCGCGCGCGAAGTGTTCGAGGAAACCGCGCTGAAGGCCGAGCAGGTCACGCTGGTCGGCGTCTATGAATTCATCCGCAAGAACGAACTGATCATCGCGTACCACGTGCGCGCGTCGGGCTCCGTTGCGCTGTCGCCGGAACTGCTCGAATACCGGCTCGTCGATCCGCCGATGTTGCGCCCATGGCGCGCCGGCACCGGCTATGCGCTGGCCGACTGGATGCGCGCGCGCGGCCTCGATTTCGAATTCGTCGACCGAGCGGGGCAGTGATGGGCCGCGCCGCTCCCGGCATGTCATCCGCCGCGCCGCGCACGGTCGCGACGCGGCATTCCGCCGTTCGCGGGCGGGCCGTCCCGCACGGCCGCCGCGCGACGTCCTCCTCGTCCTGACCGCCATCGCCATGTCCGACAAGCCGCAGCCGCGTCCGCGCGACGCCTATCGCCACTTCCTGCCGATTACGACCCGCTGGATGGACAACGACGTCTACGGGCACGTGAACAACGTCGTCTACTACAGCTACTTCGACACCGTCGTGAACGAATACCTGATCCGCGCGGGCGTGCTCGACGTCGAGCACGGGCAGACGATCGGGCTCGTGGTCGAGACGCAGTGCAACTACTTCGCGCCGCTCGTGTTCCCGCAGTCGGTCGATGCGGGGCTGCGCGTCGCGAAACTCGGCACGTCGAGCGTGCGCTACGAGATCGGGCTGTTCGCGGCGGGGGAATCCGCGCCGGCCGCGCAGGGGCATTTCGTGCATGTATACGTCGATCGCGGCACGCGCCGCCCGGTGCCGCTGCCGGACGCGCTGCGCGCGGCGCTCGAACCGCTCGCCGGCTGATGGGCGCGGTGGTGCACGCGTTCGCGCTCCAGGCGTTCAACGGCCTCAGCTACGGGTTGCTGCTGTTCATGCTGTCGGCCGGCCTGACGCTGATTTTCAGCGTGCAGGGCGTGCTGAACTTCGCGCATGCGAGCTTCTACATGCTCGGCGCGTACGTCGGCTACAGCATCGCGGCCCGCGCGGGCTTCTGGCCCGCGCTCGTGCTCGCGCCGCTCGCGGTCGGGCTGCTGGGCGCCGGCTGCGAGCGCGGGCTGCTGCGCCGCGTGCAGGCGCGCGGCGGCCACACGAGCGAACTGTTGCTGACCTTCGGCCTCGCGTACCTGATCGGCGAGGGCGCGAAACTTCTGTGGGGCCTCGCGCCGCTGCCGGCTCCGGTGCCGCAGCCGTTCGACGGCGCGCCGGTGACCGTGTTCGGCCTCGCGCTGCCGCGCTACCGGCTGTTCATGATGGCGATGTCCGCGGCGATGCTGGTCGCGCTCGGCGCGCTGTTGCGCGCGTCGCGGATCGGGCTGGTCGTGCGCGCCGCGCTCACGCACCGCGCGGCCGTCGAAGCGCTCGGCTACGACGTGCCGCGCGTGATGACGGGGCTGTTCGGCGCGGGCACCGCGCTCGCGGCGCTGGCCGGCGTGATCGGCGCGCCGCTCGCGGTGATCGAGCCGGCGCTGGCCGAGACCGTCGGGTCGGTGGTGTTCGCGGTGGTCGTGATCGGCGGGCTCGGTTCGCTCGGCGGCGCGTTCGTCGCGTCGCTCGCGGTCGGCTTCGCGCAGACTTTCGCGGCGTCCAGCGACACGTCGCTGCGCGATCTCGCGCAATCGGCAGGCATCGCGCTGCCCGACAGCGTCGCTGCCGTGTCGATCGCGCAACTCGCCCCGCTGGTTCCGTACCTGCTGCTCGTCGCGGTGCTGGTCGCCCGTCCGCGCGGGCTGTTCGGCGAGCGTGTCGATGGCTAGCCACGCGCGGGCCGGCGCGTTGCGCTGGGTGCTGTTCGTCGTGTGCCTGGTTTTGCCCGCGTGGCTGTGGCCGCATGGCGCGGTGCTCGGCTATCTCGCGCAGACGGCCGCACTCGTCGTGCTCGCGCTGTCATACAACCTGCAACTCGGCACGACAGGTCTGCTGTCGTTCGGCCATGCCGCATGCGCGGGCCTCGGCGCGTTCGCGGCCGCACACTGGTTCAATCATGTCGGCGGCCCGCTGCCGCTGTTGCCGCTCGTCGGTGGCGTGGCCGGCGCGGGCTTCGGGTTCATGGCCGCCTTGCTCGCGACACGCCGCGCGGGCACCGTGTTCGCGATGATCACGCTCGGTCTCGGCGAATGCGTCGCGGCCGCGGCGTGGAGCGTGCCCGCGTGGTTCGGCGGTCTCGGCGGCGTGCCGATCGACCGCGCGAGCGGCCCGCCCTGGGGCGGCTGGCATTTCGGCGCGGAAACGCAGGCCTACGCCGTGATTGCCGGATGGTGCATCGTGTCGGCGCTGGCGATGCATGCGCTGACGCGTACGCCGCTCGCGCGCCTCGCGAACGCGGTGCGCGACAACCCCGCGCGCGTTGCCGCGCTCGGCACCGAGCCGCGCCGCGTGCGGCTCGCGATGGTCACCTGCGCGTCGTTCTTCGCGGGCATCGCCGGCACGCTGACGCTGATCGACGTCGAGATCGCGACGCCCGACAGCGTGTCGATGGCGCGTTCGGCGACCGTGCTGATCGCCGCGGTGATCGGCGGCACCGGCACGTTCTTCGGGCCGGCGGCCGGTGCCGTCGTGCTGACCGCGTTGAGCGTCGTCGTCGCGGGTGTGTCGCGCGCATGGGCGCTGTATCTCGGCGTGCTGTTCGTCGCGGTCGTCGTCGCCGCGCCGCGCGGGATCGCGGGCATCGCGCAGGCGCTCGCGCATGCGTTGCGCCGTGACGCACCGGCCGCCGAGCGCTGGCGCGTGCTGTGCGGCGTCGGCGCCTGCGTGTTCTGGGGGATCGCGATCGTCTGCGCGGCCGAACTCGGCTATGCGTGGCGCTTCGCACAGGACGACGGCACCGGCATCGCGTTCGGCGCGTGGGGCATCGACGCCGATGCACCGGCCGGCTGGGTCGTCGCGTGCTCGGCGGCCGGCATCGGCACGCTGCTCTGGGGCTGGCGCGCGCGGCTGATGAACCACGGGCACGGCAAGCGGGAGGACGGTCAATGAACGGCAACGCGATCGCGCTCCACGGGATCGTGCAGCGCTTCGGCGTGCAGACCGTGCTCGACGGCATCGACCTGAGCGTCCCGGCCGGCGAGCGTCACGCGCTGATCGGGCCGAACGGCGCGGGCAAGTCGACGCTGTTCGGCGTGATTGCCGGTGCGACGCGGCCGACGCGCGGGCGCGTCGTGCTGCACGGCGTCGAGCTGCGCGGGCGCGGGCCGGTCGTCGCGAGCCGGCTCGGCATCGGCCGCAGTTTCCAGCAGACGAGCGCGTTCGCACGGCTCTCCGTGTTCGACAACCTGCGCTGCGCGGCGCTGCATGCGCCGGCCGAGCGGCGGCGCTGGTGGAACCGGCTGCGCGAATCGGCGTCGGTCGATCGCGCGGCCGCGCGCGTGCTGCACGACATCGGCCTCGATGCGCGGCGCGACGCGCCGGCCGGCGAACTCGGCTATGCGGAACAGCGCGCGCTCGATCTCGGCATCGCGCTCGCGAGCGGCGCGCGCACGCTGCTGCTCGACGAACCGACGGCCGGCATGAACCGCGACCAGGCGGCGCGGATGATCGCGCTGATCCGCGCGACGACGCAGGGCCGCACGGTGCTGATGATCGAGCACGACATGGATGCGGTGTTCGGCTTCGCCGAGCGCATCACGGTGCTCGTGCGCGGCACGGTGGTCGCGACCGGTGCGCCCGACGCGATCCGTGCCGATCCTGCCGTGCGCGCCGCCTATCTCGGCGAGGGCGCATGAGCGCGCTGGTCGACATCCGCGGCCTGCGCGCGTGGTACGGGATGCAGCCCGTGCTCGACGGCGTCGATCTCACGCTCGCGCCGGGCGAGACGCTCGCGCTGCTCGGCCGCAACGGCTCGGGCCGCTCGACGCTCGCGAAGGCCGTGATGGGACTCGTGCGCACCGCGGGCTCGGTGCGCATCGCCGGCGCCGAATGCGCGGGCGCGCGCACGTTCGAGATCGCGCGGCGCGGCGTCGCTTACGTCGCCGAAAGCCGCGACGTGTTTCCGCTGCTGAGCGTGCGCGACAACCTGCGGCTCGGGCTGCGCGGCACACGCGGCGCGGCCGAACGCGCGGCGCTCGACCGGCTGCTCGCGCGCTTTCCGCTGCTGGCGGCACGGGCGGACGTGAAGGCCGGGCGGCTGTCGGGCGGCGAGCAGCAGGTGCTCGCGCTGGTGCGCGCGCTCGCGGGACGCCCGCGCATGCTGATCGTCGACGAACCGGCCGAAGGGCTCGCACCGCTCGCGGTCGACGCGGTCGGCACCTGCCTGGCCGCGCTGCAGGCCGACGGCGTCGCGATCCTGCTGATCGAGCAGCGGCTGCAACTCGCGCCGCGGCTTGCGCAGCGCGTCGCGGTGATGGGGCGCGGGCGGATCGTCTACGACGGCGCGCTTGAAGGGGTCGGAGGCGACGTTGCCCGCGCGTGGCTCAGCGCCGGCTGACCCTCCACCCGCCGATTGTTCGGCAAACCCCGCCAGTCAATTCGTGCCGAGCCGCTTTATCGCCGCCGCGCGCCCCCCCAATATGCACAGCAAGGCCGGTTCACCACGCCAGCCGCAAACGGCAACCGGCACCCATCCATCGAAGGTCTTCCGATAGAGGAATGAAATCATGAGCAAGCTGACAGGCAAGGTGGCGATCGTCACGGGCGCGTCCAAGGGTATCGGCGCCGCGATCGCCAGGGCGCTGGCCGCCGAGGGCGCGTCGGTCGTCGTCAACTACGCGAGCAGCAAGGCCGGTGCCGACGCGGTCGTGAGCGCGATCGTCGAAGCGGGCGGCCGCGCGGTCGCGGTCGGCGGCGACGTGACGAAGGCAACGGACGCACAGCGCATCGTCGATACCGCGATCGACACCTACGGCCGTCTCGACGTGCTGGTCAACAACTCCGGTGTCTACGAATTCGCGCCGATCGAAGCGATCACCGAAGAGCACTATCGCCGGCAGTTCGACACGAACGTGCTCGGCGTGCTGCTGACGACGCAGGCAGCGGTCAAGCATCTCGGCGAAGGCGCGAGCATCATCAACATCAGCTCGGTGGTGACGAGCATCACGCCGCCCGCGAGCGCCGTGTACAGCGGCACCAAGGGCGCCGTCGACGCGATCACCGGCGTGCTCGCGCTCGAGCTCGGCCCGCGCAAGATTCGCGTGAACGCGATCAACCCGGGGATGGTCGTGACCGAAGGCACGCACAGCGCGGGCATCATCGGCTCGGATCTCGACAAGCAGGTGCGCAGCGAGACGCCGCTCGGCCGCCTCGGCGAGCCGGACGACATCGCGTCGGTGGCGGTGTTCCTCGCATCGGACGATGCACGCTGGCTGACCGGCGAACGTCTCGTCGCGAGCGGCGGGCTGCACTGACGCGCCAGGTCGGCGTGCGCCGCTATGCGATCATCGCGAGCGCGTTCGCGCCGACATGCCAGCGCAGGCTCTCGACGACGAGCGCGTGATCGCGTTCGTCGTCGAGCCCTGCGATCGTCATCGCGCCGACGATCCCGCCGCCGGCAAGCCGTAACGGCACGCCGCCGCCGTCGAGCGCATAGTCGGCGTCCGACAATCCCTGCGACCGCAACGACCAGCCGGCGCGGCGAAAGCGCGCACCGACCTCGAGCGAACTGACGCCGAAACGAAACACCGTGTTCTGCCGGCGGCGGATCGCGTCGCTGTCGTCGGCGCGGCTGCCGTCCAGTGCGCAATAGAACAGCGGTGCGGCTTCACCGACGATGCCGACCGCGATCGGCAGCCCGCGCCGCGACGCGAGATTGACCGCGATGTCGCCGAGCCGGCGCGCGACGTCGGCATCGAAGTGCGACAGCATCGGGGCCGACGCAGTGTCGCCGAAAGGCGTGGGTGCGAAGCGCGGGAAGGGGGGCACCATGGCAGCTCCGTGTCGTCGCAAATCCGGTTCGCGCGCGTGTCCTGCGTCGCGCGTCCGCCGTCGATCGTTCAGTGCATCAACGCATCAACGCTTTAGCGCTTGGGCGCCGCGTCGAGCATCCACTCGTGCGCGGGATCGTTCTTGAACGCCCACGCGCGGCTCGGCCCGGCCATCACGTTCAGGTAATACAGGTTGTAGCCGTGCGGCGCGACCACCGGGTGATAGCCGCGCGGCACCATCACGACGTCGTGGTTCTCGACCGCGCACGCTTCGTCGAGGCTGCGGTCGTCCGTGTACACGCGCTGGAACGCGAAGCCCTGCGGCGGATCGATCCGGTGGTAATAGGTTTCCTCGAGCGACGTTTCGTCGGGCGCCGCGTCGCGATCGTGCTTGTGCGGCGGATAGCTGCTCGAATGGCTCGCGGGCGTGATCACTTCGACGACGAGCAGCCGGTCCGCGGCCGGGTTGTCGCCCATCAGGATGTCGCACACGTAGCGCGTGTTGGTGCCTTGCCCGCGCACCGCGCGGCGCATCCGTTCGCCGTCGAGGCGCTGCACGTGCTTGTCGCCGCTCGCGTAAGGCGCGGTGCACAGCGCGACTTCCGCGTCGCGCGTCGCGATCAGCGTGACGGTCTTGCCGCCCGGCACGTACAGCGCGTCCGGCGACACTTCCTCGAACACGCTGTCGCGCTTGCCGAGCGCGTCGTAGGTTTCGCCGTCGACTTGCGCACGCAGCGTGCCCGTGAGCACGACGACGCACAGTTCGCGCGTGCCCGTGTCGAGCGTTTCGGTGTCGCCGGCCTTCAAGCGCAGCGCGCGAAAGCCGACGTGTTTCCAGCCGGCCGACTCGGGCGTCACGTTGCAGATTTCGCGGTCGGCGGATGCCTTGACCAGCAGGGGGGAAATCGTCATGGCGTGAGTTTCTCGATGAGGTGACAGGGCTTACGCGCTCAACCGGTCGACGATCGCGCGCAGCGACTCGTAGCCCTTCTTCGCATACTGATAGCTCGGCGCGACGGCCGGGTCCTGCTCGGCCTCGACGACGAGCCAGCCTTCGTAGCCGGCGTCCTTCAGCGTGCGCAGCGTCGCTTCGTAATCGAGCGCGCCGTCGCCCGGCACGGTGAAGGTGCCGTTGATCACGCCGTTCAGGAAGCTCCAGCCGCCGTTGCGCGCCTGCGTGACGACCTGCGGCCGCACGTCCTTGCAGTGCACGTGCACGACGCGCGCCACGTGCTTCTTCAGCAGTGCGACCGGATCGGCCGCACCGCCGAAATACGCATGGCCGGTGTCGAACAGCAGGAACACCTTCGCGGGATCGGTCAGCGCCATCAGCCGGTCGACGTCGTCCGGCGATTCGACGTACGCGCCCATGTGGTGATGGTAGGCGAGCTTGATCCCGTAGGTCTCGAGCAGGCGCGCGCCGAACGCGTCGAGGCGCGCCGCGTAGCGCCGCCAGGATTCATCGTCGACGAAGCGCGGCCGCTTCGCGACCGGCGTGTCGATGCTGCCCTGGATCGTGCCCGCGCATTCGCCGTACACCACGACCTTCACGTCGTTGAACTGCAGCTTCGTCATGTGCGCGCGGCAGCGCTCGATCTCGGCGGCGACCGCGTCGGCATCGCTCATGCCCGGTGCGACTTCCGCGAGGAAGCCCGAATACCAGCCCGACACGCATACGAGCCCGAACTCGGCGAGCTTCGCCTTCAGCTCCGGGCCCGTCTTCGGAAACTTGTTGCCGAGCTCGAAGCCCGCGTAGCCGATCTCGGCGCCTTCCTTCAGCGCCGTCTCGAGCGGCGTCTCGCCGCCGAGCGACGGCAGGTCGTCGTTCATCCACGACAGGGGATTGATACCGATGCGAACGTTCCAGCTCATGGCTTGCTTCCTTGGTTCGAATGTTGTTGTCGCGGGGCGGGGCAGGGAAACGAATCAGCGCCGCTGCCGGGTTTTCTCGTCGAGATACGTCTGGTGCGCGCGTTCGACGCTGGCGCGCGCGGACACCTGCGGCACCGCGACTTCCCACCATGCGCCGCCGTCCGCGGTCGTGCGCTCGTGCGTCGTGTCGATCACGAGCACCTGGCTCGTCTTCGCCGCGCGCGCACGCTTCATCTCGCTGCGCAGCTCACCGATGTCGCGCACGTGCACGGCTTCGGCGCCCATCGCGCGCGCATGCATCGCGAAGTCGATCGTCGAGGGTTCGCCGCCTTCCGGTACGCAGTCGTCGAGCATGTTGTTGAAGCTCGCGCCGCCGCAATTCAGTTGCAGCCGCTCGATGCAGCCGTAGCCGCGGTTGTCGAGGATCACGACGATGATCTTGCGGCCGAGCATCACGGACGTCGCGAGTTCCGCGTTGAGCATCATGTACGAGCCGTCGCCGACGATCACGATCACTTCGCGCTCGGGCCGCGCGAGCTTCGCGCCGAGGCCGCCGGCGACCTCGTAGCCCATGCACGAGTACGCGTAGTCCATGTGATAGTTGCCCGGCACGCCGCTGCGCCACAGCTTGTGCAGCTCGGCCGGCAGCGTGCCGGCCGCGCACACGACGAGATCGTCGCGCGCGCTGTCGCGCCCGGCGTCGGCCGCGGAGTCGCGCACCGCGCCGATCACTTCCGCGTCGTACGGCAGCGTGTCCTTCGGCACGCGCGTGGTCAGCTCGGTCACGCGCGCGTTCCACGCGGCGGCCTGGTCGCGGTTCGCGGCGGTCCACGCCGCATCCGCGCGCCAGCCCGCGAGTGCGGCCGACAGCTGGCCGAGGCCCGTGCGCGCATCGGCGATCAATTGACGGCCGCGCTTCTTGCCCGCGTCGAACGGCTGCACGTTCAGGCTCAGCAGCGTGGCATTGCCGAACAGCGCATGCGAGCCGGTCGTGAAGTCCTGCAGCCGCGTGCCGACCGCGAACACCACGTCGGCCTGCGCGGCCGCGCGGTTCGCGGCGGGCGAGCCCGTGACGCCGATCGATCCGAGGTTCAGCGGGTGGTCCCACGCGAGGCTGCCCTTGCCGGCCTGCGATTCGGCGACCGGCACGCCGTGCGTGTCGGCGAATGTGCGCAGCGCGTCCCATGCCTGGCTGTACAGCACGCCGCCGCCGGCGACGATCAGCGGCTTCTTCGCTGCTTTCAACACGTCCAGCGCATCCGCGAGCTCGAGCGCGTCGGCCGGCGGCCGGCGCATCCGGATCACCGGCGGCGCGAAGAAATCCTCCGGCCAGTCGTACGCGAAGGTCTGCACGTCCTGCGGTAGCGCGAGACACACGGGGCCGCACTGCGCGGGGTCGGTCATCACCTGGATCGCGCGCGGCAGCGCGACGAGCAGTTGCTCCGGCGACGTGATCCGGTCGAAGTAGCGCGTCACCGGCCGGAAGCAGTCGTTCGCGCTGACGTCGCCCTGTTCGAAGTCCTCGACCTGCTGCAGCACCGGGTCGGGCAGCCGCGACACGAACACGTCGCCGGGCAGCAGCAACAGCGGCAGCCGGCCGACGTGCGCGAGCGCGGCGGAGGTCAGCATGTTGGTCGCGCCGGGGCCGATGCTCGACGTCGCGGCCATCATCCGCTGGCGGAAATTCGCTTTCGCGAACGCGACCGCCGCATTCGCCATCCCTTGCTCGTTGTGCGCGCGGAACGTCGGCAGCCGGTCCTTCTCGGCGTGCAGCGCCTCGCCGAGCCCGGCCACGTTGCCGTGCCCGAAGATCGCGAACACGCCGCCGCAGTACGGCAGGATCTCGGTGCGGCCGTCCGGCTGGACGACTTCGGCGCGCAGGGCGGCCAGGTAGCGCACGAGCGCCTGGCTGACGGTCAGTCTCACGGTGGTGGTCATCGTCTGTCGATCAAGAAGAGTCGGGTGGTCATCACGGGCATCTGCATCAGGCCGCGGCGGCGGCGCGCGCGGCGGCACGGCGGCCGAGCCACGCGTCGACCAGCTGCGCAAAATTGCCGGCCACTTCGTCGATCAGCGCCTGGTCGTCGATCCGGCCGGCGAGCCAGTGCAGCGACGCGTCGGCCCACAGCGTGCGCCCGACCATGAAGCCCTTGACGATCGGGTTGGTCGCCGAGCGGAAGCTGTCGACGAGATATTGCAACGGCTGGTTCAGTCCGAGGATCACCGCGCCGCGGCAGTGCGGGTCGCGCTCGGCCACCAGCGTCTCGAGCCGCGCCCAGCCATCGGCGCTCATCGGCGCGAGCTTCCACCACTCGGGCATCACGCCGAGGTTGTAGAAGCGCGCGACCGTGCGTAGCACCGCGTCGTCCTCGGTGCCGGCCGGCGTGACCGCGCGCGGCGGAATGATTTCCAGCAGCAGCTCGTTGCCGCTCTCGCGCGTGGCTTCCCACAGCTCCAGCACGCGCTGCTCCTGCGCCACGCGCAGGTCGACGTCGTCGTCCGGGTGGTAGTGGACGAGGCACTTCACGACCTGTTCGGTCGGCCAGTGCGTGAGCGATGAGCCGACCGAGCGCGTGTCGTCGAAGCATAGCGGCCGCGAGCCGGGCAGTTCGACCGGGCGGCCGACCCACCAGCCGCGGCCGGTGGCCGACGCGAGCGCGTCGCTGCCGTATGCGCCGCCGTCGATCAGTACGCCGACGTGGCCTTCGATCCGGCGATCGCGCTCGACCTGTTCGGCCGCGCGCACGAGCAGGCGCTTCAGCGTCTTGATCTTCGCTTCGTCCGCGCCGGCCTGCACCGCGAGTTCGTAGAACTGGCTGCGATGGTCGAACGCCATCACGCACAGGTCGTCCCATTCGCGGCGCGGCACCGTCACGCGATGCAGGTGCGCGAGCGTGCGATCGGCGTCCACCCGCGGATTGCGGCTGCCGCCGAACCAGTGCGCGAGTTCGTCCGGCGTCGGCATCGCGGCCGAACACGCGTGGCGCGACACGACGATCGCGCCGCACGCATTCGCGATGCGCGTCGACTCAGCCCAGTCGCGCCCGCGCAGCAGCCCGGACAGCAGGCCCGACAGGAACGCGTCGCCCGCACCGAGCACGTTCAGCACGTCGACGCGTTCGCCGTGGAAGGTCGGCGCATCTTCGATGCGTGCCGGGATGTCGCCCTCGATCACGCAGCAGCCGAGCGCGCCGCGCTTGACCACCAGCGCCGCGCTGCTCGCGCGGCGCACGGCCTGAAGCGACGCGATCAGGTCGTGCGGCACGCCGCCCGCGATCAGGAATTCCTCCTCGGTGCCGACCAGCAGGTCGAACTCGCCGAGCACCTGCTGCAGCTGCCGCGTGACCTGCGCGTCCGGCACGTAGCGGTTCTCACCCGCGCCGCGCGCGGTCAGCCCCCACAGCACCGGCCGGTAGTCGATGTCGAGGATGCGCACGACACCGTGGCGGCGCGCGTAGCCGAGCGCGGTCAGCGACGCCTCGCGGGTGCCCGGCGTCGAAAGATGGGTACCGGTGATCGCGAGCGCGCGGCAGCCGGCGATGAAGTCCTCGTGGATCTCGTCGGCGCGCACGGCCATGTCCGCACAGTTCTCGCGCACGAACAGCAGTGGAAACGTGTCGCGGTCCTTCAATCCGAGCAGCACCAGCGCGGTGAGCCGTTCCGGATCGGTCTGCAGCTGGCTCGTGTCGCAGCCTTCGCGCTCGAGCGTCTCGCGCACGAAGCGCCCCATCTGCTCGTCGCCGACACGCGAGATCATCGCGGTCTTCAGCCCGAGCCGGGCGACGCCGAACGCGACATTGCCGGACGAGCCGCCGAGATACATCTGGAAGCTGCGCGCGTCTTCCAGGCGGCTGCCGTACTGTTGCGCATAAAGGTCCACGGCGACGCGGCCGAGGCAGGCGAGATCGATGGGGCGGTCAGTCGGAAAGTTCAACGGGCTCATATCACGTATCACGCTCGCGGCCGGCGTTCGACCCTGCCGGCAGATTGGGGGACCGATCCCGCGACGGTGGTCCGTCACGTGCGCGGCGCGACACGAGAGCGCCTGCCGCAAGGAATCGGGCTACGGAACGGAGTCTAGACTTTTTGGAAATCCAGTTCCCTAGGTGAAATCACGTAGAAATAAATTTCCAAATTGTCGAGGAAGTGATCTACAGTTTCATCCGGATGCTTCAGTCCATATCGGACTCGGCCCGGCGGCGCGCAACGCGCCGTTTTCCGCCCCCCGGAGATGAGGAGACAGAGTGATCATGAAGACCAAGCTGATGGCCGCCGCGGCCGCCGCAATCCTGGCCATGCCGCTCGCGCATGCCGAGAAGATCGGTGTGACGATGGCATCGTTCGACGACACGTTCCTGACGATCCTGCGCAACAGCATCAGCGATGCGGCGAAGAAGGACGGCGCGACCGTGCAGATCGAGGACGGCGGCAACGACGTCGGCAAGCAGTTGAGCCAGGTCCAGAACATGATCGCGCAGAAGGTCGACGCGATCATCGTGAATGCGGTCGATACCGACGCAACGCCGAAGATCACGAAGATGGTGACCGCCGCGAAGATCCCGCTCGTCTACGTGAACCGCAAGCCGGTCGATTTCGACAAGCTGCCGACAGGCGTCGCGGTGGTCGCGTCCGACGAGAAACAGTCCGGCACGCTGCAGGCGCGCCAGGTGTGCAAGCTGCTCGGCGGCAAGGGCGACATCCTCGTGCTGATGGGCGAGCTGTCCAACGAGTCGGCGCGCGCGCGCACCAAGGACATCGAGGACGTGATCGCGACCAAGGACTGTTCCGGCATGAAGATCGTCGACAAGCGCGAAGGCAAGTGGAGCCGCACGCAGGGCCAGGACATCACGATGAACTGGCTGAGCTCCGGGACGAAGTTCGACGCGATCGTGTCGAACAACGACGAAATGGCGATCGGCGCGATCAACGCGCTGAAGGCCGCGCGCAAGCTGACGCCGAAGACGGTCGTCGCCGGCATCGACGCGACGCCGGACGGGCTCGCGGCGATGAAGAGCGGCGACCTGAAGGTGTCGGTGTACCAGAACGCGGCCGGGCAGGGCGCGCAGGCCGTCGCGGCCGCGCTCAAGCTGGCGAAGAAGCAGCCCGTCGACCGTTTCGTGAACGTGCCGTTCGAACTCGTCACGCCTGAGAACATGAACCAGTACGCGAAGCACTGACCGGTTTTTCCGCTGAACTGCGCGGGCCCGGCGCGTCCGGGTTCGCGTGTGACTTTCGAGGAACGTCCATGTTTACAGCCAGGATGGCGCGCTCGATGGCCAGCGAAAGCGCGCCGGCCGCCTCGTTCGCCGCACCGGGTTCGTCCGGTGCGCCCGTTGCCGATTGCGTGCTCGAGGTGCGCGGCGTCGGCAAGTCGTTTCCCGGCGTCGTCGCGCTCGACGGCGTGCAGTTCCGCGTGCGCCGCGGCACCGTGCATGCGCTGATGGGCGAGAACGGCGCCGGCAAGTCGACGCTGATGAAGATCATCGCCGGCGTCTACACGCCCGACCAGGGCGAGATCCTGATCAACGGCGAGCCCGTCGTGCTGAACGGCCCGCTCGACGCGCTCGATCGCGGGATCGCGATGATCCACCAGGAACTCAACCTGATGCCGTACATGACGGTCGCGGAGAACATCTGGATCCGCCGCGAACCGAAGAACCGCTTCGGCCTGATCGATCACGCCGAGCTGCGCCGCCGCACCGCCGCGCTGTTCGAGCGCCTGTCGATCGACATCGATCCGGAAGCCGACGTGCGCACGCTGACGGTCGCGAGCCGCCAGATGGTCGAGATCGCGAAAGCCGTGTCGTTCGACTCGGACGTGCTGATCATGGACGAGCCGACTTCCGCGCTGACCGACAAGGAGGTCACGCACCTGTTCCGGATCATTCGCCAGCTGCGCGAGCAGGGCAAGGGCATCGTCTACATCACGCACAAGATGAACGAGCTGTTCGAGATCGCCGACGAGTTCTCGGTGTTCCGCGACGGCAAGTACATCGGCACGCACGCGTCGACCGACGTCACGCGCGACGACATCATCCGGATGATGGTCGGCCGCGAGATCACGCAGATGTTCCCGAAGGAGGAGGTGCCGATCGGCGACGTCGTGCTGGCCGTGAAGAACCTCGGCGTCGAAGGCGTGTTCCGCGACGTCAGCTTCGAGCTGCGCGCGGGCGAGATCCTCGGCGTCGCGGGCCTCGTCGGCTCGGGGCGCTCGAACGTCGCGGAGGCGCTGTTCGGCGTCGTGCCGGCCACTTCGGGCGAGATCCTGATCGACGGCAAGCCGGTGCGCATCGCCACGCCCGCGCAGGCGATGAAGCACGGGATGGCATTCCTCACCGAGGACCGCAAGGACACCGGCTGCTTCCTGAATCTCGACCTGCTCGCGAACATGGAAGCGGCGGTGCTCAGCAACCGTTACGTGAAGTTCAATTTCGTGCGGCAGGCGCAGCTGAAGCGCGACTGCGAGGAAATGAGCCGGATGCTGCGCGTGAAGACGCCGGGTCTGCACGAGGAAATCCAGAACCTGTCGGGCGGCAACCAGCAGAAGGTGCTGATCGGCCGCTGGCTGCTGACGCAGCCGCGCATCCTGATCCTCGACGAGCCGACGCGCGGGATCGACGTCGGGGCGAAGGCCGAGATTCACCGGCTCGTCAGCGCGCTCGCCGGCAAGGGTGTCGCGGTACTGATGATCTCGTCGGAAATGCCGGAAGTGCTCGGCATGAGCGATCGCGTGATGGTGATGCACGAAGGCCGGATGACCGGCATCGTCGAACGCAAGGATGCCGACCAGGTCCGCATCATGGACCTGGCCTCGCGCTGAGCCGCAACAAGCATGGAGACAACTGAAATGGGCAACCTGAATCCGGTCGCGGACGCGCAGTCCATGACGATCAAGACGCGGCACGCGAAGTGGCCGCCCGAGCTGAGCATCTTCCTGGTGCTGGTGGGCATCAGCCTGTTCTTCGAGGTGATCGGCTGGCTCGTCGTCGGCCAGAGCTTCCTGTTCAACGCGGAGCGGCTCGAGATCATCGTGCTGCAGATGGCCGTGATCGGCATCATCGCGGTCGGCGTGAACCTCGTGATCATCACCAGCGGGATCGACCTGTCGTCGGGGTCGGTCGTCGCCGCGGCGGCCGTCGTGTCGGCCAGCCTCGCGCAGGTGTCCGATTTTCCGCGCGCGGTGTTCCCGCACCTGACCGACCTGCCGGTCATCTGGCCGGTGCTCGCCGGCGTGTGCGTCGGGCTGCTGGTGGGCCTCCTGAACGGCTCGCTGATCGCGCTGACGGGCATCCCGCCGTTCATCGCGACGCTCGGCACGATGGTCGCCGCGCGCGGCTTCGCGAAGTGGTTCACCAACGGGATGCCGGTGTCGATGCTGACCGACCCGTTCGCGGCGATCGGCGCGGGGGCGAACCCGGTGATCATCTTCCTCGTTGTGGCCGCGATCTTCCACGTCGTGCTGCGCTACACGCGCTTCGGCAAGTACACGTACGCGATCGGCGCGAACCGCCACGCGGCCGTCGTGTCGGGCATCAACGTGACGCGCCACCTGGTGTTCGTCTATGCGATCGCGGGCCTCCTGAGCGGGATCGCCGGCACCGTGACGGCCGCGCGTGCGATCTCCGGCCAGTCGGGCATGGGCGTGATGTACGAGCTCGACGCGATCGCGGCGGTCGTGATCGGCGGCACGTCGCTGTCGGGCGGCCTCGGGCGCGTGACGGGCACCGTGATCGGCGTGCTGATCCTCGGCGTGATGACGTCGGGCTTCACGTTCATCCGGATCGACGCGTACTACCAGGAGATGGTCAAGGGCGCGATCATCGTCGCGGCCGTGATCGCCGACCAGTACCGCAACAAGAAGTCGCGCCGCTGACCTGCCGCGACCGAATACGAAACCGATCGGGAAGAAGATGAAGATCGCTCTGGATCCCTACATGATTCGCCACCTGCCGCTCGACCGGCTGCCGCACGCGGTCGCCGAGCTCGGCTACGACCAGATCGAGCTGTCGCCGCGCAGCGACTTTCTCGACTGGTGGGTGATGCCGCGCGCGACGCGCGAGCGCATGGCCGCGTTCCGGCAGGCGCTGCGCGCAAGCGGCGTGGGCCTCGCGTCGCTGCAGCCGATGTACCGCTGGGCCAGCCCGTTCGAGGACGAGCGGCAATGGGCGGTGCGCTGCTGGAAGAAGGCGATCGAGGTCGCGCTCGAGATGGCGTGCCCGCTGATGGTGTCCGAGTTCGGGCGCGGCGCGTCGCCGGAGCGCTCGGTCGGCGAGCGGCCGGGTGCGAACCCGAAGGAGCTGTGCGAGGCCGCATGGTTCCGTTCGATGGACGAGCTGCTGCCGATCCTCGAGCGCGAACGCATCGTGCTGTCGGTCGAACCGCATCCGGAGGACTGGGTCGAGCAGCTGCAGCCGGCGATCGACATCGTCACGAACATCGGCTCGCCGTCGCTGAAGCTGTCGTACATCGCACCGCACACGTTCTACTACGGCGACGACATGGCCGCGATGATCGCGCAGGCCGCACCGATCCTCGCGCACGTACGCGTGGCCGACACCTTCGACCACCGCAAGAGCAGCCAGCTGCGCTACATCGTGAACCCGCCCGGCTCGAACCAGATCCGCGTGCACCAGCATCTCGACATCGGGCAGGGCGAGATCGACTGGGACATGTTCTTCCGCGCGCTCGGCGAGGCCGGCTTCGACGGCGTGATGTCGTCGTGCGTGTTCGCGTGGGAGGACCGCGCGGAAGCGTCGTCGCGCTACATGCGCGAGACGATCCAGCGCTATGTCGAGCGCCATTTCGAGCGTGCGGCGGCGCGCTGACTCATGACTGACCGGTGCGGCATGGGCCGCGCCGTTGCTGAATGACAGACTGGAGATATCCGGATGACCTTGCAAATCGGCGTGATCGGCTGCGGCGCGATCGGCCAGGACCATATCCGCAGGCTCACGCGCACGCTGTCCGGCGCGCGCGTGGTGGCCGTCAACGACATCGATCCGCAGCAGGCGCGCGATGCGGTGACGAAGTACGGGCTCGATGCGGAAATCTACGGCGACGGCCACGAAGTGGTTGCGGCCGCCGACGTGCAGGCCGTGCTCGTCACGTCGTGGGGGCCGACCCACGAAGCGTTCGTGCTCGACGCGATCGCGCACGGCAAGCCGGTGTTCTGCGAGAAGCCGCTCGCGGTGACGGCGGAAGGCTGCATGCGGATCGTCGAGGCCGAGGTCGCGCACGGCCGCCGGCTCGTGCAGGTCGGCTTCATGCGGCCGTACGACGAAGGCTATCGTGCGCTCAAGCGCGTGATCGACAGCGGCGAGATCGGCGCGCCGCTGATGCTGCACTGCGCGCACCGCAACCAGTCGGTCGGCGAACGCTACACGACCGACATGGCGATCACCGACACGCTGATCCACGAGCTCGACGTGCTGCGCTGGCTGCTCGGCGAGGACTATGCGAGCGCGCAGGTCGTCTATCCGAAGAAGACGCGCCACGCGAGCGCGCATCTCGCCGATCCGCAGATCGTGCTGCTCGAAACCGCGAGCGGCGTGCGCATCGACGTCGAGATCTTCGTCAACTGCCAGTACGGCTACGACATCCAGTGCGAGGTGGTCGGCGAGAACGGCATCGCGAAGCTGCCCGATCCGCCGACCGTCGGGCTCAAGCACGCGACGCGGCAGTCGGTCGAGATCATGACCGACTGGAAGGAGCGCTTCATCGCGTCGTACGACGTCGAGCTGCAGGCATTCATCGACGGCGTGCGGCAGGGCGCGTTGACCGGGCCGTCCGCGTGGGACGGCTATGCGGCGGCGGTGGCGGCCGACGCCTGCGTGCGCGCGCAAAAGAGCGGGGCGGTCGAGCCGATCGCGATGGCCGAACGCCCGGCGTTCTATCGCGGCTGAGCCGCAACCGCTTACCTGCCGGACTGACCGACATGACGATGAAGATTGGCTGCGCGCCCTGCTGCTGGGGCGTCGACGACGTGAACAACCCGCACCTGCCGCCGTGGCGGCACGTGCTCGCCGAGGCCGCACAGGCCGGCTACTCGGGCATCGAGCTCGGGCCGTACGGCTATATCCAGCTCGACCTCGACGTGGTGAGCGCCGAGCTCGACCGGCAGCGCCTGAGCATCACCGCCGGCACGATCTTCGACGACCTGGTGTCGCCGGAGAACCTGCCGAACCTGCTGCGCCAGACGCGCGAGATCTGCATGCTGATCACGCGGTTGCCGAGGCTGCCGACGCAGCACGGCCAGCGCTACGCGGCGCCGTACCTGGTCGTGATGGACTGGGGACACGAGGAGCGCGACTACGCGGCCGGCCACGCCGATCGCGCGCCGCGGCTGTCCGACGAACGCTGGGCGCGCATGGTCGACCATATCCGCCAGATCGCGGAGATCGCGCGCGACGAATTCGGCGTGCGCGCGGTGATTCATCCGCATGCGGGCGGCTACATCGAGTTCGCGGACGAGATCGACCGGATCGTCGCCGACATCGCGGCCGATACGGCGGGCCTCTGTCTCGACACCGGCCACCTGTACTACTCGGGGATGGATCCCGAAACGTGGCTGCGGCGGCATGCGGCGCGGCTCGACTACGTGCATTTCAAGGATATCGACGCGACCGTGTACGGCGCGGTGATGGGCGAGCACATCGCGTTCTTCGCGGCTTGCGCGCGCGGCGTGATGTGCCCGATCGGCAACGGCGTGCTCGACTACCGCGCGATCCGCCGCGCGCTCGACGACATCGGCTATGCGGGGTACATCACGATCGAACAGGAGCGCGATCCGCGCAACGCCGGCACGAGCCTGCGCGACGTCGCGGCGAGCCGCGCGTTTCTGGCATCGGCCGGATTCGCGTGAACGACCGACGGTTTGCACCCCTGAACACACCATGAACACCTGAATACGGACAGGAACACGACAATCATGATCGACGGACAGATTCTGCTTGGACATTCGATTCCCTGGGGCATGGTCGGCGGCGGGCTCGGCAGCCAGATCGGCTACAGCCACCGGTCGGCCGCGTTGCGCGACGGCAGCTTCCGGCTGGTCGCCGGCGCGTTCGATATCGACGCCGAGCGCGGCCGGCAGTTCGGCGTGAAGCTCGGCGTCGACGCCGAGCGTTGCTATCCCGACTACCGGACGATGTTCGAGGCCGAGGCGAAGCGCGCCGACGGCATCCGCGCGGTGTCGATCGCGACGCCGAACAACACGCACTTCGAGATCTGCCGCGCGGCGCTGAACGCGGGGCTGCACGTGGTCTGCGAGAAGCCGCTGTGCTTCACGACGGAGGAGGCCGAGACGCTGCAGCGGCTGTCGGTCGAGAAGAATCGCATCGTCGGCGTCGCGTACGGCTATTCAGGTCACCAGATGATCGAGCAGGCGCGCGAGATGATCGCGCGCGGCGATCTCGGCGAGATCCGCATCGTGCAGATGCAGTTCGCGCACGGTTTCCACAGCGAGGGCGTCGAGGCCGCGAGCGCGGCCGCGCGCTGGCGCGTCGACCCGAAGTTCGCGGGCCCGAGCTACGTGCTCGGCGACATCGGCACGCACCCGCTGTACATCTCGGAAGTGATGGCGCCCGAGCTGAAGATCCGCCGGCTGATGTGCTCGCGGCAGAGCTTCGTGAAGAGCCGCGCGCCGCTCGAGGACAACGCGTTCACGATCATGGAATACGACACGGGCGCGATCGGCTACGTGTGGTCGAGCGCGGTGAACGCGGGCTCGATGCACGGGCAGAAGGTGCGCGTGATCGGCTCGAAGGCGAGCGTCGAATGGTGGGACGAGCATCCGAACCAGCTGCGCTACGAAATCCAGGGGCAGCCCGCGCAGGTGCTCGATCGCGGAATGGGCTATCTGCATCCGCACGCGTTGCGCGAGGATCGCATCGGCGCCGGGCATCCGGAAGGGCTGTTCGAAGCGTGGTCGAACCTGTACGCGCGCTTCGCGTTCGCGATGGATGCGGCCGACCGCGGCGACGTGCAGGCGTTGAAGCAAATCCGCTTTCCGGACGTCCACGCGGGCGTCGAAGGCGTCCGTTGGGTCGAGAACTGCGTGCGGTCCGCCGATGCGGGCGGCGTGTGGGTCGACTATCGTTGAGCCATGGAGGGCCGATGCGCGGCATCGGCCTGCGGCGTCGAGCCTCGGTAGACGCCCTAATCTTTACGGCGCGACAAGGGCGTTGGAAAATCGTTTCCAGTACAGCCGTGGAGCGTGTGCAGGTGATGATCGAGCGCGTGGGAGCGAGCGTGCGGCATGGGTCGTGCCGCAAACGTGATTAAATTCGCCCTTCATGCATGTATACAGGTGAGTCCCGGGCCGCGTCCGTCAGTAATCGCGCGCATCGGGGCCGTCAACTTCGCGCTATCCGATGAGCTCATCCGAGAAACCTCCTGCCACCGTCGAGCAGTTCCTGCAGCATCTGACGCAGGAGTACGACGGCCTCAGCAATCGCCTGAAGGTGATTGCGCGTCACGTGGAAACGCATCGGGACCAGCTTGGCCTGGAAGGCATCCAGTCGCTCGCGGAGGCGTGCGGGGTCCAACCGTCGGCCGTCGTGCGGTTCGCGAAGCATTTCGGCTTTTCCGGCTTCTCCGAGATGCAGCGCTTGTTCCGCGAGGGCCTGGCCCAGCAGATCGCGCCGGGCCGCGCGTACAACCTGCGATTGCGCGACGTGATCGAGGCGGGCTCGTCGAGTCTGCAGCCCGAGCAGATCGCCGACGAATTCATCAAGGGCAGCATCGCCGGGATGCAGCAGCTGCGGCAGACGCTCGATCCGCAGGCGCTCGCGCAGGCCGTCGACCTGCTCGCCGACACGCAGGCGATCTGGATCGCCGGCTCGCGCCGCGCGTTTCCGATCGCCGTGTATCTCGACTATGCGCTGCAGCACACCGACAAGCGCATCGGCCTGTTCAGCGCGCTCGGCAGCATGCATCTCGGGCAGATCCGGTCGGTGCGCGAGGGCGACGTGATGATCGTGATCTCGTTCATGCCGTATGCGGAAGAAACCGTGCAGGTCGCGCAGCAGGCCGTGCAGCGCGGTGCGCGTCTGATCGCGATCACCGACAGCCGGATGAGCCCGCTCGCGCGGGAGGCCGAGGTGACGCTGATGGTGCAGGACAGCGCGACGTTCGGGTTCCGCGCACTGACCGCGACGATGGGCCTCGCGCAGAGCCTGTTCGTGGCGCTCGCCTACCGGCTCGAGCTGTCGTATCTGCCGACCACCGACGGCGCCCACGACACGAAGGCCGGCTGACGCCGGCCTTCCGTTTGCCTGCCGCCCGCGGGTCCCTCCGGCGGGCGGCGTGCTAGTCAGGCTTACTTCGCGGTCGGCATCGCGAACTCGGCACCCTTGCCGATGCTCGACGACCAGCGCTGCATCACCGACTTCTGGCGCGTGTAGAACCGCACGCCTTCCTCGCCGTACGCATGCATGTCGCCGAACAGGCTCTTCTTCCAGCCGCCGAAGCCGTGCCATGCCATCGGCACCGGGATCGGCACGTTGATGCCGACCATGCCGACCTGGATGCGCCGCGCGAATTCGCGCGCGATGCCGCCGTCGCTCGTGAAGCACGCGACGCCGTTGCCGAACTCGTGCGCGTTGATCAGGTCGACGGCTTCGCCGAAGTCCTTGACGCGCACGCAGCCGAGCACCGGCCCGAAGATTTCTTCCTTGTAGATGCGCATGTCGGGCGTCACGTGATCGAACAGCGTGCCGCCGGTGAAGAAGCCTTCCTCGCGGCCCGGCACGCGCAGCCCGCGCCCGTCGACCACCAGTTGCGCGCCTTCGCTGACGCCTTGCGCGATGTAGCCTTCGATGCGCTTCAGCGCTTCGCCGGTGACGATCGGGCCCATCTCGACTTCCGGCGACATCCCGTCGCCGATCACCAGCTTGCGCGCGCGCTCGGCGACCGCCGGCACGATCCGGTCGGCCACGTCGCCGACCAGCACCGCGATGCTGATCGCCATGCAGCGCTCGCCGGCCGAGCCGTACGCGGCGCCGATCAGTGCATCGACCGCCTGCTCGATGTTCGCGTCGGGCATCACGACGAGGTGGTTCTTCGCGCCGCCGAGCGCCTGCACGCGCTTGCCCGACTGCACCGCGCGCTGCTGCACGTAGGCCGCGATCGGCGTCGAGCCGACGAAGCTGACGGCCTGCACGTCCGGATGGTCGAGCAGCCCGTCGACCGCGCCCTTGTCGCCCTGCACGACGTTGAACACGCCGGCGGGCAGGCCTGCCTGCGTGAGCAGGTCGGCCATGAACAGCGCCGCCGACGGATCGCGTTCGCTCGGCTTCAGCACGAACGTGTTGCCCGTCGCGAGCGCGACCGGGAACATCCAGCACGGCACCATGCACGGGAAGTTGAACGGCGTGATCCCGGCGACGACGCCGAGCGGCTGGCGCATCGTCCAGTTGTCGATGCCGGTGCTGACCTGGTCGGTGAAGTCGCCCTTCAGCAGTTGCGGCACGCCGCACGCGAATTCGATGATGTCGATGCCGCGCGCGACTTCGCCCTGCGCGTCGGAGAACACCTTGCCGTGCTCGGCCGTGATGATCGCCGCGAGCGTGTCGCGGTGCTCGTTCATCAGTTGCAGGAAGCGGTGCAGCACGCGTGCGCGGCGGATCGGCGGCGTCGCGGCCCAGGCCGGGAACGCGGCGTGGGCGGACGCGACGGCCTGCTGCACTTCGTCGTCGCCGGCGAGTGCGACGCGGCGCACCGCGCGGCCGAGCGCCGGATTGAGGACGTCCTGGAAGCGGCCGCTGCGGCCGGCAACGGGCGCGCCGTCGACATAGTGGCCGACGTCGGCGTCGGACGTGTAGGCGGGAACCGGATTCATCGTGTCTCCTGAGGATTGGGGGGTGGACGGAACCTAGTCTAGGCAAAGCGGCGGGGCGGGAGAAGGCCGCGCAGCTTGATTCACTGTTCAGAATTCTGAATAATTACTGGATGAATCAGCAAAATGTCCAGGCGCTCTGGCCGCATATCCATTCGCTGACGGTGCTGGCCGCGGCCGGCAGTTTCACGGCCGCCGCCCAGCGGCTCGGCATCAGCAAGGCCGCGATGAGCCAGCGCATCGCCGATCTCGAGAAGGCGGCTGGCGTGCCGCTCGTGCGGCGCACGACGCGCAGCGTGCGGCTCACCGACGCGGGGCAGACGCTGGTCGACAGCACGCGCGACGCGTTCGAGTCGATCGGCCAGCACTTCGCGCGCGTGAAGGACCTGGCCGGCGAGCCGCGCGGGCTGCTGCGCGTGACCGTGCCCGTCGCGCTCGGGCGCCAGCAGGTCGTGCCGCACCTGCCCGATTTCCTGCGGCAGCATCCGGGCGTGCAGATCGAACTCGACCTGTCCGACCGGCTGCATTCGCTCACGCAGGAAGGTTTCGACCTCGCGATCCGCCATACGACGACCGCGCCGCAAACCCACGTCGCGTGGAAGCTGTGCGACACGCGTTCGCTGCTGGTCGCGAGCCGCGACTACCTCGACGCGCGCGGCGCACCGCGCCACCCGAGCGAACTCGTCGACCACAGCTGCCTGTGCTACCTGCGCGAGCACGAACCGGCCGCCTGGAGCTTCGAGCCGGACGACCGGCGGCGCCAGCGCGTGAGCGTGCCGGTGCGCGGCAGCTTCGCGGCGAACAACAGCGAGGCGATGCGCGAGGCCGCGCTCGGCGGGCTCGGCATCGCGCTGCTGCCGGATTTCAGCGCGCAGCGCGATCTCGACGCCGGCCGGCTCGTCGCGCTGCTCGACGGCTGGCGGCCGTCGGGCGCGTTCGGCGACCACATCTTCGCGATCCGGCCGTACAGCCCGGTCGTGCCGAGCGCGGTGCGCGCGCTCGTGCGGCACCTGCGCGAGCGGCTCGCGGGCGGTTTCTCGGGCCCCTGACGTGCTACTGACGTGCCCCTGACAGGCGCTTGGCGGAACGAGCGCGGGCGCGCCGCGTCGCCCGGCCGGGCCTTGGCCGCGCGGGCAGGGGTGGCCGCGCTGCGGTAAAATCGCCGCTTCCTCCCGCGCCCGTGTGGCGCGTCATTCGAAGGTCGACAGCCGATGCAGATTCACAAGGAAGTGGACGCGCGCGGGCTCAATTGCCCGTTGCCGATCCTGCGCGCCAAGAAAGCGCTCGCCGATATGGAGAGCGGGCAGATCCTCAAGGTGCTCGCGACCGACCCGGGCTCGCAGCGCGATTTCGCCGCGTTCGCGAAGCAGACGGGCAACGAGATCGTCGAAGTGACGACCCAGGACAAGACGTTCGTGTTCCTGATGCGTCGCCGCTGACGGCCCGCATCACGCGCCTCTTGCGGCACCGCACGCACGCCGCCCGTTGCGGCCCGGCCGCGCCTCTGACGCCTCTGACAATCCTTAAACCTCGTCGCGCGGCCGGCTGCGTATACTGATCCGGCCGGTCGTCCGTCCCGGATGGATGCGCCGGCTACGGTACGTCATACGAGGCGGGCACGGGGGCCATGCCTGACGCTACCGTCGTACAAACGGGGAGAGGACATGTCCTTCAGACCAGGGGCCATTCGAAGTCCGTCCGCGGCGGAATGCATCGCGCCCGCACGCGCGGCGGGGTTGAGCCGGATCGAGCTCGACCCGCAACAGGATCGCCACGCGCGTGCCGCACTTGAGGCGTATGCCGATTCGGCGGCGGCCGAGATGCCGTGGCTGGCCGAATCGCTCGACGAACGGCTGCGCGGCGCCGCGCGGGACGACGGCGCGTGCCTCACGTATTGCGGTGCGACGATCGAGCGTGTGTTCGATCTCGCGCAAGCGTGGGCGGCGAGCCAGCCCGACTATGCGGCGCCGGCGTGGGAGCGCGTGCGCGGCCAGCTGGAGCGGCTGCTGGGGCAGCCCATCCTGGGGCAGCCCATGCGGCGGCAGCCGGAGCAGCCCTCGGTCGCGCGGCTGCCGCGCGTGCCGGCCGACGATCTGGCCGAGTCGGTGGCCGGCATGGCGGGCGCCGGCTAGGCGCGAGATCTTGCGAAGGGAAGGATTATTCGAATAAATGACCGCAGTCCGCGCAATTTCTTGGCGAATTTCATACTACTATGATGAAATCGCCGGTTCGTCCGTGCCCCGTTTTTGAGATATTTTCCGGGGGCCGTGTCGCGCAGGTTGCGCACGCGGCAAACGACGGCTCGCCGGCCGGTGTCGGAAGCTGCGCGCGTGCCGCGCGGCGGGGTGAGCGCGGGGAGCTGAACTGGACGAATCGATTTCGATTTGCGGGGTGCTATGAGAATTGCTGTACTGGATGACGATCCGGCCCAGACGGATTTCGTCAGTCAAACGCTGACGGCCGTCGGCCACACGTGCTATGCGTTCAAGGAAGGCAAGGCCCTGAAGAAGCGTCTGCAGCGCGAGACGTTCGATCTGCTCGTGCTCGACTGGAACGTGCCCGACATGTCCGGCGAGGAAGTGCTCAAGTGGGTGCGTGCGAACCAGACGGAGCACAGCCTGCCGATCATCTTCATGACGAGCCGCGACGACGAGGCGGGGATCACGCAGATCCTCAACGCCGGCGCCGACGATTACGTGGTCAAGCCCGTGTCGGGCCCGATCCTGCGCGCGCGCATCGGCTCGCTGCTGCGCCGCGCGTATCCGGTCAACGCGGAGGCGACCGTTCGCGAGTTCGACCAGTTCCGCTTCGACGTGAACCTGAAGCAGGCCTATGTCGGCGACAAGGCCGTGAGCCTCACGCAGAAGGAATTCGAGCTCGCGTTGTTGCTGTTCCAGCACCTCGACCGGCCACTGTCGCGCGCGCACATTCTCGATCTCGTGTGGAAGCAGGCGACCGACATTCCGTCGCGCACGATGGATACGCACATCTCGATGCTGCGCACGAAGCTCGGCCTGCGGCCGGAGAACGGCTATCGCCTCGCGCCGATCTACGGCTACGGTTACCGGCTCGAGCGGGTCGGTCAGGGAGAACCGGAGTGACCCAGCGAATCACGCAGCGCGCGGCGAGCCTGCGCACGGCGGCGCTGCACGCGGCGTGCGCGGTCGCGTTTGCGTTCGCGGCACAGCAGGCCGTGGCGCAGCCGCCCGCAGCCGTGGGCAAGACGGTCGTCTATCGCACGCAAGCCGGCGACACGCTGTACGACGTCGCGGCGCGCTACCTGCAGGGCCCGGATGACTGGCAGCTGCTGCAGCAGATCAACGGCGTGCCCGCGCCGAAGCACCTTCAGCCCGGCATCGCGCTGAAGCTGCCGGTCGCGCGGCTGCGCAAGGAAAAGCTGACCGCGCGCGTCGTCGCGGTGCAGGGCACGGCCGAGCGCGCGTCCGGCGACGCGTACGCGCCGCTCGTGAACGATGCGACGCTCACCGAGGGCGACCGTGTGCGCACGGGCGCGAACGGCTTCCTGACGCTCGAACTGGCCGACGGCACGCACATGAGCCTGCCGCCCGACAGCCAGCTCGACCTGAAGACCTTGCGCCGCACCGTGCTGACCGGCACGCTCGATCGCGAGTTCGAGCTCACGCGCGGCTCGGTCGACAGCGAGGTCACGCATCTGAAGAAGCGCGACGACCGCTTCCAGATCCGCTCGCCGTCGGTCGTGGCCGGCGTGCGCGGCACACGGTTCCGCGTGAACTACGACGCCGCCGGCAACGCGGCGACGCGCGTCGAGGTGCTCGACGGCACCGTCGGCGTCGCGGGCAAGCAGCAGCCGGCCGACCCGACGCTCGTGCATGCGAACTTCGGCAGCGTCGCGACGTCGTCCGGCGAGGTCGGCGCACCTGTGCAGCTGCTGCCGGCGCCCGCGCTCACGCATCCCGACAAGGTGCAGGACGAGCCCGACCTCACGTTCGACATCGCGCCGCTCGAGCATGCGCACGCCTATCACCTGCAACTCGCGCGCGATGCGGGCATGCTCGAGTTGTTCAGCGAAACGCGCACGGTCTCGTCGCGCGCGGTGTTCCGCGAGGTGCCGAACGGCACGTACTTCGTCCGGATTGCCGCGATCGACGACAACGGCCTCGAAGGCATGCCGCACATTTACGCGTTCGAGCGGCGCCTGATGGGGCTCGACGCGACCGCGTCTCCCGGCCCGAACGGCTACGAATTCCGCTGGTCGCCGAACGGCGCGGCCAAGGATGCGCATTATCGGTTCGTGCTGTCGCGCTCGAAGGACCTGAGCGCGCCGGTCGTCGACCAGATGGGCCTGCAGGCGCACCGGATCACGGTCGCCCACCTGCCGCCCGGCGACTACTACTGGGCGGTGACGGTCGAAGAGTTCGAGGGCGGCAAGTTCTATCAGAAGACGAGTCCGGTCAGCGCGTTCACGTTGTCGCGCTGACCCGCGGCGCATGAAAACCGACTCCGTTTCCCCGCGGCGGCGCCTCGGCCGCCGCTTCCTGATCGAGTGGATCGCGATCGGCTGCCTCGGAATCGCGGTGATTCTCGCGTGCGCGCTCGGCCGGTTGTCGTCGAGCGTCGACGGGCTGATCTACGACCGGCTGCTGATGCTGCGCAGCCTGCCGCTGTCGCCCGACGTCGTCGTCGTCGACATCGACAACCAGAGCGTGTCCGCACTCGGCCGCTGGCCGTGGCCGCGCAGCGTGCACGCGCGGCTGCTCGACACGCTGGCGCGTGCGCAGCCGGCCGCGGTCGTCTACGACGTGCTGTTTACCGAGCAGTCGCCGGAGGATCGCGCGTTCGCGGACGCGATGGCCCGTGTGCCGACCTTCCTGCCCGTCCTGCTGAGCCCCGAGCAGGCGGACGGCACGCGCACCGTCGATCCGCCGGTGGCCGAGCTGTCGGCACGCACGATGGGGCTCGGCCACATCAATCTCGAGGTCGATCCCGACGGCATCGTGCGCAGCGTCGCGCTGTTCGAAAGCGACGGACGCGTGCGCTGGCCGCAGTTGATGGTGCCCGTCTACCGCGCGATCGAGGCCGGACGGCTGCATCCGGTCGGCGGTGCGCCCGGCGCGAATGCGCACGACCTGTCGCGCGACGCGACCGGCGAGGGCCGCTACCTGATCCCGTTCAGCCGCAGCACGCCCGCGTATCCGACACTGTCGTTCGACGACGTGCTCGAAGGCCGCGTGAAACCCGATGCGCTGCGCGGCAAGATCGTCGTCGTCGGCGTGACGGCGTCGGGCCTCTACGACCGCTTCGCGACGCCGGTGTCGGGCGACTTCGGCCCGCTAGCCGGCGTGTACATCCATGCGAACGTGCTCGACATGCTGACGACCGGCAGCGCGATCCTGCCCGTGTCGCGCGCCGGGCTCTTCGTCGCCTCGCTGCTGCCGCTCGCCGTGCTGCTGGGCGGTTTCCTGATGCTGTCGCCGTGGCGCGCGCTGCTGCTGACGCTGAGCCTGGCCGCGCTGGCCACCGTCGCGAGCCTGGCGCTGCTGTTCGAGGCGCGCGTGTGGCTGTCGCCCGCGCCGGCGATCTTCGGGCTGGTCGCCGTGTACCCGATCTGGAACTGGCGGCGCCTGGAAATGACGATGTCGTACCTGCGCCGCGAACTGCAGCGGCTGGCCGACGAGCCGCACCTGCTGCCCGAGGCGCCGCGCACGCGCAGCGTCGGCGGCGACGTGCTCGAACGCCAGATGGCGCTGATGGCACAGGCCGCGCAGCGCGTGCAGGACATGAAGCGCTTCGTGTGGGACAGCCTCGACAGCATGCCGGAGCCGATCTTCGTCACCGACCTGGCCGGAACCGTGCTGATCGCGAACCATGCGGCGAAGCGCTACGGATCGCGGCTCGCGTTGCCGCTGCCGGAAGGGCGGTCGCTGCGCGCCGCGCTCGGCGAGCTGACCTTCATGAAGACCGTCGACGGCAACGCCGAGCACGACGTCACGATCCGCGAACATTGGCCGGCCGCGCTCGACCCGACGCTCGGGGCCGAACAGGACGCGATGGCGCGCGGCATCGAGGTGCGCGATCGCGACGGGCTCGACCATCTGTTACGCTACGCCCCGTGTACGAACGCGCAGGGCCGCGTGACGGGCTGGATCGCCGGCCTCGTCGATGTGACCGAGCTGCATGCCGCCGAGCGGCAGCGCGAGGAGGCGCTGCACCTGCTGTCGCACGACATGCGCTCGCCGCAGTCGTCGATCCTCGCGCTCGTCGAGATCGAGCGCGATCGCGTCGAAACCGACGCGATGCGCGGGCTGCTTGCGCGGATCGAGCGCTATGCGCACCGTGCGCTGTCGCTCGCCGACGAGTTCGTGCAGCTGGCGCGCGCGGAGTCGCAGGTGTACCAGCTCGAACCGACGAGCCTGGTCGACGTGCTGATCGACGCGAGCGACGAAGTCTGGCCGCAGGCGCAGGCGAAGCGCATCCGCATCGAGACCGACGTCGGCGCCGACATGTGCTGGATGCGCGCCGACCGCTCGCTGATCACGCGCGCGTTCGTCAACCTGCTGAACAACGCGGTCAAATACAGTCCGTCCGACACGGCGATCACGTGTACGCTGACGGTCGAGCACGCATCGAAACGGATGTTCTGTACGATTCGCGATCAGGGGTACGGCATCGCGCCGGAAGATCAGCGGCATCTGTTCGAGCGTTTCAAGCGGTTCCATGCCGGCGAGCGGCCCGAAATCTCGGGCTCCGGGCTTGGCATGGCATTCGTGAAGACGGTCGTCACGCGCCACGGCGGCAGCGTGACGGTCGACAGCGAAGTGGGTGTCGGCACCGCGGTGACGGTGTCGCTGCCCGCGATCGACGAGCCGTCCGCCTGACAGGGCCGGGCACGACGGCAGGCATTTGGGGGAAGTCATGAGAAAGGAATGGGCAGCGACCGCGCTGGCGGTGTCGTTGTTGACGGGTTGCGCCGGCGTCACGACCGGCGTGAGCGCGCTCGGGCAGCCGAATGCGTTCGCATCCGGTGCGCACGGCTACGATTTCGTTCGCACGGCCGCTCAGGCCGACGATGCCGAATACCGGCAGATCGAGACGCTCGTGCGCGACGAGCTCGCGCACCGCGGCTTCGACGCGCAGCCCGGCAACACCGCGGACTACCGGCTGTCGATCGCGTATGCGACGCAGCCGGCATCGGTCGCGACGACGGCCGACCAGTGCGGCGTGGCAGGCAGCGCGTGCGTGACCGTCGACGGACCTGCGCCGTTCGCGCTGCCGTTCGCGGGCAAGGTTTACCGCCACGTGCTGACGCTGCGTTTCGTCGATGCGAAGTCGGGCGCCGACGTCTATCGCGTGTCGGCGTCGCTGCGCGATCGCGATGCGGGCTCGCGGCAGGCCGCGCCGACGCTCGTGAAGAGCGCGCTCGCGAAGCTGCCGTTCGAGCAGGGCGACGGCTGGTTCGTGACGACGAAAAAAGACGACGCGGGCGCAATGCCGGGCGTCGTCTCGGTGAAGTCGGCCGCCGCGCGCTGACGCGCCGGCCGTGAGGTGAGGGCGGGCCCGCCGGGGAGGCGCGGCCGGCCCGTGCCGCGTTCAGGCGGCCGGTTGCCCGTTGCCGCGCGCGCGCAGGTACGCGTCAAACTCGGTGCCGACTTCCGGGTGGCGCAGTGCGAATTCGACCGTCGCCTTCAGGTAGCCGAGCTTGCTGCCGCAGTCGTAGCGCGTGCCCTGGTACTTGTAGGCCAGCACCTGTTCGTCGGCGAGCAGCGCCTGGATCGCGTCGGTGAGTTGCAGCTCGCCGCCCGCGCCCGGCTTCAGCGCGCGCAGGTGTTCGAAGATCCGCGGCTTCAGGATGTAGCGGCCGACCACGCCGAGGTTCGACGGCGCGTCTTCCGGCGCCGGCTTCTCGACGATCGCCGACATCTTGACGATCGACTCTTCCCACTCCTTGCCGTCGACGATGCCGTACGACTTCGTCTCCGACGGCGGGATCTCTTCCACGCCGATCACCGAGCTGTGATAGTGGTCGAACACGTCGACCATCTGCTTCATCACGGGCGGGTTGCCGTCGAGCAGGTCGTCAGCGAGGATCACCGCGAACGGGTTGTCGGCCACGAGCTTCTCCGCGCACAGCACAGCATGGCCGAGGCCGAGCGCTTCCGGCTGGCGCACGTAGAAGCAGTCGACATGGCTCGGCTTGATGCTGCGCACGAGCTCGAGCAGCTTCGCCTTGCCGCGTGCCTCGAGTTCCGCCTCGACCTCGTACGACTTGTCGAAGTGATCCTCGATCGCGCGCTTGCTGCGCCCGGTCACGAAGATCATCTCGGTGATGCCCGCGGCGATCGCTTCCTCGACGGCGTACTGGATTAGCGGCTTGTCGACGACGGGCAGCATTTCCTTCGGGCTCGCCTTCGTTGCCGGGAGGAACCGCGTGCCGAGACCGGCGACGGGGAATACCGCCTTGGTGACTTTCAACATGATCGAACCTTTATTCCTGTAATCGTCTTGTCAGACAGTCTATGTTCACGTTCCGATTATAGTGAACGCAAACGACCTTACCGTTTGTTACGCAGGCAACCGATCGAGCTGAGCGCGCAGTTTTTCCAGCGTGCTCTGGAATTCGGCGACGCGTTTCTGCTCCTGTTCGACCACGGCCGGCGGCGCTTTCGCGACGAACGCCTCGTTGCCGAGCTTCGCATTGCACTTCGCGATCTCGCCCGTCAGGCGCGCGATTTCCTTCGACAGGCGCTCGCGTTCGGCCGCGACGTCGATCTCCACCTTCAGCACCAGCTTGTTCGGGCCCACGATCGCGATCGGCGCGCCGTGCGCTTCCTTGTCGAGCGTCGCTTCGTCGGCCAGGATCTGCACTTCCGACAGGCGGGCGAGGGCCTGGACGTACGGCGCGAACGAGCGCAGGCGCTCGGCATCGCCGGCCGCGAGCAGCGGCACCTTGGTCGCGGGCGACAGGTTCATCTCGCCGCGCAGGTTGCGGCACGCGTCGACGATCGCCTTCAGGTCGGCCGCCCATTGCTCCGATGCCTCGTCGATCTTCTGCAGGTTCGCGACCGGATACGCCTGCGTCATCAGCGACGCTTCGCCCTCGGCCTTGCCTTGCGGATAACGGCCCGCGAGCGGCGCGACCTTCTGCCAGAGCGCTTCGGTGATGAACGGGATGACCGGGTGCGCGAGGCGCAGCACCGTTTCCAGCACGCGCAGCAGCGTGCGGCGCGTCGCGCGCTGCTGTTCCGGCGTGCCGTTCTGGATCTGCACCTTCGCGAGTTCGAGGTACCAGTCGCAATACTCGTCCCACACGAACTTGTAGATGCTCGTCGCGATGTTGTCGAAGCGGTAGTCGGCGAAGCCCTTCGCGATGTCGGCCTCGGTGCGCTGCAGGAGCGACACGATCCAGCGGTCGGCCGCCGAGAAGTCGAGGTAGCCGCCGGGGCCGCAGTCGCCCGCGCCGCACACTTCCGGCTTGTCGGCGCCGCAGTCGTGGCCTTCGCAGTTCATCAGCACGAACCGCGTCGCGTTCCACAGCTTGTTGCAGAAGTTGCGATAGCCTTCGCAGCGCGCGAGGTCGAAGTTCACGTTGCGGCCGAGCGTCGCCATCGACGCCATCGTGAAGCGCAGCGCGTCGGTGCCGAACGCGGCGATGCCGTCCGGGAATTCCTTGCGCGTCTTCTTCTCGATCGTCGCTGCCTGCTTCGGGTTCATCAGGCCCGTCGTGCGCTTCGCAACCAGCGTTTCGAGGTCGATGCCGTCGACGATGTCGATCGGGTCGAGCGTGTTGCCCTTGCTCTTCGACATCTTCTGGCCTTCCGCGTCGCGCACGAGGCCGTGCACGTAGACGGTGTGGAACGGCACCTTGCCGGTGAAGTGCGTCGTCATCATCACCATCCGGGCGACCCAGAAGAAGATGATGTCGAAGCCGGTGACGAGCACCGACGACGGCAGGAAGTGTTGCAGCTCAGGCGTTTCGTTCGGCCAGCCGAGCGACGAGAACGGCACGAGCGCCGACGAGAACCATGTGTCGAGCACGTCCTCGTCGCGCTTGAGCGCGCCGGCATAGCCCTTCGCGGCGGCCTGCGCGCGCGCTTCTTCCTCGTTGCGTGCGACGAACACCTCGCCGTTCTCGCCGTACCATGCGGGAATCTGGTGGCCCCACCACAGCTGGCGCGAGATGCACCAGTCCTGGATGTTCTCGAGCCACTGGTAGTAGGTGGTCGTCCAGTTTTCCGGCACGAACTTGATCTGGCCGTTGCGCACGACGTCGAGCGACGTTTCGGTGATCGACTTGCCCGGGTTGAACGTGCCTTCCGGCGCCGGCTTCGTCATCGCGACGAACCACTGGTCGGTCAGCATCGGCTCGATCACGACGCCCGTGCGGTCGCCGCGCGGCACCATCAGCTTGTGCGGCTTCACGGAGTCGAGGAAGCCTTCCGCATCGAGGTCGGCGACGATCGCCTTGCGCGCGTCGAAGCGGTCGAGGCCGCGATACTGCTCGGGGCCGTTGTCATTGATCTTCGCGTCGAGCGTCAGGATCTCGATCGGCGCGAGGTTGTGGCGCAAGCCGACCTGGTAGTCGTTGAAGTCGTGCGCGGGCGTGACCTTCACGACGCCCGTGCCGAACTCGCGGTCGACGTAGTCGTCGGCGATCACCGGGATCTCGCGGCCCGTCAGCGGCAGCGTGACGAGCTGGCCGATCAGGTGCGCGTAGCGCTCGTCTTCCGGATGGACCATCAGCGCGACGTCGCCGAGCATCGTCTCGGGACGCGTCGTCGCGACGGTCAGCGAGCCAGAGCCGTCGACGAGCGGGTAGCGGATGTGCCACAGGTGGCCGTTTTCCTCTTCGCTCGCGACCTCGAGGTCCGACACCGCGGTGAGCAGCACCGGATCCCAGTTGACGAGGCGCTTGCCGCGGTAGATCAGGCCCTGTTCATAGAGCGTGACGAACACGTCGCGCACGGCGGCCGACATCTTGTCGTCCATCGTGAAATATTCGCGCGACCAGTCGGTCGACGCGCCAAGACGGCGCACCTGGCCCGTGATCGTCGAACCGGACTGCTGCTTCCACTCCCACACGCGCTCGACGAACTTCTCGCGGCCGAGGTCATGGCGCGACACGCCCTGCGCGTCGAGCTGGCGCTCGACGACGATCTGGGTCGCGATCCCCGCGTGGTCGGTGCCGGGCACCCACAGCGTGTTCTCGCCGAGCATCCGGTGGTAGCGGGCGAGGCCGTCCATGATCGTCTGGTTGAACGCGTGGCCCATGTGCAACGTGCCGGTGACGTTCGGCGGCGGCAGCTGGATCGCGAAATCGGGGCGCGCAGGGTCGAATGCCGGGGCGGCATAACCGCGTTTTTCCCACTCCGGCCCCCATTGGGACTCGATGGTGTGGGGTTCGAAACTCTTCGCAAGCGTGCTGTCGCTCATGGTTGGAAATCTGCCGAAAAATGCGTGAATTGGATGCCGAATCCGACAATTATAAATGGATGCACATCGGCCAGCCATCGCGTTGCCAGCGCGGGCCCGTCGCGAGGCGCGCGCGGCGCGGCGGCGGCATGCGGCCGAACGGATCGGAAACGGCATCGCGCGGCCGACTTATAATGGCGGGTCCGCATTTTTCTCGCACGTCCGCTGCCGCTCCATGCCCGATCTGCTCGCCAATCTGAACCCTGAACAATACGCCGCCGTCACGTTGCCGAACGAACCGGCGCTGATCCTCGCGGGGGCGGGCAGCGGCAAGACCCGCGTGCTGATCACGCGCATCGCCTGGCTGATCCAGCAGGGCTACGCGTCGCCGGCCACCGTGCTGGCCGTCACCTTCACGAACAAGGCCGCGCGCGAGATGATGGCGCGGCTGTCGGCGATGATGCCGATCGACACGCGCGGGATGTGGATCGGCACGTTCCACGGCCTGTGCAACCGGATGCTGCGCACGCACTGGCGCGACGCCGGCCTGCCGCAGACCTTCCAGATCCTCGACACGGCCGACCAGCTGTCGGCGATCAAGCGGCTGATGAAGGCGGCGAACGTCGACGACGAGAAGTACCCGCCGAAGAACGTCCAGTACTTCATCAACAATGCGAAGGAGCAGGGGCTGCGTCCCGACAAGGTCGACGCGTCCGACAACTTCAACCGCAAGTTCGTCGAGCTGTACCAGGCGTACGACCAGCAGTGCCAGCGCGAGGGCGTCGTCGACTTCCCCGAGTTGCTGCTGCGCTGCTACGAGCTGCTCGCGTACAACGCGCCGCTGCGTGCGCACTACCAGGCGCGCTTCAAGCACATCCTCGTCGACGAGTTCCAGGACACCAACAAGCTGCAGTACGCGTGGCTCAAGATGCTCGCGGGCGGCCAGAACGCGATCTTCGCGGTCGGCGACGACGACCAGTCGATCTATGCGTTCCGCGGCGCGAACGTCGGCAACATGCGCGACTTCGAAGACGAATTCCGCGTGCGCAACCTGATCAAGCTCGAGCAGAACTACCGGTCGCACGGCAACATCCTCGACGCGGCGAACCAGCTGATCTCGAACAACGCGCACCGCCTCGGCAAGAACCTGCGCACCGACGCCGGCCACGGCGAGCCCGTGCGCGTGTACGAGGCGAGCACCGATGCGCAGGAAGCCGGCTGGATCGTCGAGGAGATCCGCTCGCTGATCAACACCGGGATGTCGCGCAGCGAGGTCGCGGTCCTGTATCGCAGCAACGCGCAGTCGCGCGCGATCGAGCACACGTTGATGACGTCGGGCATCCCGTATCGCGTGTACGGCGGCCTGCGCTTCTTCGAGCGCCAGGAAGTGAAGCACGCGCTCGCGTACCTGCGCCTGATCGACAACCCGAACGACGACACCGCGTTCGTGCGCGTCGTGAACTTCCCCACCCGCGGGATCGGCGCGCGCTCGATCGAGCAGCTCGCGGACGCCGCGCGCCTGTACGATTGCTCGATGGCCGCCGCGATTCCGTACGTGACCGGCAAGGCCGGCACGAGCCTTGGCGCGTTCGCGACGCTGATCGCGAAGATGCGTGCCGAGACGCAGCAGATGAGCCTGCCGGAGACGGTCGAGTATGTCGTGCGCGCGAGCGGCCTGGCCGATTTCTACCAGGGCGAGCGCGAAGGCCAGGACCGCCTCGAGAACTTGCAGGAACTCGTGAACGCGGCCACCGCGTTCGTCAGCGAGGAAGGCTACGGGCTCGACGCGCCAGCTCGCTCGATTCCGCTGCGCGCGGGCGCGATCGCGGCACCGGAACTCGGCGTGGACGCGGACGATCCGACGGTCGACGTGCTCGATCCGGCCCCGCTCGACGACCCCGCGCAGAACCCCGACACGATGACGCCGCTCGCGGGCTTCCTGTCGCACGCGTCGCTGGAAGCGGGCGACAATCAGGCGCAGGCCGGCCAGGACGCGGTGCAGCTGATGACGGTGCACGCGGCGAAGGGCCTCGAATTCTCGGCCGTGTTCATCACCGGCCTCGAGGAAGGGCTGTTCCCGCACGAGAACAGCGTGCTCGAATCGGACGGCCTCGAGGAAGAGCGCCGGCTGATGTACGTCGCGATCACGCGCGCGAAGGAGCGGCTCTACCTGTCGTTCGCGCAGAGCCGGATGCTGCACGGCCAGACGCGCTACAACGTGCGCTCGCGCTTCTTCGACGAATTGCCGGAGCACGTGCTGAAGTGGCTCACGCCGAAGGTCGAGGCGGGCTCGCGCTGGGGCGGCCGCTCGGACAACGCCGGCTGGGGGCGCGACTGGTTCGCGCGGCCGGGCGGCGGCAGTCGCGAGCAGGTCGTCGACGCGGCGGTCACCGCGCCGCTGCCGGCGTTCGCGAACAAGCAGCGCGCGGCCGACACCGGCTTCCGCGTCGGCCAGCAGGTCTTCCATACCAAGTTCGGCGAGGGTACGGTCACCGCGCTCGAAGGCAACGGCGCCGATGCGAAGGCGCAGGTGAAGTTCAAGCGGCACGGCGAGAAGTGGCTCGCGCTGGCGGTCGCGAAACTGCAGGCGGTGGAATGATGGGCATCGACATGGCTGAAACGGTTTCGGCACGCCCGCTCGGTATTCTGGCCGCGCTGCCCGAGGAACTCGGCGACCTGATCGCCGCGATGCGCGCCGAGGGCACAATGAAGACGGTCACGCTCGGCCGCCGCGATTACCACGTCGGCACCGTGCACGGCGCGGCCTGCGTCGTCACGCTCGCGCGGGTCGGCAAGGTCGCGGCCGCCGCGACGGTCAGCGCGCTGATCCATGTGTTCGGCGTGTCCGGCATCGTGTTCACCGGTGTCGCCGGCGGGGTGTCGCGCGCGGTGCGCGTCGGCGACGTCATCGTCGCCGATACCCTGCTGCAGCACGACCTCGATGCGTCGCCGCTGTTTCCGCGCTACGAGGTGCCGCTCCTCGGCATCACGCGGTTCGCGACCGACGCGGAACTTACGGCCCGCCTGAAGTCCGCGTGCACGCTGTTCGTCGCCGAGGAGGGCGCGCAGTTCGCCGCGCGTTTCGGGCTGGCGGGAGCAACGCTGCACGGCGGGCTGATCATCAGCGGCGACCGCTTCGTGTCGAGCGAGCGGGAAGTCGTCGCTTTGCGCGACGCGCTGCCGGATGCACTCGCGGTCGAGATGGAAGGCGCGGCGATCGCGCAGGTGTGCGCCGAACACGACGTACCGTTCGCCATCGTGCGCACGATCTCCGATACGGCCGACGATCACGCGACGCAGTCGTTCTCGCACTTCCTGTCGGCGATCGCGAGCAGCTATTCGTCCGGCATCCTCAAGCGTTTCCTGACGCTGCATGCGACGGAGCGTGGCGCGGCAATCATATAGGTAGGCGCGCCGTGCTTAGGCGCTGCAAGGACGAAGGGGCCATGATGGATTAAGCGCTCACGGCTGCCCGGGAAGTTGGGGCAGTCAGGACGATCGCACGTTGCACGCGGTCGTATCAAAAAAATAACGATCCGGAGAGGGCCCGAATGCCTGTCGAATGTACTTTCTCGTTGAACCGTCAACGCTCGATACGTCAATGATCCGAACTCGACAACAATTCCCGACGACGGGCCGTTGCCGGCCGGTGTTTACTACATCGTGGATCGCCAGAGCGGTGGACGCATGGGGTGGTTGAACGACTTTCGCTCCGATCTGCTTGCCGGTACTCATCGCGCGGATTGGTTCGCGTTGTATCGCAACGATGGTGTGATCGACGACTGGACGTCGATCAACGGCATTCGGCGTGGCAACTTCCGATTGAATCCCGTCGGATACTGGGGCATCAGCGAAGGCTACATCACGCTGCCGAACAAAACCCAGTTCGACGCGCTTCGCAAGTTCCTGAAGTCGCAGGCCGTCGGCACGATTCCAGTCACCGGGATGAAGCACTACGGTCGAGTGGTCGTCCAATGAAAGCGCTTCTTCGTCTGCTCGCCGCGATCGTATTGACGATTCCGGTCTATCTCGGCCTGGCGAATTCTCCTCCGGATGACTGGTTTCAAAGCGGCGCCGGTTGGCGAGCGTTCGAACCGCTGTTCAACGTGTTCGAGAGGCTCGGTGGTCACGGCCAGGGTGACATCCTGATCAGTACCATGCTCGGCGTCAGTTTCGTGATCGCGTTGGCGCTGGTCTGGCTGGGCGCTCGAATGTTCGACCGTCGGACGTGAGAGTCCCGGCGTCGATAGCCGTTTGGCGAAACGCTTCGTAACGTTTTTGAGCCACCGGCCGCGGCACGCATGCCGCGGCCGTCTCGTCACGCCTTCTTGCGCCGGCTGCTTTCGAGGTTCGGCAGGAACACCGTCAGCACGCCGATCAGCGGCAGGAACGAGCACACCTTGTAGACGAACGTGATGCTCGTCGCGTCCGCGAGCTGGCCGAGCACGGCGGCGCCCACGCCGCCCAGGCCGAACGCGAAGCCGAAGAACAGGCCCGCGACCATCCCCACCTTGCCTGGCATCAGTTCCGTTGCATAGACGAGGATCGCGGCGAACGCCGACGCCAGCACGACGCCGATGATCACGCTCAGCACGCTCGTCCAGAACAGGTTCGCGTACGGCAGCAGCAGCGTGAAAGGCGCGACGCCGAGGATCGACACCCAGATCACGTACTTGCGGCCGATCCGGTCGCCGACCGGCCCGCCGATCAGCGTGCCGGCCGCGACCGCCGCGAGGAACACGAACAGGTGGATCTGCGCGGCCTGCACCGACAAGTGGAACTTGTCGATCAGGTAGAACGTGAAATAGCTGTTGATGCTCGCGAGGTAGAAGTACTTCGAGAACACCAGCAGCACCAGCACGCCGATCGCGGCGAGCACACGACCCTGCGGCAGCGTCGGATGGCCGGCCGCCGCCGCCTTCTTCTTCATCGACGGATGCTTCTTGTACCAGTGGCCGATTTGCGTGAGCACGACCATCGCGACGAGCGCGGCCGCCGAGAACCACGCGATGCTGTGCTGCCCGTGCGGGATGATCACCAGCGCGGCGAGCAGCGGCCCGAGTGCCGAACCGGCGTTGCCGCCGACCTGGAACAGCGACTGCGCGAGCCCGTGCTGGCCGCCCGACGCCATCCGCGCGACGCGTGACGATTCCGGATGGAACACCGACGAGCCGCAGCCGACCAGCGCCGCCGCCGCCAGCAGCGTCGGAAAGTTCTGCGCGGCCGACATCAGCAGCAGCCCCGCGAGCGTGAAGCCCATCCCGACCGGCAGCGAATACGGCTTCGGCCGCTTGTCCGTATAGAGGCCGACGAGCGGCTGCAGCAGCGACGCGGTGATCTGGTAGGTCAGCGTGATCAGGCCGATCTGCGCGAACGACAGCGCGAACTGGCTCTTGAGCATCGGATAGATCGCGAGGATCAACGACTGGATCATGTCGTTGAGCATGTGCGAGAAGCTGATCGCGCCGAGCACCGGGTAGACGGTGCGCGGGGCGGGTGAAGCGGATGGCTGGACGGCGGCGGTGCCGACGCCCGTATCGAGGCTGGTTTCCATGCGAGCTGAGCGAGTTGAGGTGGCGGGACGCGCTCTGAGGGGGATCGGCGCGTTCGAATCGTTGTTGCGTCAAAGAAGTGTAATGTGGCGTATCGAGAATGTCAGGCCAAGTTTTATCGTGATTCGGACATTGATGTGACGATTCGGCCATGACGCGCTTTTTTGGTCGGTCGGGTATAACGCTGCGGCGCGTGCGCCCGTCGAAGGGGGTAGCGGGGGGCGGATCGGTGTTAGTCCGGACTCAAGGAATGCCGATGGCAGCCGTAGAACGACACAACAGAGGCGCGCCGCGTCCGGCACCGGCCACGAGCCGGGCGGGCACAGGACGCGCGGCTTGGCCAGCCATCGCGGGGACCGCCGGAACCGACCTTTCCGGCGGCGTGATCAATACGGGGATATATCGATGAAAGCAGCATCATTGCATCCGCAGCCGGGTGCGGCCACTACCGCATCCGGTGCAGCCGCCGGGACCGCCGCTCGACGTCCGCGCGCAGCCCGGCGCGAACGCCGGCCATGGACCGTGAAGGTGACATTGCGCGCCGCGTTCGCGATCCTGCTGGCCGGCACGCTCGCGATCGGCGTGTTTTCGCTGTGGCAGATCAGCCGGCTGAACGCGTCGATCGCGTCGGTCTACGAGCAGGGGCACGTCGCGAGCCGGGCGGCGGAGGAGGTGCGCGCCGAGGTGCTGCGCGCGAGCCGTGCGCAGAAGATGCTGCTGACCGCGACCACCGCGAAGGAGCGCGACGACCTGGGCACCGAGGTCGGCGCGGGGCTCGCGTCGATCGGCCAGGCACTCGCGACGCTGCAGCGTTATGCGGATCCGGCCGATGCGGACGATTCCGCGCGACTGCGCGCATTCTCGATGGCGGTCGGTACGTGGAGCGGCCATCTGCGCGATTTCGTCGCGCTCGTGCAGGCGCAGCCGCTCGACCTGTCGCAGATGAGCTGGCAGGTCGGCACGCAGGACGTGTCGCTGCTGGTCGAGACCGGCAAGCTCGAGAAGCTCGTCGCGATGCTCGTGAAGACGCGCGGCGCGAAGTCGAAGGCGACGCTCGATGCGTCCGCAACGATCTTCTCGTCGTCGTTCGCGATGATCGCGGCGATGACGGCCGCGCTGATCGTGCTGGCGATCGTGATCGCCGAACGGGTCGTGCGCCGCCTCGCGTCGCAGCTCGGCGGCGAGCCTGCGGACGCGAAGGCGATCGCTGCCGACATCGCGCGCGGCGACCTGACGCGGCCGATTCCGCTCGGCCGGCACGACCGCGACAGCATGGTGCGTGCGCTGTCCGACATGCAGACCGGGCTCGCGGCGACCGTCGGCGAGATCGCCGTCAGCGCCGAGGCGATCGCGGCCGCGTCCGGCGAGATCTCGACCGGCAACCTCGACCTGTCGCGGCGCACCGAGCAGCAGGCCGTCGCGCTCGAGCGCACCGCGGCCAGCATGGAGGAACTCACGTCGACCGTGCGGCAGAACGCCGAGAACGCGCGTCAGGCGAGTGCGCTCGCGGCCAATGCGTCGGTCGTCGCGGAGGCGGGCGGCGAAGTCGTCGGGCGCGTGGTCGCGACGATGAGTGAGATCGACGACAGCGCGAAGAACATTCGCGAGATCATCGGCACGATCGAGGGGATCGCATTCCAGACCAACATTCTCGCGCTGAACGCGGCGGTCGAGGCCGCGCGCGCGGGCGAACAGGGGCGTGGCTTTTCGGTGGTGGCAGGCGAGGTGCGGCTGCTCGCGCAGCGCGCGGCGACCGCGGCGAAGGAGATCCGTGCGCTGATCGGTGCGTCGGTCGAGCGCGTCGCGAACGGCGCGGCGCTCGCGCACGATGCGGGCCGCACGATGGACGACGTGGTGCGGGCGGTCAAGCGCGTGACCGACATCATCGGCGAGATCTCGGCCGCATCGGACGAACAGAGCGCGGGGATCGACGAGATCGGCCGCGCGGTCACGCAGATGGATGCCGGCACGCAGCAGAACGCGGCGCTCGTCGAACAGGCGGCCGCCGCGGCGAATGCGCTCGACGAGCAGGCGCAGTCGCTCAAGTCGCTGGTCGGGCGCTTTCGCATCGCGGCGTAGGCGCCCGGCCGTCGACGCTTACGACTTCTTCTGCTTGTCCGGATCGATGATGACCGTGCAGGTCGTGCCCGCCGACAGCACCACGTCGGCCGGCACTTCGTCGATCCGGATCCGCACCGGCACGCGCTGCGCGAGGCGCACCCAGTTGAAGGTCGGGTTCACGTCCGCGACGAGGTCGCGGCTTTGCGGGTTGTCGCGATCGTAGATGCCGCGCGAGATGCTCTCGACGTGACCCTTCATCACGCCACCGCTCATCAGCCGCATCTCGGCCGGCGCGCCGACCTTCACGCGCGGCAGCTTGGTTTCCTCGAAGTAGCCGTAGACCCAGAACGAATGGCTGTCGACGATCGCGAGCTTCGCCTGGCCGGCCACCGCGTAGTTGCCCTTGAACGTCTGCAGGTTCGTGATGTAGCCGTCGACCGGCGCGACCACACGCGTGCGTTCGAGATTGAGCTTCGCGGCGTCGAGCGCGGCGATCGCCTGCTGGTACTGCGCATCGGCGCTCGACGCGCTGTGCGCCGCGTTCTCGCGGTTTTCCTTCGACACGACGAGCGCGTCGAGGTCGGCGCGACGGGCCGCGTCGTCGCGGCGCATCTGCAGTTCCGCGCGGCGGGCGGCGACGGCTGCCTGTGCCTGCTCGACCGCGATCTGGTAGTGCGACGGGTCGATCTGCATGATCAGGTCGCCCTTTTTCACGAGCTGGTTGTCATGCACGGGCAGCTCGACGATCGCGCCCGACACGTCCGGCGCGACGTTGACGATCTCGGCACGGACGCGCCCGTCGCGCGTCCACGGATCGTCCATGTAGTGCACCCACAGCGAGCGCCCGATCAGGATCGCGACGAGAAGGATGACGGCGGTCGCGACGAAGCCGAAGAGTTTTCTGAGAATCATGTTGGTTCGGAATCAACGGTAAACGGCAAGACTCAGTCCGCCGCAAATGCAGACGAGAAGGCACGCGCGGAACAGCGACGGGTGCCAGACGAGACGGTAGAGGCCCGTGTAGGCGAGCAGGCGGTCGACGGCCCAGGTCGCCAGCGCGCCCAAGACGAACATCAGGACCACCGTGGGCATGTAGGCATCGAGAATGGCGATTTCACGCGGCATCATGACGAGGCTCCTTGTTGGGGACGCACGGGGCGGTTGCGGTTGAGCGGCTCGAGCGGCGATTCCGGATCGAGCAGCGCCGTGCGTACGAAATGCAGATGGCTCAGGATGCGCTGCAGCCGGTGGCGCTCCTCGCGCGACGGCGTGAACGCATCGAGCGTCTGCCGGGTCGCGTCGATCGCGGCGTTGACCGCGGCGAGCGTCGCGTCGAAGCGCGCCGCGTCCGGCTTGCTGAACAGGGCAGACAGCGCGGTGCGCATCGTCTCGATCGCGCGACGCCACGGCGTCGTCGGCGCATAGCGCGGGTCGGACGGCAGCGTCGCCAGCTCGGCGCGCAGGTCGAGCGCCGCATTGCCCGTTTCCAGCACCGCGAACATCCAGCGCAGCGCGTCGCGCTGCACGTCGGGCTGGTCGGCCGACAGCGTGTGCGCCTGGTACATCAGGTCGCGCGCGCCGCTCTCGAAGCGCGTGCGCAATCCGGCCAGCCGTGCGTGGCATGCCGCGACCACCTGGTGGCGCAGGTCGGCGAACAGCCGCTTCTTCAGCCACGGCGCGGTCGGCGGGAACAGCACCGCGAACGCGATCGCCGAGACCAGCATCGACAGCACCAGCGCGAGCGAATCGTTCATGAAGCTGGTCGGGTCGTAGTGCGTGACGCTGTCCGGGCCGGCGAGGAAACAGAAGAAGATCAGGTAGCCCATCCCGTAGCCCGCGAGCTTCGGCTTCAACGTCATGTAGATGCCGATCGAAAGCAGCGGCGCGAGGGCCACGCACAGCAGCGGGAAGCCGTCGATGTGCGGGTAGATGCCGAACATCAGCAGGAAACCCGTGCAGACGGCCAGCGCGGTACCCATGCCCATCTGCGCGGACATCGCGGTCGGGCGCGGCGTCGACGACGCGAGCGCGCAGGTGGCCGCCGCCGTCAGCGTCAGCGTCACGCCGCTCGGCCACGCGGTCGCGATCCAGAACCAGCCGAGCACGAGGATCACGGTCGCGGTGCGAATCGCCGCGATCACCATCGCCGTCACGTTGGTGCGCGGCTCGTAGCGCTCGATCCAGCGTTCGCGCTCGTGCGTCGCGGTCGACAGCGACGCGTAGGTTGCCGCGTATTCGTGCAGGTCGGTGATGAAGCGGTACAGCAGCTCGGCGGCCGTGTCGAAGTCGAGCAGCGGAAAATCCGGCTGCGTTTCGAGCGCCGCGCGGGTTGCGCGGATGCGGCGCGGCAGCGCGTCGCGCCACGCAAGCAGCTGTTCGGCCGCGAGCGCCGCGTCGGCCGACGTGCGCACGGGTTCGCCGTTGCGCGTCAGGAGCGGCGCGATCTCGCGGAAGTACGGCTCGATCGCATCGATCGCGGCCTGTGCGCCGGCCGCGCGCAGCCGGTTCATCAGCTGGTGCAGCGCGTGGAAGCGGCTCGACACGCTCATGAATTCGCTGTTCAGTCGCGCGAGGCGGCCGCTGCGCATCCGCGTGTCCGGATCCTCGAACACGGCCATGCTGCGCGCGGCTTCGAAACCGACCACGTCGGCGACGAAGCGCGTATGGATCGTTTCGATGTGCGCGCGGTCGAGCTTGCCCGACAGTGCCGCCGCGACGTAGTCGACGAAGCTGCCGAAGCGCTTGCGCACCGTCGTGCGCATCTGCTCGCCCGTGTACTGCGGAAACACGAGCGCGCTGACGACGCCGGCCGACACGATCCCGATGATGACCTCGGACACGCGCGTCATGGCGCTCATGAACGCGCCGTCCGGATGCTGCGACGCGGGCAGGCCGATCAGCGCGGTCGTATAGCCGGCGAGCAGGAAGCCGTAGCTGCGGAAGTTGCGGTTGCGCGCGGCGCCGGCCGTGCACAGTGCGATCCACAGCGCAACCGCCAGCAGGAACAGCTGCGGCTGCTGCGGGAACAGTCCGACGAACGTGAGCGTAGCGATCAGCCCGAAGATCGTGCCGGCGACCCGGTAGAAGCTCTTCGCGAGCACGGCGCCGCTTTGCGGCTGCATCACGATGAACACCGTGGTCATCGCCGTCTTCGGCGCCGGCAGGTCGAGCCGCATCGACACGCCGGTCGCGATGAACGCGGCGAGCAGTGCCTTGAACAGATAGAGCCACGCGGCGCCGTCGCTGCGGGCCCAGTCGCCGAACGCGGCGTACCAGGTCGCGAGCGGGCCGCCGGCGTGCGTGGAAGCGGAGGAGGAGGCTGACATGGCGGTCGCTCCGCGTTACCGTGCGGCCGGCATGGCGGTCGTACCGACTGTCGCGACCGGCGCGGGCCGGGCGACGGCCGCGACGGGCTTCGCACCCGATGCGGCGGCCGGCGCGGCGGCACCCGCGGCGGATTCGTCGTGGGGCGGATGGCCGCCCCGAACGTCCGTCCCCGTCTCGACGCCGCCGCCGAGCGCGGCCATCAGCTGCGCGTGCGCGGCGAGGCGTTCCGCGTCGATGCGGGCCGCCGTCTCCTGCGCGCGCAGCAGCTGCTGTTGCGCGACCAGCACGTTCACGTAATCGGTCAGCCCGCGGCGGAAGCCTTCGCGCGACAGTTGGTAGCTGCGGTCGTTGGCGGCCACCGAGCGCGCGGCGTCCTTCTTCTGCGTATCGAGCGAGCGGATCCGCACGACCTGGTCGGCGATGTCCTTGAGCGCGCCGACGATCGTCTGGTTGTAGCGCTCGACCGCCTGGTCGTAGCCGGCGTTCGCCGCACCGAGTTGCGCGCGCAGGCGACCGCCTTCGAAGATCGGCAGCGACAGCGCGGGGCCGGCCGTCCAGCCGCCGTTCATCGCGCGCAGGAAGTCGGTGAACGGCGCGGTCACGCCGAAGCCGCCGACCGTCGCGAGCAGGTCGATGTTCGGGTAGAACGCGGCTTTCGCGACGTCGATGCCGCGGGCCTGCGCGTCGACCGTCCAGCGGGCCGCGACGACGTCCGGGCGGCGGCCGAGCAGGTCGGCCGGCAGCGCGGACGGCAGGCCGGCCGGCGCGTCGAGCGACAGGCTCGGCCGCTTGATCGCGTCGCCGGCGCCCGGGCCCTTGCCCGCGAGCGCGGCGAGCTGGTGGCGCGCGAGCTGGATCGCTTCTTCATAGCTGTCGATCTGGCGCTCGTAGTCGGGCAGCGTCGATTCGGCCTGGCTGACTTCGAGCTGCGTGCCGAGGCCGGCCTGCAGCCGCTTGTGCGCGAGATCGGCCAGCGAGCGCTGGCGTTCGAACGTTTCGTGCGCGAGGTCGAGCAGAGCGTAGTTCATCGACATGCCGACGTACGCGCGCACGACGTTGACCTCGAGCTCGAGCTTCGCCGCCCGTGCATCGGCCGCGGTCGCATGCGCGGTGTCGAGCGCGCGCTCGGTCGCGTTCTTGTCCTTGCCCCACAGGTCGAGGTGGTACGACAGGCCGAGCGTGCCGGTGTTGTTCCAGGTATCGGCGTTCGCGAGCGGGCCCGGGCCGTAGAACACGTTGTCGGGCCAGTGCTCGCGCATCAGCGACAGGTTGCCGTTGATCTGCGGCAGCTCGGCCGAACGGGCCACGCGCGCCATCGCCTGCGCTTCGCGCACGCGGGCCTCGGCGGCCGCGAGGGTCGGGTTGCCGGCCTGCGCCGCGGCGATCCACGCGTCGAGTTGCGGATCGCGGTACGCGCGCCACCAGTCGGCCGCGGGCCAGCCCGCATCGCGGTCCGCCGCTCGGATCGCGGCACCGGCATCGAGCGCGTTTGCTTCGATGCGGGCGGACTGCGGCTTGTTGTCGCCCATGCTCGCGCATCCGGCCATTATTAATGAGACTGCAAGAACCGCCAGTGCCAGCGTCCCTTTTATTGCCGGAGACCGCACGATTTTCTCCCTTTCGGATATAGATGAGTCGGATGCGATTATATTTTTCAGTGATTCCTGAATAAACGGACAACGGTGCAAGTCATTTTTACGAATCCTGAGATAATATTGGTTCGCCCCTGTGCAACAATCCCTCCGGATTCAAACGGGTAATGGGATGGATACGTTACAAAACATGCGGGTATTCGTCCGAGTGGTCGACGCGGGGAGCTTTACCGCGGCCGCCCAGCAGATGAATTCGACTACCGCCTATGCGTCGCGCGCCGTGTCGGATCTCGAGGCGCACCTGCGCACGCGCCTCCTGAACCGGACGACGCGCCGGATCGCGCTGACCGAAGCGGGCGAGCGCTACCTGCAGCGCTGTGAGCAGATCCTCGCGTACGTCGACCAGGCCGAAGCCGAAGCGGGCGACGCGCACGCGCGGCCGTCGGGCAAGCTGAAGGTCCATTGCTTCACGAGCCTCGGGCAGCACTACCTGGTGCCGGCCATCGCGCGCTACCGGCAGCGCTATCCGGACGTGCACGTCGAACTGACGCTCGCGCAGCGGATGCCCGACCTGCTCGACGAGGGGTACGACGTCGCGATCGTCGTCGGCCGCGACCTGCCCGATTCGGGGCTCGTGTCGCAGCGGCTCGGCGAGAGCTACAGCGTCGTGTGTGCGTCGCCGGGCTATGTCGAGGCGCACGGCATGCCGCGGACGCCGGCCGATCTCGAGCAGCACGTCTGTCTCGGGATGGTCGCGCCCGGCTTTCACTTCGACGACTGGTCGCTGTCGGGGCCGCGCGGCGACGAGGTGATTCCGATCACGGCGCCGCCGTTCCGCGTGAACGTCGCCGAGGCGCTCGCGGTGGCCGTGCGGGAGGGGATGGGGATCGGCGGGTTGCCGCTCTATTCGGCGATCGGCGGGCTGCGCAGCGGGCACATCGTGCGTGTGATGCCCGAATACCGGTCGCACGTGATGAACATCTACGCGCTGTATCCGTCGCGCCAGTACCTCGACGCGAAAATCCGCACCTGGGTCGATTTCCTGCGCGACGAGCTGCCGGCCACGCTGGAAGCCGACGAAGCCGCGCTCGCGCAGTTCACGGCTGCGACATGACGGCGCGGTCAGACGCAATCTGACGAGATTTGTCGTTCACGCAACATTTTTTTACCAACGGACAGCGGACAGTTTGATACTGTTTCAATCATGGAGATTTGGATCTGCCCACACCCGGAGTTGGAATGGATACGCAACTGATGATCGGCCTTGGAGTTCTGCTTGGTGCGGCTGCCGCCGCCGCGGCGACGCGCGATCTGCTGCGCGCGATGAAGGCGCGGATGAAGCCGGTGCCGGTGCGCGTGCGCCCGTCGTCGAATGGATCGCGCCGCGCCGATCGCTGATCGGGAGGCTTTCAGATCGGGGAGGGCCGCATCACGCGGCCCGATGGCCTGACGGCTCGGCGCTCAGCCGAGTTCGACCACTCTGTCCCACGTAAACGCGGGATTTTCCAGTTCGCCGGTGCGCCGGTGAATATAGCCGCGCGGGTTGCACACCACGTGCGTGCCGCTGTCGGTCACGTAATCGAATGAAGTATGCGTGTGGCCGTGGATCCACAGGTCCACGGGCGGCCGCACGAGTTCCGCCATGTCCATGACGAATCCCGCCGACGCCAGGTCTTCGGCATAGCGCTCCGCCAGCGAGCGCAGGTGCGGCGCATGATGGGTGACGACGATCGTGCGGCCCGCGAACGGCGTCGCGAGCCGTGCCTCCAGCCACGCGCGGCTTTGCCGGTGCAGCGCGATCGCGTCGGCCGGCGTGAAGTCCCGCTCCGGCGCCTCAGCCGCATGCAGTGCCGCATCGTGCGGCCACGTCACCTGGATCAATCCCTTGAAATCGAGCATCACGCGCACGCCGGCCTCGATCGCGCGTGCGATGCTCGCCTCGTCGGCGCCGAACAGCGAGAAATCGGTCCACAGCGTCGTGCCCAGCACGCGAAAGCGCTGCGCCGGATCGACGTACACGCCGTTGTTCAGGTAATGCACGTGGTCGATCGCCTGCGCGGCGTCGCGCATCGCGGTTTCGAGCGCGCCGAATTCCCCGTCGTAGTACTCGTGGTTGCCCGGCACGTAGACCACCGGCACGCCCGGATCGAACGTCTCGGCGGCCCAGCGCAGGCCTTCCGCGTGATTGTGGATGTCGCCGGCCAGCACGACGAGATCCGCGTCGGCATGCGCGATCGTGTCGGGCTGGTTGCATTCGAGATGCAGGTCGGACAGGACGCGAACTCTCATGAACATCGCTCCGGGGTGGGTGGCTTCAGCGCAGGACCTTGCCGGGATTCATCAGCCCGCGTGGGTCGAGCGCGGTCTTCAGCGTGCGCATGAGCGCCGTTTCGACCGGCGACTTGTAGCGCTGCGCGTCGTCGATCTTCAACTGGCCGATCCCGTGCTCCGCGCTGATCGTGCCGTGGTGACGGTGCACGTTGTCGTAGACGATTCGGTTGATCGGCTTCTGGAATGCCGCGAGGAACGCCTTCGGGTCGCCGCCTTCGGGCGTCTGCACGTTGTAGTGCAGGTTGCCGTCGCCGAGGTGGCCGAACGTGACCATCCGCGCGCCCGGCGCGGCCTGCTGGATCGCCGCGTCGGTTTCGTCGATGAAGCGCGCGACCGACGAGATCGGCACCGCGATGTCGTGCTTGATGTTGAGTCCTTCGTCGGCCTGCGCGAGCGGAATGTGTTCGCGCAGGTCCCAGAACGCGCGCGACTGCGCGAGATTTTCCGCGACCACCGCGTCGACTACGAGCCCGGCCTCGAACGCCTCTTCCATCAGCTTCTCGAACAGCGCGCGCGCATGTGTTTCGCTCTCGTTGTCCGACAGTTCGAGCAGCACCGTCTGCGCATGCGTGCGGTCGAACGGGTAGCGCAGTTGCGGATAGTGCTTGCCGACGAGCTGCATGCAGAAGTCCGACATCAGCTCGAAGCCGGTCAGCAGCGGGCCGGCCGCGCGCTGCGCGAGCGCGAGGAAATCGAGCGCCGCGTGCGGCGACTCGAGCGCGGCCAGCGCGGTGACCTGCGCGGCCGGCAGCGGATGCAGCTTCATCACGGCGGCCGTGATGATCCCGAGCGTGCCTTCGGCGCCGATGAACAGGTCGCGCAGGTCGTAGCCGGTGTTGTCCTTGCGCAACCCGCGCAGGCCGTCCCAGATCTCGCCCTGCGGCGTCACGACCTCGAGCCCAAGGCACAGCTCGCGTGCGTTGCCGTAGCGGAGCACCGCGGTGCCGCCCGCGTTGGTCGACAGGTTGCCGCCGATCGTGCAACTGCCTTCGGCGGCGAGGCTCAGCGCGAACAGCCGGCCGCCCTCGCGGGCGCGCGCCTGCACGTCGGCGAGGATCACGCCGGCGTCGACCGTGATCGTGTTGTTGTGCGGATCGAGCGCCCGCACGCGGTTCAGGCGCACGAGGCTCAGCACGGCCTGGGCGCCGCTCGCGTCGGGCGTCGCGCCGCCGGCGAGGCCCGTGTTGCCGCCTTGCGGCACGAGCGCGACGCCGTGCGTGTTCGCGAGCCGGACGAGCGCGGCGACTTCGGCCGTATCGGCCGGTTTCAGCACCGCGCATGCGCTGCCCTTGTAGCGGCGGCGCCAGTCGGTCAGGAACGGCTCGGTGTCGTGCGGGTCGGTCAGCACGCAGGCGGCGCCGATCGCGTCTCGGCAGGCGGATACGAAGGCTTCGGAAGAAATCATCACGTTCGGTCGCGTAAGGGTCAGGACGCGGCGCGCTGCTGCTTCGCCGCGCGCTTGAACGGTGCGACGTAGGCCAGCGCAGCCACGAAGAAGCCGACGGTGAGCGCGGTCTCGCACCAGCCGAGCGTCGCGGACAATCCGCGGTCGGACATGCCGCGCACGATGCCTTCGGCGAAATAGACGAGGATCAGCATGCTCGCCCACTGCATCGTATAGATGTTACGCCGCCAGACGCCGGGCAGCGCGAGCGCGAGCGGCACGGCCTTGAGCATCAGCGCCGAGCCGCCCGGGCGCAGCGGCGCGAGCCACAGTTCCCACGCGAGCGACAGCGCGATCAGCGCGACGAGGCACGCGGCGGCGGCCAGCGCGTAGTGCGGCCGGGCGGCGACGGCGGGGCGGGCGGGCGCGTTCATGCGGCTTCGGTGGCCTGGGCGGCGGACAGCGCGGCCGCCGCGCGGGCGAGCCGCACGCCGAGCGCGGCCGCGAGCGCCTTTTCATCAGCCGACAGCCCTTCGGGCGCACTGCGATCGTGCTGCGACACGTGCGACGCGCCGTACGGCGTGCCGCCGGTGCGTGTCGTGCTGAGCGCGGATTCCGTGTACGGGATGCCGACGATCATCATCCCGTGATGCAGCAGCGGCAACATCATCGACAGCAGCGTCGACTCCTGGCCGCCGTGCAGGCTGCCGGTCGACGTGAACACGCTCGCCGGCTTGCCGGTCAGCGCGCCCGACAGCCATTGTGGGGTCGTGCCGTCGAGGAAATACTTGAGCGAGGCGGCCATGTTGCCGAAGCGGGTCGGCGAGCCGAGCGCGAGGCCCGCGCATTCCTCGAGATCGCGCAGTTCCGCATACGGCGGGCCGTCGGCCGGGATGTCGGGGGCGGTGGCTTCGCAGACCGTCGAGACGGGCGGTACGGTACGGATGCGGGCCTGCATGCCGGGCACGCTGTCGATGCCGTTCGCGATCGCGAGCGCGAGATCGCGCGTGGCGCCGTGGCGGCTGTAATAGAGGACGAGGATGTCTTTCATGGGCGACGGGGCCGCGTGCGGCCGCGCGCATGCCCGGTGCAGTCGGTCCCTGCTGGATCGAGCGGCTATTATAGGGGCTGAAGTCGTCGCATAGCGCGGCGGCGGCGCGCCGTCGGGCGCGCGGCATCGATAAGGAGAAGCCGTTTGCCGAAGTTGAGCGTCGATCTCGACACCCTCAAGCGCCTCGCGCAGTTCGCGGCCCGGCGCAGTGCCGAGGATCGCATCCCGCAGGTGGCGGGCAGTCTCACGTTCACGACGATGCTGGCACTCGTGCCGCTCATCACCGTCGCGTTCGCGCTGTTCACCGCGTTCCCGATGTTCGCGTCGTTCCAGATCTCGCTGCAGGGGTTCCTCGCGGATCACCTGATGCCCGCGCAGTTCAACGTCCAGATCTTCAAGTACCTGAACCAGTTCGCGTCGAAGGCCAAGGGGCTGACGACGGCCGGCCTGATCGTGCTGGTCGTCACGTCGGTGATGACGATGATGACGATCGAATCGGCGTTCAACCTGATCTGGCGCGTGCGCAAGCCGCGGCCGTTCGCGCAGCGCGTGCTCGCGTACTGGGCGCTGATCACGCTCGGCCCGCTGCTGTTCGGCGTGAGCCTGTCGATCTCGTCCTACCTGTTCACGCAGTCGCTCGCGTTCACGGGCGCCGCGCCGTCGACGTCGATCATCGAGTGGCTGCTCGCGCTCGTGTCGCTGCCGCTGACGGTGCTCGCGTTCACGCTGCTGTACGTCTACCTGCCGAACTGCACGGTCGCATGGCGCGATGCGGTGATCGGCGGTCTGTTCGCGGCCATCGCATTCGAGCTCGCGAAGCGCGGCTTCGGCTACTACGTGCGGCGCATTCCGACCTATACGGCTGTCTACGGCGCGTTCGCGGCGCTGCCGGTGTTCCTGTTGTGGGTGTATCTGAGCTGGTTCATCGCGCTGCTCGGCGCGATGGTAGCGTCCGCGCTGCCGGCGATCCGCGTCGGCCAGTTCCATCGCATCCACTATCCGGGCAGCGACCTGCTCGACGCGCTCGAATTGCTCGCGCGGCTGGCCGAGGCGCGCGCGGTCGGCAAGGCGGGCTATACCGCAATGCGGCTCGCGACCATGTTGCGCTGCGACATGGAAACCGCGCAACGGCTGCTGCAGACGATGGAGGAGCGGGAATGGATCGCGCGGCTGGACAACAGCGAGCCGCCGCCGCGCTACATCCTGCTGGCCAACCCGGAGCAACTGACGCTGGCGCAGCTGTTCGACGTGCTGGTGATCGACCGCACCGAGCTGACCTACCAGCTGCAACGGCGTCGCAGCCACGTCGAAGGTGCGGCACTGCTCGAGGTGCTGTCGAACGATCGATTCGACGTATCGCTCGCGTCGCTGATCGCCGCGCACCGGCTGACGGGTGTGCAGCCGGCCACGACCGTGCCGGGGCCCGTGCCCGGCGACGCGCACGACCCGCACGCGCGGCCGCCGAAAACGGCGTGACGCGGTGCCGGGCGGGCGTTACAGCGGAATCTTGCCGGTGCAGATGTCCTTGAACATCACCCAGTCGCCCATCAGGCTGTAGATCGGGTGCCGGAATGTGGCGGGGCGGTTCTTCTCGAAGAAGAAGTGCCCGACCCACGCGAATCCGTAGCCGCACACGACCGCCGCCGGCAGCCATGGCCAGTGGCCCGTCGCGATCGCCATCGCGACGCAGCCGATCACGCCGAGCGAGCCGATGAAATGCAGCCGCCGCGACGTCAGGTTCTGGTGTTCATTCAGGTAGTACGGGTAGAAATCAGCGAAGCTGGCGAAATGCTCCGTATGCGTATGCGCCATGGCCGTCTCCTCGGGCCGCCGTCCATGGGGTCATTGTGCGGCGGGCGGCCCGTGTCCGCAAGCGGGGGCGGCCGCGCCGCGCGGGCCCGCGCTTTCCTTTTGACAGGCTTTCCGATAGGATCGAAAGAGGTTTTGCATTCAAGCATGAGGGGACTACGATGCGCGTCAGCGATATTCTGAAAGTGAAGGGCAACACGCTGTTTACGGTGACGCCCGATAAGCCGCTGCGCGAAGCGGTCGATACGATGGCCGAACACGATATCGGTTCGCTCGTCGTGATGGAGTACGGCGATCTCGTCGGGATGCTGACGTTCCGCGAGATCATCCTGCGCCTGCACGTGAACGGCGGCGCGATCGGCGACGTGCAGGTGCGCAAGGTGATGGACGAGCCGCTCACGTGCACGCCGGAAACCGACGTCAACGAAGTGCGCCGGATGATGCTCGAGCGCCACGCGCGCTACATGCCGGTGCTCGACAAGAAGGTGCTGATGGGCGTCATCTCGTTCTACGACGTCGCGAAGACGGTCGTCGAGGCGCAGAGCTTCGAGAACCGGATGCTGAAGGCGTACATCCGCGACTGGCCGGAATCGGAAGCCGAAGCGCAGAAGCCGTGAAACCTGTCGCGCCCGTTGCCATCACGCGCGGGCGCTGCCACTCGGCGCACGGCGGCGCAGGTTCAGCCTGCGCCGCCGTTTTTTCGACAACAACACAAGGCCCGCGCAGCCTCGCCCAGACGATGCGCGCGTATTCCGCATGAGCGATCACACGCAAGTCTCTTCCGCGTCGCGCGGCGAACGGCGCGCCCACGCGTCGCAGTTCGACCTGTTGCGCCAGCGCCGTTTCGCGCCGTTCTTCACGACTCAGTTCCTGGGGGCGCTGAACGACAACGTGTTCAAGATCGGGTTCACGTCGCTCGTCACCTATCACACCGCACGCTTCTCCGGCGTCGACGCGAAGACGGCCGCGTTCCTGATTTCCGCGATCTTCATCCTGCCGTTCGTGCTGTTCTCGGCCACTTCCGGCCAGATCGCCGACAAATACGACAAGGCGACGCTCACGCGCTTCGTGAAGACCTTCGAGATCGTGCTGATGCTGGTCGGCGCGGCCGGTTTCGTCACGCACAGCGCGACGCTGCTGTATCTGTGCACGTTCATGATGGGAATGCACTCGACGCTGTTCGGCCCCGTCAAGTATTCGTACCTGCCGCAGCATCTCGGCGACCATGAACTGGTCGGCGGCAACGGCCTCGTCGAGATGGGCACGTTCATCGCGATCCTCATCGGCACGATCATCGGCGGCGCTGCCGCGGGCATCGAAGGCAACGGCGAGCGCGTGCTCGCCGTCAGCGTGGTCGTCATTGCGCTCGCGGGGCGGCTCGTCGCGCAGCGCGTGCCGCCGACGCCGGCGCCGCAGCCCGATCTCGTGATCAACTGGAACCCGTTCAGCGAAACGTGGCGCAACCTCGGGCTTGCGCAGCAGAACCGCACCGTGTTCCTGAGCCTGCTCGGCATCTCGTGGCTGTGGTTCGTCGGCGCAACGTTCCTCACGTCGTTCTTCAATTTCGCGAAGGATGTGCTGTCCGCGAGCCCCGACGTCGTCACGGTCCTGCTCGCGACGTTCTCGGTCGGGATCGGCCTCGGCTCGCTGCTGTGCGAGCGGCTGTCGCAGCGGCGCGTCGAGATCGGCCTCGTGCCGCTCGGCTCGATCGGCATCAGCGTGTTCGCGATCGAGTTGTATTTCGCGAGCCGCTCGCTGCCGTCGCCCGGGCATCTGCTGTCGGTCGGGGAATTCCTGGCCGGCGCACGCCACTGGCGCATCCTGGCGGACCTGTTCCTGCTCGCGATGTTCGGCGGCTTCTACAGCGTGCCGCTGTATGCACTGATCCAGAGCCGCAGCGCGCCGACCCATCGTGCGCGGATCATCGCCGCGAACAACATCCTGAACGCGCTGTTCATGATCCTGTCGGCCCTGATGGCCATGGGGCTGACCAAGGCCGGTGTCGACATCCCGGGCCTGTTCCTCGTCACCGCGCTGCTGAACGTCGTGGTCGCGACGTATATCTACCTGCTCGTCCCCGAGTTCCTGCTGCGCTTCGTCGCGTGGGTGATGGTGCACACGTTCTACCGGATTCGCCTCGTGCATGCGGAGCGGATCCCGGAAGAGGGCGCGGCCGTGCTCGTGTGCAACCACGTGAGCTACGTCGATGCGCTCGTGCTGGCGGCCGCGAGCCCGCGGCCGATCCGGTTCGTGATGGATCACCGGATCTTCAAGACGCGCTTCGCAATCTGGGTGTTTCGGCATGCGAAGGCGATTCCGATTGCGCCGCGCCACGAGGATCCCGACATGCTCGCGCGCGCGTACGACGCGTGCGAGGCCGCACTGAAGGACGGCGAGCTCGTGTGCATCTTCCCGGAAGGCAAGCTGACCAAGACGGGCGACATCAACACCTTCCACCACGGCATCACCGAGATCCTGGGGCGCACGCCGGCGCCCGTGATTCCGATGGCGCTGCGCGGGCTGTGGGGCAGCTATTTCTCCCGTCATGCCGATGCGCGCATGCCGCGACCCATCAAGCGCGGCGTGATGAGCCGGCTGACGCTCGCGGTCGGCGAGCCGATGCCGGCCTCGGTCGCGACGCCCGAGGCGTTGCAGGCCGCGGTGACCGAACTGCGCGGCGCGCGCAAGTAAGCGGGGCGGACCCGGCGGCATCGTACGGGGCCTTGATGGCCGCCGCGAACCGGCCCGTTCGGCCCGAACGGCGCGGGTCGACGACCGCCGCGCCGGGCCGTATTCGTCGCCGGCCCGTGTGGTCTGAACGGTTCACACGGCCCGCGGGTCCCGGACGGCTGGCATAATAGCGGTTTACCCCTTTTTCTCGACCGGCAAACGATCGGCCTGCCTGCGGCCCCGGCAGCGCATCGGTTTGCCCATTTCTATTTGGGCGGTTCCACCATGTCCGGCAATACCCTCGGCACGCTTTTCACTGTCACGACCTTCGGCGAATCGCACGGTCCCGCGATCGGCTGCGTGATCGACGGCTGCCCGCCGGGAATGGGGCTGACCGAAGCCGACATCCAGGTCGAGCTCGATCGCCGCAAGCCCGGCACGTCGCGGCACGTGACGCAGCGCCAGGAGGCCGACGAGGTCGAGATCCTCTCAGGCGTGTTCGAAGGCGTGACGACCGGCACGCCGATCGCGCTGCTGATCCGCAACACCGACCAGCGCAGCAAGGACTACGGCAACATCGTCGAGACGTTCCGTCCCGGCCATGCCGACTATACCTACTGGCAGAAATACGGCATCCGCGACTACCGCGGCGGCGGCCGTTCGTCCGCGCGCCTGACCGCGCCGATCGTCGGCGCGGGCGCGATCGCGAAGAAGTGGCTGCGCGAGCGCTTCGGCGTCGAAGTGCACGGCTACATGAGCGGTCTCGGCGAGATCGACGTGCCGTTCGTCGACTGGTCGCACGTCCGCGAGAACCCGTTCTTCTCGCCGAACGCGGCAATCGTTCCGGAGCTGGAAGCCTACATGGATGCGCTGCGCAAGGACGGCGATTCGATCGGCGCGCGCATCGACGTCGTCGCGTCGGGTGTGCCGGTCGGCTGGGGCGAGCCGGTATTCGACCGTCTCGATGCGGACATCGCGAAGGCGATGATGAGCATCAACGCGGTGAAGGGCGTCGAGATCGGCGCGGGCTTCGACAGCGTCGCGCAGCGCGGCTCGGTGCACGGCGACGAGCTGACGCCGGCCGGCTTCGTCGGCAACCATGCGGGCGGCGTGCTCGGCGGGATTTCGACCGGGCAGGACATCACGGTGTCGATCGCGATCAAGCCGACGTCGAGCATTCGCACGCCGCGCCGTTCGATCACGAAGGCCGGCGAGGAGGCGACGGTCGAGACCTTCGGCCGCCACGACCCGTGCGTCGGCATTCGCGCGACGCCGATCGCCGAGTCGATGCTCGCACTGGTGCTGATCGACCATGCACTGCGCCATCGTGCGCAGTGCGGCGACGTCGAGACGTCGACGCCGAAGATCGCGGGTAGCGCGACCTGATGCAACGGGGCCGGCAATCGCCGGTTCGGCCGATTCGATGCGAAACGGGGCGCCTGGGGCGCCTCGTTTTCATTGGGCCGCCGAATCCGGCGGTGCGGCCGATTCGCGCACCCGCAGCTCCGGCAGTACCGCGCAACCGGGCCCGGCTGCGCCGTTCTCGAGTGCGTCGAGCAACGCGCGGGCGGCCTTGCGGCCGATCGCGTCGGTGTCGACCCACATCGTCGTCAGCGCCGGCCGGATTTCGCGAGCCAGCGCGACATCGTCGAATCCGGTGATCGACAGCTGCGAGGGCACGTCGATGCCGAGTGCCTGCGCCTCGAGCAGGGCGCCGAGCGCGAGTGCGTCGTTGCCGCAGATCACGGCCGTCGGGCGCGTTGCGCCGCTGTCGGCAATCGCGCGCAGGCTCGCCCGCCCGAACGCGATCGTGGCCACGCCCTCGTGCTGGTGGATCGGCCTGACCGCGAGCCCGCGCGCGGCGAGCGTGTCGTGAATGCCGCGCAGGCGGGCCTGCACGCGGTCGTTGTCCGCCGAAGGCTGCATGATGATCGCGAAATCGCGATGCCCGAGCTCGAGCAGGTGGGTGGTCAGCCGCGCGAATGCCGCGCGGTTGTCGAAGCCGATGCAGCAGTGCGGGCTGTCGTCGCGGTAAGCATAGGTGACGACATACGGCACCCGATGCAGGTCGAGCAGCTCGAATACTTCCGGCGGATAGGCTTCACCGACCAGCGACACGGCCTCGACGCCGCGCGACAGCATCGCGCGCACCTGCGCGAGCGCCTGCGCCGGATCGTAATTCGAGCAGCCCAGGAACAGGGTGATGCCGTGCTCGGCCATGACCGCCTGCATGCCCGCTACCTGCGACGCGAACACCTGGTCGTCGAGCGTCGGGATGATCGCCCCGGTGATGTGGGTGCGCGTGGAGGCGAGTGCACGGCCGGCTGCGTTGGGAATCCAGTTCAGCGCACGCGCCGCGTCGCGCACGCGCTGCTGTACGTCGGCCGAGACCTTGCCGGGATCGTTGTAGACGCGCGAAACGGTCGCGGTCGATACGCCGGCGAGTTTCGCGACGTCCCCGAGCACCGACCGGCCGCTGCCGCGGCGCGCGCGACCCGCGCCGCCGCCGGATGGAGGCGTACTCATCGGTCATCCCTGGGCGCGGCGGTCCTGCAGGCTTCGCGCTTTGTCAAAAACGCCATCGTTTACCCTCGATTCGTCATGGCCGCGCTTGCGTTCCCGGTCTCGCCTGTGAGAATGTAAGCGCTATCTTGATGCTGGTTCGTATTATGTCAGACACACGCCCCAGTCGCATTGTGAAATTTTCGTTGATGACGGCCGTTCGGGCCATTTTGTCCGTCGAAAATGTAAGCGGTTACATTCAATGATTGCCAGAGCAAAATCGCCCCGAATCGCTGTCGTCGGCAGCATCAACGTCGATCTCGTCACGCATGCGCCGCGGCTGCCCGTGCCGGGCGAAACGCTGCTCGGCACTTCGTTCCAGACCGTCCACGGCGGCAAGGGGGCGAACCAGGCGGTGGCCGCCGCGCGCCTCGGTGCGTCGGTCGCGATGATCGGCTGCGTTGGCAACGATGCGTTTGGCACACGTCTGTACGACGCGCTGGCGGCGGAACGCATCGACGTGACGCACCTGCACCGGATCGACGGTGAGCCAACCGGGGTCGCGACGATCACGGTCGATGCGCACGGGGCGAACAGCATCGTTGTCGTGCCCGGTGCAAACGCGCGCCTCGATGACGAATTGATCGACGGGGCGCGCGACGCGATCGCCGATGCGGCACTGATGGTGTGCCAGCTCGAGGTGCCGATCGAGACCGTCGCGCGCGCCATCGGCAGTGCGATCGCACATCGCACGCCGGTGCTGCTCAATCCGGCACCCGCACGGCCGCTGTACGACGCATTGCTGGCCCGCATCGACTACCTCGTCGTCAACGAAACGGAAGCGGAGTCGCTGACCGGCATTGCCGTCGACGACGATGCCTCGGCGGTGCGGGCCGCCGAAGCGCTGCGCGCGAAGGGTGTCGGCAACGTGCTGGTCACGCTGGGCGCGCGCGGCGTCTGCTGGCGCGGAAGTGCAGGGAACGGCCGCCATCGGGCGATGGCGGTGGTCGCCGTCGATACGACGGCGGCCGGCGACACCTTCGTCGGCGGCTTCGCGGCCGCCCGGGCGAGCGGTGCGTCGATGGACGACGCGATCGCGTTCGGACAGCGTGCGGCCGCGATCAGCGTCACGCGCTACGGCGCACAGACGTCGATTCCGACACGCGAGGAAGTGGAGCGTGGGGCCGCATAGATTCCGCGACGACGGAAAGGATCGAGGCCCGGCAACCATTCAGGATATGGAGACAAACGCAATGAACGAGAATCAAGCTATTCCGACCGCGCCGCCACGTATCCGGCGCGGACAACGTATCGCGCTCGCGCTGCTGATGGCGAGCGGGATCGTCAACTATCTCGACCGCGGCACGCTGGCCGTCGCGAGTTCGGCGATCCGGAGCGATCTCGGGCTGTCGCTCTCGCAGATGGGGTTGCTGCTGTCGGCATTCTCATGGAGCTATGCGCTGTGCCAGTTCCCGGTCGGCGGACTCGTCGATCGCATCGGACCGCGCCGGCTGCTCGGCATCGGGCTGATCGTCTGGTCGTTCGCGCAGGCTGCGGGCGGCATCGTGTCCACCTTCGGCTGGTTCATCGTCGCGCGCATCGTGCTCGGCATCGGTGAGGCGCCGCAGTTCCCGTCGGCGGCGCGGGTGGTGAGCAACTGGTTTCCGTTGCGTGCACGCGGTATGCCGACCGGGATCTTCAACGCGGCGTCGCCGCTGGGCACCGCGCTCGCCCCCTTGTTGCTGGCGGTGCTCGTCGCATCGTTCAACTGGCGCTGGGCATTCTTCGTGACGGGGGCACTCGGCCTCGTCGTCGCCGTCGTCTGGTTTGTGCTGTACCGCGATCCGGCACGCGCGCAATTGACCGCGGCGGAACGAGGGTATCTCGATGCCGATGCGCAGACGGCCGTCGCGATGCCGAAACTGACCTTCGCCGACTGGCGCAGCCTGTTCTCGCACGGCACGACCTGGGGCATGCTGATCGGATTCTTCGGTTCCGTGTATCTGAACTGGGTCTACCTGACCTGGCTGCCGGGGTACCTGACGATGGAGCGTCACATGAGCCTCATTCGCACCGGGTTTGCGGCATCCGTGCCGTTCCTGTGCGGATTCGTCGGCTCGCTCGTTGCCGGCTGGCTCTCGGATCTGGTGACGCGCCGCAGCCGCTCGCCGGTCGTGAGCCGGCGCAATGCGGTGGTCGTCGCGATGCTCGGGATGGTCGCGTTCACGATTCCGGCCGCGCTCGTGCAGAGCAACACGGTTGCGCTCGCATGCATTTCGGTCGTGATCTTTCTCGCCAATGCGGCATCGGCGTGTTCGTGGGCGCTCGCGACGGCAGCCGCGCCGCCGAGCCGTGTCGCATCGCTCGGCGCGATCCAGAATTTCGGCGGTTTCATCGGCGGTGCGCTCGCGCCGATCCTGACGGGTGTCATCGCGCAGAGGTGGTCGTTCGTGCCGGCGCTGCTGACGGCGGCGGCAATCGCATTCGCCGGCGCGATGGCCTACCTGCTGCTGGTGCGCAAACCGATTCCCGAGCAGTCCGCGAGCGCCGCGTCCGGACCGCTGCCGGCCTGAGTACGTCGGCTACACCCCTGTATTTACTGAAGGAAGGAGAAACAGATGCAACCACATCAGCAATCGACCACGACCATCGAGGGGATCGTGCCGGTGATGCTGACGCCGTTCGACGACGCCGGCGCGATCGACTACGCGGGCCTCGAGCGACTCATCGAATGGTATCTGGCGCACGGCTCGGATGCGCTGTTCGCGGTCGCGCAATCGAGCGAGATGCAATTCCTGAGTCTGGCCGAACGTGCGGAACTCGCGCGTTTCGTGGTCGAGCGGGTGGCCGGGCGCGTGCCCGTCGTCGCGTCCGGCCACATCAGCGAAGATCTGGATGCGCAGGTCGCCGAGCTGCGAGCTGCGGCGGAATCGGGTGCGCAGGGCGTCGTGCTCGTGACCAACCGCCTCGATCCGCAGCGCAAGGGCAGTGCCGCGTTTCTCGACCATCTTCACAAGCTGCTCGCGCGACTGCCGTCTGATTTGCCGCTCGGCTTGTACGAATGTCCGGCGCCTTATCGGCGACTGCTGTCCGATGACGAACTGCGCGCGTGCATCGATACGGGCCGCTTCGTGATGTTGAAGGACGTGAGTTGTGATCTGGAGACGGTGAAGCGACGCGTCGCACTCGCCGCGGGGTCGCCGCTGAAGATCCTGAATGCGAACGCCGCGATCGCATGGGATGCGATGAAGGCGGGTTCGGCCGGCTTCAACGGCGTGTTCACCAACTTCCATCCCGATCTGTATCGATGGTTGCGCACGCAGGGCGACTCGGATCCGGCGCTTGCCGACGAGTTGTCGACGTTCCTGGTGCTCTCGGCGGTGTCGGAAGCGCTTGGCTACCCGGCGCTCGCGAAGATCTATCATCAACGGATCGGCACGTTCGGATCGATTCGTTGCCGCGTGATCGACTACGACGTGCGCGAACGGTTCTGGGCGCTCGACGCGGTGCTCGACAAGATCGTCTCGGGTACCGAGCATTTCCGTCGGCGGATCGCGGCGCGTTAGCGCGGGACAGTGCGGCGCGCGGTGCATGAATCGCGCGCGCTCCAGAGGGCAGGACGGCGTCGAATGCCGAACGGACGAAAAAAACGCCGCGCGAGGCGGCGTTTTTCGTCAGGTTACATGTTCGGGTAATTCGGCCCGCCGCCGCCTTCCGGCGTGACCCACACGATGTTTTGCGTCGGGTCCTTGATGTCGCAGGTCTTGCAGTGCACGCAGTTCTGCGCGTTGATCACAAGGCGATCGCTGCCGTCGTCGTTCTTCACGAACTCATACACGGCCGCCGGGCAGAAGCGCCCCTCGGGGCCCGCGTAGGTGCGCAGGTTCACGTTTACCGGCACGCTCGCGTC